>NZ_JAXUDQ010000020.1:0-582 GCF_034555295.1 Pseudomonas sp. N-137
CAACCCTTGCACCTGGTCAGCAGTATCGCCTTCGCCTCACTCGTCAGCCTCACCGCTCACGCAACTGAAGGTGGCGTGGATAACATCAGCCCTGGCACCGACGGGGTCATGATGTTGCCCCTGGATGTGAACAACCTCCCCGACAACATGTTTGCGTTCAACATCTATTACAACCACTACGAAGCAAAAAAGCTGAACATGAGTTCACTGGGCGGAAAGGTCTCCGAGGTAAAAATATCTTCTGACACCTTTGTCCCGCGCCTGGACTACCTCAGCCCGTTCTGGGTACTGGGCGGGCGATTGGGAGGATACGTGGCGCGTCCTTACAACATTCTGCACGTCAGTATGTTCGGCGTGAGCGATCAGCGCTCAAGTTGGGGGGATACCACCTTCGCCCCGATTGTTCTGTGGGACATGGGGAAAAACCTGACCTTGGCGGCTGCGGTTGAGGTCACCCTGCCCACGGGTGAATACGACGCCACGCGCCTGGCCAATACCAGCAATAACTTCTACACCTACAAACCTGTGCTTTCCGCAACCTGGTTACCTAGCGAGCGCACGGAACTGTCCATTCGATCGACG
>NZ_JAXUDQ010000021.1:0-543 GCF_034555295.1 Pseudomonas sp. N-137
GATGTGGTGAGCGTGGCGCAGACTGTCAGCAGCTGGGGCTTTGCAATCACCCCCGAAGCGCTGCAGGCGGTGGCCAATGACATCGGCGAGACCACCATCCTGGCCCGTGCCGGCGGTGCGCCGACGCTGGCGGTGGGGATCGCGCAGATCCTGCACTCGGTGTTGCCGGGTGAGAACACCATGGCGTTCTGGTACCACTTCGCAATCCTGTTCGAGGCGCTGTTCATCCTCACGGCGGTAGACGCCGGCACCCGTGCCGGGCGCTTCATGCTGCAGGACCTGCTGGGCTCGTTCGTACCAGCCCTCAAGCGGACTGAATCCTGGGTCGCCAACCTGATCGCCACCGCCGGCTGTGTGGCGCTGTGGGGCTACCTGTTGTACCAGGGCGTGATCGATCCGCTGGGCGGCATCAACACCTTGTGGCCGCTGTTCGGCATCTCCAACCAGATGCTGGCCGGTATCGCCCTGATGCTCGGCACCGTGGTACTGATCAAGATGAAGCGCCAGCGCTACGTCTGGGTGACCATGCTGCCGGCGGTCTGG
>NZ_JAXUDQ010000022.1:0-791 GCF_034555295.1 Pseudomonas sp. N-137
ACCAAGCCCACGGAGGCGGCGAAGTCACGGCTGCATCGGTACTGCCTGCCGTCCCCCATCTCTACAGCCAGCAGGCTGGCGGTGATCGGCCCGACACACGGCAAGCTCAGCAAGCGGCTGCCGAGATCATCGTCGGCCAGTTGGCTTGCCAGCTCTTTATCCAGCGCCTTGATCTGTTCATCCAGATAACAGAAATGCTCATGCAAGCGCTGTAACAGCACTGTCAACCGAACGGGCAACTCATGCTCAGCCAAAATACTCGCCAACCGCTTCATGATCGCCAGGCCCTTGGGCAGGCTGATGCCGAACTCCAGTAGGAAACCATGCATTTGATTGGCGGTTTTGGTGCGATCGCGTACCAGCGACTCGCGCAGGCGATGCAGAACGGAAAGCGTCTGCTGTGCCTCGGTTTTAGGCGAAACGAAGCGCATCGATGGACGCGAAGCCGCCTCGCAAATGGCTTCGGCATCCACGAAGTCATTTTTGTTGCCTTTGACGAAGGGGCGGACGAATTGCGGGGAAATCAGTTTGGCTTCATGCCCCATGGCCATCAGCTGGCGAGCGACGAAATGCGCCCCGGCACAAGCTTCCATCACCACGGTACAGGCCGGCAGATTGCCGAAGAGCGTCATCATCTGTTGACGCGAGAACTTCTTGCGAAACACCTCTCGGCCCAATTTGTCTTGGCCGTGCAGGTGGAAACTGTGTTTACCGAGATCGATCCCGATCAGCGCTGACTCGCTCATAATGATGGCCTCCGAAAACAAAACACCCTGCGAAAGCGTAGCCCT
>NZ_JAXUDQ010000024.1:0-4961 GCF_034555295.1 Pseudomonas sp. N-137
AAAAAAACAAACCGATCGATTATTCCCTCGCTGAATTAGATGCAAGGGTACACCCGGTATCAAGACGCGCGCTCTACGTGGCATATAGGAAAAGTCCTTCATACAAGTCGATTCAAAAGCTTAGTCAACCCAGAAAAAGACACCACCTCCTTATATTTCCTACTGTTTCAGCCCCTCAAAATACATTACAAAAAACGTGGTCTGTCCCCGTTTTCTTCCAAATAGAAAATATATAGCCCGCAGATTAAATTCACACATCACTAGCTACCTTAAAGGCTGAATATGCCAAACTTCTTTTGTATCAGGATTAGGAAAAAGGGAAAAAGGGGACAGATTTATTTTCTCAAATCAATCCTCCGTCTACCCTGACCTCGCCGCTCTTGGCCACGTAGCACAACGTGGTGCGGATGACTCATCCGTGGAAGCTTTCAGCGTAGCAAAAGAGAAAATAAATCTGTCCCCTTCTTTTCTGACACAACATATCAACGTTTTCAGGCGACGAGAGTGAACACCGGGAAGTGCTTGAGCGAGCGCACTGTGTAAGAATCGGATGGCCTGCATGGGGCGGGATCTTGTTTTGTGTGGTGCAACACAAGCTGCCGACTCATGCAGGTCTCTTCAATATTCCAACCTCTTGATTTTTCGTAAGAAAACTCGGGGATCCTTCAGAATCTGCCCCCTTTTTTCTTGTGCAAAATCTTTTTTCTGCTCATCACCCGTAAAAACATCAAGAATCGCTAATACTTTTCACACTTTCACAAGAATCCACTGAGAGCATGCAAATAACATTTAAAACTTCTATTGGCAGCTCGGATATCTTTTTACCATTTTTTGGTTTAGCGACTAACTTGTACCCTCCCCCACCAAAATCATGACTAAATAGCCCTTTCTTCGCCATAGAAACAAACGACTGCAAGTATCGACTCCGTTGAACTTCAGAGCTAAATACCGGGAGATTCTCTTCGACCACCTCAACCTCAAAGCATTCACTTAACGAATAAAAATACTCATACATCAACTCATACTCAGAAAGAGAATTTCTTATTGACCGCGGAACGTCCCCCTTTCCTCCAGTCGCAAAATGCGCAAGAAACCCATCTTTACACGAAGCAAACCAATCTAAATCATTGATCTCCAAAAACTCGTCATCCATTTCCATTATTCAGCTCCAAATATATTTGTGCAATTCTCGCAACGCGGAACTACGTCTCCTGTTCGAGGACGAATCGCAGGAGTAAATTTAATATCACTGAGCTTAAGGCTAGGATTGCTCAAAAGCAGTTCATTAGCAGCTCTAAACTCAGCACAACGGCCCAGAGTGTTGCCACATGCTGTTTTAATACCCAAACCTCCGAGTTTGTCCGCGTACGCTTGCAGTTGTAAAAACGTAAAAACGGGGACGGACCACGTTTTTGCCTCACAGAAAACGTGGTCTGTGCCCGTTACTTCCCGGCAACGGCAAACACCACCTGACGGTTATGGCACCTTGTACGACATGGAGTGGGTAATCGGTAAAATAATACGTCCCATCCTGGGCATATTTTATTCCTGCTCCGTGGAAGCTTTCAGCGTAGCAAATCCCCTTCTATCGCCAAGCCAAGCCCCCCCAAAAACAGCAGACCTTTATTACTCCCAGGAAGTCGCCAACTCACTTTACAAACCCCATCTAAAAATCTACCAACATCTAATGCTCCATTTCAGTCACCACCACTTCGGATAATTTTCAAACGCCTGTAGAATTCGGCTCGCGGCGCCATCAACTAAAACCTCCTCCCCACTAGCGCCTATCGCATTACCCGCAACATCCCTCTTGACGCATGACCAGACCAACTTTTTATTTTCAACATCAACCAACAACGAAAAGTCATCATTCATATCTTCAATCCGCGCTACCCTCCCCCGTTTAAGCATATCAACAAACGCATCAAATACAGCACACTCCACCCAGCACCCCATGTTGACCGAGAAAGAAAATTCAAACTTATCGACAACAATTTCTACAAAAAACTTTATCGAAGGAATGCGCTCATCAAACTCAACTAAATTTATAGCAACCCGAATCGAGCTATCTATTTGAATATCCATTCAGTAAATCTCTGTCCCCGTTATTCGCAAGGGTACACCCGGTATCAAGACGCGCGCTCTGCGTGGCATATAGGGAGAGCCCTTCTCATACAAGTCGAGTCAAAAGCTTAGTCAACCCAGCAAAAGAAATCACCTCCTTATATTTCCTACTGTTTCAGCCCCTCAAAATACATCACAAAAACGTGGTCTGCCCCCGTTTTTTGCACTTTCTTCTAAAGTCATCTGCAGAAAACGTGGTCTGTCCCCGTTACCCCTTTTTTACTACTACGAAATCCCGAATGCAATTTTATATGCCATTTCCAGCTCGAATGACTCAAGCTCCCTATATTCGGCTGACAAATCAGAGCCTAGAAGCAATCCTGTTTTATCGCTATAAACGGCATATACACTTCCATCCCACTGATCATCATCGACACAAAAAACCTTAATAGACGGACTGCTGTATTCCGTACCGCACCAAGCAATCGTAGCACCACGACTAACGAACCACTCAAGTGATGCCTGAATAAGAAGAGGCCATACACTCTCAGCCGGCCAGGATCTTATCCTAAGTTCTATTGATAGATCACTCAGCGTCTCACCCTTCCACAATCGCGACTTAAATTCTGCGCCTCCATTCCAAATAGCTTCAAAGGAAGGGAGGACCTTAGCCAACTCCTCAGTAAAGCCCGAGGACCAATATCCATAAAAAACCAAACCACTGACTTCGTCTTGATAAACTTCGCCAGTTATCGCATCTTTAACACTCCAAAATATCCCCAGACTATCTAAAGTTTTCATAATCCAAAATTCGCCATTTGCTGAGGTGAAGGTTGTATAGCTGTTACAAGGTCGCCGATTTTTATTTTACCCCTGACAGAAACGGGGACAGACCACGTTTTTGCCTCACAGAAAACGTGGTCTGTCCCATTATTTCCTTTCCTTTTTTCGAACCGTTCTAAAAATTCATCGACCCAGTTCAGACTATAATCCGCCTCCCAATCTGCACTCTTGAATCCCCATTAGCCGGTAAAACGGTCAGCCAGCTCTTTCTCTATTCACTTAGTAATAACCACAGGAATGAACATCGGAGAGGGCCCCGCTGGTAGGCTGATCATGCCTTCGCTTTTCACCACCGGCACACCCTTGCATTTAATTGCCTCAAACAGTTCCTTGGTAGCTGCCGAGTCGATATAGCCCCCCTCGTCTATAGACGCGCTCAACGCCAATTGACGCCGTTCTTCCGTCATCTGGAGCTGACTGCTCCGAAAAATCGTATGCAAGGCGATGTTTTTAAGCGCCGATATATCCACATGAGCGATCTCTACGTATTTCAACGCCTTGGTGTCCCAACCCTGAACGTACAGATCATTGGCGGTCAACGCGTAGGTGCAGAAATAGTAGGTGCCGGTATTCGAACCCGGGGTAGATACGATCAGAGAGCAACGGCCATGTTGCAAAATAGGGCTGTTCAGTCCTGGGTAGTCCTTGACAAGTTGTGCAGGAAACTGTGTTCGGTCGTAGTAGATGGTAGCCTTGTCGTAGGGGGTAGTGTTGCAGGCTGACAGGAGCAATGTCATGGATAGTAGGAGGGACGTGCCGAAATAGTGCATTGAATAATCCTTAAAAAACCAAAAAAACTAATAGAGCTCTTCTTGGAGCAGGTTTTCCACCCAAGAGGGCAAGGCCAAACTTCGTCATTTTTTACAGGCACATCAGCTAGTTAGCCGCCAAGTAAGAGCCACTCATAACCTCCTTATATTTCCTACTGTTCAGCCCTTCAAAATACATCACAGAAAACTTGGTCTACCCCCGTTCTCCCTATTGATTTTCTGTAAGAAAATTCGGAGACCCCTCAGGGTCTGCTCCCATTTTTTTCTTAGTTCACAGAAATAAAGCCCAGCCCCTCACTTATCATTATTTCTTCTGGAATCTCGTCATAGACAAAAAGCTCATCCCCTAAATTTAAAATGGATAGGCGCGCGCCATTATCAAATGAGAGAGTAATGCCTATCACTGCCTCCTCCGCCGAGGACTGCACAAGCGAAGCTGAAGCCAATCTCCTCCCCACAACATTGGAGAAACAAAGCTCATCAGAGACACAAAAAACATCTTGCCTACCGTATTCACCCAAGTCGCAACCAACAATGGGATGAAAAGAAAAACATAGCGAAGCACCATCACTTCCACCATAGAGTTTCCCAAGCTCTGCATCATCAAATTGAAGGCCAATCTCTTGAGGGAAAAAATCCCTCTCTGAAGCAAAGATATGGAATAGGGCATTTACTGATAGCAGTTTTTTCCCAAATACTGTCGGCAACCAAGAGATCATAAACTCAGGGCGTTTCATCACCTGCCACCTCCCTTCAATGCGCTCCGCACAGATGGATTCTGAGTTACTCCATCCTTCAGGATAGTCACAAATGTTCGATCAGGCTTAGTAACGACCACATCATTACCTTTGATCCTGAAGAACACATCACCCCGTACGCCATTCGCTCCTTGCCCAGCAAAAGTCCCGGGAATTACCTTTTCCGGGTTGTTCCCAATGAAGAAACGGGGACAGACCACGTTTTCTAACTAAGGCAATGAGCGCCTTCCTGGACGCCCCGGGCGGCCCCGCTGAGCTCGCCGTCCGATCATCGCTTCAATTTCAGTAGCAAATCGCGAGCCACCAAGCACATAGTTACCATTGGTCGCGGCTCGAATTTGGTCAACAGCCCTACACCCAAATCGTTTCTAAAAAGCTCCCTGTAAGCTTCTGCAGTCGATATATTTACCCCCCAAGCGACAAGTACTGAGCATGCGGAATAATAAAATACGAAGATTCTGATTGTGCGTTAGCACGATAACTCGACCAACGATATTCTGCCGGATGCGTTACCATCTTTGCCCGG
>NZ_JAXUDQ010000025.1:0-9965 GCF_034555295.1 Pseudomonas sp. N-137
TATGGCGGACACAAAATCCGTGAACACCACCAAAAAACTGTGGGAGCGAGCTTGCTCGCGATAGCGGTCTGTCTGAACCGGTGATGCTGAATGTGCCGCCGTCATCGCGAGCAGGCTCGCTCCCACAGGGGGATGTGTGACGGGCACAAAATTCGTGAACACCACCAACCAAAACTGTGGGAGCGAGCCTGCTCGCGAAAGCGGTCTGTCTGAATCGGTGATGTTGGATGGGTCGCCGTCTTCGCGAGCAAGCCCGCTCCCACAGGGGGGTGTGGTGGACACAGGTTTTGTGGAGGTTATTGCGTCGTCGACTCAACCGCTCCCCGCACCCGCTGCAGCATGTTGATCAAATGCAACCGCATCGAAGCCCGGGCCGCTTCGGCATCATGGCGCGCCAACGCTGCGTAGATCTGCTCGCGCTCACGAATCACCAAGGCGCGATTCTCAGCCGTGACAGCTGGCCCGGCCTGTTGAACCACCGCGATCAACGTATTGCCCACATGGGCCATGGCATCGATAAAGAAGCTGTTGCCGGTGCACTGGGCGATCTGTAAATGAAATTCGAAATCCACCTGGGCGCTTTCGGCATCCGCGGCTTCAGAAGCGTTCGCCACATCCAGCGCTTCACGCATCGCCAGTAACTGCTGCGGCGTAGCGCGTTGGGCGGCGATGCCAGCGGCTTCGACTTCCAGGCTCTGGCGCAATTCGATCACCGCCAGCGCGTCGTACGCGCCACCCTTGACGTGCTTGCTGCCCTGGAAATCCCCCGGGCGAGCAGTGTCGACCACGAAGGTGCCGATGCCGTGACGCGTTTCCACCAGGCCTTCGGCCTGCAACCGCGACATGGCTTCGCGAACCACCGTACGACTGACGCCACGGTCCTTGATGATGACCTGCTCGGTCGGCAGTTTGCTGCCTGCGGGCAGTTCGCCGGCCAGTATCTGCTGCGTCAGATCGACCACCAGTTGCTGGGTCATGCTCAGGCGTCGATCGGGTGTGACACGGTCCATTGCACCTATCCATTAAAGCCAGACGATCGCGGCATTATAGCCGCGACCTAACGTCGAAACGCACTATAATGCCGGCTGATCACACTAGAGCAAGCCGATGACGGATCAAGCGTTATCTCCATTGAATAAACCGCGCCGCCTCGCCGAAACACTGGTGGACCGCTTTGCCCAGCGCATGCGTGAAGGCATTCTCAAGCGCGGCGAAAAGCTCCCCACCGAAGTGCATATCATGGAAGCCGAGGGCGTCAGTCGTTCGGTGGTGCGTGAAGCGCTGTCGCGCTTGCAGGCGGCGGGGCTGGTGGAGACGCGGCATGGGGTCGGCACCTTTGTCCTGGACATGCCGGCGCCGGAGGGCTTTACCCTCGGGCCGGCGACGATTGCCACGTTGTCGGATGTGCTCAACCTGCTGGAGTTTCGCCTGAGCCTGGAAGTCCAGGCCGCCGGCATGGCTGCCGAGCGCGCCACGCCCCAAGCCCTGGCCGAACTGGCCCAGGCGCTGGAAGCGTTGCTGCAAGGCCCGGAAAAGTCCGGCACCACCATCAATGCCGATTTCCAGTTCCATCTGAAAATCGCCAAGGCCGCTGGCAATTACTACCTGATCGACATCATGAAGCACCTGGGTACCAAGCTGATCCCACGTACCCGGATGAACTCCGCCTATTCCGGGCAGAGTGATCGCAGCGCCTACCTGCAGGGGATCAACGCCGAACATCAACAGATCTTCGACGCCATCGCCAGTGGTAATGTCGACGCGGCGCGGGCGGCCATGTACCTGCATTTGAGCAATAGCCGCATGCGCCTGTGTGAAACGCAGCAGCGGCAGGCTTTTTACAACGAATGACCCCGCACCCCCCTGTGGGAGCGAGCTTGCTCGCGATGACGGCGGTACATTCAACATCGATGTCTGCCGATCCGACGCCATCGCGAGCAAGCTCGCTCCCACAGTTTTGATCCCGGTGTTCACAGACTTAGCGTCGACCCGTGCTCCTACAATTTAGAAGAAGCTGTATTTAACACCGACCCGCAGCCGCAACTGGCGATCGCTGTCGACCGAGTTGACTTTAATATCACCCACTTCAAAGAACGGTGCCCAGCGTTTATCCCACTGGTATTTGACCACGGCGTTCTGTTCATAGTCGTCGGTGCCGCCGTTATAGCGAATGTAGTCGGCATCGAAGTAAGTCAACTGATATTCATAGGCCCACGGTCCTTGGGGGCCATAGTTGATATATACATCGTAACGATTGACCGTCTGATCGTCCTGCCCATTATGCGGCACGTCACGGTCGATCTTGTCGCGGTCCAGTTTGGCTGAATCCAAACGGTAGCGACCGGCGATGCTCAACTCTTTGGTCACGCGGTAACCCAGGCGCAGGCCCAGCTTGTAGGTGGTGGATTCTTCGTCGCTGTCCAAGGCCAACGAGGGCGTCAGCATCCAGCGATCATTGATCTTGTGCTGGTAGTTGACGGTAAATTCATGACCGCTGCCGACGGTATTGTCGAAGGCGACGTCTTGCCGGTCACCGGCGGTCTTGTATTTGAGTTCACCCTCCAGACCCAGGCCACTGTCCAGCCGAATACCAAACTTGGCACGGTCGGCATGCATGCGACTTTTTTCCGCATATTGGTGGCGTACATTGATATAGCCGGTATCGGCCTGGGCAATAACCGAAGTAAACAAGGAAGCGAGAGAAAGTATTACCAATGTCTTTTTCATGTTTTTTTATTCTTGTTGGTTGAACGGGTTAGTTGGGTTAAACGCTAAATCACAGGCGAGCGCGTGCGCGGCATTGAAACCTGGGGTTCAACGTCTTTTACGGGTTAAAACAAATGCAACTGATGAATCAGGGTTTAATTCAAACGGCGACAGGGATGCCTTGTATGTCGCGACTGGCCTGCACCAGCAAACGGGTGTACGCGTGCGTGGCACCGTCACTCGCCAGAAGCTGACTGTCGAGCGTCTCCACCACCCTGCCCTGCTGCATCACCGCGACCCGATCGCACAAGTGCGCAACCACCGCCAGATCGTGGGTCACCATCAGGTAGGTCAGGCCTTCCTGGCGGCGCAAGTCGGCCAGCAGGTTGAGGATTTCCGCCTGCACCGAGACATCCAGCGCCGAGGTCGGTTCGTCCAGCAACAGCACCCGGGGACGCAGGATCAACGCGCGGGCGATCGCCACGCGCTGGCGCTGGCCACCGGATAATTGATGCGGGTAACGAAAGCGGAAGCTGTCGTTCAAGCCGACCTTGCGCAGGATCTCGCTGACCTTCTGCGCACGCCCGTCGATGCCGTGGATGCGCAACGGTTCCTGCAACGCGGCATCAATGGTGTAGCGCGGATGCAGCGAGGCGTAGGGATCCTGGAACACCATCTGCACCGTACGATAGTGGTTCAGCGGCAGGTTGCGGGTCACGGCCTGGCCGGCGATCTGCAGTTGCCCGGTCCAATGCTGATACTGCCCGGCCAGACAGCGCAGCACGGTGGTCTTGCCCGAACCGGACTCCCCTACCAGGCCGAATGCCTCGCCTTCGGCAACACTCAAATCAACGTCGTGCAATACCGCGTTCAGTGCCGCGCCGGTGCCAAAACAAAGGTTCAGGCCGGCGATTTCAATCATGCTCATGACAGGCTCCTCAAGCATTCAACCACTGCGGGTCACGCTGCAACACCGGCAGCGTGGCGCGCCGATGATCCAGGCTCGGCAGTGCGGCCAGCAGGCCACGGGTATAGGGATGGCTGGCTTGATCCAGGTCGGCGGCGGCAATCGACTCGACCACACGGCCGGCGTACATCACCAGCACGCGGTCACAGAAATTCCGCACGAGATTCAAATCGTGGCTGATGAAAATCAGCCCGAGGTCGCGCTCGCTGACCAACTCCTCCAGCACGTTGAGCACCTGCCGGCGCACCGACACATCCAGGGCAGAAGTGGGTTCGTCGGCGATGATCACCTGGGGGTCGGTGATCACCATCATGGCGATCATGATCCGCTGGCCCATGCCGCCCGAGACTTCATGGGGGTACAGGTCGTAGACCCGCTGCGGGTCGCGAATGTGTACCTTGGCGAGCATGTCCAGGGCGCGTTCGCGGGCCTCGCGATGGGGCACTTTGTGATGGGCCAGATAGGCCTCGGCGATTTGTTCGCCGACCCGCACCACCGGGTTCAGCGAGTACTTGGGGTCTTGCATGATCATCGACATGCGCGCACCGCGAATCGCCTGGATCTGCTTTTCGCTGGCGGCCAGCAAGTCGATATCGGCAAAACGCAACGTCTTGGCGGTGACTCGCGCCGTCGGCGGATGCAAGCGCAAGAGACTGCGGCCAACGGTGGACTTGCCCGAACCGGACTCACCAACGATGGCGAGTTTTTCCCGGCCCAAAGTGAACGACACGTCACGCACCGCCCGGGAGATTTTGCCGGCGTTGCGAAACTCCACACACAAGTCCTGTACGGCAAGTTTTATCTCAGTCATGGGGCTGCTCCTCAGGATTGGCTACGTGGGTCAAGGACGTCGCGCAAACCGTCGCCCAACAGGTTGAAGGCCAGGCTGACCAGCATGATCGCCGCACCGGGCGCCGCCACCAGCCACCAGCTTTCGAGCATGTAGCGCCGTCCGGTCGAGATCATAGCGCCCCATTCCGGCAACGGTGCCTGGGCGCCGAGGCCGAGAAAGCCCAGGGCGGCGGCGGTGAGAATGATGCTCGCCATGTTCATGGTCAGGCGGATGATCACCGAGGACAGGCACATCGGAATGATGTGGCGCAGGATGACCCGGGTACTCGACGCGCCTTGAAGCTGCACCGCCACGACGAAGTCAGCGTTGCGCAGCGGCAGGGTTTCAGCGCGGGCGAGTCGGGCAATCGGCGGCCAGGCAGTCAGTGCGATGGCGATCACCGCATGCTCAAGGCCCGGGCCGAGGGCGGCGATGAACGCCAGCGCCAGGACCAGGCTGGGAAACGAGATGAAGATGTCGGTGATGCGCATGAACAGGCTGTCGACCCAACCGCCGAAGTAACCGGACACCGTGCCCACCAGCAAGCCGATTGGCCCGACAATCACGGTCACCAGCAAAACGATGTACAGGGTGATGCGCGAGCCGTAAACCAAGCGGGCGAAGACATCGCGACCGTATTCGTCAGTGCCGAACCAGTGGACGCTGCTGGGTGCTTGCAACGCCCCGGCAAGGTTCTGCAACAGCGGATCGTGACCGGCAATCCATGGCGCGAAAACCGCGACCAGCATCAGGGTCGAGACGACGATCAGGCCGGCAAAGGTCATCGGGTTGCGCAGCAGGAAACGCAGCAGGCGCAAGGCACTGACGGCCATCGCTGCCGTACTTGAAGATGGCAGCGCGGCACTGCCGGCTGCGCTGGAAGCAAGAGGCAGGTTCATTAGCGAGTCCTCGGGTCGAAGATCTTGTACAGCGCGTCGCTGATCAGGTTCAGCGTCACGAAGATGAGGCCGATCAGCAGGACACAGGCCATCACCGCGTTCATGTCACCGAGCAGCAAACTGCTGGTCAGGTACTGACCGAAGCCCGGCCAGGCAAACACGGTTTCGATCAGCACCGCGCCTTCCAACAGCCCGCCGTAGGCCAGCGCAACGATGGTCAACAGCTGCACGCGGATGTTGCCGAAGGCATGGCCCCAGACGATTCGCCGCTGGGACAAACCCTTGACCCGGGCGGTGATGATGTACTCCTGGGACAGCTGCTCGAGCATGAAGCTGCGGGTCATGCGGCTGATGTAAGCCACCGAGTTGAAACTGAGGATCACCGCCGGCAGCAGGATGTGGCGCAACGCGCTGCGAAAGGCCTCCCAATCGCCGGACCAGGCGGTGTCGATCAACAGCAGCCCGGTGTGTTTGGGGATCAGCCCGTCATAGGCCAGGCCGATGCGCCCGACGCCACCGGCCCAACCCAGCCAGGCGTAGAACACCAGGAAGGCCATCATGCCGATCCAGAAAATCGGCGTGGAGTAGCCGAACAGCGTGATCAGCCGCGCGATATGGTCCCCGGCACGCCCCTGATGTGTCGCCGCGTAGACGCCCAGCGGCAAGCCCGCCAACACGCCGAACAGAATGGCCAGGGTGGCCAGTTCCAAAGTGGCTGGGAAGACCCGGGCGATGTCGGTGATGACCGGGTTGCCGGTCAGCAAGGCCATGCCGAAGTCACCGTGCAGCAGGTCGCCGAGGTAGATCGCGAACTGCGTCCACAACGGTTTGTCCAGGCCTAGCTCTTGATACACCTGGGCGTAGGCCGAGGCGTCAGCGTCCGGGCCGACGATGGCCAGCACCGGGTCCAGGGGCATGACCCGTCCGATGAAAAAGGTCAGTAGCAGCAGCCCCAGCAGCGTCACCGCCACCGACCCGCTGCGCCGGGACGCCGAAGCGACCCGGGATGTCCAGATTGAAAAGGATGCAGTCGACATGTTCATTCCTGCCTTGGCCCTGCGGCCGTCGATTTCAGCGCTGCTTGTAAACGTCCCGAAGACGTGTGGTGGCGGCGGTATGGCCGATGTAGTTGCGCACGTCGGCGTGGATCACCACTTCGTCGACCATCTGTGAAACCGGCATGATTGCTCCGGCCTGCTGGTCGTAGAGGGTCTGGATCTGCGCGTACATTTCCCGCTGGCGCTCGGGGTCTCGCTCGCGCTCGGCCTGCTCGATCAACTGATTGAGCTGCGGGTTGAAGAACGAGGTACGCCAGCCCTGGAAGTTGCTCAGCTTGGCTTCGGTGCGGTTGTCCGGGTTGTAGACCAGGGCCCGCAGGCTTGAATGCGGATGACGCTCCGCCCCGCCACCACCACGACCGACGAGGATGTCGAACTGGCGGTCGCGCATTGCACCGTAAATCTGATTTCCCGTGCCGGTGATGATCGTGGCCTGGATACCTGCCTGGGCCAGCGTCGCTTGCAGGCTGGTGGCGATGTTGATGAACGGCGGATCGGTCAGCGAGCGGATGCTCACCTTGAAGCCTTCGGCGTGCCCCGCCGCTGCCAGCAGACGCTTGGCCTCGGCCACATCCAGGCGATAGCCAGGATCTTCCAGGCGTGCCGGCAGCCCCAGTTGCATCGGCCGCTGATTGATCACCCCGTAGTGCGGCATCACCACATCGTTGATGCCCTGGTAGTCGATCAGCAGGCGGATGGCTTGGCGCACGCGGATGTCCTGGAACAGCGGCTGTTGCATGCTCATCGCCACGTAATACAGCGTGCCACGGGCGATGCTCTGGATGCGTACCTCATCGACCTTGCCCAGCGCCTTGATGTCGGTGGCCGCCATGCCTCGGGCGACGTCCAGGTCACCGCGCTCGACCATCAGGCGCAAGGCCTGGGACTCGGTCATGTTGCGCATGATCACCCGGCGCAACTTCGCGGGGCCGCGCCAATAGTCGTCATGACGACTCATCAGAATCACGTCGTTGGCGCGCCAGATGTCGAGCTTGAAGGCACCGGAGCCGGCTGTGTGGGTCGCCAGCCACGCGGCGCCCTGATCATCACCGACCTGATGTTGCAAAGCGACCGAGCGATCAATGATGAAGGCGCTGGGAGAGGTCGCCAGAGTGTTAAGCACCAGCATCGGGTCGGTGCTGCGCGGCAGGTCCATGACAAAGGTATGCGGCCCTTCGGCGCGCATCAGTTTGCTGACGTTGTCGGCGGTGAAACCGTAGGCTTTCCAGGTCGAAGCCAGGGCGCGGTTGAGGGTGACCACCCGTTGTAGCGACCAGGCGACGTCTTGCGCGGTGAGCGGTGCGCCGGAGTGAAAACGCACGTCATCGCGCAACTGGAAGGTCAGGCGCATGCGGTCGGGGCTGACCTCCCAGGTTTTCGCCAGGGCCGGGATCAGCGTGTCCGGTTGCGCCGCGTCCTGCTCCAGGAGCATGTCATAAACGTTGGCGTTAACCTCGGCGACCTCCAGGCCGGTTGCCGCGGCGGGGTCCAGGGACAGCAGGTTTATCATGCTCATGCCCACCACCAATTGGTCGGCGGGCGTTTCGCCTTGAGCCAGGCTGACGGGCACCTGCACTGTGCACAGGGCCACGGTGACACACAGCAGCCTGGTCAGGCGCTTGGGCCAGAGTTTCATGGTTCAGTCCTTTCTTATATTTATAAAGACTTGTCGTCCGGGCAGCTATCGGCCGCGGACGTGGTGCGCGATCAATGTCGAGACAAGGTATTGGCCTCGATATACGCGAAGTTGATGTCCTCGCCCAACCCAGGCCGATCAGACAGGTGCACAAAACCGTCGGCGTCCATCGGGTCGACGATGCTATTGAGGTGCGCAGGGACTTCTTCGTAGTCGAGGAAGGGATGCAACAGGCCGCGCTCGTACCAGCGGCAATTGCTGATTGCACCGACTACAGCCAGGTTCGCCGCGCCATTGCCGTGGACTTCACAGTCCATGCCGAACGACTCGGCCAGGTGCGCCACCTTCAGGCACGGCCCGATCCCCCCGACCCCGGCCACGCCCGCGCGCAGGATGTCACAGGACTTATGGGTGACCCAACTGGCGCGGCTGTGGAACTTGCCGGCGATGCTTTCCGGGCCCAGTACCGGGATGTCCAGATTGGCCGCCAGCCAGGCATAGGACTCAGCGGAATCTTCCATCATCGGTTCTTCGAACCAGGCGAAATTGAGTTGCTCGAGCGCCCTGCCAATGGTCAGCGCGTCCATGCGGCTGTACCAGTGGTAGCCGTCGAGCATCAGCGCGATGTCCGGACCGACTGCCTCACGCACGGCGGCGCAGGCTTGAATGTCCATCTGCGGATTCGGGGCGAAGGAAATCGGCGGCATCCAGGTGTGCAACTTGATGGCCTTGTAGCCGCGCTGGACCAGTTTTTCGGCGAACTGGCCGTACTCGTCCGGCGTGGACAAGCCCCCCGGCAGATCATCGCCACACATCGTCGAACCGTACGCCGGCACTTTGTCGCGATAGCCGCCAATCAGCTTGTGTACCGGCAACTTGAGCTTGCGCCCGGCCAGGTCCCACAGCGCTTGTTCCACCAGCGCCAACGCGCGGTCGGTGAACTGCCCGGCGCTGCCGCGCTGCCAGTGCGCCAAGTCTTGCCAGATGCTTTCGCGGTCCATTGGGTCCCGGCCGATCAGCACCTTGCGCACAAAGGACTCGATGATGTGCGGACGAACCAACTCAGGCGGACCGAAGGCATAGCCCTCGCTGCCGTCATCGCAGCCAATTCGCAGCAAGGCCATCTTGATCAGAACCTCCTCGCCCGGATGAGCGTGGCCGGCGCTGTCTTGAGCGCGGCGCGAAGGGGTGGAAAAGACTTCGACGTGAACGCCTGTGATTCTCATAAGGGGAAGAACACCATGTATTGTGATTTTTATTTGTATGTCGTCATACAACGTAGCTGATTATTCGGACGTTTCCGTCAGACTGTCAACCGGTAAATCACACAAAAACCAACATATGATGGGATTTCCATAGCGAAGAGGTTATTTCTCACATCATAAACAACAGAAGTCGTCATACCACAGCGTTACCAGGTAGGACTTGGAAAGACCGGAACACCGGCGATCAAAACTGTGGGAACGAGCCTGCTCGCGATAGCGCTCTGCTTGAACCGGTGGTGCTGAATGTGCCGCCGTCATCGCGAGCAGGGGATGTGTGGCGGGTACAAAACTCGTGAACACCACCAATCAAAACTGTGGGAGCGAGCTTGCTCGCGATAGCGGTCTGCCTGAAACGGTGATGTTGAATGTGCCGCCGTCTTCGCGAGCAAGCTCGCTCCCACAGGGGATGTGTGGCGGGCACAAAATTCGTGAACACACCGATCAAAACTGTGGGAGCGAGCCTGCTCGCGATAGCGGTCTGCCTGAAACGGTGATGTTGGATGGGCCGCCGTCATCGCGAGCAAGCTCGCTCCCACAGGGGATCTGTGGCGGGCATAGAATCTGTGAACACCGCGATCAAAACTGTGGGAGCGAGCTTGCTC
>NZ_JAXUDQ010000025.1:9973-99078 GCF_034555295.1 Pseudomonas sp. N-137
AGCTCGCTCCCACAGGGGATCTGTGGCGGGCATAGAATCTGTGAACACCGCGATCAAAACTGTGGGAGCGAGCTTGCTCGCGATAGGGGTCTGTCTGAACCGGTGATGTTGGATGGGCCGCCGTCATCGCGAGCAGGCTCGCTCCCACAGGGGATCTGTGGCGGGCACAAAATTCGTGAACACCACCAATCAAAACTGTGTGAGCGAGCTTGCTCGCGATAGGGGTCTGTCTGAACCGGTGATGTTGGATGGGCCGCCGTCATCGCGAGCAGGCTCGCTCCCACAGGGGATCTGTGGCGGGCATAGAATCTGTGAACACCGCGATCAAAACTGTGGGAGCGAGCTTGCTCGCGATAGCGGCCTGTCTGAAACGGTGATGTTGGATGGGCCGCCGTCATCGCGAGCAAGCTCGCTCCCACAGGGGATGTGTTGCGGACACAAAATTCGTGAACACCGTCAATCAAAACTGTGGGAGCGAGCTTGCTCGCGATGGCGGTCTGCCTGAACCGGTGGTGCTGAATGGGCCGCCGTCATCGCGAGCAGGCTCGCTCCCACAGGGGATGTGTGGCGGGCTTTCGCTTATAGCGTTCCAATACAAAATCCGTATTCACTTACTTCCATCAGGTCTTGGCTACTGTCAGATATGACAGTGGTCCTCACTGCGGCTCACTTCTAACCTGATCCAGCCTCGCAAGTATGCGAAGCCAATCTTCGATGACCCGCAAGGAGTTCATGATGAACACAAGATACTGTCCCACTAAACCGACCCTACTGGCTCTTTCCCTATTATTGAGCGGCATGACTTTTCAAGCTTTCGCGGCAGGACGCGAGCCTTGCAGCGCGGACAAGGTCGCGCAAGCCAAGGAGTTGAAACCAGGGGGGATGGGGGAAACGGCTCTGTCCGAAGAAGAGTACGTAACGCAACTGAACCTGGAAGCGGTCAGGGTCACCGGAGTCGTCATGACCAAGGACTTGAGAAATGATCGTCTCACTGTGGTTACCGACAACTCCAGCAGCAAAATAGTGACCGACATGTACTGCAAATGAACGGTCCCGAAGAACTCGCCACATGCCCCTCATTGAAGTGGCATGTGGCTGTCACCCTGCCGCTTGAATGCTCAACGTAACAGGCGTCACTTCACCCATCGAGTTTTCGTATTCATTCAGGGTCCGCTGACATCAGGCCAAAAGATGCCTGGAGATCAGCTTCGATATTTCGACGATGCCCGTCTTGCCGGTGAATTCAAACTTCACCTTGCCCAGGGATGAAAAGTAAATCTCCAGTTCCGAATCCAGGTCGAAGGTACCGGAGGTTTCTACCGAGTAGGCCACGATGTTCTTATAAGGCAGAGAGGTGAAGTCCTTTTTGCTGCCGGTGATGCCTTGCACGTTCACCGCGATGATGCGCTTGTTGGTGAAGACTACGCCGTCGCGCATGGACTTATAGGCGTCGATGACCTGTTCACCATCCAGCAGCAGCGCTGTTACGCGTTCGGCGTATTCATCGTTCTGCTTGAGCTTGAAGAAGCCTTTGTTGTTGAAATCGATCATCCGTAAATCCTTGTGGGGTTGAAAAGCGTTCCAGGCTTCCTGGGCCCATATCGAGACGGGCGCGGGGATTCTCGCGCAGCCAGGAGTAACATCACAAGGCCATGACCGAGCATTTCGCCGTCTCACCGGGCTAAATCCCCCGACACCCGATGCGTGGCCAGCGAACAGGCCAGTAGCCATTATTTCGCTTTTATGGTTTCCTGACCCCCGTTACGGTTGCAGGCTGAAACCTTTCGCCCTGTTTCGGTCCCGATGGTTGTCGTCCCAGCCCTGGAAGGCTCTAACGCACCCTTTTGAGGCGTTAGCCAATACTCGCGATTTTCCCGCACTGACCGTCACAATCCCCCGGCAAACTGTTTTTCTGCCTAGACTTGCAACTGTCCCGCCGTGCGCTGCGTTTTGAATGAGCCCGCACGATAAATACAAAAACAAAAGAGGAAACCCCACAATGTTCAAACCTATCTGGAAAGCGCTCGCCTGTACGCTGGCACTCAGTGCGTTGAGCACGGCCATGGCGGCGGATCCTGTCGTCATCAAGTTCTCCCACGTAGTAGCCGAACAAACGCCCAAGGGCCAGGGCGCACTGATGTTCAAGAAGCTCGTGGAAGAGCGTCTGCCAGGCAAAGTGAAGGTCGAGGTGTACCCCAACTCCTCGCTGTTCGGCGATGGCAAGGAAATGGAAGCCCTGCTGCTGGGCGACGTGCAGATGATTGCGCCGTCGCTGGCCAAGTTCGAGCACTACACCAAGTCCGTGCAGTTGTTCGACCTGCCGTTTCTGTTCGATGACATCTCCGCTGTGGACCGCTTCCAGTTGAGCCCTGAAGGCCAGAAGCTGCTCAAGTCCATGGAAAGCAAGAACATCACCGGCCTGGCCTATTGGCACAACGGCATGAAGCAGTTGTCGGCGAACAAGCCACTGCGTGAACCCAAGGATGCCCGTGGCCTGAAGTTCCGCGTGCAGGCCTCGGCCGTGCTGGAAGAGCAGTTCAAGGCGGTGAACGCCAACCCGCGCAAAATGAGTTTCGCCGAGGTCTACCAAGGCCTGCAGACTGGCGTGGTCAACGGTGCGGAAAACCCGTACTCGAACATCTACAGCCAGAAAATGCATGAAGTACAGAAGTACATCACCGAGTCCAACCACGGTGTACTCGACTACATGCTGATCACCAACACCAAGTTCTGGAACGGCCTGCAACCTGACATCCGTACCGAACTGGACAAGATTCTGGTTGAAGTCACCACCCACGTGAACAACGAGGCGGCGCAACTGAACCAGAAAGACAAGCAGCGCATCCTGGACGCCAAGACCACCGAAATCATCACCCTCACGCCTGAAGAGCGCGGCGAGTGGCGCGACAAGATGAAGCCGGTGTGGAAGAAGTTTGAAGGTGACATCGGTGCTGATCTGATCAAAGCCGCCGAAGCCTCCAACAAGGCTCAGTAATGGGTTGGCCGGTGCTGCCGCCCTGGCAGCGCCGGCCTGTCGTCCCCCCTGCAGGAGATGTCATCCATGAACGCCCTTCGGCGCATCTGGGAACACTTCGAGGAAGGTTTCATTGCCTTTCTTCTGGCCGCCATGACGCTGGTTACTTTCGTCTACGTGGTGCTCAACAACCTCTACACCGTTTTTTACAGCCTCGGTGACAACTGGCCAGCCGCCAGTGAGCCGGCGTTCGCCATTGGTGACAGCATCATGGGCATGGCCCAGGCCATGACCTGGAGCAGCTCGCTGACCAAGGCCCTGTTTGGCTGGCTGATCTTTTTCGGGTTGTCCTACGGCGTGCGCACGGCCGGGCATATCGGCGTGGATGCGCTGGTGAAACTGGCGAGCAAACCGGTACAACGCTTTATCGGCGTGATCGCTTGCCTGTGCTGCCTGACTTACGCCGGGCTGCTGGCCGTCGCCAGTTACGAGTGGATCAATACCCTGATGATCGCGCAGATCGGCGCAGAGGACCTGGGCCACTTCGGCATCATGCAATGGCACATCGGCCTGATCGTGCCGGTGGGTTTTGCGTTGGTGTTTATCCGTTTCGCGGAAATTCTCGTGCGCATCCTGATGAATCGTCAGACCGGCTTGGGCCTGGCCGATGAAGCGGCCGAAGCCATCAAATTGACTGAACACGAGGAAGACAAGCCATGACCATTGCCTTCCTGTTCGTGGCGCTGTTCGTGCTGATGTTTATCGGCGTGCCCATCGCCATTTCGTTGGGGCTGGCCGGTTCGCTGACCATCATTTTCTTCAGCCCGGACTCAGTGCGCTCCCTGGCGATCAAGCTGTTCGAAACCTCTGAGCACTACACACTGCTGGCGATTCCGTTCTTCCTGCTGGCCGGTGCGTTCATGACCACCGGTGGCGTGGCGCGACGCCTGATCGACTTTGCCAACGCCTGCGTCGGGCATATCCGTGGCGGTCTGGCGATTGCGGCGGTACTGGCGTGCATGCTGTTTGCCGCGTTGTCGGGTTCAAGCCCTGCGACGGTGGCGGCGGTCGGTTCCATCGCCATTGCCGGTATGGTGCGCTCGGGTTATCCACAGGCGTTCGGCGCCGGCATCGTCTGCAACGCCGGCACCTTGGGCATCCTGATTCCGCCGTCGATCGTGATGGTGGTGTACGCCGCCGCGACCGAAACCTCGGTGGGCAAGCTGTTCATGGCCGGGGTGATCCCGGGCCTGCTGCTGGGTTTATCGTTGATGGTGGCGATCTATATCGTCGCCGTGAAGAAAAACCTGCCGGCCCTGCCTCGGGCAACGTTGCGCGAATGGCTGTCCACGGCGCGCAAGGCCCTCTGGGGTCTGCTGCTGATGGTGATCATCCTCGGCGGGATCTATTCCGGGATGTTCACACCCACCGAAGCGGCTGCGGTGGCGGCGGTGTATTCAGCCTTCATCGCACTGTTCGTCTACAAGGACCTCACGTTCCGTGAGACGCCCAAAGTGCTGCTCGAATCGGCCAAGCTGAGCATCATGCTGATGTTCATCATTGCCAACGCCATGCTCTTCGCCCATGTGCTGACCACCGAGCAACTGCCGCAGCAAATCACCGCTTGGGTGATCGATGCCGGGCTGACGCCGGTGACCTTCCTGCTGGTGGTGAACATCGTGCTGTTGATTGCCGGTGCGTTCATGGAGCCTTCGGCGATCATCCTGATCCTGGCGCCGATCCTGTTCCCTATCGCCATGCAACTGGGCATCGACCCAATCCACCTGGGCATCATCATGGTGGTGAACCTGGAGATCGGCCTGATCACGCCTCCGGTGGGGCTGAACCTGTTCGTCACCTCGGCGGTGACCGGCATGTCGCTGCCCGCCACCATCCGCGCAGCTATGCCATGGCTGATGCTCCTGCTGGCGTTCCTGATGCTGATTACCTATGTGCCATGGATCTCGCTGGCCTTGCCGAACTGGTTGGGGATGAGCTAGCCCCGACTCAAGACAGGCGCAGCGGCGAGGGCATTTGTTCCCTCGCCACTGCGCTGTCGGGCTAAGCCTGCGTGTCGCACCGTCGACCAATAAAAGGGAAGCCTCACCATGCTAAAACCTCTTTGCAAAGCGCTCGTCTGTACCTTGAGTTTCAGCCTGCTAGGCTCAGCCATGGCGGCTGAACCGATCGTGATCAAGTTTTCCCATGTCGTGGCCGAGCAAACGCCCAAGGGCCAGGGCGCGTTGATGTTCAAGAAACTGGCGGATGAACGATTGCCAGGCCGGGTGAAGGTCGAGGTGTATCCCAACTCCACGTTGTTTGGCGA
Source organism: Pseudomonas sp. N-137 (assembly GCF_034555295.1). Taxonomy (NCBI): domain Bacteria; kingdom Pseudomonadati; phylum Pseudomonadota; class Gammaproteobacteria; order Pseudomonadales; family Pseudomonadaceae; genus Pseudomonas; species Pseudomonas sp. N-137. Next base: position 15,274 of record NZ_JAXUDQ010000025.1, read on the forward strand.
TGACAAGGAGATGGAAGCGCTGCTGCTGGGTGACGTGCAGATCATTGCGCGCTCGCTGGCCAAGTTCGATCAGTACACCCGATCCGTGCAGTTGTTCGACTTGCCGTTTCTGTTCAACGACATTGCCGCGGTGGACCGCTTCCAGCAGAGCCCGGAAGGCCAGAAACTGCTCAAGTCCATGGAAAGCAAGAACGTCACTGGCCTGGCCTATTGGCACAACGGCATGAAGCAGTTGTCGGCCAACAAACCACTGCGTGTACCCGAGGATGCCCGTGGCTTGAAGTTCCGGGTGCAGAGTTCGGCCGTGCTGGAAGAACAATTCAAAGCCGTGAGCGCCATCCCCCAACCGATGATTTTCTCTGTGGTATACCAGGGCCTGCGCACCGGTTTGGTCAACGGTACGGAAAACACCTACTCAAACTTCTACAACCAGAAACAGCATCAAGTGCAGAAGTACATCACCGAATCCAACCACGGCATTCTCGACTACATGCTGATCGCCTCGTCCGACTTCTGGAACGGCCTGCCGCCGGATATCCGCACCGAACTGGACAAGATCGTGGTCGAGGCCACCGCCTATGCAAACAGTGAGGCGGACCGACTGAACCAGCAGGACAAGCAGTTCATCCTCGACGCCGGGACCACCGAGATCATCAGCCTCACCCCCCAGCAGCGCAACGCCTGGCGCGAGAAGATGAAACCGGTGTGGGCAAAGTTTGAAAAAGAGATTGGGCCGGATTTGATTAAAGCCGCTGAAGCTTCCAACCAGGCGCAGTGATGCAGCAAAGCCCGGTGAACCTTGTGGCGAGGGAGCTTGCTCCCTCGCCACAAGAGCTGGAGCACGTCGCCTTTTCACCGAGTCCCAGTTCTCCAGCGCATTGCGTTATGATCCCCGCCTCCATCGGAGCCAGAGCTTTACCTGCGAATGTTGCCGTCCTCATCTGACATCTCCCCTGCCCTGCCCCCTGTCCTGGTCGGCCCGCTGCTGCGGCGACTGGAGCCCACACGGCTGGTGATGTGGCTGGTGGGTACACGCCCCCTCACGTTGACGCTGCGTGTGGACGGTGTGGGCGATCTCACGCTGGATGCCCCGCGCTGCACCGTAGTGCCGGTGGGGCAGCAGGCCTTTGTGCACCTGATCGATGTACGACTCGACACCGCCCTGCCCCAGGACGTGGTGATTGACTACGACCTGCTGGTGGACGGCGCGCCCATTGCCGAATGGGCGCCCCATCTGTTGTATGGCCAGGCGCAGTGCCCGAACTTCGTCCTGCATTCGCGTATCGATCAATTGGTCCATGGCTCCTGCCGCAAACCCCACTACCCGACCCACGACGGCTTGCTCTGCGTCGACCGGCTGTTGGCACAAGCCCCACAGCAGCGTCCGGCGTTGTTGATGATGAGCGGCGATCAGGTCTATGCCGATGACGTCGCCGGGCCCATGCTGCGGGCGATTCATGCGTTGATCGAGCGGCTGGGGCTGTTCGAGGAATGCCTGGACGGCGCGGTGGTTGAAGACAGCGCCAAGCTCTATGAACACCCGGCCAGCTACTACCACCGCGCCGATTTATTACCGGCGCTGGAAAGCAATGAAACCCTGCGCGAGCGTTTTTTCGGCGGGGCCCGCAAGCCGATATTCACCAGCAGCAGCGCCGACAATCATCTGGTGACCTTCGCTGAAGTGATGGCGATGTATTTGCTGGTGTGGTCACCCGTGCCGTGGACCCTGATCGACCCGCAACCGCCGGAACTGACCGCCGAGCGGCGCCAGCGCTATGCGCTGGAACAGCAGCGCATCGAGGGTTTCAAGACCGGTCTTGGGGGCGCGGCGCGGGTGTTTGCACACCTGTCGTGCCTGATGATTTTCGACGATCACGACATCACCGATGACTGGAATCTATCCGCGCAGTGGGAAGAAACGGCCTACGGCCACCCGTTCTCCAAGCGCATCATCGGCAACGCGTTGATCGCCTACATGCTCTGCCAGGGCTGGGGCAACAACCCGGACGCGTTTGATGAGGTGATCCAGCAAACCCTGGCCCTGAGCGACACCGCCCGGGACCGCTACCTGGACAGCGGCCCACAGGACAAACTGATCGACACGCTGCTGGGTTTCCAGCAATGGCACTACGTGTTGCCGACCACCCCGGCCCTGGTGGTGCTCGACACCCGCACCCGCCGCTGGCGCAGCGAGCGCAACCTCAAGCAGCCTTCGGGACTGCTCGATTGGGAAGCCCTGAGCGAACTTCAGCAGGAACTGCTGGATCATCCCTCGGCGATTATCGTTTCACCGGCGCCGATCTTCGGTGTGAAGCTGATCGAAACCGTGCAACGGGTGTTCAGTTGGTGCGGTTATCCGCTGCTGGTGGACGCGGAAAATTGGATGGCCCATCGCGGCGCGGCGCAAGTAATCCTGAACATTTTCCGGCACTCACGCACGCCCGGTAATTACGTGGTGCTGTCCGGGGATGTGCATTATTCCTTCGTCTATGAGGTGCTGATCCCACACCGTAAGGGCGGCCCGCGCATCTGGCAGATCACCAGCAGCGGCATCAAGAATGAGTTCCCGCCGGCGCTGCTGGAATGGTTCGATCGTCTGAACCGTTGGCTCTACTCTCCCCGCTCGCCCCTGAACTGGTTCACCAAGCGTCGCAGCATGCGCATCATTCCTCACACCCCCGAACACGCCGAGGCGGGAGAGCGGTTGTGGAACTCGGCGGGGATCGGGCAGGTGTTCTTCAATGAACAGGGGCAGCCGACGCAGATATTCCAGCACAACGCCAACGGCCAACCGCCGACGCGCATGCTGGCGCCGCAAGAGCCTTCGGCCTGAACCGAGTGAGTCCTGTGTGGGAGCGAGCCTGCTCGCGATAGCGCAGGCCCATCCAACATCCTTGCAAGCTGACCTTCCGCTATCGCGAGCAGGCTCGCTCCCACAAGGGATTTGCAGTGTTATGGGTTTGCGGCCAAATGAAATAACTCAAAACACCAACTGCAGCGTCTGCTGACCTTCCAGGCTCAGCAGGAACTGTTTGGCCGCAAGGCCGCCCGCAAAGCCGGTAAGGCTGCCGGAGGTGCCGATGACGCGGTGGCAGGGGGCGATGATGGAGATGGGGTTGCGGCCGTTGGCGGCGCCTACCGCCCGCACCGCCGTGGGTTGGCCGATCTGGATGGCGATGTCGCGATAGCTGCGGGTTTCACCGAACGGAATGCTCAGCAGCGCCTGCCAGACCCGGACTTGGAAGTCGGTGCCGGCAAAGTCCAGCGCCAGGTCGAAACGGCGGCGCTGGCCGGCGAAATACTCCATGAGCTGGCGCTCGGTTTCCTTGAGGACCGGATGCTGGCTGTCCTCTTCCAAAGGCCCCAGGCGCACGCGGTTGAGACGCTCGTTTTCCCAGAGGATGGCCGCCAGTTTTGTATCCCGGGCGACGAGGATCAGTTGGCCCACGGGGGATGGGATGGTTTTGTACAGGGGTAACATCAAGCATTCCTTATCGCTGGCCAACTGCTTGGCACAAGTAACCAGTCCTAGCCCAACAACCCCAGCACCTTCGCCCGCGCCACGGCCTGGGTGCGGCGCTCCACGCCGAGTTTGCTGTTGATGTGGCTGGCGTGGGTCTTGACCGTGTGCAGTGAGATGAACAACTGCTCGCTGATTTCCTGGTTCGAACAGCCCTGGGCAATCAATTGCAGCACCGCCCGCTCGCGACTGCTGAGGGTTTCGACGGGGGCCGGTGAATCGGCAGCCACCGTCGACGGCAAGCGCTCAAGCAGGTTCTGGCGCAAGGGGCTGGGGGGGGCGCGCAACAATTGCTCGCGCAGCCACTCCCGATGTTCGCCCAGCAACCATTCGAACGGCTGCAGCACCCCGCCAGCGGCGGCTTCGAGGGCTTGGGCCAGGGTACTGCGGGCTTCGGGTTCGCGGCCGACGCTCAGCAGCAAGGCGACCTTCTGGTTGAGCGCCATCACACTGAGCATCTGCCGGCCGGTTTGCTGGCCGTGTTCAAGCAAGGCATTGAGCCGTCCTTCGGCCAACATGGGCTGGCCGCGGATGGACTCCAGCACTGCCTGTTGCAGTTCGACGTGCAGCGGCAGTTGCGGGTGGAATTCCGGCGGCGCGGCGGCCCGCTCACCGGTGTAGGTCTGCCCCAGCCGCGCCAGCCAGGCTTCGGCTAGGTCCGTACGGCCCTGGGCCAGCCAGAGTTCGCATTTGACCAGGGTGATCATCGCCAGGTAATAAATCGGCGGAACGTCCCAGATATGCATCAGGCGCTCGGCTTCGGCCAGTTCGGCAAAGGCCCGGGCGAATTCACGAGCGTGGCCTTCAACCCGCGCGATCACGCAGTGGCCGATCAACACGCTGATGTCGCGACACGCCCGCGCTTCGGTAAGACCGGCCTGCAACCGCGCCAAGCCGGCCTGGGGCTGCATGCGCAAGGTCAGCAGGAACCCCTCGTACAGAATCAATCGCGCCCGCACGGCATACAGCCGTTGCGGCGAGAGTGCGTGCAGGCGTTGCAGGCCCTGGCGCACTTCATCGAGCGCCCGCAGGATCTCCCCTCGCGCTTGCAACACCCGGGCGCGGTCGTAATGGGCCAGGGCCTCGAACAACGGGTTACCGACGCGCTGCGCCAGCTCCAGGGAGTCACGGTTCAAGGCCCGGGCGCGCCACAGGTCACCGTCGGCAATCGCCAGGTTCGACAGCGTGGACAGGCACATCAGACGTTGGCCATAGCGCTTTTGCGGCAGGCTCTCCAGGGCTTCGGTGCAGTAACGCACAGTGGCCTCGCGATCCCCACGGCCACGGGCAATGATCCCGCTCAGGGCCAGCCATTGGGCAAGCATGGATTTTTGCGCAGTGGCCGAAGGCGCCGGCAGGAACCGGCTCAGGTGGGCGGCCAGTTCTTCAGCGGCGTCCAACTGGCAGGCCAGCCCCAGCGCCCAGCTGTACAGCACGATCAAGCGCGGTGTGCTGATGAGCAGGCTGTCGGGCAAGTCCATTTTCCAGCGCAGCAACATGCCGACGTTCTGCTCGGCCAGCAATTGCTCCTCCGAGAGGTTCTGCACCAGGTTCGCCGCCACATCCAGGTGCCCGGCCCGCAGCGCCTGCTCCACGGCCTCGTCGATCAAGCCCCGGGCATTGAACCAGCGGCAGGCCCGCAGGTGCAGGGTCGCAGCCGGCACCATGGCCGGCGCACTGGGACGGCTGCGCAGCAAATCGGAAAACAGATGGTGGTAACGGTACCAGTGGCCATGCTCGTCCAGCGGCACCAGGAACACCTGGTGCGCCGCCAGATACTCCAGGATTTCGGCGCTGTCATGGGCTTCGCGCACGGCATCACACAGTTCGCTGCAGAAACGCTCCTGGGACGCGGTGTCGTAGAGAAACGCCTGCACTTCGGCGGGCAGACAGTCGATGACTTCCTCAAGCAGGTAATCGCGAATCAGCCCTTCGCCGCCATACAGAGCCTGGGGCATCCGGCCCTCAGTCCCGGCCTCGGAAGCGGCCAGCAACCAGAAACGCAGCCCGGCCACCCAGCCTTCGCTGCGCTGGATCAGGCTCTCCAGGGCTTCCCCGCGCAACGAACTGCTGTGGTGCTGCAGCAGGGTCAGGGCTTCTTCATGGGTCAGACGCAAGTCCTGCTCGTTCAGTTCGAGCAATTGGCGTGACAGACGCAGGCGCGCCAGATGCCAGTCCGGGCGCTGCCGACTGGTGACCAGCACCAGCAAACCTTCGGGCAGGTGATTAAGGAAAAATTGCAGGCAACGGTCCAGCACCGGGCTTTGGGCCAGGTGGTAGTCGTCGAGCACCAGCAGCAAGGGTGTATCCGGCGACAGATGCGCGGACAGTTCATCCAGCAGGCCGTCGAGCCATTCTTCGAAGGCGAAAGGTTGGTGGCGCTGGCGCATTTTCAGCAGCCCCAACGCCCGACCTCCCAACTGCGGGAAGAACGCCTGGAGCCCTTCGAGCAGCCGTTCCAGAAAGCGTCCCGGGTCGTTGTCCCGGGCACTGAGCCCCAGCCAGAGGCTTTGCCAATAGGCCGGCAGGCTCTGGCAGAACTCCACCGCCAGTGAGCTTTTGCCGAACCCCGCCGGTGCGCTCACCAACAGCAACCGCCCTCCAAGCCCCGCACTCAAGCGCTCGCACAACCGCGGCCGCACGACATGGCCGTCAGGCAAGGGCGGGCGGTAGAAGCGCCCGTCCTGGACCGCGACGGCGGTGCGGGCAGAACCCGGGAGTGAAGACAGATCAGTCATGGCCGGCTCTTGTTGAAATGCGGGTGGCGGCGTTGCAGATGTCCGCAGACTAGCGGTAAACGAGGAGGTATTGAAGGGAGTTGCTACAAATGGCTACAAAAAGGCTACAAGCCGACCGATTCGAAAAACTCAGGCAGCCACCGCTCTTGTGGCGCGGGAGTTTTGATCATTCCCACGCAGGAGCGAGGTAACGCTAGAGCTTTTTGGGGCTGCTTCGCAGCCCAGCGGGGATAAATCCCCTCGCCACAGGGGGTTTGTGTTGGGCAAAAAAACGCCCCGAACCAGTCGGGGCGTTTTTTCGAGGATGCGGCCTCGGGTGAAGCTGTTTAGCGGATACCCTCCTGGCGCAATGCGTTGGGAGTGAACTCGGCGGTGCTGGCGGTGAAGCCGAAGTCGTAGGCCGATTTCTCTTCGTTCTTCATGCCCAGCGCCAGATAGCGGCCGGACTGCAGGTCGTAGAGGGTTTCCAGGGCGTACCACGGCACTTGCTTGTCGTAGTAGTTCTCGGCATGGGCCTCGGCAACGCGCCACAGTTGGCCACGACCGTCGTAATGGTCGATCACCGCGGCTTGCCAGGTGTCTTCGTCGATGTAGAAGTCACGCTTGGCGTAGATGTGGCGTTGGCCTTCCTTCAGGGTCGCGGTCACATGCCAGACCCGACGCAGCTCGTAGCGAGCCAGGTCCTGGTTGATATGGCCGGCCTTGATGATGTCGGCGTACTTGAGCTGAGGCGAATCGATCTTGTAGCTGTTGGAGGCAATGTACAGTTCTTTCTTGCCCACCAGCTTCCAGTCGTAGCGATCCGGCGCACCGTTGTACATGTCCAGGTTGTCGGAGGTACGCAGGCCGTCGGCAGCGGTGCCCGGGCCGTCATAGGAGACCTGTGGCGCACGGCGCACACGGCGCTGGCCGGCGTTGTAGACCCACGCAGAACGCGGTTCCTTCACCTGGTCGAGGGTTTCGTGCACCAGCAGTACACCACCGGCCAGACGCGCCGGCGCGGTGACTTGCTGCTTGAAGTAGAACAGGATGTTGCCAGGGTTGGCCGGATCGAAATCCTTCATCTTGTCGCGGAACACGAACTGGTCCCTGAAGTACACCAGGCTGTAGGAGCCGTTGGGCTGCGGCGTGGCCTGGGTCACCAGGCGGGTCACGCTGCCGCCGCGATAGCGGGTGATATGGTTCCAGATCACTTCCACACCGCTCTGGGGAATCGGGAACGGCACAGCCGTCTCGAAGTTCTCCAGACCGTTACCGCCGGACACCAGCTTGGTGTTCACCGCGTTTTTCTTGATGGAGGCATACACGTCATCCGGCACGGTGGCGCCGCGATGCGATGGGTAGACCGGCATCTTGAAGGATTCCGGGTAACGCTTGAACATCGCATACTGGCCCGGCGCGAGCTTGTCTTTGTACTGGTCGACGTTCTGCGCAGTGATGGTGAACAGCGGCTTTTCACTGGCGTACGGGTCGGAAAGGAAACCCTTGCTGTCCACGCTGCCGGCGTTCTTGGCCATGGGTTTCCAGGCCGGGATCGAACCGTCGGCATTGCCGGCCATTTCGGCGCCCATCGGCGTCAGGCTTTTGCCCAGTTTGTCGGCTTCGGCGGCAGGCACAGCCGCCATGACGCTGGCGGCCAGCAGGGATAGCCCCAAAACACCGACCTGCAACAGACTCTTTGTTATTTTCATAGTGTGTCGTCCTGAAATACTGTGCTTAGAAGGTCACGCCGACGCTGAGCGCCAGGAAATCGCGATCGTCCACGGTGCTGAAGTCGCCACCAAAGAAGTTGGTGTAGGCCAGGCTCGCGTTGTAGGTGTTCTGGTACTCGGCATCCAGTCCGAGGCTGACAGCTTTGCGGCCTTCTTCAAAGTTGGCGCCCGGGCCTGGCGAGTAGCCTTTGACGTCATGGGACCAGGCCACGTTGGGCTTGAGGTTCACACCGGCGAACACGTCCGGGTATTCCCAGATGGCGCGGGCACGGTAGCCCCAGGAAGTGGAGGTGGTGAAGCCGTCGTTGTTGCAGTTGCTGTTCACATCGGCACTGGTCTGGCCACCACCGGCCGCAGTCGAGCCATTGAGCAGGTTACAGAAACCGTTGGGCAGTTCCCCCGGACCAAACACCGGGTCACGGCCGTAACGAGCGTCGGACCTGCTTTCCAGGCCGCCCACGTAGGTCACGCCGACTTCGCCCACCAGGGTCAGACGGCTGGCGCCCATGACCTGATCCAGGAAGTGGGTGAACGTGGTCTGGAACTGAGTGATTTCCTTACGGTTATAGCCATGCAGGTCCTGACCCGGCGAGCCAGGGAGGATCGAAGCATTGCCAAGACCGGGAAGCGGGGTCACACCGGCGAAAAGAATGTCCGTGGTGCTCAGTTGCACCGGGGCGTTCGGACGATAGCTCAGTTCACCGCTCCACGCCGTACCGGTAGGCAAGGTGGTGGAGAAACTCAAACCGTAGAGACGGATATCTTCAGGGTACTCGATGAAATAGTTCGAGTTACCCGCCACCAGCAGAGGCGACAGCGCGGCGAACGCAGGCGGCAGTCCTGCTGCCAGGTCAAAAACGGACTGTGGAGCACCGGTGGCACTGAAAATCGGCGCACGGCTGTGGTAGTTCATGAAGTAGGCACCAAACTCGGTGTCCAGCGGCTCGAACATGTACTTGAACGACACGCCCCACTGGCCACTGTCGCGAGCATCACGATCCGGACCGCGACGCACCAGCACGCCTTCTTCGTTGACGTTGACGCCCAGCGCCTCCGCTGGGCCCAGGGCGGCCGCCGGGAGCGTGGAGCGTTTGTTCAGCACTCGCAGGTTGTCGGTGCAACCATCGGCAACCACGTCCGGCTGCGAGAAGAACGTACCGCAGTTGTCCACCACGGTCTGGTCCCACTCCAACTGGTAGAACGCCTCGGCCGACAGGTTGTCGGTCAGGCTCTGGGACACATAGAACATGTTGACCGGAATCAGGCCTTCCTTGACCTCGGCACCAGGACGACGGAACGCCGACACGTCGACCGGGTTGATCGAGTTGATCCCGCCCTGGATGAAGGTACTTTCACCCCAGCTGACCACCTGTTTACCCAGACGAACCGAACCCGGCTGATCGCCAATGGCGTAGTTGTGGTAGATGAAGGCATCGAGGATCTGCCCGCCGGAAGACTGGGCGCCTTCCTTGCGGTTAGTGTCGCTGATGTCCTTGTACAGGCGATGTTCGTCCTTGAGTTCGAAGTCGTACCAGTACTTGCCGCGCACAAACACGCCGGTATCGCCGTACTTGAGTTCCAGATCGTGGATACCCTTGAAGATCTTCGAAAAGGTTTCCCCGCGCTTGAAGTTCAGGTGACCGTCGTCGGAGGTCTGGGACAGGCCCTTGCCGCCGTTGTTGACGCCGATCAGGTCCCTGTTGGCCTTGGCCGTGGACCAGCTTGCGCCGACCGACAGGGACGAGTCGAACTGGCCCTCGATTTCACCGATGTTGAAACTGACGCCGAATGCTGGCCCGGCGAGCGAAGAGGCGAGACTGACCGCCAGAGGCAGTTTTGCCCGGCGCCAGAACGTGTTTGCTGAGGTCATCGACGCTACTCCATGTGCTTTTATTTTTATGGCAGTCAGTATTTTCCAAGAACACTTTCAACGGCTGGGAATGGCAACGTTCCACCCCGTTCAAAGTCGCATCGCCCGTTTAGTGCGTGCGCCCCGTTCTTGAAAATCCTTAAACGGACTATAGCCAGCAGGTAGTACGGCTTGATCCCTCTAAAGTGTGATTTGCAGCCCGCGACCACTCTGGAACAGTCCTTTCGCCAGGCCGACAGATGTCGGCACGGCAAGGATGGCTGAAATTTTCGGTTTGACAAGGCAAGCGCTTGCTTGGTGGGGCTGCCGTGCCCTTTCGGGCACGGCAAAAACGTTTAAAGCGTCGACAGGAAGGTGCTGTTATTGCTCTGCCATTCGGTGACGTCGATGCGGATACGCTTCTTGTCGAGCTTGCCGACGCTGGTCTTGGGAATTTCCGTAACAAGGGCGATCTGGCTCGGGATCGCCCACTTGCTCAGGTGCCCCAATTCGACGAACGGCTTGAGATGTTCCTTGAGCTCGCGAGCCCCGATCTGATGCCCTTCGCGGATGACCAGCAAGGCAAATGGGCGCTCGCCCCACTGCGGATCGGGAATCCCCACCACTGCTACTTCGCGTACCGCCACGTGACGGCTGATGAGGTCTTCCAGGTCCAGGGACGAGATCCATTCACCGCCAGTCTTGATCACGTCCTTGATGCGGTCGCGAATATCGATCACGCCCATGCTGTCCAGCGTGGCGACATCGCCGGTGTGCAGCCAGCCGCCGGCCCAGAGCTCGGCGCCCTTCTGCGGCTCGTTGAAATAACCCTCGGTGAGCCACGGTGCGCGCAGCACCAGCTCGCCCTGGGTCTCGCCGTCAGCGGGCAGGAAATGCCCCTCGGCGTCGACAATCGCCGCTTCCACCAATGGCCCTGGTACGCCGGCCTTGATCCGGTAGGTGATGCGTTCGTCTTCGCTGCCGGCCATCAATTCGTCGTTGAGGTGGGCGCAGGACACCAGCGGGCCGGTTTCCGACATGCCATAGGCGGCGGTGAGCTGGATGCCCCTGGCCTTGGCCGCTTCATAAAGGCTGCGGTTCAGGGCGCTGCCGCCGATGACGATTTTCCAGCCAGCGAAATCGGTGTCCTGGGCGCCCTTGGCATTGAGGACCATTTGCAGAATGGTCGGCACGCAGTGGGAAAAGGTGACTTTCTCCTTGCGCCACAACTGGACCAGGAATTCGGGGTCATAACGGCCGGGGTAGACCTGCTTGAGCCCGAGCATGGTCGCCACGTACGGCAGGCCCCAGGCATGGACATGGAACATCGGCGTAATCGGCATGTACACGTCGTTGGTGCCCAGCAACCGCACACTGTCGATGGCGCCCATGATGGTCGACACGCCCATGGTGTGCAGCACCAGTTGCCGATGGGTGAAATACACGCCCTTGGGGTTGCCGGTGGTGCCGGTAGTATAGAACGTGGTGGCGACCGAGTTTTCGTCGAAGTCCTGGAAATCGTAGGCGGGGCTGGCGGCGGCGAGCAGTTGTTCGTATTCGCCCACCAGGTTCGGCAGGTCGGCGGTTTTTTCAGGCAGGTCGGTCAGCAGGAGGGTTTTTTCTACGGTCGTCAGGTGTCCGGCAATCGCCTGGTACAAACCGACGAACTCGCTGTTGACCAGCACGAAGCGGTCTTCAGCGTGATTCATGGTGTAGAGGATCTGTTCCGGTGACAAGCGCACGTTGATGGTGTGGATCACCGCGCCGATCATCGGGATCGCAAACATGCATTCCAGGTAGCGATGGCTGTCCCAGTCCATCACCGCCACGGTATCACCGGCCTTGACCCCGGCCTCGGTCAGCACATTGGCCAGCCGCGCGACGCGTTCGATCAGGGTCGGATAGCTGTAGCGCAACTGGTCGCGGTAAATGATCTCGCGGGTTTTCTCGTAACGCGCACCGGACATCAGCAGCCGCTTGATCAGCAGCGGGTATTGATAAGCGCCTTCGGCTGGAGGAATAACGCGAGTCTGCAACATAAGAGTCCCTTTTCTGACTGCACGGTCTTGGCTGGAAGTGAGCACTGTAGAGCGCCGGTACGCGGATCAAATCAGCCAAAGGAATGATTTGATCCGCCCGCAAATACTGGCCTTGAGCCATATACCGTCACCTGCAGTCAGGAGTCGGGGCGATCAACGCATCTCGGTAAACGCCAATTTGACGCCAATGGCAACGAGTACCGCGCCCATGGTCCGGTCGAACCAGTGGCCCATGCGGGCAAACCCGGCGCGCACGCGCTGCTGGCTGAACAGCATGGCCACCAAACAGAACCACACTGCCGTCGCCGCCGCCAGGTACACGCCGTAACCGGCCTGGATTGCCAGGGGGGTATGAGGGTTGATGACCACGGTGAACAGCGACAGGAAAAACAGCGTCGCCTTGGGGTTCAGGCCGTTGGTGACGAAGCCCGAGGTGAACGCGCCACGGGCGGTACGTTGGCCGGCCTCTTTGTGCAGGTTGTCCGCCGTCGGCTTGACCGGTTGCGCCCGCAGCGCCTTGAAGCCGATGTACAGCAGGTAGCCGGCGGCGGCCCATTTCAGCGCGTTGAACAGCACGATCGATTGCGACACGATCAGGCCAATGCCCAGCAGCGAATACCCCACATGCAGGAAAATCGCCGTGCCCACACCCAGCGCAGTCCAGGTTCCGGCGCGGCGACCATGGGTCACGCTCTCGCGCACCACCACGGCAAAATCCGGCCCGGGGCTGGCCACGGCCAACAGGTGGATCAGGGCGACGGTGAGGAATTCGGTGAGGTACATGGGGACTCCTTGGCTAGCTCAATCTCAAGACAAACATCAACTGTGAGTGAGGGGCTGTGTGGGAGCAAAGCTTGCTCCCACACACATCTGATAGGCTCGCCACATTACGCCTTCGATTCCTGCGATAAAAGGTACAGCTGATGACGAACAACGGCCGCGCAGTTTTCCTCGACCACCCTTCCCTGGACCTCGGCGATCTGGACCTGGGACCACTGCGCAACTGCTTCAGTGAACTGCAACTGTTCGCCCGCACGAGCCGGGATGAAGTGAGCGAGCGGCTCAAGGGCGCCACGGTGGCGATCACCAACAAGGTCGTGATCGATGCGACCGCCATGGCCGCCAACCCCGAGCTGAAGCTGATCCTGATCAGCGCCACCGGCACCAATAACGTCGACCTGGACGCCGCGCGCCAACACGGCATAACAGTGTGCAACTGTCAGGGCTACGGCACGCCGTCGGTGGCCCAGCACACGATCATGCTGCTCTTGAATCTGGCGACGCGCCTGGGTGATTACCAAAAAGCAGTCGGCGCAGGTCGGTGGCAGCAGGCTTCGCAGTTTTGCCTGCTGGACTATCCCATTGTCGAACTGGAAGGCAAAACCCTCGGGCTGTTGGGTCATGGTGAACTGGGCAGCGCCGTCGGACGACTGGCCGAGGCCTTTGGCATGCGCGTGCTGTTGGGGCAGATCCCCGGACGCCCTGCCCGCCCCGACCGCTTGCCTCTGGATCAACTGTTGCCGCAGATCGATGCCCTGACCTTGCACTGTCCTCTCAACGAACACACGCGCAACTTCATCGGCGCCCGGCAACTGGCGCAGCTCAAACCCGGCGCCTTTGTGCTCAACACCGCCCGCGGCGGCCTGATCGACGAACAGGCCCTGGCCGATGCCTTGCGCAGCGGCCATTTGGGCGGCGCGGCCACCGATGTACTGAGCGTGGAGCCACCGACCCAGGGCAATCCGCTGTTGGCCGCCGACATTCCTCGCTTGATCGTCACGCCCCATAACGCCTGGGGCAGCCGCGAGGCGCGGCAACGGATCGTTGGCCAACTGACGGAAAACGCCCAAGGTTTTTTCAGCGGTACAGCGCGGCGAGTCGTCAGTTGATAAACTGCCGCACTTTTTTTCAAGGAGCAGACCATGGATCCGCGCAGTGAAGTACTGCTTCGTCAGGCCGAGTTGTTTGAGGGTTCGGTCCTGCTGGCCGGCCTGCCCGCCGACGATCTGCTCGGCCGCTTGCCCCAAGCCCATGGCTGGTGCTGGCACGCCGGTGATCAGGCCGCGCTGGATGCCCGTTTCCCCGAGCGCAGCCACTTTGGCGTGAACGTGCCGGCCCGTGAGTTCGATACCGCCGTGGTGTTCCTGCCCAAGGCCAAGGACCTGACCGACTACATCCTCAACGCCGTGGCCTCGCGCCTGGCCGGTCGCGAGGTGTATCTGGTGGGGGAAAAGCGCAGCGGCATCGAAGGCGCGTCCAAGCAGCTCAATGCCTTCGGCAAGCCGCGCAAGCTCGACAGCGCGCGCCATTGTCAGCTATGGCAGGTCACCGTGGCCGACGTCCCCGAGGCCAAGCCTTTGGAAAGCCTCGCCCAGACCTACGAGCTGCCCCTGGCCGAAGGCGCACTGAAGGTCATCAGCCTGCCGGGGGTGTTCAGCCACGGTCGCCTGGATCGCGGCAGTGCGCTGTTGCTGGAACACCTGGATAAACTGCCCAGCGGCCACCTGCTGGACTTCGGTTGTGGCGCCGGGGTGCTGGGGGCAGTGGTCAAGCGTCGCTATCCGCACAACACCGTCACGCTACTGGACGTGGATGCGTTCGCTGCCGCCAGCAGCCGCCTGACCCTGGCCGCCAATGGTCTGGAGGCCGAGGTGCTGACCGGCGACGGTATCGACGCCGCGCCCATGGGATTAAGCGCGATTCTAAGCAACCCGCCGTTCCATGTGGGCGTGCACACCGACTACCACGCCACGGAAAACCTGCTGCGAAAAGCAGCTAAACATCTGAAAAATGGCGGCGAACTGCGCTTGGTGGCGAACAGTTTCCTCAAGTATCAGCCGCTGATCGAAGAGCATCTGGGGGTGTGCGCGATCAAGGCCGAAGGCCAGGGTTTTCGCATCTACCGGGCCAAGCGCGGCTGAAGCAAATTTAAGAAACAGCACTTGCCCAATCGGATTTGCCTAGGCAGAATCCGCTCCGTCCTAGGGGAGTAGTCTCCCGCGAGCGCCACGCTCGCCCGGCATACGTCAACATACTTGGTCAGCAGACCATGGCGTATGCGGCCCAAGCGTCCACGCAGATGGTCGCTGGGTTTGACAAGACCTATGACACGCACACCTTACCCGGGGCGGGAAGGCTGTACGTGTCATAGCCGTGTCGACCCGCCCCTCTAGGAATCACCTGATGCTGGACTCTTTCCTCGTACCTACCGCTATCGTTGCGCTGGCCGAAATCGGCGACAAGACGCAACTGCTCGCGCTTATTCTCGCGGCTCGCTTTCGCAAACCCTGGCCCATCATTGCCGGCATCGTTGCCGCCACCTTGGCCAACCATGCGGCAGCCGGCGCGGTGGGGGCCTGGGTCGGGAGTATTTTCTCGGACGCGGTCCTGCACTGGATCCTGGCGGTGAGCTTTGCCGCCACGGCGCTGTGGACGTTGGTGCCGGACAAACTGGACGATGACGAAGCCAGTACGGCCCGCAAGTTCGGGCCATTCCTGACCACGCTGATCGCGTTCTTCCTGGCGGAAATCGGCGACAAGACCCAGATCGCCACAGTGATGCTCGCCGCGCAGTACCCGGAACTGTGGCTGGTGATCATCGGCACCACCGTGGGCATGCTGATTGCCAACGTGCCGGTGGTATTGGCCGGTAACTTCGCCGCTGAAAAGCTCCCCCTGACGCTGATCCGCCGCCTGGCCGCCTCGGCGTTCTTGGTCCTGGCGATCGTGGCGGTGTACAAGGCGATGCAGAGCAGTGGGTGGGTTTGATCGGGTAGGTGAGTAATACCGCGTTATCGTTCATCGCGAGCAGGCTCGCTCCCACACTGGCTGCGGGTGATCACAAGAATATCGAACACGGCCAATCTCTTGTGGAAGCGAGCCTGCTCGCGATAAACGATGACGCGGTCTGATTGAAGTCTGCGTCGCCTCTGTCGCGAGCAAGCTTTGCTCCCACAACGATGGTTACTTTCTGGCCTGCTGATACAGCGGCATCACCTTCGGAATCGCCGCCTGCAGCGACGCGATCCGGCTGCTGGAGGACGGGTGGGTGCTCATGAACTCCGGCGGCGCACCTTCCGAAGCCTTGGCCATCTTGTTCCACAACGTGATCGCGGCATTCGGGTCGTAGCCGGCGCGAGCGGCCAGTTCCAGGCCGATCAGGTCGGCTTCGTTCTCATTGCCGCGACTGTTGGGCAGGGTCATGCCGTAGTTGGCCACGGTATCGGCCAGTGCCAGGCTGTCCTGGCCCAGACCGAACAATGCACCGGCGCCCTGCTTGGCCATTTCGATGCCGTAGGCCTTGGACATCGCTTCGCGGCCGTGCTCGCGCAAGGCGTGAGCGATTTCGTGGCCGATGATCGCGGCGATTTCATCGTCAGTGAGCTTGAGCTTGTTGATCAAGCCGGTATAGAAAATGATTTTGCCGCCGGGGCCGCAACTGGCGTTGAGCTCATCGCTCTTGATCAGGTTCACTTCCCAGTTCCATTGCGCCGAATCCGGGCGGAACACAGGTGCCTGAGCGATCAGCCGACTGGAGATGGCCTGGACGCGCTTGGCATCGCTACTCGTCTTGTCCAATACACCCTTGGCGCTCGCTTCGCCCATGGTCTTTTGGTAGGACTGGGCATACATCTGATTGACCTGGTCGGTGGACAGCATGCTGAACATGTATTGCTTGCGCTCCACGCCCACGGCTCCGCCGCTGGTAGTGTTGACCGACTGGCAACCGGCAAGCAGCAAGCCCACACTCAGTGCACTCACCATCAATATCTTGTTCATGTAAGAAGCTCCCTGGAAACGTGGGCGTATCCTAGGCGCTGATTTGTATCGGCGCCAGATACATAGCGTGGGATTACAGTTTTTTCAGACAGACCCTACTCCAGTCCATTTACGACACCCACAAAGCCAAAACAGTCATCCGACGAACAGCGCCTCATGCTGGGCCAAAGAATCGCCGATACAGGCTTCAGACGTCATTCCCGCGTCCGGAGCCTTTATGAAATTCAAATCGATCCAGTTTTCCGTGGCCGCTCTGGCCGGCGCCATCATCCTCAGTGTGGTCGGTGCCCTGGTGCTGTACGCGCTGTTTGCCGGCGCCCGCACCCAGGACATGGTGCAACAGCGGACCAAGGCGCAGTTCGAGCATCTGATCGAACAACGCCTCGACGCGCTCGCCCGCACCCAGGCCAGCCTGATCCAGCGAGAACTGGAGGCACCGCTGTTGCTTGCCCGGGGCCTGGCGACCACCAATGCCTTGATGGGCATGAACGGCCCGGACGGCAACGCGCAATTGAAGGTGCCCCGCGAGCAGATGATCAGCCTGCTGCGCGAAACCGTGGTGCGCAACCCGAAGATTCTCGGCGCCTACATCGCCTGGGAACCGAACGCCATTGACCACGACGACGCCAATTACGTGAACAGCCCGGTGCTGGGCATGGAAGCCGACGGGCGCTTCCTGCCGTGGTGGTTTCGCAACCAGGACGGCACCCTGGGCCTGGAAAAGCTCGCCGATGTGACGGACCAGAAACTGCTGTCCACCGGTATTCGCGCCAGTGAGTACTACCTGTGCTCCCGGGACAGCAAGAAAGCCTGCGTGATCGACCCGGCGCCTTATCGCGTTGGCAACACCATGACCATGCTCGCCTCGTTCATCGAGCCGATCATGGTCGATGGCAAGTTCCAGGGCATCGTCGGCGCCGACCTGTCGGTGAACTTCATCCAGGACATGCTCGTCGCTGCCGACCGCGAGCTGTATGAGGGCGCCGGGGAAATGGCGTTGCTCTCCAGCAACAACCGCTTGGTGGCCTTCACGAAGGACCCGTCCAAACTGGGAGAAAAGGCCAGCGACCTGCTGGACGCCAATGAACTGGACAACCTGTCCAAGCTCAGCGTCGGCCAGGTACGTTACGACGTCGATGAAGCCCATGGGCATATCGAGGTGTACATGCCGTTCGGCATCGGTGAAACCCAAGCCCGTTGGACGCTGATGCTGCAACTGCCACTGGATGCGGTGATGGCCGAACTGCAAGCGTTGCAAAAAGACCTGGATGCGCAACGCCAGACCGACATCTTCGGCATGGCCATGGTGGGCCTGGTGATTGCCGGCATCGGCCTGCTGGTGATCTGGCTGGTGGCCCACGGCATCGCCCGTCCCCTCAAGCAAATGGTGGCGATGCTCGATGACATCGCCCAGGGCGAAGGCGACCTGACCCGTCGGCTGGTGAGCGACCGCGCGGATGAACTGGGTGCGATCGCCAAGGGCTTCAATACCTTCCTGAGCAAGTTGCAAGGGATGATCACCCAGGTCGTCACCTCGGTGCAGAGCGTCAGCGATTCCTCGGAGCACACTGCCGACATCGCCATCCGCACCAACCAGGGCGTGCACAAACAAATGGTGGAGATCGATCAGGTCGCCACCGCCGTGCACGAGATGACCGCCACCGCCCAGGACGTGGCCCGCAACGCGACCCAGGCCGCCCAAGCCGCTGGTCACGCAGACCAGGCTGCCAGCCAGGGCATGCAGATCGTGCGGGACACTTCCACCTCCATCGGCGCCCTGGCCGTGGAAATCGGCAAGGCCGTGGGCGTGGTGCAGGCTCTGGCCAAGGACAGCGAGAACATCAACGCGATTCTCACCGCCATCCGCGGGATCGCCGAACAGACCAACCTGCTGGCCCTCAACGCGGCCATCGAAGCAGCTCGCGCCGGTGAACAGGGGCGTGGATTTGCGGTGGTGGCCGATGAGGTGCGCAACCTCGCGCAGAAAACGCAGCAGGCCACTGAAGAAATCCAGACGATGATCCAACAGTTGCAACAAGGCACCCGGGATGTGGTGCGGGTGATGGAAGACAGCCAGCACCGCACCGATGAAAGCGTGCAACACGCAGCGAAAGCGGCCCAGGCCCTGGAGACCATCACCCAGGCGGTGTCGGTGATCAACGACATGAACACCCAGATCGCCAGCGCCGCCGAGGAACAAAGCGCGGTGGCCGATGACATCAACCGTAACGTGATCAACATCGGGCAAGTGGCAAATGAAGTGGCCGGTGGCGCGGACGAATCCAGCGCGGCCAGTGCGGATCTGACCAAACTGGCGGAGCAGCAGCGGCGGTTGATCAATCAGTTCAAGGTTTGATCCGAGGGCCCCATCGCGAGCAGGCTCGCTCCCACAAAGGGTTGGTGGCGAACACGATTTCTAATGTGGGAGCGAGCCTGCTCGCGATGGGGCCAGCACAGGCGCCTCAACACTCAAGCCGGAGTCAGGCACTCCGGCCCGTTGAGCTTCGGATCATTGACCATGTTGGCCAGTACCCGCTCGCGCAATGCCGCCGGTTCACTGGCCAGCAAGCCTTGCAATACATGCAGTGGCGTCTCGGGATCGAGCCACAGACGCTGGCCCTCTTCATCCAGGATCAACGGCCGACGCTGCCCTGCCGCCGGCTGGGTGATGACTGCGGTGCTCAGCCACACCTGTTCCTGCACGGGATAGGCTTCCCAGATCGCGGCGAAAAACAACGAAGAGCCCTCACCCGGCGTCAACCAGTAAGGGCGTTTGCGCGTGCCACCGCGCCATTCATAGAAGCCGTTGGCCGGCAGCAGGCAACGGCGCAGGCGCAGGGCCTCACGAAACATCGGCTGCTCGGCCACGGTTTCGGCCCGGGCGTGGGCCGGGGTACGGGACAGGTCGGTCAGCCAGGGCGGCGTGAGGCCCCAGCGGGCCCGGGCCAGTTCGCGCTGCCCCTCAGCGCCGGCGCGCAGCATCAGCACCGAATCGTTGGGCGAAATATTCCACTGGGCCTTCTGGTCGGCGGGGAAGCCGGGCAAGGCCGCAAAGGCGGGGTTCCAGCGAAACAGGGCATAACGTCCACACATGGGGCAACACGACTCTTGATCAAACGGTCGCCAGCCTAACAGACCAATGTGCCGGGGTAACTGTCCGGCTCATCGCCGGGCAATGGCAGCGCGGCATTGTAGGCGGCGATCAGCTCCCGGGCGTATTGCGCCTGGTCGTCCTCCACCGCCAGTCCCAGCAGGCCATACATCGGCAACTCGCCGGCGCCGCCCACCAGGTCACGGCCCACCAGGTGGGCGGTGATGCCTTCGCTGGCGAGCATGCCCTGGAGCAGTTCGCCTTCCATCAGGTTTTCCAGCTCGTAGATTCGCTGCATGGACGTCCCCCATCATTCGTTTTCACTGAAGACTTCCAGATGCCATTCTTCATCGTGGACCTGCAGGACAAATGTTATCGGTCGGCAACAGACCTGACAGTCCTCGATATAGGTCTGATCACCGCCGGACAGGTCCACCAGCGTTTCCACTTCCTCACCACAATACGGACATTCATACGGAGCGGTTTCCAGCATCGCGGTCTCCCAGGTGACTTGTGCGTATAATCGCCGGTCTATTTGCAGGGCTATTTTTGTCTGGCGGATCTTCCAGGCCGTGCCCTGTCGGTTTTTCGATCGAACCTTTACTTACCCTAGCCGTTTCCTACAAGAGAGCATGATGGGCGAATTCGATGCCATCCGACCTTACGACGACAGCGAAGTCCCAGCGGTGCTGGCACGGCTGCTCGGCGACAAGGCGTTTCTAGATATCCTCACCCACTTCCGCTTCCCACGCCTGGCCGGGGCTTTCGGCTGGATGCTCAAGCCTCTTATAGCGCAAAGGTTGCGTCGTGAGTTCGCCGGCGTGACATCGGTCGCCACTTTGCAGGACAAAGTGGAGTTCTATGTCGACCACACGATCGAGCGTGCCACCGATGGCGTGACCTACACCGGGGTGGAGCAATTCAAATCCGGTAGCGCGTACCTGTTCATCGCCAACCACCGCGACATCGTGATGGACCCGGCCTTCGTCAACTACGCCGTGTACCACGCCGGCTTGCCGACGCCACGCATCGCCATCGGCGACAACCTGCTGCAGAAGCCCTTTGTCAGCGATCTGATGCGTCTGAACAAAAGCTTCATCGTGCACCGCTCCATCACCGGACGGCGGGAAAAAATGGCCGCGTACCAGTTGCTCTCGGCCTATATCAATCACTCGATCCGCAACGACTGCGCCTCGATCTGGATTGCCCAGGCCGAGGGTCGGGCCAAGGACGGTGACGACCGCACCGAATCGGCGATCCTCAAGATGTTCCACATGAGCCGCAAGGACGAACCCTTCGGCGAGGTCATCCAGTCGCTGAACCTCACGCCGGTGTCCATCAGCTACGAATACGACCCGTGCGACCAGGCCAAGGCCCGCGAGCTGTACATCCGCGCCACCACCGGCACCTACACCAAGGCACCGGGCGAAGACGACGTGAGCATCGCCAAGGGCATTACCGGCTACAAGGGGCGGGTCCACGTGAACTTCGCCGCGCCGATCACCGAGCTGTTCGAGGACACCAAGCAACTGGCCCAGGAAATGGACCGGCAGATTCTCGGCGGCTACCGCCTGTTCCCGGTGCATTACCTGGCTTACGCCCAATGGGCCGACGCCGACCCGCAGTTGCAGGTTCCGACAGCGGCCGAGGTGTTTGGCGCCGATGAACTGGCCAAGGCCCAGGAAGAATGGCAGCGCCGGCTGGACGCTTGCCCGCCGGAGCACCGCCCATTCCTGGTGCTGCAATACGCGACACCGGTGCGTAATCAGTATCGGGTCAAGGCGGGATTGGCGCTTTAAGCGACGCCTGTCAAAAAGATCGCAGCCTTCGCCAGCGCCTACATGAATCGATTGTTCATCTTGTAGGCGCTGGCGAAGGCTGCGATCTTTTTTTATCCATCAGAACTGTGTGCTGACCCACGACACCAGCAGTGCCAGGCCCAGGCAGGCAAAGCCGAAACGGTAGAAAAACCGGTTCATGCGCTGGGTCGCCAGGTCCAGCAAGGCTTCGAATCGCTCGTCGCCGTCGCTCTTGCGCGCCTCAAGGCAGGCCCGCGCCCGTTGTTCACGGCGGCGCGTGGCATGCAGCACCCAACCGCCCGGGCAGGCAAACAACAATGCGAGCAGGTTGATCAGTTTGGCGGGGTGAGCAGCGAACAACGAAAACAAATGCAGCGACATCACAAACCTCAAGCAATAAACGGACAGGACGCGCCCGGGACCTACGAACGGCGTGAATTCTACCGAAAGCGCCCTCGCCTACTGCACTTTTTCCGACCAATAACGATCAGTTGGGGCGATGGCGCGCAGACTTTGTGGCGAGGGGATTTATCCCCGCTCGAGTGCGCAGCGCTCGCAAACGCTTAAGCAAGGCAGACGTCCCAGGGGCCGCTTCGCGACCCAGCGGGGATAAATCCCCTCGCCACAGGTTCAATCCGGCTAATTCCGGGCGTCACGGTTTCGTCATCTGAATAGGCCACCCTGTCGCCCTTCAAACCTGCCCGGAACCCACCATGCTCCACGCCGAAAACCAGGATCGTCTCTATCTCATCAGCCCGAGCGACGAACAACAGAACCTCGTCGGCAGCCTGTCCTTCAACGTACAGGATCGGCATTGGCTGGTGTATTGCGCCCTTGGCGGCCATCAACACGCCGACCTTCCGGAGACCGATCTGCTGACTGGGATCAGCGTGCTGGAGCTGTATTCCCAGGCTGCATGAAGGTTTCTTGCTTGCAAAAAAACTGTGGGAGCGAGCCTGCTCGCGATAGCGGAGTGTCAGTCACCTCAATGTTGACTGATCCGCCATCGCGAGCAGGCTCGCTCCCACAGGGGTTACGGAACGTCCTACTTACTCAGCCAGCACCTGACCAATGGTCGGGTCCTTGAACAGGCGTGTCAGGGCGTCGCTCAACACGTCGCTGACCAGCTTGGTGTTGGTGTCCTGGTTAGGCGCCATGCCGAAGCGCTGGTCCAGCGAGGCGCCGTAACGACCGCTGTAACGACGATTGGCGTTCTGCACCTCGGAGCGGAAGGTCGCGCCGATGGTGGCTTCGGTCACATACATGCCTTCCTTGGGCGACTGGTACTTCAACTCGGCCAGGGTGACGGTCAGTTGCGGTGCATTCATCGCATTGGCGGTAGGGGTGAAGCCCAGCAAACGTACCGCCGCTTCGGCCTGGGCCTGCAGCTTGGGCAAAATCTGCGCGCCCTGCACCGTGATCACACTGGTTTCCGGGTACAGCCCGCCGCGGGTGCCGAGGGTCGGCGACGGACGACCGTCCACCACCCGTACCACCACCGGCTGGCCGCGGCCCACGGGCGCCAGCTGGGCGTTGAGCTTGGGCTCCGGGTTAAGTTGTTGCGGGCTGTGGGCGCAGCCGACGAGGGCCAGACTGGTCACAGCGATCAAACCGAACAACAGGCGTTGCAACATGCTCTTCTCTCCAGAATCGGGCACAAACAGGCCCGCAGTATAGCGGTGCGCTATGGCGGTGAACTAGCGCTGCACGATGAATACTCAAATGTCTGACACCCCATGGGAAAACCGGTTCGTGTCATGCCATTGTCATGATCCTTACACCGGCATGTCATGGCCTCCTGTCAGCCTTCGCACAAGCTCCCCGACACGGTGTCCGACCATGCGTTTTCTCATTTCCCTGTTCACTCCGCGCCCACAGCACCGCTGCTTCGCCCTGCTGGACCGCAACGGCCGTTGCCAGGCATTCAAGCAATGCAACCTGCAGCCCATGGGTGAAGGTTGGGTGGAAATCGAAGAGATTCGCTTGAACTGGCTGCACCAGCCATTGCCCGCCAGCGCCCGCGTGCAAACCCTTGGCGCTCGCCCACGCAACCGTCAACTGTTGGCCGTCTGACCGGATGGCTAATAAAAGTCATTAAACACGACCATTTCCCTGCGTTTCTTCGATACAATCTGCCCCCGATTATAAGGACGTCTCCTGATCGGGCCTCGCAACACCGCTAATGCGCTTGTATTGGCACCCCGCACCGCCCACAGAGAGCCGCCCACACAGATCGAGTGAAGCTGGCGCGCTTGCTGTTCTTCAAGCAAATCACCACTTTTCGCGAATCTGCAGAGCTGTCATTACGCTCGGTCACTGAGCTGTCTGCCCGTTTTGCCTGTCATGTATTACATGGGGGCAAACCAAACCGGGCGCGGTGCCAGGCTGGGACAGCCCTTTTTTGAGGTTCACGTCTTCAAAAGAGCGTGAAAAAACGGGTTTTCACAACTTCACGAGAGTGTGGCGAGCAAATGAATAGTTTTGCGTCTGAACAAGCACCATTAGCGTCTGAAACAGCCCAACGACACAGGACCGCCTATCGCTCAAGAACCGGCGCCTGAAGCCTGTCCGCTACGGATTTGGTTGCACGAACGGATGTCTCGGCCATAAGTCGAATTGCCTGCCCGGCGCTTAAATGAGTTCATGGGACTCTGAGGCCAGGCTGCATGCATCCGCAGTAGTTGCGAAAAATTGCGAAGATTCGGACATGGCGATCCTGGCCATGGATACCTGGGGCGCAACTGACCTGCCCCGCCACTCCTGGCCGCCATGCCGACAATTTGGTGCTGCAGATTTTGGAGACGCGTTAAATGGCGCATAACGAAGCAGTCGATGTAGTTCTGGTAGGGGCCGGCATCATGAGTGCCACCCTGGCCGTGCTGCTCAAGGAACTCGACCCCGCGATCTCGCTGGAAGTCGTCGAGTTGATGGATTCCGGTGCCGCGGAGAGTTCCAACCCGTGGAACAACGCCGGCACCGGCCACGCCGGGCTGTGTGAGCTGAACTACACGCCCCAGGCGGCCGATGGCAGTGTCGACATCAAGAAAGCCGTGCACATCAACACCCAGTTCGAGGTGTCGAAGCAGTTCTGGACGTACCTGACCAAAAAAGGCACGTTCGGCTCATCCAAATCCTTCATTGCCCCCGTCCCGCACCTGAGCTTCGTGCAGGGTGAAAAAGGCGTGTCGTTCCTGAAAAAGCGCTTTGAACTGATGCGCCAGCATCACGCCTTCGCTGACATGGAATACACCGAGGACAAGGCCGTGATGGCCGAGTGGATGCCGCTGATGATGCCGGGCCGGCCAGCTGACGAAGTCATCGCCGCCACCCGCGTCATGAACGGCACCGACGTCAACTTCGGCGCCCTGACCAACCAGTTGCTCAAGCACCTGACCAGCGCCCCGGACACCCAGGTCAAATATTGCAAGCGCGTCACCGGCCTCAAGCGCAACGGCGCGGGCTGGACCGTCAGCATCAAGGACGTCAATTCCGGCAGCAGCCGTGACGTCGATGCCAAGTTTGTCTTCCTGGGCGCCGGTGGGGCGGCATTGCCGCTGCTGCAAGCGTCGGGCATCGAAGAAAGCAAAGGCTTCGGTGGCTTCCCGGTCAGCGGCCAGTGGCTGCGTTGCGACAACCCGGAAGTGGTCAAACATCACCAGGCCAAAGTCTACAGCCAGGCCGCCGTGGGCTCGCCACCGATGTCCGTGCCGCATCTGGACACCCGCGTAGTCGATGGCAAGAAATCCCTGCTGTTCGGGCCATACGCCGGTTTCACCACCAAGTTCCTCAAGCATGGTTCGCTCATGGATCTGCCGCTGTCGGTACGTGCCGGCAACATCGGCCCGATGCTGGCCGTGGCCCGGGACAACATGGACCTGACCAAGTACCTGATCAGCGAAGTGATGCAGTCCATGGAGCAGCGCCTGGAATCCCTGCGTCGCTTCTATCCCGAGGCGAAAGCCGAGGATTGGCGCCTGGAAGTGGCCGGCCAACGGGTTCAGATCATCAAGAAAGACCCGAAGAAAGGCGGTGTCCTGCAGTTCGGCACCGAACTGGTAGCGGCCAAGGACGGCACCCTCGCCGCCTTGCTCGGCGCCTCGCCCGGTGCTTCGGTGACCGTCTCGATCATGCTGGACCTGATCGAGCGCTGCTTCCCGGACAAAGCCAAGGGAGAATGGGCGAGCAAACTCGCTGAGATCTTCCCGGCGCGGGAAAAAGTGCTGGAAACCGACGCAGCGCTGTATCGCAAGGTCAATGCGCAGAACAACGTCGCCCTGGAACTGGTTGAAGAAAGCAGCGAGACACCCAGCTTCGCTTGATTCTGCCGGATAAAAAAACGCCCCGTTCTTTCTGAGAGCGGGGCGTTTTTTTATGGGAGAAGCTGTCGTGGCGAGGGGGCTTTCTCCCGCTAGCCAGCGAAGCAGGCCGCTTAGTAATCAGCCACGAGCCTTGTTGATCAACTCGATGTATTCCTCGGCATTGCGCTGATCTTGGATCAGCGCCACGAAATCGTTGCCATGCTCATCCTTACCGTTGAGGTCGTAGCCGGCCTCGACGAAAAACGTCAGAAAGCGCTCGAAGTCGTCGACCCGCAGGCCACGGTAGGCCTTGATCAGTTTGTGCAGCGACGGCGAAGTGGCATCGACCGGATCGAAATTGAGGAACAGCTTGATCTGCTCATCGCCAATCTCGTCACCAATCACTTGTTTCTTGTCTTTACGCATTGCCGGGCTCCAGCTCGCACAGTTCACGGGGGCGGGCAGTTTACCCCCGGCAGGCCTCGGGGCTCAACGCGGGCGTACAGCACCGGTGTGCAGGTCGGCCCAGATATGGCCATTGGCGTAGCTGAGGAACTGCACGTACACCGTGTCGTTGCGCAGCAGATCGATCACCACTTGATACTGGGCCTGTGGATAAGACAGGGTCAGGGTCTTGCTCGCCTCGTCGAAGGCAGGTTTTTTCAGGCTTTTGCTTTCGCCATCGAAGTTCAAGATCACCTGGTTGAGGGTGGCGCCTTTGTTCAGGGGTTTACCTTTGAGGCGCACCAGCAACGGCGATGTAACCGGTATCGGTTGCTGGTTGGACTGACGCTGATTGCCCAGCACCACCGAATACTCGGTGACCTGAAGCAATTGCTGGTGTTCGGGTTGTTCCTGACGTACCGCCAGATCGTCGGGGGGCAGAAATTGACTGTGCATCGGCGCGCCAACGGCCGCCCACGACAGGCTGGACATCAGCAGCAGAGCGGCGCAGCGACGGGTCAGTACACTCATGACAGGCTCCAGGATCTTGGCCCGGCACTCTAGCATGAGCCCAGGCGGTAAAAATAACGATCCAGGTCAATACATCCGCGCCACGAGCACGGCATACTCAAGGAGCCATCAGCCCTCGCATCACATGATGCCCCTTGTGGCGAGGGGATTTATCCCCGCTGGGCTGCGAAGCAGACCTAAACCGGATACTCGGTGAATCAGACAGATCACCCAACCCGACGGGGGCTGCTATGCAGCCCAACGGGGATAAATCCCCTCGCCACTGGTTAGGTGTTTGCCGGGTATTTGGTATTTGCCCCGCTCATTTCGTGGAGTGCCCATGTCCTTCTCCGCCCCACCGATATTCGCCGCTTGGCGCCAAACCTGGCGCGCCGGTTACACCCTTGAGCGCCTGCGCGGCGATCTGGTGGCCGGGCTGACCGTCGGCATCATTGCCATCCCCTTGGCCATGGCCCTGGCAATCGCCGTGGGCGTGCCGCCGCAGCATGGCTTGTACACGGTGCTAGTGGCCGCCCCCCTGATCGCCCTCACCGGCGGCTCGCGCTTCAACGTGAGCGGGCCGACAGCGGCGTTCGTGGTGATCCTGCTGCCCATTACCCAGCAATACGGCCTGGGCGGCCTGCTGCTGTGCACGATGCTGGCGGGCATGATCCTGATAGCGCTGGGCCTGATGCGGGCCGGGCGGCTGATCCAGTACATTCCTTATCCGGTCGTTCTCGGTTTTACCGCTGGGATCGGCGTGGTCATTGCCACCCTGCAACTCAAAGACCTGTTGGGCCTGACCACTGTCGGCAACGCCGAGCATTACATCGAGCAATTGGGCGCCTTGATCACGGCGCTGCCCAGCGCCCGGCTCGGCGACGGCCTTATCGGCCTCATCTGCCTGGCGGTATTGATTGTCTGGCCGCGCTGGGTGCCGCGTGTTCCGGGACATCTGGTCGCCCTGTTGGTGGGTGCGCTGTTGGGGCTGGCGCTGGAAAGCGGCGGCTGGCAAATCGCGACATTGGGCGAACGTTTCAGCTACGTGGTCGACGGCATCAGTTACCCCGGCATCCCGCCATTTTTGCCGAGTTTCGACTGGCCTTGGAATCTCCCGGACAATCAGGGCCGCTCCTTGGAACTGTCCTACGATCTGATCCGCCAATTGCTCGGGCCTGCCTTTGCCATCGCCATGCTCGGTGCCATTGAGTCGCTGTTGTGCGCGGTGGTGGCCGACGGCATGACCGGCAGTAAACACGACCCCAACGCCGAACTGATCGGCCAGGGCCTGGGCAATCTGGTGGCGCCACTGTTCGGCGGCATCACTGCCACGGCGGCGATTGCCCGCAGCGCCACCAATGTGCGCAGCGGCGCGTTTTCGCCATTGGCCGCAATCATTCACAGCCTCGTGGTGCTGGGGGCAATTGTGCTGCTGGCGCCGTTGTTCAGCTATCTGCCCATGGCAGCGCTGGCGGCGTTGCTGGTGATGGTGGCCTGGAACATGAGCGAAGCCGGACACGTGCTGCACACCTTGCGTATCGCCCCACGCAGTGACGTGCTGGTGCTACTGACCTGCCTGAGCCTGACCGTACTGTTCGACATGGTCCTGGCCGTCGCCGTCGGCCTGCTGCTGGCCGCCGGGCTGTTCATCAAACGCATGAGCGAGCTGACGGACACCGCCGAACTGCCGCGCCATTTCCATCAGGCCCTGCTGGAGATGCCCGAACACGTTCGCTGCTACGCCATTCGCGGACCGCTGTTTTTTGGCGCGGCAGAAAAGGCCCTGGATGTGCTGCGCAAATTCGATCCGGGGATTCGGGTGATGGTGGTGGAAATGAGCGCCGTGCCGATGTTGGACATGACTGCGCTGGCGGCTTTTGAAAGCATCCTCAAGGACTACCGCAAGCAGGGCATCGGCCTGATTCTGGTGGCAACCGCGCCACGGGTACGCCTGAAGTTGCGCCGCGCCGGCATCCATCGCGAGCAGCGCCAACTGGCGTATGTGCAGACCCTGGAGCAGGCACGGGCCAAAAGCGAAAAATGGCTCGCCGGTAGCGCTGCACACTCGAGCCCGGCCTGATTGATCTGTTGCCACGCAGCTGTTTGTGGCGAGGGAGCTTGCTCCCGCTTGGGTGCGTAGCATCCACCTGCAATTGGGGCTGCTGCGCAGCCCAGCGGGAGCAAGCTCCCTCGCCACAGAAGCAACGCTCAGTCGAACTGAGCGCGCATCCAGGCCTGGTACTGCGCCACCCCCGCCTCGCCTTCGCGGGGCGCCCAGGGGGCCAGTTCGCCATCGCCCACCGGGCGGTAAGGCCCGGCCTTGCACTCGAACATCAGGCTGTCGGCTTCCAGCACCACTAAACCGTGGTACACGCCCGCCGGCAGGTCGACACCGAGGCAATCGCCACCGGCCTGCAGGATACGCTTGTCCACCACCGTCCCGGTTTCATCAAAGATCAACACACCGAGCCGGCCCTTGAGCACCAGCAAGGTTTCAGCCTTGTCGGCGCTCAGGTGGCGATGCGGCGGGATGTAAGTGGACGGCTGCAAGCCAACCGCCATGCGATGGCAAGGCTCGTCCATCTGATGAAAATTGTGGTGTTGGCGCCCGCGAGGACTGGCCGTGGCTTTCTCGGCCAGTTCGTTGAACAGCGCTTGATCCAGAAAGCCCGGCCGGTTCATCGATTACATTCCTTTGACGGCGAAAATACCGTTGGCATTGCGCCAGTAACCTTTGTAGTCCATGCCGTAGCCGAAGATGTAGCGGTCAATGCACGGCAGGCCGACGAAATCGGCTTTCAGGTCCGGACGGGCCTTGCGGTCGTGGTCCTTGTCGATCAGCACGGCAGTGTGCACAGCGCGGGCACCGGCGTGTTTGCAGAAGTCGATGATGGCGCCCAGGGTGTGACCTTCGTCGAGGATGTCGTCGATGATCAGCACGTCACGGTCGATGAACGAAACTTCCGGCTTGGCTTTCCAGAACAGGTCGCCACCGCTGGTTTCGTTGCGGTAACGGGTGGCGTGCAGATAGGACGCTTCCAGCGGGAAGTTCAGGTAGGTCAGCAGTTTGCCGGAGAAAATCAGCCCACCGTTCATGACGCAGAACACCACCGGGTTGGAATCGGCCAACTGGTCGTTGATTTGCGCGCCGACACGGGCGATGGCCGCTTCGACTTCGGCTTCGGTGTACAGGCAGTCAGCCTCTCGCATGATTTGACGGATATGCTCGAGATCAGCGGACATGGCGCTCTCCAGGGGAGGTTGGGGGAGGGACGGGTTCGGAAAAGCGGGCAAAGGTACGCATCCCGCCCGGCCAGATCAAGCGTTTGTGGACTAACGTTCTGTATTGTCTATAGGACAACACCCTCGGATAGATTAATCTAGGCCGGTTTTTTTGCCCGCCGCCGGAGCTTTCCCCATGCCCATCCTCGAGATCCGCCACCCGCTGATCAGACATAAACTCGGCCTGATGCGCCGCGCCGACATTAGCACGAAGAACTTCCGCGAACTTGCCCAGGAAGTCGGTGCACTGCTCACCTATGAAGCCACCAAGGACCTGCCGCTGGAGTCCTATGAAATCGACGGTTGGGCCGGCACGGTCCAGGTGGAAAAAATCGCCGGCAAGAAGATCACCGTGGTGCCGATCCTGCGTGCCGGCATCGGCATGCTCGAAGGCGTGCTGAGCCTGATCCCGGGCGCCAAAGTCAGCGCCGTGGGCGTGGCCCGCAACGAGCAGACCCTGCAGGCGCACACCTACCTGGAAAAACTGGTGCCGGAAATCGACGAGCGCCTGGCAATGATCATCGATCCGATGCTCGCCACCGGCAGCTCCATGGTCGCCACCATCGACCTGCTGAAAAAAGCCGGTTGCCGTGACATCCGCGCCATGGTGCTGGTGGCGGCCCCCGAAGGCATCAAGGCGGTGGAAGACGCTCACCCCGACGTCACCATCTACACCGCTTCCATCGACCAGAAACTCAACGAACATGGCTACATCATCCCAGGCCTGGGCGATGCCGGCGACAAGATCTTCGGTACCAAGCAGAAGGACGCTTGAGCATGCAGGATGAGTTCAACGATCCGCTCTGGCGCCAGGTCTTATCCGGCGCGCAGATGCTGTTCGTCGCCTTCGGCGCGCTGGTACTGATGCCGCTGATCACCGGGCTGGACCCGAACGTAGCGCTGTTCACCGCAGGCCTGGGAACAATCCTGTTCCAGATCGTCACCGGGCGTCAGGTGCCGGTGTTTCTGGCATCGAGCTTTGCCTTCATCACCCCGATCATTCTCGCCAAGGGCCAGTTCGGCCTGGCCGCGACCATGGGCGGGGTGATGGCGGCCGGTTTCGTCTACACCTTCCTGGGCCTGGCGGTGAAGGTCAAGGGCACCGGATTTATCGACCGCTTGCTGCCGCCGGTGGTGATTGGGCCGGTGATCATTTCCATCGGCCTGGCCATGGCACCGATTGCCGCCAACATGGCCATGGGCAAGGCCGGCGACGGCACCGAGCTGATTGCCTACCAGACGGCGATGCTGATCTCGATGCCGGCGCTGCTCACCACCCTGATCGTCGCGGTGTTCGGCAAAGGCATTTTCCGCCTGGTGCCGATCATTTCCGGCGTGCTGGTGGGCTTTGCCATGGCGTTTTATTTTGGTGTAGTGGACACCGCCAAAATCGCCGCCGCGCCATGGTTCGCCCTGCCGAATTTCACCGCGCCGGAGTTCAACTGGCAAGCGATCCTGTTCATCGTGCCGGTGGCTTTGGCGCCAGCCATCGAGCACATCGGTGGGGTCATCGCGGTGGGCAGCGTGACCGGTCGCGACTACCTGAAAAAACCCGGCCTGCACCGCACCCTGCTCGGCGATGGCATCGCCACCACGGCAGCCGGCCTGTTCGGCGGCCCGCCCAACACCACCTACGCCGAAGTCACTGGCGCGGTGATGCTGACCAAAAACTACAACCCGAAAATCATGACCTGGGCGGCGATCTTCGCCATCAGCCTGGCGTTCATCGGCAAGTTCGGCGCGCTGCTGCAAAGCATCCCAGTGCCGGTGATGGGCGGGATCCTGTGCCTGTTGTTCGGTTCGATCGCGGCGGTGGGCATGAACACGCTGATCCGCCACAAGATCGACCTGAGCGAAGCGCGCAACCTGGTGATCGTTTCGGTGACGCTGGTGTTTGGTATCGGCGGTGTGCTGGTAGGCACCGGCACCGGCCCGGACGACTTCGGCCTCAAAGGCATCGCATTGTGCGCGGTAGTGGCGATCGCCCTGAACCTGATCCTGCCGGGCAATGACGGCTGGAAGCAGAAGAAGGCGGATGAGCCGCTGATCTGACTCAAGCTTGAAGTTTTGTGCTGCCAGTCAGATAGCTATCGCGAGCAGGCTCGCTCCCACATCAGCGGATCTTTGAACACTCGAGATCCATTGTGGGAGCGAGCCTGCTCGCGATTGGGCCCTTGATTTTTACAAAGCGATCGGTGCCCGCTCGCACAGGGTGCTCAACGCCTGCGCCCATTGCACATCATCATTGAGACACGGCACCAGCACCAACTCCTCCCCGCCCGCCTCACGAAATTGCTCGCGCCCGCGATCACCGATTTCTTCCAGGGTTTCGATGCAGTCGGCCACAAACGCCGGGCACATCACCAACACTTTTTTCACGCCACTTTTAGCCAGTTCATCCAGGCGCGCTTCGGTGTAGGGTTCGATCCACTTGGCACGCCCCAGTCGCGACTGGAACGACACCGACCATTGGCCATCCTTGAGCCCCATGCGCTGGGCGAACAGGTCGGCGGTGCGAATGCATTGCGCGCGGTAACACGTAGCCATGACCTCAGGCGGCGCATTTTTGCAGCAGTCGGCGTCCTTGAAGCAATGGAAACCCGTGGGGTCGAGCTTGGTCAGGTGCCGCTCGGGCAAACCATGGAAGCTCAACAGCAGGTGGTCGTAATCCTGCATCAGATACGGCTTGGCGCTGGCAACCAGGGCGTCGAGGTATTCCGGCTGATCGTAGAACGGCTGGAGAATCGAGAACTGCACATCGAGCTTCTTCTCGCGCACCACCCGCTTGGCTTCTTCGATCACCGTGGTGACTGTGCTGTCGGCAAATTGCGGATACAACGGCGCCAGCGTGATCTTCTTGTGGCCCTGGCTTGCCAGGCGCACCAGGGTCGACTCAATGGACGGCTCGCCATAACGCATCGCCAACTCAACCGGCCCCTGGGTCCATTGCGCAGTCATGGCTTGTTGCAAGCGACGGCTGAGCACCACCAGCGGCGAGCCCTCGTCCCACCAGATCGACGCATAGGCATGGGCCGATTGCTCGGGGCGCTTGATCAGGATCAGCGACACCAGCAAGCGCCGCACCGGCCACGGCAGGTCGATGACGTAGGGATCCATCAAAAACTGATTGAGGTAGCGGCGCACATCGGCCACCGAAGTAGAAGCAGGCGAACCCAGATTCACCAGAAGCAACGCGTGATCGGTCATGCAACGTCCTATTTCAAAGGCGGTCCGACAAATCGTCGAGAGCCGCATGCAAATCAGTGAACCGGAAAGTGAAACCCGCCGCCTGCAATCGGGCCGGCGTTGCGCGCTGGCCGCCCAGCAACAGCAATGACAATTCTCCCAATGCGACCTTCAGCGCCAGCTCCGGCATCGGCACCACGGCCGGCCGATGCAACACGCCCCCCAGGGCCTTGGCAAAATCGCGGTTACGCACCGGGTTCGGCGCGCAGGCATTATAAGGACCGCTGGCCTCATCGCGGTGCAGAAGAAAATCAATCAGAGCGATTTGATCGGCAATGTGAATCCACGGCATCCACTGCCGGCCATTGCCAATACGCCCGCCCAACCCCAGTTTGAACGGCAGCAGCAGCCGCGACAAAAAGCCGCCCTCGGCCGACAGGACCAGACCGGTGCGAACCAGTACCACCCGTATGCCCATGGCCTCGGCGCGCTGCGCGGTTTCCTCCCAGGCGATGCACAACTGGCTGGCGAAGTCCTCGCTCACCGGTCCCGAGTCCTCGGTCAGCTCACGCTCGCCGCCGTCGCCGTACCACCCCACCGCGGAACCGGAAATCAATACCCCGGGTTTGTGTTCGCTACGCTCCAGCCAAGCCAACAACGCTTCTGTCAGGGTGATGCGACTGCTCCACAACAACTTCTTGCGTTTATGGCTCCAGGGTCGATCCGCAATCGGTGCCCCCGCGAGGTTGACCACCGCATCCACCGGCTCGGCAATCTCCTCGAGCCGGGCGACACCCCGCACTTGCGCGCCGCAGATCTTCGCCACGTCTTCGGGGCGACGACTCCACACCGTCAAGCGATGGCCCTGCGCCAACCAGTGGCGGCAGAGCTGACGTCCGATCAAACCAGTACCGCCGGTCAGCAATATGTGCATGAAGTGTTCCTCGCATCGCGTTTTACCCAGCCCATTAGTCTATTTTTATAAGCAGGGATTTTTCGTATCAGGCAGGGTCTGTGTTTAACAATAGGTCACCCTGTCAAAACGCGAACGGTAAAACTTATACCAAAAACCCTAATTGTACAGGTTTAAACGACGGCGTAGTCTGTACAGAAAGGTAAACGAGGCCCTCATGACTGTACCTATCGCAATCATCGGCACCGGCATCGCCGGACTTTCAGCCGCCCAGGCCCTGACGGAGGCCGGGCATGTCGTTCAACTCTTCGATAAAAGCCATGGCAGTGGCGGACGCATGTCCAGCAAGCGCAGTGATGCCGGCGCACTGGACATGGGCGCGCAGTATTTCACTGCCCGCGATCGCCGCTTCGTGATGGAAGTCCAGCGTTGGCAAGCCCAGGGCTGGGCGGCGGAATGGACACCTCAGCTTTATCATTTCAAGGA
This sequence comes from Pseudomonas sp. N-137, assembly GCF_034555295.1. NCBI lineage: Bacteria > Pseudomonadati > Pseudomonadota > Gammaproteobacteria > Pseudomonadales > Pseudomonadaceae > Pseudomonas > Pseudomonas sp. N-137. The sequence continues at coordinate 49,920 of NZ_JAXUDQ010000025.1, forward strand.
TGGGCAACTGAGCCCGTCGCCGGATGAGCAGACCCGCTGGGTCGGCACCCCGCGCATGAGCGCCATCACCCGTGCCCTGCTTGGCGAGTTGCAGGTGCAGTTCTCCTGCCGCATCACCGAGGTGTACCGCGGTCAGGAGCATTGGCACTTGCAGGACGCGGAAGGCTTCACCCACGGCCCCTTCGGCCAGGTGGTGATTGCTACGCCCGCGCCCCAGGCCACGGCATTGCTGGCGGCCGTGCCAAAGCTGGCCGCAGTGGCGGCGGGCGTGAAGATGGACCCCACCTGGGCCGTGGCCCTGGCCTTCGAAACACCGCTGGATACCTCCATGGAAGGCTGCTTCGTCCAGGACAGCCCCCTCGACTGGCTGGCTCGCAACCGCAGCAAACCGGGGCGCGACAGCACGCTCGACACCTGGGTGCTGCACGCCACCAGCGACTGGAGTCGCCAACACATCGACATGGCCAAGGAAGCGGTGATCGAACACCTGCACGGCGCGTTCGCCGAGTTGCTGCACAGTGCAATGCCTGCGCCCAGCTTCAGCGTGGCCCACCGCTGGCTTTACGCGCGCCCCGCCGGCAACCATGAATGGGGCGCCTTGGCCGATGCCGACCTGGGTATGTATGTCTGTGGCGACTGGTGCCTGTCCGGTCGTGTCGAAGGTGCTTGGCTAAGCGGTCAGGAAGCCGCACGCCGTCTGCACGCCAGCCTGCAATAGAACGCGCCAGCCTACGTCACCCGCTGCTGTCGAAACAGGCAGCAGCCTGTCTGCGCAAAAACCACATCGCCCCACACGCAAAAGCGGTTGACTTGTGCGCGTTCGGATCTATGATGAAAATATTGTACACAAATGTTATTTTGTACAAGATTTGAAATCAGAGGTCGCCCATGCCCCATGATGCCGTCGTCAAACCGAAAATCGCTATCAGCGCCTGCCTGATGGGCGCTGAAGTTCGCTTCAACGGCGGACACAAGCAATCGCAGCTATGCAGCCGTACCTTGGTCGACTACTTCGACTTCGTGCCGGTCTGCCCTGAAGTCGCCATTGGCCTGGGCATCCCCCGCGAGCCGATCCGGCTGGTGGGTAATCCCGAACGGCCTGACGCGGTTGGTACGGTCAGGCACGACCTCAATGTAACCCGGCCATTGGCCGCTTACGGAGAGCAGATGGCCGAGGAACTGGATGACATCTGCGGCTACATCTTCATGCAGAAGTCGCCGTCCTGCGGACTGGAGCGGGTCAAGGTCTACGATCACAACAGCGTGCCACAGGACGGCGGCGGACGCGGCATCTATGCCCAGGCGTTTTGCGAGCGCCACCCCGACTTGCCGGTGGAGGAAGACGGTCGCCTGAACGACCCGGTGCTGCGGGAAAATTTCCTGACCCGGGTATTTGCCTACGCGGCCTGGCAACCGCTGCGCCGCAAAGGCCTGACACGCCGTGACCTGATCCACTTTCACTCGCGCTACAAATATCTGTTGATGGCCCATAACCCGGTGCAATACAAAGCCTTGGGCAATCTGTTGGGCAACATGGGCAAGGCCGATCCTGACGAGCTGGGCGCACGCTACTTCAGCGCCTTGATGGCTGCTTTGAAAAAATGCGCCACCCGCCGCACTCATACCAATGTGCTGCAACACCTGAGCGGTTACCTCAAACGCGCCATCAACGCCGAAGACAAGCAGGAAGTGCAACACCTCATCGGGCAATACCGCCTCGGCATCGTCCCCCTGGTAGTTCCGCTGACCTTGCTCAAGCATCACTTGCGCCTGCATCCCGATCCCTATCTGGCGCAGCAGGTCTACCTGCAACCACACCCGGAAAACCTCAGTCTGCGAAATGCCATTTGATGAAAAGCGAACCTGATTCCAGCGCCAGCGAAGACCTGGGGGCCGACTTCGCCAAAGCCCTGGCGCAGGGCTGGCTGCCCATACGCGAAGTCGCCCGCCAAACCGGGGTCAATGCCGTCACCCTGAGAGCCTGGGAGCGCCGTTATGGCCTGATCGTGCCGCACCGCACCCCCAAGGGTCACCGACTGTTCAATGCCGATCATGTGCAACGTATCTTGAGCATCCTCACCTGGATCGATCGGGGGGTGGCGGTGAGTAAGATAAAACCGCTGCTCGACACACCGCAGCCGCCCAGTGAACCGTTGGAAAACGACTGGCAGCGTCAGCGCCACGCCCTGATGCTGGCGGTCACGCAACTGGCCGAGCGTCAGGTCGATGATCTGGTCAACCAGGCTATGGCGCTTTATCCGCCCTGGACGGTGTGCGAGCAGTTGTTGTTGCCTTTGCTGGCCGAACTGCAATTGCGCTGGCAAGGCCAGTTCGGTGCGCAGTTGGAGCGGGTGTTTCTGTACTCCTGGCTGCGCAGCAAATTCGGCAGTCGGATCTACCACAACAATCGTCAGTTGCGCGGTGCGCCATTGCTGCTGGTCAACCATTCGGACCTGCCCCTGGAACCCCAATTGTGGCTTAGCGCCTGGCTGGCCAGCAGCGCCGATTGCCCCGTGGAAGTGTTCGATGGGCCGATACCCGCAGGCGAACTGGCCTTGGCCGTCGAACGCCTCAAAGCCCGTGGAGTGCTGCTGTACTCCAGCAACGCGCTGAACCTGTCCCAACTGCCCAAGCTGATCAGTGGGGTGGATTGCCCGATCATCATCGCCGGCCCGGCCGCATCGATCCATCACGCCCGGTTATCCACAGGCATTTCGACCGACAACCTTACGTGGGCCGAAGATCCGTTATCGGCTTACCGCGAACTGAGTCGCAGAGCACTTATTTGAATGAAAAAGCCCACGCAACTGATCTGGCTGCGCAGCGACCTGCGCCTGCACGACAACACCGCCCTCGCCACCGCAGCAGCCCGGGGACCTTGTGTGGCGGTGTACCTGCCGAGCCCGGAACAATGGCGCGCGCATGACGATGCACCGTGCAAGATCGACTTTTGGCTGCGTAACCTCGCCTCGTTGAGCACTGCCCTGGAGGCGTTGAACATCCCGCTGCTGATCCGCCACGCTGCACGCTGGGATCAGGCACCGCAGATTCTGCTCTCGCTGTGCCACGAACTGGCAATCGACGCCGTCCATGTCAATGAAGAATACGGCTTGAACGAAACCCACCGAGATGCCGAAGTTGCCCGAACGTTGCAGGGCCAGGGCATCGAATTTCACAGCCACCTCGACCAGTTGCTGTTCAAGCCCGGCAGTGTGCTGACCAAGACCGGCACCTATTTCCAGGTGTTCAGCCAGTTCCGCAAGGTCTGTTACAGCCGCCTGCACTTTTCGCTGCCAAGCCTGGTCGCCAAACCGGCCCGGCAGGCACCCACCGGCATTGTCAGCGACCCGGTGCCCACGCAAGTCGAAGGCTTCTCGCCTGCGAGTGAAACGCTGCGCGCCCTCTGGCCAGCGGGTGAAAACGAAGCCCGGCGGCGCCTGGACACCTTCGCTGAGCAACACCTCGATTATTACCAGAGCGAACGGGACTTTCCCGCCAGGCCAGGCACCAGCCAGCTCTCGGCGTACCTGGTGGCGGGTGTGATCTCGCCACGCCAATGCCTGCATGCGGCGCTGCAGGCCAACCAGGGTGAATTCGAGAGCGGAAATGTCGGTGTTGTGACATGGATCAATGAATTGCTCTGGCGTGAGTTCTATAAACACATTCTAGTGGGCTATCCACGGGTGTCTCGCCATCGCGCGTTCCGTCCGGAAACCGAAGCGCTGGCGTGGCGCAACGCCCCCGAAGAGCTGGAGGCTTGGAAACAGGCACGCACTGGCTTGCCGATCATCGACGCGGCCATGCGCCAGTTGCTGGAAACCGGGTGGATGCACAACCGTTTGCGGATGGTGGTGGCGATGTTTCTGACCAAGAACCTGCTGATCGACTGGCGCGAGGGTGAGCGCTTTTTCATGCAACACCTGATCGACGGCGACCTGGCCGCCAACAACGGCGGCTGGCAGTGGAGCGCCTCGACCGGGACGGATGCGGCGCCCTGGTTCCGGATCTTCAACCCCTTGAGTCAATCGGAGAAATTCGACCGTGAAGGATTGTTCATCAAACGCTGGTTACCTGAACTGAACGATCTCGATAAGCAACAGGTCCATAATCCAAACATGCAGGGTCGATTGTTTGGCGTGACGGATTATCCTCCGGCGATTGTCGACCTGGGTCAGTCCCGGGCTCGTGCATTGCAGGCGTTCAGAAACCTGCCAACTCGATAAGTGTAAAACCAAGAAATCGGGCGATCAGCGAACAGAAAAACACGGACCGTAAGATGCAATTTCAACCCTGCGGCCATACAGTCTTATACCAAACTCGTGCACTCTGCTCGGCGAAGGAAGTATGGAATGGGTCTAGAAACTCGTAAGCGATATTGGCTGACCGGCGCGGGCAACGGAATCGGCGTTTCGTTGGCCGAAGCGATACTCAAAACCGGCGCACACCTGGCCGTTAGCTCGCGCTCGTCGCGCTCGAGTGAAGACCTTTCGGCACGTTATCCGGGACAAGTACTGGCGGTGCCCGGCAACTTGACCGACAGCCAGACCGTACGCGAGATCGGCGAACAGATTGCCCGGCAGTGGGGTTCCCTGGACACCGTGATTCTCAATGCAGGAACCGCCGAATACATCGACGGCCAACCCGCCGACCCTTTGATCATCGAACACATTGTGCGCAGCAATCTGATAGCGGCCAGCTTCTGCATTCACACTGCCCTGCCATTGCTGCGTGCAGGAAACCGGTCCCATCTGGTGGGCATCGCCAGCCCGGCGACTTACCTGCCACCGTCATATAGCGAGGCCGACGGCAAAGGCATGCGTTTTCTGTTTGAGTCGGCTCGCGTCGAACTGGTGGCCGAGGGCATCGACGTGACGCTGGTTCATCCGGGCTTCGACAGCCCTTCGCTCAGCCTCGACGACTGTTTTCCGGCCCCAGTCCAGTGGACGGCCGAAACGGCGGCACATCACGTGCTGAAACAACTGGCCGAGCGCCCCCATGAAGTGGCGCTCCCCGTTTCGTCCATGACCGTACTCTGGCCGCTACCTTCATCGACCGAATCGATGCTCACTGACGTCAACTCAGATAAAGCGGGGAATGGGTGCCCGATCAAGGGCCAACCCTGAGGGGCGCGGTTGCCTTACACTGCGCGCCATGAAAACCATCCCTGTCCATCAGATCCCCCAGCCTGCCGTCACTTGTTCGACGTGCGCGGCGTGCTGTTGCCAACTGGAAGTCATGCTGATCACTGACACTGGCGTGCCCGAACGCTTTATCGACACGGACGAATGGGGTGGAGAAGTGATGTTGCGGCTCGACGATGGTTGGTGCGCGGCGCTGGATCGCGACAGCATGAGGTGCACGATCTACGAAAAACGCCCGCTGATCTGCCGCGAGTTCGAGATGGGCGCGCCGGAATGTATTGAAGAACGCAAAGGGATTGCGACTGCGTATCGGTAGCCCGTGGGAGCGAGCCTGCTCGCGATAGCGGTAGACCAGTCAATATGAGGTTGTCTGATACTTCGTTATCGCGAGCAGGCTCGCTCCCACGGGTTTGGGTTACAGCGGCATCGTGTAGTGCAGCGCGTAACTTTCGACACCGTCGTTGGTCGACTTGATGCCGGCGTTGGAGTAATGAGTGGCGCGAATACCCACTTCATGTCCACCGTTGAAGCGCAGGCCGAAACCAATGCGGTCCTCGAACTGAAAAGCCGTACCGAGCTGGTTGTTTTCCACTTGGGTATTTTCAAACAACGCAACACCGATACCCGCCTCGATGTAGGGTTTTACGTTTTGACCGGCAAACTCATACACAAAGACAGGCGAGAACGACAGGCTGTGATTGCTGGAGGCCTCATCCCCTTCCCAATACGTGTAAGCGCCGCTCCAATAGCCGGTCAGGCGACCTACATCACTCTGCAACCAGCTCTTGTCCCAATCGAACTGCATACCCAAGCGGTAAGTCATGGTCGACTCGCCGGTCTGGCCCACCCCAAACTCCACACCTGCCGCTTGTGCGGAGTAAGTGTGCCCCAACAATGCAGCCGCAAGTGCGGCCAAGCAGAATAAACGCTTCATTAGAAACATCCTTTTCCGAACAGACTTAGTTAGTTTTGTTACAAACAGACAAAGCTATAGAAATCCGCGTTAAAACAGAAGTTCAGCCTGATTTAGGTATTTTTCAGGTTTTTTTACAGACTGAAGCTTCGCACAACGCCGGACGAATTCCATAGCGTTGGTAGGATTTTTCTTAAATGTATCGGATCTGCGCTACTCCAGAATCGCGTTTCGCTGGCGGGACCGGCGGCCAGGAGGCCGCGTTCAGCGAGCAGGCGTTGAAGTTGCCGGGCAACGGCGGCCCCCGTGTCGATCAGGCTGATGTGCGCGGGGACCATGTGCTTGAGCAATGGCTTGAGGAAGGGATAGTGCGTGCAACCCAGGATCAGCGTGTCGCAGCCGGCGGCCAGCAAAGGTTCGACATAGCCCTGCAGCAATTGACGCAAAGCCGGGCTCTGGAGATCGCCTGCTTCGATCAGCTCTACCAGCCCGGGGCACGGCTGGGTGATCACCTGCACATCGGTGGCGAACCGATCAAGTAACGCGGCGAATTTGGCGCTTTGTAATGTGCCAGTGGTTGCCAGCACACCGACAATGCCACTTCGAGTGGCGGCCGCCGCCGGTTTGACCGCCGGCTCCATGCCGACAATGGGCCAGTGGGGATAATCGCGACGCAAATCGGCGACCCCGGCAACCGTCGCGGTATTGCAAGCCACCACCAGTGCCTTGGCGCCCTGCTGATGGAGAAAGTTGGCGATGATTGCGCACCGCTGCCGGATGAATTCCGGGGTTTTCTCGCCGTAGGGAATATGCCCACAGTCTGCAACGTAGAGCAGTGACTCATTGGGCAACAGCCGACGAATCTCCCCCAGCACCGACAACCCGCCGACACCCGAATCGAACACACCGACCGGCGCTTCAGTCATGCTGGCTGCCACCACAGACGCTGCACCCCGGATCACGCTTGACCCTCAGCTCACGAAAACGGCTGCCCACGGCGTCTATCAACAGCAGGCGTCCCACCAGTGGTTCGCCGAAACCGGCCAACAGTTTCAAGGCTTCAAGGGCTTGCAGACTGCCCACCAACCCCACCAGCGGCCCGAGCACACCGGCTTCGCTGCAGGTCAATTCGGCTTCGCTGCCGTGGCCATAGAGGCAGTGATAGCAGGGGCTTTCCGGGCGGCGCGGATCAAACACGGATAACTGCCCTTCCAGGCGAATCGCCGCACCGCTGACCAGCGGTTTGCCCGCTGCGACACACGCCGCGTTTACCGCTTCGCGGGTGGAGAAATTGTCGGAACAATCCAACACCACATCCACCGCCGCGACGGCAGCAGACAGGCTGTCTTCGTCCATGGCCTGTGGGTGAGGCACCAGGCTGATTTCGGGGTTGAGCGCCGTCAGGCGACGCATCGCCGAATCGACCTTGCTCAGGCCCACACTGTCGGTGTCGTGGATGATCTGGCGTTGCAGGTTGGTCAGGTCGACCGTGTCAAAATCCGCCAGGTGCAACTCACCGACGCCAGCAGCGGCCAGGTACAACGCCACCGGAGCGCCGAGCCCGCCGAGGCCGACAATCAACACGCGGCTGTGCTTGAGTCGCAGTTGCCCGTCGATGTCGACGTGCTGCAACAGAATCTGCCGGCTATAGCGCAACAGCTCCTGATCGTTCAGCACGGCAGGCGCCCCAGGCTGATGCGCTCATGCCCGCCCAGGTCCTGGCGGCTGTGGACTTCAGTAAACCCTTGGGTTTGCAGCAGATCACGCACCGCGTCGGCCTGATCGTAACCGTGCTCGAGCATCAACCAGCCACCCGTTTCAAGATGATCGGGGGCCTGGGTGATAATTGTGCGCAAATCATCAAGCCCGTCGTGTCCTGCCACCAGGGCACTGGCCGGCTCGAACCGCACGTCGCCCTCGGCCAGGTGAGGATCGGTGGCGGCTATATAGGGTGGGTTGCTGATGATCAGCTCAAAACGCTCACCGTCCAAAGCGCTGAACCAGTGGCTGCTCAGCACCGTGACGTTGCGCAGGTCCAGGCGCTGGCGATTGCGTTCGGCCAGGGCCACCGCCTCCAGCACACGGTCGACCGCGGTGACTGTCCAGGCCGGGCGCTCGCTGGCCAATGCCAGGGCAATCGCGCCGCTGCCGGTGCCCAGATCCAGAACCCTCGCCGGTGTGGCCGGCAGCAAGGCCAGCGCGGTTTCCACCAGCAGTTCGGTGTCGGGGCGCGGAATCAAGGTGTGAGGCGCCACTTCCAGGTCGAGGTTCCAGAAGCCTTGCTGCCCGAGGATATAAGCCACTGGCTCGCCAGAACGACGGCGGCGCAGGTATTCAGAGAACAACAACGCCGCTTCGCTTGGCACGATTCGCTCGGGCCAGGTGTGCAGGAAGCTGCGGGACTTGCCCAGTGCCGCGGCCAGCAGCAATTCGGCATCCAGTCGGGACGTGGGCGAATCCGGCAGCTCGGCGGCGCGTAACAAACTGGCGATGATGGTCATATGTTCACCTGTGCTTACTCGCCAATCGCGGCCAACTGGTCGGCCTGGTATTCGGCCAGCAACGGTTCGATCACTGCATCGACGCCGCCGGCGAGAATTTCGTCGAGCGAATACAACGTCAGGTTGACTCGATGGTCGGTGACCCGCCCCTGGGCAAAGTTGTAGGTACGAATCCGCTCCGAGCGATCTCCAGAGCCCACCAACAGCTTGCGTTCGCTGGCGATGGCGTTGGCCGCAGCACTGGTCTGTTGATCGTTGAGCTTGGCCGACAACCACGACATGGCACGCGCACGGTTCTTGTGCTGGGAACGCTCCTCCTGGCACTCGACCACAATGCCCGAAGGCAGGTGAGTGATACGGATCGCCGAATCGGTCTTGTTGACGTGCTGACCGCCCGCCCCCGAGGAGCGGTAGGTGTCGACCCGCAGGTCCGCCGGGTTGATCTCGATGGCTTCCTGCTCGTCCGGCTCGGGCAAAACCGCCACGGTACAGGCCGAAGTGTGGATACGCCCCTGGGATTCGGTGGCCGGGACACGCTGCACGCGGTGGGCGCCGGATTCGAATTTCAGCTTGCCGTAGACGTTGTCACCTTCGACCCGGGCGATGACCTCTTTATAGCCACCGTGTTCGCCTTCGTTCTCCGAGAGGATCTCCACCCGCCAGCCGCGACGCTCGGCGTAACGCGAATACATGCGGAACAGGTCCCCGGAGAATATCGCCGCTTCGTCGCCGCCGGTGCCGGCACGGATCTCGAGAAACACATTGCGACCGTCATTCGGATCCTTGGGCAACAACATGCGTTGCAGGTTGCTTTCAAGCTCGAGCAACTGCTCCTTGGCTTCACGGACTTCCTCGACCGCCATTTCGCGCATGTCCGGATCGCTGTCCTTGAGCAACGCCTGGGCGCCTTCAAGGTCGCCCTGCACTTTGAGCAACTGTTTATAGGTGGCGACGATCGGCTCGACTTCGGCGTATTCCTTGGAATACGTGCGAAACTTGTTCTGGTCGGAAATGACTTCACCATCGCCCAGCAGGGCGGTCAGTTCCTCGAAACGGTCCTGGAGAATGTCCAGCTTATTGAGCAGTGACGCTTTCATTGCGATTTTTTATCCGAAAAACTATCCGGTGAACCCTCACCGAGGGCAAAGAGTTCCTGGGCCATGGCCAACGCATCGAGGCGGCCTTCGGCGGTCAGCTTCTTGAGCTGGACACTGGGCGCGTGAAGCAATTTATTGGTCAGGCCGCGAGCCAGTTGCACCAGCACCTCTTCGGCGCTGCCACCGTTGGCCAGCAGGCGCTGGGCCTTTTGCAGCTCTTCGTCGCGCAGGCGTTCGCTCTGCTGACGATAAGCCTTGAGCACATCCACCGCCGCCAGCTCGCGCAGGCGAACCATGAAGTCCTCGGCGCCGATGGTGATCATTTCTTCGGCCGCCTGGGCCGCCCCTTGCCGGCTCTTGAGGTTCTCGGCGACCACTTCGTGCAGGTCGTCGACGCTGTACAGATAAACGTCGTCGAGCTCGCCCACTTCCGGCTCGATGTCCCGGGGAACGGCAATGTCCACCATGAAAATCGGCTTGTGCTTGCGCAGTTTCAGGGCGCTTTCCACCGCGCCTTTGCCCAGGATCGGCAACTGGCTGGCGGTGGAGCTGATGACGATGTCACTGTGCACCAGCTCGGCCGGGATGTCCGAGAGCAGCACAGCATGGGCGCCGAACTGCTCGGCCAGGGTACTGGCGCGCTCCAGGGTACGGTTGGCAACCACGATACGCTTGACCCCCAGGTCGTGCAGATGGCGCGCGACCAGGGTGATGGTCTCCCCCGCGCCGATCAGCAGCGCCTGGCTGCGTTGCAGATCGCTGAAAATCTGTTTCGCCAGGCTGACCGCGGCAAATGCCACGGACACCGGGTTTTCGCCGATGGCCGTGTCGGTGCGCACCTGTTTGGCGGCATTGAACGTGGCCTGGAACAAGCGCCCCAGCAGAGGCCCGACCGTGCCGGCCTCACGGGCCACGGCATAAGCCGACTTCATCTGGCCGAGAATCTGCGGTTCGCCCAGCACCAGCGAATCGAGCCCGGAGGCAACGCGCATCATGTGACGAACGGCCGCATCGTCTTCATGCACATAGGCACTGGCGCGCAGCTCTTCAAGACTCAGATCGTGATATTCGGCCAGCCAGCGCAGCACGGTATCGGCCGAAATGTGATCCTGCTCTATATAAAGCTCGCTGCGATTGCAGGTGGAGAGGATGGCAGCCTCGCGGCTCTCGGTGAGTCGGCAAAGCTGCTGCAGGGCCTCAACCAGTTGCTCAGGCGTAAAGGCCACGCGCTCGCGGACGTCTACGGAAGCAGTCTTGTGGTTAATACCAAGTGCAAGGAAGGCCATTCAAGGTCGCTGATAGTGACGTGAAGCCGGCAATTGTCCTACTTCGCCAGATTCAGAACAACCACTCGATATCTATCGCCCTGCCCCGTGCCGTAAATCGACGGGCCGGTTATGTTTGACCGAAGGCTGTGTCATGATGATCCGACCGCAGGTTAGTCGTCCTTTTCCTATATGAATAGATCTTCCGCGTTGCTCCTCGCTTTTGCCTTGCTCGGCGGCTGTCAGTCCATGGCCCCCGTGTCGACAGACGGTACGCCGCCGGTCGAAGACAGCACCCAGGCCCCTGAAAAGCCCAAGGTCTATAGCTCATTCAGCGAAGAAACCATTTTCAGCCTGTTGAGCGCCGAACTGGCAGGCCAGCGCAATCGCTTCGACATTGCGCTGGACAACTACGTCACCCAGGCCATCAACACGCAGGACCCGGGCATCTCCGAGCGGGCGTTTCGCATTGCCGAATACCTGGGTGCCGACCAGCCCGCGCTGGATACCGCACTGATCTGGGCCAAAAACGCCCCGCAAGACCTCGAAGCGCAACGCGCCGCCGCCGTGCAACTGGCCCGGGCCGGACGCTACGACGACTCCATGGTGTATATGGAGAAAGTCCTGCTGGGCAAGGGCGACACCCATTTCGACTTCCTTGCGCTATCAGCGGCCGATACCGACCAGGAAACCCGCGACGGCCTGACTAAAAGCTTCGACCGACTGCTGCAGCGCCATCCCGATAACGGTCAGCTGATTTTCGGCAAGGCCCTGCTGCTGCAACAGGATGGTGACATCCAGGGCGCCCTTTCCCTGCTGGAAGACAACCCGCCGCAAGCGGGCGAAGTGGCGCCGATTCTGCTGCGCGCTCGCTTGCTGCAAGGCGCGAACCGCGGCGACGAAGCCCTGCCGTTGCTGGAAAAAGGCATCAGGCAATACCCGGACGACAAGCGCCTGCGTCTCACCTACGCGCGCATGCTGGTGGAAAACGACCGCATGGACGACGCCAAGGTGGAGTTTTCCAGCCTGGTCCAGCAGTACCCTGAAGACGATGAATTGCGCTATTCCCTGGCGTTGGTCTGCCTGGAAGCCAAAGCGTGGGAAGAAGCCAAGGGTCACCTGGAAGACCTGATTGCGCGGGGAACGCATGTCGACTCCGCCCACTTGAACCTGGGCCGCATCGCGGAAGAACGCAACGACCCCGAGAGTGCACTGCTCGAGTACGCCCAGGTCGGCCCAGGCAACGATTATCTGCCGGCCCAGTTGCGCCAGGCCGATATCCTGATGAGCAACGGCAAAACGGCCGAGGCCCAGAGTCGCCTCGCCGTGCAGCGGGACACCCAGCCGGACTACGGCATCCAGTTGTATCTGATCGAGGCTGAAACCCTGTCGGCCAATAATCAGGGCGACAAAGCCTGGACTGTGCTCGATCGGGCGTTGAAGCAGTACCCGGACGACCTGAACCTGTTGTATACCCGCGCCATGCTGGCGGAGAAACGCAATGACCTGGCGCAGATGGAGAAAGACCTGCGCCTGATCATCCAGCGCGACCCCGACAATGCAATGGCCCTCAATGCCCTGGGCTACACCTTGTCCGATCGCACCACCCGATACGCCGAAGCCAAGGTGCTGATCGAACAGGCCCACCAGCTCAACCCGGAAGACCCGGCGGTGCTCGACAGTCTTGGCTGGGTGCATTTCCGCCTGGGTAACCTCGACGAGGCCGAACGCCTGCTGCGCCAGGCCCTGGAGCGCTTTCCCGACCAGGAAGTCGCCGCGCACCTGGGCGAAGTCCTGTGGGCCAACGGCAAACAGCGCGAAGCCCGGCAGATCTGGAGCAAGTTCCTCAAGGAACAGCCCGACAGCCCCATCCTGCGCAGCACCATCAAACGCCTGACCGGATCAGAGACCCTTTAAAATTATGCTTTTGCGCCACTTCATCGTTTTCAGCTTTATCGCCCTGCTCGCCGGTTGCGCCGGCTTCGGCGCCCGAGAATCCGTCCAGGGCCACGGCAACACGGCCCAATGGCGAGAGCACAAGGAACAACTGAGCGGTCTCGACGGCTGGCAGATCGACGGCAAGATCGGCATACGCGCACCGAAAGACTCAGGCAGCGGCACGCTGTTCTGGCTGCAACGCCAGGACTACTACGACATTCGCCTGTCCGGCCCGCTGGGTCGTGGCGCGGCGCGCCTGACCGGCCGACCAGGCCAGGTTTCGTTGGAAGTGGCCAATCAGGGTCGCTACGAATCACCCTCGCCGGAAGCCTTGCTGGAAGAACAACTGGGCTGGAAGCTGCCCGTATCCCACCTGACCTGGTGGGTTCGCGGCCTGCCGGCACCGGACAGCAAAAGCCGCCTGACCCTCGATGCCGACAGTCGCCTGTCCAACCTGGAGCAGGACGACTGGCAGATCGAATACTTAAGCTACGCCGAGCAAAACGGTTACTGGTTGCCCGAGCGCATCAAACTGCACGGCAGCAACCTGGACGTCACGCTGGTGATCAAGCAATGGCAGCCGCGCAAGCTGGGGCAATGACATGACCGCTGCGCGCCTGACACTGCCCTCCCCGGCCAAGCTCAACCTGATGTTGCACATCCTGGGCCGTCGCCCGGACGGCTATCACGAGTTGCAGACGATTTTTCAGTTTCTCGACTACGGCGATGAAATCACCTTTGCCGTGCGTGACGACGGCGTGATTCACCTGCACACCGAATTCGAAGGCGTTCCTCACGACAGCAACCTGATCGTCAAAGCCGCGAAAAAACTTCAGGAGCAATCCGGGTGTTCGCTGGGCATTGATATCTGGATCGAAAAAATCCTGCCCATGGGCGGCGGCATCGGCGGCGGCAGCTCAAACGCGGCAACGACTTTGCTGGGGCTCAACCACCTGTGGCAGCTGGGTTGGGACGCTGATCGCCTGGCCGCATTGGGCCTGACGCTGGGCGCCGACGTGCCGGTTTTCGTACGGGGCCACGCGGCTTTTGCCGAGGGCGTCGGGGAAAAACTCACACCGGTAGAGCCCGAGGAACCTTGGTACTTGGTGCTGGTGCCGCAAGTATCTGTAAGTACAGCAGAAATTTTTTCAGATCCACTGTTGACACGTAACTCTCCTCCCATTAAAGTGCGCCCCGTTCCCAAGGGAAACAGTCGAAATGACTGCTTACCGGTGGTAGCAAGGCGTTATCCAGATGTTCGTAACGCTTTGAATTTGTTAGGTAAATTTACCGAAGCAAAACTCACCGGAACTGGAAGTTGTGTGTTTGGGGGCTTCCCAAGCAAAGCTGAAGCTGATAAAGTCTCGGCCCTTCTGACAGAGACCCTTACAGGGTTTGTAGCAAAAGGAAGCAACGTTTCGATGTTGCATCGCAAGCTGCAAAGTCTGCTCTAACGGAATCGAGTGCTGGGCACTCGAAGCAACAGATACAGGGGCGTCGCCAAGCGGTAAGGCAGCAGGTTTTGATCCTGCCATGCGTTGGTTCGAATCCAGCCGCCCCTGCCATTTTCCTATACTCATCCAGGTATACCCTCAGCCTTCAGGTACTGCGCGTGTCCAAGATGATGGTCTTTACGGGGAACGCTAACCCCGATCTGGCTCGGCGTGTTGTACGTCAGCTGCATATCCCTCTCGGTGACATTTCTGTCGGTAAGTTCTCCGACGGCGAAATCACTGCCGAGATCAATGAAAACGTTCGCGGTAAAGACGTCTTCATTATTCAGCCGACTTGCGCTCCGACCAACGATAACCTGATGGAACTCGTCGTGATGGCTGATGCCTTCCGCCGCTCCTCGGCTACTCGTATTACTGCTGTTATTCCTTACTTTGGTTATGCCCGTCAGGATCGCCGTCCGCGTTCCGCACGTGTGGCAATCAGCGCGAAAGTCGTGGCTGACATGCTTACCGTAGTCGGCATCGATCGTGTGCTCACGGTCGATCTGCATGCTGACCAGATTCAGGGCTTCTTCGATATTCCCGTGGATAACATCTACGGCTCCCCGGTTCTGGTGGATGACATTGAAGATCAGCGCTTCGAAAACCTGATGATCGTGTCCCCGGACATTGGCGGCGTCGTGCGTGCACGGGCCGTTGCCAAATCCCTGGGAGTTGATCTGGGTATCATCGACAAACGCCGTGAGAAAGCCAATCACTCCGAAGTGATGCATATCATCGGCGACGTCGAAGGGCGTACCTGTATTCTGGTCGACGACATGGTCGATACCGCCGGCACCCTGTGCCACGCGGCCAAGGCCCTGAAAGAGCATGGCGCTGCCAAGGTCTTTGCCTACTGCACACACCCTGTGCTGTCGGGCCGAGCGATCGAAAACATTGAAAATTCCGTGCTGGACGAGCTGGTGGTCACTAACACCATCCCGCTGTCCGCTGCAGCACAAGCCTGTGCGCGTATCCGCCAACTGGATATCGCACCGGTTGTTGCCGAGGCGGTTCGCCGCATCAGCAATGAAGAATCGATCAGTGCGATGTTCCGTTAAGGGCCCTGCCCTTTCCATTACATCTCGTTGACGAAAAGCGCCCCGCCCCGACATTACCTGCCGGGGCGGGGCTTTTTTGCCCATATCGCCTTTAGCGCTGGTCGCAAGCGCTGGGGTGAATGTGGTTACTTTGGAGATACAACATGAACGAATTTACCCTGAATGCTGAAGTGCGTTCCGACCTGGGGAAAGGTGCGAGCCGCCGCCTGCGTCGTCTCGCAAGCCTGGTTCCAGCTGTAGTCTACGGTGGCGACAAAGCCCCTGAGTCCATCAGCATGCTGGCCAAAGAAGTTGCCAAACTGCTCGAAAACGAAGCGGCCTACAGCCACATCATCGAGCTGAACGTTGGCGGCACCAAGCAAAACGTCGTGATCAAAGCCCTGCAGCGTCACCCGGCCAAAGGCCACGTGATGCACGCTGACTTCGTACGCGTTGTTGCCGGTCAGAAGCTGACTGCTGTTGTTCCAGTGCACTTCATCAACGAAGCTGCTCCGGTCAAGAAAGGCGGCGAAATCTCGCACGTAACTTCCGAGCTGGAAGTTTCCTGCCTGCCGAAAGACCTGCCTGAATTCATCGAAGTCGACCTGGCTGACGCCGAAATCGGCACGATCATTCACCTGTCCGACCTCAAGGCCCCTAAAGGCGTTGAGTTTGTTGCCCTGGCGCACGGCGATGACAAGGCTGTTGCCAACGTCCACGCTCCACGTGTTGCTCCAGAAGCGACTGAAGAAGAAGCTGCAGAGTAATTTCACTCTGTCGCCGGAGTGACCGGAAACATCGCGGACTGGAACGTAGCGAGACAGCGGGCGAGAACGCGAAGTTTACTTAACGGTAGATCCGCCATTTTCGTCTCACTGTCGCAACACCGTTTGAGCGCGACGTTGTTATCCACACTCCAGGAAGGGCCCCTATCGTGACTGCCATTAAACTGATCGTTGGCCTGGGAAATCCAGGCGCTGAATACGAACAGACCCGGCATAACGCAGGGGCCCTTTTTGTTGAGCGCATCGCGCACGCACAAGGCGTCAGCCTGGCGGCCGATCGCAAATATTTCGGCCTGACCGGGCGTTTCTCACACCAGGGTCAGGATGTTCGTCTGTTGATTCCCACCACCTACATGAACCGCAGCGGCCAGGCCGTGGCGGCATTGGCCGGTTTCTTTCGCATCAAACCTGAAGAAATCCTGGTGGCCCACGACGAACTCGACCTGCCTCCGGGCGTCGCCAAGCTCAAGCAGGGCGGCGGCCATGGCGGTCACAACGGGTTGCGCGACATCATCGCGCAACTGGGTAATCAGAACACCTTTCACCGCCTGCGGCTCGGCATCGGCCACCCGGGCGTTGCCAGCATGGTTTCAAATTTTGTCCTGGGTCGTGCGCCTCGCGCCGAACAGGAAAAACTCGATGCCAGCATCGACTTTGCCCTCGGCGTGCTGCCGGATATCCTCGCCGGTGAATGGAACCGCGCGATGAAAAACCTGCACAGCCAGAAGGCCTGACTCTACTCCGAGGGGAAACACCATGGGATTCAATTGCGGCATCGTCGGCCTGCCTAACGTCGGCAAGTCCACCCTGTTCAACGCCCTGACCAAGTCCGGTATCGCGGCCGAAAACTTCCCCTTCTGCACCATCGAGCCTAACAGCGGCATCGTGCCGATGCCCGATCCACGCCTGGAAGCGCTGGCGGCCATCGTCAATCCCAAGCGCATCCTGCCGACCACCATGGAATTCGTCGACATCGCCGGTCTCGTCGCCGGTGCCTCGAAAGGTGAAGGCCTGGGTAACAAGTTCCTGGCCAACATCCGTGAAACCGATGCAATCGCCCACGTGGTGCGCTGCTTTGAAGATGAGAACGTCATTCACGTCTCCAACAGCGTCGACCCCAAGCGTGACATCGAGATCATCGACCTTGAGCTGATCTTCGCCGACCTCGACAGCTGCGAGAAGCAACTGCAGAAAGTCGCTCGCAACGCCAAGGGTGGCGACAAGGACGCAGTGGTCCAGAAGGGCCTGCTGGAGCAGTTGATCGCCCACTTCACCGAAGGCAAGCCCGCGCGCAGCCTGATGAAGAACATGAGCACCGATGAGAAGCTGGTGATCAAGGGCTTCCACCTGCTGACGACCAAGCCGGTCATGTACATCGCCAACGTCGCTGAAGACGGTTTCGAGAACAACCCGCACCTGGACGTGGTCCGGGCCATTGCCGAAGAAGAAGGCGCCATGGTCGTTCCGGTCTGCAACAAGATCGAAGCGGAAATCGCCGAACTGGACGATGGTGAAGAGAAAGACATGTTCCTCGAGGCCCTGGGCCTGGAAGAGCCCGGCCTGAACCGCGTGATCCGCGCCGGTTACGAAATGCTCCACCTGCAGACTTACTTCACTGCCGGTGTCGAAGAGGTCCGCGCCTGGACCGTACGCGTCGGCGCCACTGCCCCGCAAGCCGCTGGCGTGATCCACACCGACTTCGAAAAAGGCTTCATCCGCGCCGAAGTCATCGCCTACGCAGACTTCATCCAGTACAAAGGTGAAGCCGGCGCCAAGGAAGCTGGTAAATGGCGCCTGGAAGGCAAGGAATACATCGTCAAGGATGGCGACGTGATGCACTTCCGCTTCAACGTTTAAGAGAGCCCGTGGAATCACACGGACTTCCCTGGACGAAAAAATCCCCGTAATCATGACTGATACGGGGATTTTTTTCGTCTCGGGATTTTCACCGGTGACAGAGACTCGCCATACGCTTCAAACAAACGAGGCCGCGGATGCGGCCCCAATTCTTCCACGTTAGCTTTTACGCAACAGCACCCTCGTCACCCGACGCTCTTCAACCTCGACAACGGTCATGCTCCACTCTTGCCAATCGAGTTTGTCTCCGATGATGGGCAAGCGGTCCAGCAAGCTCATGACCAACCCGGCGAGCGTCTGATAGTCATCCGTCGCTTTTGCCTGGAAGCCGATGTGTTCGCGAACCTGGCTGAGATTCAGCGCACCGCTGACCAGAAATCCGTCATCCTGGGCCACGATGTTCGGACCTTCTATTTCACTGGCATCGGGCAGTTCACCGGCGATGGATTCGAGAATATCGGTCATGGTGAGAAGACCAATGAAATCACCGAACTCGTTCACCACGAAGGCGATGTGGGTCGACTCTTTGCGCATCTGTTCCAGCGCGTTGAGAATCGTGAAGTTGTCCAGCAGGTTGATGGCCTTGCGAGCCATGGCTTCCAGATTCGGCTCGTTGCCCGCCAACAGCTCCTTGAGCAACTCCTTCTTGTGGATGAACCCCAGAGGCTCATCCACACGGCCTTCGCGGATCAACGGCAACCTGGAATACGACGAGTGCATCAGCCTGGTGCGGATCTCGTCTGGGGAATCGGCCAGGTCGAGGTGGTCGATTTCCGCACGATGAGTCATGACACTGCGTATTGGGCGCTCCGCCAACTGCAGCACGCCACTGATCATGACCCGCTCACGTCGGTGGAAGACCTGTTCGGCTTCGTCGCCTGACAGCATGTCAGCGATCTCTTCACCGACTTCATCAGCACCCAACTTGTGTCCACCCAGCAAACGCATGACCGCATGGGCAGTGCGTTCGCGCATAGGGCGATGCCCTTGCATGCTCTTCTTGCGACGAGAGCGAGCCAACTGGTTGAACAATTCGATCAGGATCGAAAAACCGATCGCGGCATAGAGGTAGCCTTTCGGAATGTGGAAGCCCAGGCCCTCAGCCGTGAGGCTGAAGCCGATCATCATCAGAAAGCCCAGACAGAGCATGATGACGGTTGGGTGGCTGTTGACGAACTGGGTCAGGGGCTTACTTGCGATGATCATCAGGCCGATGGAGAAAATCACCGCGATCATCATGACCGACAGGTGTTCCACCATGCCCACGGCCGTGATCACGGCGTCCAGGGAGAAGACCGCGTCCAGCACCACAATCTGCGCAACGATAGGCCAGAACATCGCATAGGCGGCGTTACCTGTACGCTCGGTGACATGCCCCTCAAGTCGTTCATGCAACTCCATGGTGGCCTTGAACAACAGGAATACACCACCGAACAGCATGATCAGGTCCCGGCCCGAGAACGTCTTGTCGAAGACCTCGAACAACGGCTCGGTCAGGGTCACCATCCAGGAGATGCTGGCCAGCAGGCCAAGGCGCATCAACAATGCCAGCGACAGGCCAATAATACGGGCACGATCGCGCTGCTCCGGCGGCAGCTTGTCAGCCAGGATGGCAATAAACACAAGGTTATCAATGCCGAGCACCAGCTCCAGCACGATCAGGGTCAGCAGGCCAAGCCATGCCGTCGGATCAGCAATCCATTCCATAAGGGTTATTCAACCTCTCGTAGAGTCGGGGCGAAAGGTGCCAGGGAAAGAAGCTTTATCGAGCGGATAGAGCAAGGCATGACTTGGGAGGCGACACCGTTGGTCTCACTGGGAGAAATCGATGAGAAGCCTACGGATGGGATTTGGATGTCCAGCGATCCAGAAAAACCGGATATACGTTCGGTAACGCAGAGCGGACTTGTAGAGGGCGCGGATTGAAAAAAACGACTGGGAGGCTCCAGAAGGGTGTTCATATAGACCTGAAAATAATTGGGGAGGTGATCCTATAATGTTTCCGAACGCGTCATACGCATCGAATTATTACAGAATCTGACATCCCCGCACGCGGCGGCAGATGGGACGACTGCGCAGCTTCATGGATTTGCCAACGGCAACCTCACCACGAACTCGCTCCCCTTGCCATCCCCCTCACTCTTGCCGACCACTGTGCCACCGTGGCTTTCGACCAACTCGCGCACCACCGTCAAACCAATGCCCAGGCCAACGCCGTTGAAGCCGATGGCGTGAACATCCTGCACAAAGGGTTCAAAAATAAACGGCAGCGCCTTGGCCGAAATACCTATGCCGGTATCACGGATGCTGACCTGCAAGACACTCCCTTCGACGGTAACCGACAATTCGACGGTGCCGCCCACAGGGGTGTATTTGACCGCATTACCCAGCAGGTTGCCGAGAATCTGAGCAAGCCGTACCGGATCGCCGTACACCAGCAGGGCACACTCGGGCAGTGTGGTGCTGAACAGCAAATTGCCGCTGACCATGGCCGGTTTACAGATATCGATGGCCTCGCGAACGATCTGCACCATATCGACAATCTGGCAATCGAGGCGAAACTTGCCGGTGCTGACGCGGGAGACATCGAGCAAGTCCTCCACTAATCGAGACATGTGCCGGACCTGACCTTCGATCAGCTTCTGCATGCGCGGCAACTCCTCACTGGGCACCCGCACCAGTCGGCCGGCAATCATGCTGATGGGCGTCAGCGGATGACGCAGTTCGTGGGCAACCAAAGCGAGAACGCTACGCTGGCGCTCCAGCGCCCGTTCGGCCGCGTCTTGCAGATGCTGTGCGCTGAGGGCGGCAATGACCAATTGCTCATTGGCCTCGCGCATCTGCCGATACAGTTGTTGTTCTGCCTGCGTGGAAGGTGGCTTTTCAGCCTCGGACTGGGCCGACAGGATCGCCAGGACCAGTTGCTGATTGGCCTCGATCAGTTGCTCGACATGTTGCTTGTCGGCAAGTTGGGTGTTGGCGTCGTTCAGCTCCTTGCGCAGCGCGGCCAGCACCGCACGCGCCTCGACAGTTTTCTGGCCGAGCAGGAACAGCTCGCGAGCGGCCATCGCCTTCGCCTGCTCATTCCCGCCATTGGCCTCATTCATGATGATGCCTCATCCAGTACCTTTGCCAGACAGCTGCCGGGTAGGCCGGCCTCCGAGCAGACCTTCCTGATCCGGCAACATGTCACCGATCTGCAAACCGCTATCGTCGATGCTGTAAAGGCGTAACTCATCGGAGTGAGCGCTGGCCCGCACCTTGACCACGGCCATGATGCGCAATAAACGGCTTTGCACTTCAATGTAGCGCTGAACGATGATTGCATCGGTGAGAAAAGCCGTGCCGTAAGGACTGAATCGCAGATCCGTGTAGCGATCCTCCAACTCCGAGGTCAGCAATACACTGACACCGGCGCTGGTCAACGCGGTGACCATGCGCGACAGCGACTCGCGAAAGTCTTCGCGAAAGGTCGGCGCCAGGGCCAGTTCGAACCCCGACAGCGAGTCAATCACCACCCGCGTGGCGTTCAGGCGAGCAATCTCGCTCAACAGCAACTGCACGATCTCGTCGATGGACAGATCTGGAGCACGGCTATCCACCAGCCCGACTTTGCCGCTTTTAATCAAGTTTGAGAGGGTGGCGTTCTGGGAGTGATTCGGGCACTGCTCGAACACGGCGATCACGCCGTTTTCACCGTTTCGCGCGCCTTCAGCGAGAAACGATGCCGCGAGAATGCTTTTTCCAGAACCCGACGGGCCAGCAACCAACAGGGAGTAACCGCGCGGCAGGCCACCACCGAGCATTTCGTCGAGCTGTGGCACACCCATTCCCAAGCGTTTGATGGGGAACTCCAGCGGGGCTTCGATCGGATTGTAGGGCGCAGGGGCAAATACCTTGATTCCCGATGGGGCGATACGGAAAGTGTGCAGACCCGGCAGCGTTGGCTGGCCACGCATCTTCATGATTTCCATCTTGCGCACCATGGAATTGCGCTGAACGCTCTGGCGCAGCCAGATCAGTCCGTCGGCCACGGTGAAAATCGGGTTGGTATCGGTTTCGGTAAAGTACTCACCAATCAGGAAAGTCGTGGCCTGCCAAGTGGTCATCAACATGCCCAGTTGCTGGACGAACTGCGGCAAGTTGTTGTTCGGGTTGTCCTGGGTCTGGCTGGCCAGCACCACCGAGCGGAACGAGTCAACGAACACCAGCGCCGGGGAGTGCGCCTCCACCTCGCTGACAATGCGCCGCAGCACTTCGTCCAGATCCCCGGCCAGGGTATCGTCAGCCAGGTTGACGTAGCGGATCGAATGATTGATCGCGTCGCTGTCGAAGAAATCGAACTGCTGCTGATAACGCAGCATCTTCAGTGGCGGCTCACCCAGCACGGTAAAAAACAGCGCCGGACGTGAGGGGGTCGCCAGGGCAAACATCATCTGGTGCGCGAGGGTGGTCTTGCCGCAACCGGGTGGGCCGGCGATCAGATTGAACGAAAACTCCGGCAATCCTCCGCCCAAGACCTCGTCCAGTCCTGGCACGCCGGTGGCCAAGCGGTTGATAGTCACTTTGCTGCTCATGGCGAATTTTCCTGCGAAGGGGTGTCGCTCAAAGAAGAATCCCACACGCCACGAAGCAAACGTGCGGTAAGCGAGGGTCCGATCAGCGTGGTCAGCAACTCATAGAAAGTGGTCAGCAACATTTCACCGAAAAACCGCGCATCGGCTTCGTTTTGCTCAACAAGCACTGAATTCAGGGCGGTCAGAACCATGCCGGACGGCACCTTGTTGCAGGTGCTGGTCAGGCGCGGATGAGCGGAGCCACACAGATGCAGGCTACGGCGATACAACGCGACAACCCCTTGCTGACCAATGACGGGCGTCAGGGTCGCCTCTATATCCTGCAAGATGGAAACGATCGCGTGGGCGGTCTTTGCAATGTCAGCGTTGGGGCCAACGCGGTGCGCCAGAGAAGCTACGATCTGACGGCTCTCTTCGCTTAGCGTGGACATGGCTAACTGGTATCCGATGGGCGAGTATCGATAGTACACCCTCAAGGGCGTTACCGAGACCCTATTGGATAACGCAATGCAATTGCGCTCATTCAAGAACTGGATTGAACTGTGGCGAGGGAGCTTGGTCCCTCGCACAATAAATCTTGAGTCACGCGTGGCCAGGAAACCCACTACCCCCTTTTGACTTTGAAGCGCCCCAGCACGCGCTGCATCAAAGATGCTCGCTCCGAAAGATCCTTGGCCGCCACCGCGCACTCTTGTGAGTTGGACTGGTTTTTCTGCGTCACTTCATCGATCTGCTCCAACCCGATGCTGGCCTGTTGCAGGCCTGAGGCTTGCTCGCTGGAAGCTTGATAGATCAATGAAACCAGGTTGGAAACAGCACTGGTTCCGCTGACGATGTTTTTCAGCGATTCGGCGGTCCGGCCTGCGATGATCATGCCGCGTTGCGTTTTGCTCGAGGAGTCAGCAATCAATGCAGCCGTCTGCTGGGCGGCCTCGGCGCTGCGGGCGGCCAGGCTACGCACCTCATCCGCCACCACAGCAAAACCACGCCCCAACTCACCTGCCCTGGCGGCTTCGATAGCCGCGTTCAACGCCAACAGGTTGGTTTGCGCGGCGATGTTGTCGATGGTGGTGATGATCGCGGTAATGTCTTTGCCCGAATTGTCGATTTCGGCCATGGCGGCAATCAGCTCACTCATCAATTTGTCGCTTTCCCCGGCATCGGCCCGTGATGCCTGGGACTGCTCATCGGCCTTTTTGGCATTGGCGGCGTTGTCCCGGGTCTGTGCGGCCATTTGTGTCATCACCGCGCTGATTTCAGTGATGGACGACGCGGAATTGGACGCCCCATCGGACAATGACTGGCTCAGGTCGGTAACCTGCGCCGAGCTGCCGGTGATCTGGGTGGCGCTGGCCTGAACTTCGCCAATCAGTTGGTTCAGATTACCCACCATCTTCTCCAGTGACCTGCCAAGGGTATCGTGGGGCGAAGACAACCGGACCTCCAGGTCCAGATCACCTTCGCTAATGCGCTCGGCCACCCTGACCTGCCGTTGCAGGCTTTCAGACATATCGTTGAGCGCGACAGACAACTGGCCCACTTCGTCCTCGGTTTTTTGCACCAGGCGACGCGAGAAATCCCCCAGGCTGATGTTGGCTGCCAAGGCGGCGGCTTCGCGAATCGGCCCAACGATTTTTGCGGCGGCAAACCACAGGGCGACCAGCGCCAACAGCGAAACGCCCAGGCCAACCGACACCTGCCAGATGCTGTTGCTGATACTGCGCGCCTGTAGCTCCTGCTCCAGGGCAATGGCCTGAGTCATGACCACTGCCTTTGGCAGGCGAATCAGCACCGCCCAGGGTTTACCTGTGCGCCCCAGCTCAATGGGCATCAGCACTTCGATATGCTGGGTGTGCGGATTGAGCAGACCGTCACCACGACCACTCTGGATATCGCGCAGCACTTTCTCCCAAGAGTCAGGCAACAAGGCCTTGATGGGCTGGCCAATCAGGTCGGTACGCTGACTGTCCGCGACTACCAGCCCCTGGTTACTCAGAATCGACACCGTGCCCTTGCCACCGTAGAGATCGGCCGACATCTGCTCGCTGAGTTTCTGGATAAAGTCGATATCGAAGTCAGCGCCGACCACGCCGTAGAACTTGCCATCGGATACGATCGGCACCGACAAAGTGGTCAGCCATACGTTTTTGCCCTGAACCACATAAGGAATGGGGTCCAGCACGCTTTCCTTCAGAGTGTCGCGTGGGCCGCTGTACCAACCCCCTTTGGGTACACCGTTCGGGTGGCGATCCGGGGAGTCATACTCGACCAATGGCTGTACTGCCACATGTCCGCCAGCGCTGCGCGTCCAGTAAGGCGTGAAGCGCCCGGTCAACGGATTACTGCCGTCCTGTGCGTTGCGCAACACAAGATCCTGACCATCCAACGCGTCCGGTTCCCAGCAGGAGTAAGTGCCATTGAAGTCCGGGTTATCTTTTAAAACACTGAGCAATACCGTGTTGATCTGCTCACGTCCCAACGCCAAAGGGCTCTGCGAAGCCTTGCTGGAGGCAAAGGTATTGGCCATGGTGCGGGCCGCATCCAGAGCATTTTGCAACTTGGCCTGAATGGCATTGGCACGGGACTCGGCCAGGTTCTGAATTTCCCGGATCGTTGATTTTTCAACCAGCGCCGAGACTTCGGTCGCCACGTATTGTTCATTAGCCCTGGCGGTAAAGAGCCCGTAAATAACCAGGCTAATTGATGAAACAAACAGACATACGCCTGCCGTGACACAAATGCGTGCCTGCAACGACTTGAACTTCATATCATCCCCTGCCTGATTATTTTTATTGCCAACGTTTAAGACAACAGCCTCAAACTTGTGCACGACACGGCAAATAACAATCGCTCACGGCTGTTTACGCTGTCCACGAGGCAATCGCCTTGAACGGACGCGGCGATACAGCTGCTTTATAAGTATTTGAAGCGTGGCAGGTTGGGACGTGAGTCACTTCACCCGAGGGGTGAAGGTATTCAGATCAAGAGCCGAAGGCCTTATGTCCCAAGACAATAAGAGCGGCGGGTGGAAAGAATGTGGAAAGCTGCTTTCCGGTCACCCCAGCGGACTCCCTTGAAGATTGCCGCTGCGTCCATTCAATCCATCAACCACAGCAGCAAATTAACATGGCCGACCTTTATACAAAATCAAACTTAAGACTTATACAAAACGGTACTTTAGTAGCGACTCCAAGCAACTAATCAAATCGCTCTGGTTGGCGGGTATTTTTTCAACGCTTTGCAATTCAGTTGTTTGCAAGGCCCGGCGGGGCCCACTCGCCTCCGCCGGTTGAGTACACGTCAGTTTTTTCTGCTTCTGGGCAGAAAAATCGCCAGGGCTCCAAACAACGGCAAAAACGAGCACAACCAATACACATACTCGATGCCGCGGATGTCGGCCAGATGCCCCAGCAGCGCGGCGCCAATCCCGCCGAAGCCAAACATCAAGCCAAAGAACACGCCGGCAATCATGCCGACGTTACCCGGCACCAGTTCCTGGGCATACACCACGATGGCCGAGAATGCCGAAGCCAGGATGAAGCCGATGACCACGCTGAGAATGCTGGTCCACAGCAGATCAACGTAAGGCAGGATCAGCGTGAACGGTGCCACGCCAAGGATCGAGAACCAGATCACCGCCTTACGTCCGATCCTGTCGCCTATCGGACCGCCAAAGAAGGTCCCCGCCGCCACAGCGCCGAGGAACAGGAACAGATACAACTGCGACGACGCCACCGACAGGTCGAACTTCTCGATCAGGTAGAAGGTGAAGTAGCTGGTGAAACTGGCCATGTAGAAATACTTGGAGAACACCAGCAAACCCAGCACCGCCAATGCACTCAAGACCCGGCCCCTGGACAGACCGTGAGTAGCCGCCTGGCCTTGCTTGAGCTTGAACAGGTTCAGGTGATTGGCGTACCAGCGGCTGATGCGGTACAGCACGAACAGCGCAAACAGTGCGAACAGGCCGAACCAGGCCACATTACCTTGCCCGTAAGGAACGATGATCGCCGCCGCCAGCAACGGGCCGAAAGCAGAGCCGGCGTTACCGCCGACCTGGAACGTCGACTGCGCCAACCCATAACGCCCGCCCGACGCCAGGCGTGCGACTCGCGATGCTTCAGGGTGAAAGGTCGAGGAGCCAATACCGATCAGACCGGCGGCCAGCAGGATCATGGCAAAACTTCCAACCATGGACATCATCACGATCCCGATCAGCGTGCAGACCGTACCGGCCGGCAGCAGCCAGGGCTTGGGGTGCCGGTCCGTGTGATAACCCACCCAGGGCTGCAGCAGCGATGCCGTCAACTGGAAGGTCAGCGTAATCAAGCCAACCTGGGTGAAGGTCAGCCCATAACTGGCCTTGAGCATCGGGTAAATAGACGGTAGTACCGCCTGGATCAGGTCGTTGATCAAATGCGCCAACGCCACGGCACCGATGATGCGCATGACCAAAGGGCTGCTTTGAGGTGTGGCAGGGATAGACGCGGTATCGACCTGGGTATCGCTGATAGCCATGGGAGTTTCCATACGGGGTTTGCACAGGAAGCGGATTCATCAATGTGCCATTTTTCGGTGCAGCAAGGCTATCCCCTTAGCTTGCTATCGACTTGAAATATTGTCAGCGAGCTCGGTAATAGCGCAAAGCCATGGTCTGAATCTTGCCTTGTTAACGGTCTACAACGCGGCCCCTTACAAAGGGGACCGAGAATGGGAAGTTTCGCTACAGAGCCAGCCTACAGAGCGGGCCTGGACAAACTTTCGAGGCCTTTTAAAAGGGCACCTGTTTCGGCACTGTGTCGAAACGCACAAAAATAGTGCAAAGGTGTTCAGGGGAGTATGGGCATGCAGGCTTTTCTATCACCGGGAATCAGGTTGCTGGGGCGTTTCGGCTTTGCCCGCAAATTTCAGTTGCTGTTCCTGCTTTTCATCCTGCCACTCATGGGCAGCCTGTGGATCATCGGCCAGGACTATCGCGACAAACTCAGCCTGATTTCCGAAGAACGCGCCGGGGTTCGCCAGTTGCTGGCCCTGGATAACCTGGACAACCTGCTCGCCGCCCAGCGCAACCGCGCGGCCCGTTGGCGAGCCACGGAAACCAATCGCCAGGCAACACCCGCAACGCTTGCCGCGATGGCGGCTTTCGATGCCGTGCAGCCGGCCCTCAACCAGGCCGCCAATGATCTGGGCAGCACCTTGCAAACCGAAGGTGCCGAAGCCGACACCCTGGCTCGCTTCCAAACGTTGCAAACCAGTCTCAATGGTCTTGATTCGAAAAGCCTGGGCACCGTCGGTTGGTGGCCGGACGGTTATGACCGCTTCACTGCGGCCTTGAGTGCCCTGCAAGCCTTGCGCGAGCAGATCGTCATGGACAATCGCCTGACCCTCGCCTCCTGGCTGGAAACCTACCTGCTGATCCAGATCTCGACCCAGCAGACACCGGACCTGATCGAGCGGGTCGGTCGCCTGGCCAGCGTTGGCCAGGCCTCCGTTGTGTCGGGTCAGTTCACCCTGCAAAGCCGCCTGCAATTGCGCGACCTGCGCAGCCGGATCGGCGATGCCCGGGATCAACTGGTCAAAACCGGTGGAGTACTGCAAGCGCGCCTGCCGAACGAACTGCAAGCCTGGTCCGGACAATTCCAGGACAGCCTCAAGCATCTGGATTCCGGCCTGAAAGTCCTGGATGAAGGGGTCTTCGCCGGCTCCATCAGCCTCAAGCCGGAAGAATTCGAGAAACACATGGATGCGCTCCTGGCGGACTTGGCGACCTTGCGCCAGCAGTCTCTGATGGCCCTGGATGCGCGACTGGACCACTACCACTCCTCAGCCATCCGCCAATTCACCCTGGTGGCCACGGTGCTGGGTTGTCTGCTGTTGGCCGCGCTTTACCTCTTCGTCTGCCTGCAAGCGTCCATCCGCCGCAGCGCCAGTGGCATCACATTACTGGCCGAAGCCCTGCGTGACGGCAACCTCAGTCTGCAAGTGCCGGTGCAAGGACGCGACGAACTGGCGGCCATCAGTACCGCTCTCAACGTTGCAGTGGTGCAGTTGCGCAACAGCCTGTTGGGCGTGGACCACGAAACATTGCAGTTGAGTAATGCCGTTCGCACCCTCAACACGCACTCCAGCGGCGCCCTGGGCGAAGTCGAAGCCCAACAGATGCAGATCAGCCAGATCGCCGCGGCCGCCACGCAACTGGCCGCCACCTCTCAAGGGGTCGCCAGAAGCTGTGAGCAGGCCTCCGACAGCGCCCAGCAGACCCGGCGTATCGCCGCCGACAGCAGCCGCGACAGTCAACGCACTACGGCGAGCATCCAGCAACTCAACCAGCGCCTCAACGAAACCGCCGCCGCATTGGGCCGGGTCAGCGAACAGGGGCAGCAGATCCAGATGGTGGTCGACACCATCCGCGGCGTGGCCGAGCAGACCAACCTGCTGGCCCTCAATGCCGCCATCGAAGCCGCTCGCGCTGGGGAACAGGGCCGTGGTTTCGCGGTGGTGGCCGATGAGGTACGCAGCCTGTCGCAACGCACCCAGTCCTCCACCCAACAGATTGCTGGCACCGTCGACAGCCTGCGCGCTACGGTCAACGAAGCGGTCAGCCTGATGGAAGCCGCATGCGGCCAGGCCCAGACCGACGCCCAAGCCGTTACCGGCCTTGGCGAGCGCCTGGGAGAAATTGCCAGCGCCGTGCAGAGCGTCACCGATACCCTGGCGCAAATCGCCACCGCGGTGGACGAACAAGCCAGCACCGCCGACGAGGTCAGCGGCAATATCCAGCAGGTCGACCAGGCGGCCATGCGATTGCTTGAAGGGGCACGCGCCGTGAACCTCGCGGCGGATACGTTGAGCCAGGGCAGCCAGGCCCTGAGCGCCAACACAGGGAGATTTCAACTCGGTTGACGGCTATTTGCGGCGAGGATTGATAAGCGGTTGAAAGCGCTGAGAAATATTTCAGATTTACGCTTGACACATCTTCGTTACCGGCGAATAATGCGCGCCACTTGGCTACATAGCTCAGTTGGTTAGAGCATAGCATTCATAATGCTGGGGTCCGGGGTTCAAGTCCCTGTGTAGCCACCAAGTACTAAAAACGGCTTATCGAAAGATAAGCCGTTTTTTTATGCCTCGATAAAAGCCGTCCCCCAAGTCCGCGCTGATTTGCGCCCGACGCCTCGCATCGCTACAGTCGATCCCTATCCCCTGGCCCACGGATGGAGCGACACATGCTTGCAGATCTGAAACCGAATCTTCATCGCCTGTCAGCCGTTTCGCTGCTGGCTGTAGCCCTGGCACTCGTTGCCTGTAAGGCCCCGTCCTCCTCCACAACCCCAGCATTGCCCGTCGCACCGGAGATCGCCTCCGGCTATCGCACCGACCTGCAGACCCGCCACGCCGACAAGCACATGGCCGCGGCGGCCAACCCGCTGGCGGCCGAAGCCGGGCGGCAGATGTTGCGGCGCGGCGGCTCGGCCATCGACGCGGCGATTGCCATGCAGGCGGTGCTGACCCTCGTGGAGCCGCAGTCCTCCGGGATCGGTGGCGGTGCATTCATCGTGTTGTGGGACGGCAAGGCAGTACGTACTTACGACGGTCGCGAAACGGCACCGGCCGGCGCCACCGAGAGACTTTTCCTGCAAGCAGATGGCAAACCCATGCCGTTTACCGCCGCACAGATAGGCGGCCGTTCCGTGGGCACACCGGGCGTGTTGCGGGCACTGGAACTGGCCCATCGCAAACATGGCCGACTTGAATGGGCCACGCTGTTCGAGCCGGCCATCGCATTGGCCGAACAGGGTTTTGCGATCTCGCCCAGGTTGCACTCGATGATTGCGGCCGATGCGTCCCTGCCGGGGTCGCCGGACATGGCCGCCTATTTCCTGAACGCCGACGGCAGCCCGAAGGCGGTCGGCACCCTGCTGAAAAACCCCGCTTTGGCCGACGTGCTCAAGCGCATCGCCCGCGAAGGTCCCGACGCCTTGTACAAAGGGCCGATTGCCGAAGAAATCGTCGCCAAGGTGCAGAAGCATGCCAACCCCGGCAGCCTGTCATTGAATGACCTCCAGGGCTACGCCGCCCGGGAACGTGCGCCGCTTTGCACTGACTACAAGCGCTGGCAAGTCTGTGGCATGGCGCCCCCATCTTCGGGCGGGATCGCCGTGGCACAGATTCTCGGAACCTTGCAGGCATTGGAACAGCGCGACCGCCGCACGGCCCTCGCGCCCATGAAACCCGTCAAGACCGATAAACCCGCCGGCATTGAGCCGACGCCCGAAGCAGTGCACCTGATCGCCGAAGCCGAACGCCTGACCTACGCCGACCGCGCCCTGTATGTCGCGGACTCGGACTTCGTCCCCGTACCGGTCAAAGGCCTGGTCGATCCCGGTTATCTGGCCAGCCGCGCGAGCCTGATCGGTCCACGCAGCATGGGCATCGCCAAACCCGGCACACCACCGGGCGTCCAGGTGGCCTACGCCCCGGACCGTTCGCCCCTGCGCATCTCCACCTCGCAAGTGGTGGCAGTGGATGACCAGGGTGGCGCCGTGTCGATGACCACCACGGTGGAGTCAGCGTTCGGCTCACACCTGATGGTCCGGGGTTTCATGCTCAACAACCAGATGACCGACTTCTCGTTCATCCCCGAAGAAAATGGGCAAAAGGTCGCCAACCGCGTCGAACCCGGCAAACGCCCCCGCTCGTCCATGGCGCCGACCCTGATCTTCGATCGCCAGAGCGGTGAACTGCTGGCCGCTGTCGGCTCACCGGGAGGCTCCCAAATCATCGAATACGTCGCCAAGTCAGTGATCGGCCTGCTGGACTGGGACCTGGACGCGCAAGCCGCAATCAATCTTCCCAACTTCGGCAGCCGCAACGGCCCCACCGAACTGGAACAAGGTCAGTTCAGCCCGACGCTGATCCAGGCGTTGAAAAACAAAGGCCATGCCGTGAGTGAAATCGACATGACCAGTGGAACCCAGGCGATCGTCCGAGTCCGTGATGCCCAGGGCAAAATCTCACTGGCCGGTGGGGCGGACCCGCGGCGTGAGGGTCAAGCGCTGGGGGATTGAGCGTCGCGGCTATCTGGCCAGTCTGCGAAGTCGCGTCGCCGGCCATCGCGAGCAGGTTCGCTCCCCCCAAGGGGTCAGGCCTTGGGGGGATCGCTCTGCGGTTGGTAAATCAGCAGATCGGCGGGCTGACATTGCAGATGGCTGCAAATGGCTTCGAGGGTAGCCAGGCGAATACCCTTGACCTTTCCTTGCTTCAACAAGGAAAGGTTGGCTTCCGTAATGCCTATCGCGGCGGCAAGGTCCTTGGATTTAACCTTGCGCGTCGCCAGCATCACATCAAGTTGAATAACGATAGGCATAGGGCTCTCAAACAAAAGTTCGGTTTTCTGAATCGACTTCACTGGCCCGGGACATTATCCGGGCAATGATTGCAATGCAGGCTGCAAGAAACAACGCGACAAACGACGGGGCGGTAACGCTGAGGGTAAGCAGACGCTGACCGACCGGTGCGTTGATCGTCACCAGCAGGCTGAGAAACGGCTCACACAGGAAATCCAGCAGCACCCACAGCGCCACAGCGCGACCTACCTTCCCCAGGCAAACGGCTGCTTCGCTGGAAAAATACTCGCCTTGGGCATATCGCTGGAACAACTGCCGCAAATGGCCCAGCCCGAACGCCAGGGCCAGCAGCGGTATGCTCGACAACAGCATTGCGCCAAGGCATTGCCAGCCAGTCAAGCGCATAGCCTCTGCTGACAAGCTCGACAGCTGTCGCTCGGTCAGAGCAAAGCCCAGACCGTATTCTGAAGCAACGTCAGGAAACAGCCAGACCCCGGCGTTGAGGACCATCATCGTGATAATGAAGACAAGTGTGATGACAGCCATGCGCTGGCTGTACAGGGCGAGACGATTCGAGGACATGGGAGGCTCCACAGAACAAAGGAAGCGCAAACCATAGCGGCGAAATTATCGCAAAACAATAATTAATATGTAAAAAACGATAACTAAAACTCAAGTCGACAACTGATTGGCAAACTGGCTCACGGCATCGACCACCTTCTTCGCGCCATCCTGAATCTCGACGATCACCGTCCCCGCCTCCGCTGCCAGGGCCAGACCCTGTTCGGCCTGGTGCTGGCCGTCGGTCATCAGTGCCACGGCGTTGCGGGCCATGTCCTGGTTCTGGCGAACCACGCCGACGATCTCATCAGTGGCCTGACTGGTACGCGACGCCAGTTGCCGCACTTCATCGGCCACCACCGCAAAGCCCCGGCCCTGCTCACCCGCCCGGGCGGCTTCGATGGCCGCGTTGAGCGCCAGCAGGTTGGTCTGTTCGGCAATGCCACTGATGGTCTTGACGATGGTGCCGATCACCAGGGATTGCTCATTCAGGGCCTCGATGCCTTCGCCGGCGGTTTGCATGTGCCGGGCCAGGTCACGCATCACGCCCACGGCCTGGGTCACCACGGTGGTGCCGCGCTGGGCGCTGCTGTCGGTTTGCAACGAGGTGCTGTAGGCAATGCCGGCCGCCTCGGAGACAGCTTTTTCCTGGTTGACCTGATCAGTGATGTTCGTGGCGAACTTGACCACTTTGTACAATCGCTCGTTGGCATCAAGCACCGGGTTGTAAGAGGCTTCCAGCCAGACTTCACGGCCGTTGCTGTCCAAGCGTTTGAAGCGACCGGCGACGAACTCGCCGCTATTGAGACGCTGCCAGAACTGCTGGTAGGTGGCGCTGTTGTACTCCTCCGGTTCGCAAAACATGCGGTGATGCTTGCCCTTGATCTGCGCCAGGCTGTAACCCATGGCATTGAGGAAGCGATCATTGGCTGTCAGTACGTGACCGCCCAGGTCGAATTCGATCACCGCCGTTGAACGCACCAGCGCACCAATGAGGTTTTCATGTTCACGCGACGCCTCGATGGTACGGGTCAGGTCGCTGGAATACATCGAGAAATAGCGGATTCGGCCATCAGCCGCCCGAACCGGTTGGAGAATCGAACGCAACCAGGCTTCCTTACCGTTGCCCCGGAGCAGCCGTACGGCGCCGGAGAAATGCTCGCCTCTAGTCAGCGCCGTCTTGAAACGCAACTGGAACTCATTGGATTTCAGGTAAGCCGGCACCAGCTCTTCGACAGACCGGCCGATGAGGTCCTGGGTCTTGTAGTGCATTTCGTCGAGAAAATTCTGATTGACCGTCTGCACCCGCCCTTCGGCATCCAGAGTGAGGGCCAGCATCTCGCGGTCCAAACTCTCCTTCACCTGCACAAGGCTGGACAGTTCCTGGCGAAGAGCCGAAAGCTCCTGCTTCAAGCGTTTATTGAACATGGCATGCTCCGAGAGCAGGAGAGTTAGGTGGCCTGTTCTCTTGCCATCGGCTCGCCGATTTTTTTCTAAAGAGCGCCCCGGGCCGCTTCTGAAAATAATCCTGCGCGCTCGCGAACCCCGATTAGCCTCCCATGGTCACTGGAATGTTCCAGTGTTGGCGCCTGACGCCAAGACCCTGCCGCACCCAATACCCATAACCATAAAAATCGAGGTAATTGCCGTGACCACCGACATACAAGACAGCCGTTCCGCCCGCTTCGCCTTGCGCTGTTCCAGTTTTGCCGAGCGCTGGTTCCCTGACTCCTGGGTATTTGCCGCCCTGGCAGTATTGGTAGTCGCGGTGGCGACACTGTTCATCGGCGCCAAACCCACGGCCGCTGCCATGGCGTTCGGCGATGGCTTCTGGAGCCTGATACCGTTCACCATGCAGATGGCCTTCGTGGTGATCGGCGGTTACGTGGTCGCCAGCTCGCCGCCCGCCGTCAAACTGATCGATCGCCTGGCACGCATCCCGAAAAACGGTCGCTCCGCGGTGGCCTGGGTCGCATTGATCTCCATGGTCGCGTCGCTGCTCAACTGGGGGCTTTCCCTGGTATTTGGCGGTTTATTGGTACGTGCCCTGGCCCGTCGCACCGATCTGAAAATGGACTACCGCGCCGCGGGCGCCGCCGCTTACTTGGGCCTGGGCGCGGTTTGGGCACTGGGTTTGTCTTCCTCGGCGGCGCAATTGCAGGCCAACCCGGCCAGCCTGCCACCGTCGATCCTGTCGATCACCGGGGTCATTCCGTTCACCCAGACCATTTTTCTCTGGCAATCGGGAGTGATGTTGCTGGCGTTGATCGTGATCTCGCTGATCGTGGCCTATGCCACCGCTCCCGGCCCGAACAGTGCCCGTGACGCCGCCGCCTGCGGGATTGATCCCAGCTTCAGCATGCCGGCATTGCAGCCTCGCACCCGCCCGGGAGAATGGCTGGAACATAGCCCGCTGCTGA
This sequence comes from Pseudomonas sp. N-137, assembly GCF_034555295.1. Classification (NCBI taxonomy): domain Bacteria; kingdom Pseudomonadati; phylum Pseudomonadota; class Gammaproteobacteria; order Pseudomonadales; family Pseudomonadaceae; genus Pseudomonas; species Pseudomonas sp. N-137. The sequence goes on from NZ_JAXUDQ010000025.1 coordinate 84,855, forward strand.
CCATTGCCCTGGCGCTACTGGCCGCCGGCTGGCTGTTCCACGAGTTCTCGACCAAACCTGCGATAAGCGCCATCTCCGGGCTCAACACCTATAACTTCCTGTTCCTGATGCTTGGCGCGTTGCTGCACTGGCGGCCGCGCAGCTTTCTCGATGCCGTGGCGCGCGCGGTGCCGACCACCACCGGCGTGCTGATCCAGTTTCCGCTGTACGGCTCGATTGCCGCGCTGCTGACCACGGTCAAGGGTAGCGACGCCCAGACGCTCGCCCATCACATATCCACCTTTTTCGTACAGATCGCATCCCACGATACCTACGCCGTGTTGATGGGCGCCTACTCGGCGGTGCTGGGCTTTTTCATTCCTTCGGGAGGCGGCAAATGGATCATCGAAGCCCCCTATGTCATGCAGGTGGCCAATGATCTGAACTATCACCTGGGGTGGGCGGTGCAGATCTATAACGCCGCCGAAGCGCTGCCAAACCTGATCAATCCGTTCTACATGCTGCCGCTGCTGGGAGTGTTGGGGCTCAAGGCCCGGGACCTGATCGGTTTCTCCTTCGTGCAATTACTGGTTCACACGCCATTGGTGCTGGTGCTGCTGTGGGCGCTGGGGACGACATTGTCTTATCTGCCGCCCGTGATGCCATAAAGCCATAAAAAAGGGCCTATATTTTCGTCGGCCCACTTTTTCTTCGCTCCGGTCTGTTTCAGTATGGCTACACCCTGTTCGAGGGGTCCACACGCTGAAAAGGATCTGAGCATGTCCAAACTCGCCGTACTTTCTCTTGCCACCCTGGCCTTCAGTGCCGCCGCCCATGCCGACATCGATGTTCAGTTGGGCAGTACCGAACGCGTCACCCGTCTCTTCGCCTATCCCAACAACTGCAACGTCATTTGTTTTCGCAACTGGACGCTGGAGCAGACCGTTGAGCATTACCTGACCCAAAGCGTGCAGCGTGACGGCTACAGCGCGGCCAAGGTCAGCGTCAAAAGCGACAACGATAAGGTCTACGCCAGTATTAGCGGCGTGCCGCAAGACTACGGCAAACCGTTGACTGCGCTGCTGGATGCCGGTGACCTGGCATACAAGGGCGCCACCAAACTCAACAGCGATAACAAATGGGCCTACGACTGGTACCTGTTCCTGCCGCTGGGCATGGCCCTGGAGAACCGCAAGAGCATTGAGTTGCTGCACTTCCCGCCGGATTACTCCCTGACCCAGGCGCAGGACTACCTGGAATCGGCCACCACCGATCGCTGGGCCACGCTGCTGACCGCCAACGGCATCGCCGCCGAACAGACCCCGGCCTTCCAGACCATTGTCGACATCGCACCGATTGCGGCGCCATCCAATGCCGGCCAGGCGCTGGGCGGGGTCTACGACTATTTCAATGACTACCAGACCACCATGGTCAAGCAAGTCAGCCAGAACGCCAGCGGCGACGCCCTGCCGATGGTGGCCTTCGGTGCTCCCGTGCGGAACTGGATCAAGACACAGTACGGCCAGACCGTGGACGTGCTGGGTCTGGCGACCATTACGCCGACTGCGGGTGTCAAGGTTCCGGTCCTGGGCTCCAACCACCCGAGCTACATCTGGTATGCCGCCGACCCTGACAGCTACAACGGTGATCAGGCCAAGGCGGATGCGGCAGGTTTGAAAGTCATGGGTCAGGACCTCAGCGCCGCATGCTGGCAAGCCGGCATGGGCAGCAAACCGGGCACCGATCCGAGTGCGCAATTGAATCAATGCACACAGACCTGGCAGGTCACGCAAAAGGAAGAAACCTGTGAGCTGTTCTATACCTCGATCCGCAAGCTGTCTGCGGACGAAGCGGCGAAAAAATGCGCGGAGCCGGCAATCAAATCACAACTTCCACAATTGAAAGTCCCCATGCCAGCGCTGCCTGACGCGGTTTAAACCCCAAGGACTTTCCTGCGTAAGCCTGGGCTCACGCGGGAAAGCGCCTTTGGCTCCTGTCAGAGTCGACAGTAGATGGCGTTTCAAGGTTGCGCGAAGCTAGGCAGGTTTCAATGATCGCTGGCAGGATCGCCAGCGCCAGAAGGCCGAGCGTCCTACGCGACAGGGACCGTCATGACCACCTTCCTTGCAGACAGCGCATCCTCACCGAACGGGGACGGCATCTACCCCGAGAAACAACTCAGCACGCGCATGGGTTATCCATCCAGGCGCGATTTCGAAGTGCGCCAGACGACTAACGGCCGCGGCAATGGCATCGTCGCCCGCAAGCGGTTTGCGCCGTTGGAAAGGATGTGCAGGGTATCGGGACTGATCGTCAGCCGACGACGCCTGCATACACTGCAGATCCTGCCGGACATCCACATGTATGACCCGCGCTTCGCCGGATTGCTGCAGCACTCCTGCAGCCCGAACGTTTTCCTGGACATGAGCGAACTGTGGTTATGGGCGTTGACCATCATCGAGGAAGGTGACTGCCTGACGATGGATTACGCCAGTACCGAACAGAAATTGTATCGACAGTTCGCCTGCCGGTGCGGTTCGTCCAACTGTCATGGCTGGATCACAGGCTATGACGAACCGCCCAACGAGCGAGGGATGAAATTTCTGCGGCACTGGCGTCGCCGCTGTCATCGCGACTGAATGAGCCGAATCAGGGCGCGCCGACCGGACGCAGCCGATACTGCGGCGGCAACTGCTCGAAACCGCTGATCGTCGTGTCCAGGCTTTTCCAGCGGCCGTCCTTGATCCCGTAGATACAGCCGTGTATCGACAGTTTCTGTCCGCGATGCCAAGCGTTCTGCACGATGCTGGTGTGGCCGACGTTGGCCACCTGCTGGATCACATTGAGCTCGCACAAGCGATCCACGCGCTCTTCTTCGGTCGGCAATTGGGCCAACGTTTCGCGATGCTCGTAGTACAGGTCGCGAATCGAACGCAGCCAGCCGTCGATCAGACCCAGTTGACGATCCTGCATCGAGGCACGCACGCCGCCACAGCCGTAATGCCCGGTGACCAGGATATGTTTGACCTTGAGCACGTCCACCGCGTACTGGATCACCGACAGGCAGTTGAGGTCGGTGTGCAGCACCACGTTGGCCACGTTACGGTGCACAAACAGATCGCCGGGCAGCATGCCGACGATCTCGTTGGCCGGCACCCGCGCATCGGAACAGCCGATCCACAGGTACTCAGGGGTTTGCTGACGGGCCAGCTTGGAAAAGAAATCAGGATCTTCCTGCTTGATCGCATCGGCCCAGCGCGCGTTGTTATCAATCAGATCTTGTAATTCGTTCATGCTATCTAGCCCTCGAGAATAGTGCGCAACTTTGACAGACGACCGCCCGTCGAGGTCACGTCCAGAATGCCGTTGGAATTCTCGCCACGGCTGTGGGTCCACCCAGTAAGCCCCACAGTATGAGGAATTGCCATGAATGATTCACGACGTCCTTTCGACGCGGTCCAGCCGGAACCCATCGACGATAACGAAGACCGCATGGGCTCGATGCATGAACTGGAATTCGACGAACAAGAGCCCAGCGCGAAAATCGGCGACGAACTGCCGGAAAATGAACGCGAACAGTTGATGCCGCGTGAACGCGTGCGTGAAGCCGGGCTGACAGGGGCTTCAACGGATGATCACGAACCCACCGACGACGACATGAGCCCGGAAACACTGATCCGCGAAGACGGTGCCCGGGACGCCCATGAAGCCGGTGACGACAAACGGGCGGACTGGGACCTGAGCGTAGTGGATGAAAATGACATTGGCGGGGGTGACGGGCTCGACGAAGCGGAAATGGCCGATATCGATCCGTTGGATGGCAAGCGGTAAGTGTCGATCGAGCTGACGCCATCGCGAGCAGGCTCGCTCCCACAGGTTCTGCGTCATAACCCAATGTCTTGAGCGATGCAGATCCAATGTGGGAGCGAGCCTGCTCGCGATAGCGGTGGATCAGTTTGCACTGGGGTTGAATGTGCCGCCGTCATCGCGAGCAAGCTCGCTCCCACAGGGTTTTGTGTTCGAGCGCAAATTTGATGCACACCGCCAAGCTCCCTGTGGGAGCGAGCTTGCTCGCGATGACGGCGTTGCGGTTAACCTCGATGTGGCAAGTTCAGTCCACCAAGGTGCACGCCATGACCACCGCATCTTCGCGTCCGCCCACCGCAGGGTAGTAATCGCGGCGACGGCCGACTTCATTGAAGCCATAGCACTCATACAGCCGGAACGCTGTGCGGTTGCTGTCACGCACTTCCAGGAAGCACTCCCGAGCCTCGGCCTTGTAGGCAATGGACATAAGATGCTCCAGCAGCCGCAAACCCAAGCCGCGCCCCTGGTTTTCCGGTTTGACGGTGATGTTGAGCAAGTGCGCTTCATCCAGAATGATCTGCACCACGCCGTGGCCCACTTGCTGCTGGCCTTCGAACATCAGCCAGATCTGGTACTTGCCCAGCCCGTCGAGAAAGATCCCTCGGGTCCAGGGGTGGCTGTAGGCCGCATATTCGATTTTCAGCACAGCGTCGAGGTCCGCCTCGGTCATCGGGCGGAACGATACAGCGTCACTCATTCGATTCTTTCCAACGCGCCATCAGCCGGCGCATGGCTTGCCAGACATCAGCCTTGCGCTGTGGCGTTTCCATTAACAATTCCAGGCCGGGCAACGCCCAGGCCGAGCCCAGGCCTTCGACCTGCAGTTCGCGATTGAATGCTTGAGCATCCACCTCACCCGCAAATTTCACCGCCGGCAGGCCGATCAGCCACAGGCACACGCAGGGCTCATCCTCAAGCCGCGCCGAGACAAAACCCTGGACAAAATCCCGCGCCGCTTCTGGTCCCTGGTCCATGGTCCCGCGAGACAACAACGGCCAGCGCACCGGCTCGCCAATGATCTGTGGGCTGTCCGGCAGACCGGCGGCGCGCAGCATGTCCTTGAGCAGCAGATACGCCGGATCGCGGCTTTGAAACGGTTCGCCCGTGGGCAGTTCCACCAGTAGCAGGCAACGTCCTGCCCGTAGCAGTTGCAGCGCGAAACGCGGCGGTGCGACGTAAGGGGCCTTGACCGGGGCCGGGGCCTCATCGGCGGCCTCTACCGGTTTGGCGTTGGTGCGGGTCGATGCCAGGCTCGGGCGCGGAACCTCGATCTTCGGCCGTTCGACCACGGGCGCCACCGGCTCGGCAACCGTCCTGGCCACGGGCGCGCTCACGACCGGCTCGATATCCAGCGGCTCGGGCGTTTCCAGCAGCTCGGGCCGCGACGGGGCGGCAAACGGCAATTCGGTACGCGGCAGCCAGTTGACCACCTGCATGGCGGTCAGATAGGCGCGGCGGCGGGACTCGATAAGCAAGGGTCGGCCACTTGTGGATAACTGAAAGTGGAAGGGATTCTACCGCCCTTCGAGACAGATCGCTTCCCTGTTGAATCAATAGTTGAGCGATTCAACCGACAGTCCGTCTCAGGGGTGAATCGCAACCGGCCTGATGCAGTACAATCGCCCCTTTTAATTGCCAACCCGACGGCCATTGCGATGATCGAACCCAAGCGCGTCTTGCGCGCCCTCGCTGAACACTGGGCATTGCTGGAACCTTTGTGCGAGCACTTCGACCAGGGCACCCTGAGCCTCAACGAATTGCGTTCACAATTGGCCGCCCAACAACTGGACAGCACGCCCCAGGACATCACCAACCTGCTGGACGTGTGGATCCGCCTGGACATCCTCGTACCGGTGGCGAAAAGCCCGAACCGTTTCGAGCTCAACGCCCAGATCCATGACTTCCTCGCCTACCTGCGCCGCGAACACCGTCTGGGCCTGTGCCTGGAGATCGAAGCCTACCTGCGCCACCTCGAGCGCCTGGCCGGCTACATCCAGGACGCGTTCGACATTCGCGACGGCAACGATCTGGCCCGCCAGTTGCGTCTGCTGGACATGCGCGTGCGCGACGTACTCAAGAAACTCGCCAACGACGAACAGGCCCTGGTAGCGGTGGCCGAACGGGCCAAGACCAGCGACCGGCAGATTCCGTTGCGCCAGCGCTACGCCGAAGTACTGGCGACCTGGGATGAATACGTCGAACCGATGATCCAGTTGGTGAACGCCGACGGTGCGTTCGAGCAAGGCGTGCGCAAGGTCGAGAATGTGCTGTTGCGCATGCTCACCGAACAGCAGCGCCTCGGCCACCTGGTGGACGATGACATGCTGCTGCGCACCCACGCGCGCATCCTCGAGATGCAGACCAGCGCCCAGTTGACCCTGCGCCATGCCCGCGAATTGCTCCTGCCGCTACGCGAAGAGGCCCGCCGTCACAACGCGGTGACCCGTGGCGCCGCCCTGGCCCTGGCCGCCATTCGGCGCAAAGGCCTCGATGCCGTGCCCCAAGCCGCCATGCCGCTGTTCACCCGTCCGCAAAGCACCTTCCTGGGCAGCGCCAGTCAGGTCGAAGCCTACGTGTACGCCCTGGCCCGTTTCGAGCCGAAACCGGCGCGCTTCCCCAAGTCCCACAAGACCCACAAGGGCGGCGAGGCTCCTCGCGCGCCACGCACCGTACGCGAGATGGTCGAGCGTTGCGAAGACGCGCTGCCAATGCTGGACCTGATGACCTGGTTGCTGGAGCAGGAGCCGGACGGCGCCACCGACGAATTGCTGTACTGGTTCTCGCGTCTGTCGCGGGAAAAACGTTTCAAGCGCGAGCGTCTGGAACGCCGCGACTACCACACTCACGAGCATCAGGTCAGCCTGCGCTCCTTCGCCCTGCTCTCGGCCCGCGACACCGCCGCCGAGGATTCTGCGAGCATCCCCCATGCATCTTGATCTATCCGAACTGTCCCAACTGGCGCCGATTTTTCGCGAGCTGTTCAAGGGTTACCACGTCAGCCGCCGCGACCCGGAGCTGTACGCACAACTGTCGAACTTCCAGGACCAGTACCGCACGCTGTTCAAGGCCCTGGGTTTCGAACTGGTGTGCGACACCCGTGGTTTCTACTACTTCGTGCCGGACCTCGCCGCCGCTGCGGTGAACAAGACCGCCCAACGCCTGGCGCTGTTCACCTTCATCCTCGTCGAGCACCTGGCCGACCAGGGCCGCGACCCGATTGCCGTGCTCGACGGTGGGAGCCTGGGCCGCGATGAGCTGCCCTCGCTTCTGGAAAAGTACCGCGACCTGTTCCTTCAGGCCGAAGTGCAGACCCAGGAAGAGCTGGAAGAAAAAATCATGCGCCGCATGACCCAACTGGGTTTTGCCGGCGAAGAGAACGGTGTCTACCGCTTCCTGCCACCGATGCACCGTTTCCTCGACGTCTGCCTGTCGGTCCAGCAGGACCGCGACCTGGCCGCCAGCCTGCACAGCGTGCTGCCGTTGCCGGCGCCGGTACTGATCGACGAAGACAGCGACGAAAAGTTGCTGCAAACCGATGATCCGCTGGATCTGAGCGAATTCGAAGGTGAAAGCGAAGAAGACGCACTGGCCCGTGCCATTGCCGAAGAACAGGAGACCGACGCATGAGCAAGGAACGCTACGGCATCCGCCGCTTTGCCCTTTTGAACACCGCCGGCTACAGCCTGGGCCTGTTCCCGCTGGAAGAACCGCTGTCGGTGTACGGCGCGAACAACCTCGGTAAATCCGCGTCGATCAACGCCTTGCAGTTCCCGATCCTGGCGCGCATGTCGGACATGAGCTTCGGCAAGTACAGCCTGGAGCAATCCCGGCGGTTCTACTTTGCCTCGGACACCAGCTACATCCTGGTGGAAGTCGCCCTGCCCCACGGCCCGCACGTGATCGGTGTGGTCGGTCGCGGCCCCGGCGGCGGTTTCGGCCACCAGTTCTTTGCCTACGCCGGCAAGCTGGACCTGGCCCATTATCAGAAAGACGACACCTGCCTGCGTCAGAAAGAGCTGTTCACCAATCTGGAGCGCGAAGGCCTCAAAGCCTACGAACTCAAGCCTGATGAACTGCGACGCCTGCTGGTGGGCGGTCATACCTCGATTCCGCTGGACCTGACGCTGATCCCGCTGCGCTCCACCAGCGAGCAAAGCCTCAAGACCTTCCGCGCGCTGTTCATCAACCTGTTGCACATGCGCGAAATTACTGCGGCCAAGCTCAAGCAACTGTTCCTCGACGCGTTCGAGCACAGCCTGCGTTCCGGTAGCGTGGATTACATCGCCGCGTGTGAAGAGGCCTTCCGTGATGTACGACGCATGGAACAGGACTACAACTCCCTGGTGGCTGCCGGTCCGCTGGTGGAGGCCCTGGCCAATGGCGTGAAGCAGCGCGATGTACTGCGCGGCAAACTGCATCGCCTGTCACCGTTGCTCGACTCGCTGCTGGGCACCTGGTCGGACTACGCCAGTGCGCGCAAGGAAGAGCTGACCATCCAGGCCGAACACTACCGTAACGAGCAGGATTCGCTGCAGAACGACCAGCGCGGCGGCACTCAGGAGTTGATGCGCCTGGAACGGGAAATCAGCGGTATCCAGCGCTGGATTGGCGAACTGTCGGTGCTCAAGAACCGCTTTGCCCTGGTGGATGACGTCAAGGTCCTCGAGCAACAACTGCTCGCGGCCAAGGATGCCCACGACGAACTGGCCGGTGCCCTGGCCCAGTCTCGGCAGTTCAGCGCCGAAGACCTGGATGAGCGCCTGCGGGATCTGGAAAAACGCCTGAAGTCGGTCAAGCAGCAACTCGATCACGCCGATAACAACAGCTACGCCCGCCTGCGGGAAGAATTCTCGCAACAGGACGTTGAACGCCTGATGCGCCTGTTCAACAGTGCGCTGTTCAGCCTGCCGCTGGGCGAGCACGGTATCGCGCTGGACGAGAACGGCGAGTGGGTCAAATCCATGGAGCTGATCCTCGACGGCTTCAAAGGTGAGCGTTTCGAAGTACCGGGCCTGTCCATCGACCTGTCCCACATCGAACCGCCGGCCCTGCAAGCCCTGGCCGATCGCGCCGCACTGCGGGACCAGAAAGAACGCCTGGAAAAAGAACTCAAGCAGCTCAAGACCCAGCAAGCGGTGGCCGCCGACCGCGCCGCGAGCAAGACCCAGACCGAGGCGCTGTACCAGCAGGTTCTGGATGCGCAGAAAGCCCTGGAAGACTTCCGCCGCACCCAGACCCTGAGTGCCGAGGAAGGCGAAAAGCTTGAGCAACTGGCGCAGATGGAAGCCGCCCAGGACGAACTCAAGCGCTCCAGCGATGCCTTCACCGAACGTGTCCAGCAGTTGTCCGCCAAGTTGCAACTGGTGGGCCGGCAGATCGCCGACATGGAAGCCAAGCAACGTACCCTCGACGACGCCCTGCGCCGTCGTCAATTGTTGCCAGCGGACCTGCCGTTCGGCACACCGTTCATGGACCCGGTCGACGACTCCATGGACAACCTGCTGCCGCTGCTCAATGACTATCAGGACAGCTGGCAGGGTCTGTTGCGGGTCGATGGCCAGATCGAAGCACTGTACGCCCAGGTGCGCCTCAAGGGTGTGGCCAAGTTCGACAGCGAAGACGACATGGAGCGCCGCCTGCAACTGTTGATCAACGCCTATGCCCACCGTACCGACGAAGCCCTGACCCTGGGCAAGGCACGGCGTGCGGCGGTGACTGACATTGCCCGGACCCTGCGCAACATCCGCAGCGACTACGACAGCCTCGAGCATCAACTGGCGCTGTTCAACCGCGAGATCAACAAGCGTCAGGTGTCCAACCTGCAGAGCTTCCGGATCGTCCTGGCGCCGAACAAGGAAGCGCTCAAGCACATCGACCAGATCATCCACAGCGCCGGCCAGTACGAGGAAGGCGAGACCCTGTCGGTGTTCGACCTCAGCCAGAGCGCCGAGCAGGACAACAAGAACGAAGAGGCCAAGGAATACCTGGCCCGCCTGGTGGCGGCCAACCACAATCAGCTCGGCCTCAAGGACCTGTTCGAACTCGCCTTCGAGATCACCAAGGTCAACGGCCAGCCCGTGATCCACACCGATATCGATGGCGCGGCGTCCAACGGCACAACGATGACTATCAAGGCGTTGACCAACATGTATTTGTTGCTGCACCTGATGGACCGCGAACAGGCCGGTCGCGTGCGTCTGCCGTACTACCTTGACGAAGCGGCAGACATCGACGAGAAAAACCAGGCCGCGCTGCTGGAAACCAGCTTGCAGCTGGGTTTTGTGCCGATCCTGGCCAGTGTGAAACCGCAAGTCTGCGCCAGCGTCGCCATCGACCTGGAAGGCGGCAGCGGCCCCAACGGCATCTACATCGACGAGGCGGACTGGAAGTACATCCGCCGTCACGATGCGGTGAAAGCTACGGTGAATGTGCAGGCCGACGAGCCGGAGCTGGATCCGGTTTGAGGTAAATAGCCGGACACAAAAAAGGCCGCGATCCAATGGATCGCGGCCTTTTTCATTGGGCTTTTTAGGATTGTCGCGAGCAGGCTCGCTCCCACAGGTTTAGCGTCGCAATCAGATGACACTTCGTGGGAGCGAGCCTGCTCGCGATGGCGTCAGAACAGACTGATTGCCCCCTGATCACTTACCCAGCTTGATCTTCGGCGCCCAGGTCAGCCACTCCTCTTCAAACTGATCGAACAAGGGGAAGGTCTGCTCCGGTCGCGCCGGGTTGCCCATCCGCTCGCCATCCGGGGTGGCAAAAGCGATGCCGCCCTGAATCAGCGTCTCCAGCGACTCAGTCCGCACTGTCGCGCCTTTGAACAACCCGAAGTCCATGCCGAAGCCACTGGTATTCCAGAATCGCGTGCCGCTGCGCACCAATGCCGCGTACTTGGGCTCGATCAGGATATGAACCAGCACACGGTCCGCCGTCTGGCCCAATTCATAGCCAGTAACCTTGCCCACGGTAATCTCGCGATACGTCACCGGCACGCCGGTCTTCAACGAACCACGGCGAGCGGCGCTCAACACCAGGCTCAGACCGGCTTCAGGGACAGCGTTTTGCGGTGGGCTGGCGAGGGCCACGAAGTTTTTCTGCGGCCCCAGGTTTTTCACCGGTGGCTGTACTTCGATGTACTGCCCGGTCACCAGCGTCTCCAGGTTCGAGGTCTTCATCAGCCCCAGTTCGGGCTTGACCACCCAGAACTGGGAGCCGACCCGAGCAATACGCTCCGGCACTTCGGTGATACGTGCGGTGAGCAGGATCGATTGCATGTCGGCGCTGAGGTCCACGTCCTCGATCTTGCCCACATCCAGCCCTTTGAAACGAATCGGCGTGCCGCTGCGCAAACCGTCGGCGCGATCAACCTTGATCGTCACCATTGTGCCTTTCTGTTGCGCGGCTTCGCGGTCTGCATGCAGGCGGAACCGTGGGATGCGCCTTTTCAACGGCACATTGGGTTCCGGCGTCTCGAAAGAAATGCCGCCGGCCATCAGGCTTTGCAAGGATTCGCTCTTGACCTGGATCCCCCCCGTCAAACCACCCGTGAGCGTAATCCCGCTGGCATTCCAGAACCGGGTCGATCCGTTGACCAGACCTTCGTATTCTTTCTCGATGTGCACACCAATGATCAACTGCTTTTTCTTGCGGGAGAACTGGTAGCTCTGCACCGATCCAACCTTGACCTGTTTGTAGAGAATCGGACTGCCGACCTCCAGCGAACCCAGGTTTTCAGTGAGCAGGACCAGGTGCAGCCCGGGCGAACGCAAGTCCAGAGGTGGCGCCTTCGGCCTGGCTTCAAACTCGCGCTGCGGCGCGCCTCCCTTGTCGCCGGGACGTATGGCGATGTAGTTACCTTTGACTAATGCCTCAAGGCCCGTAATCCCCGCCAGCGAGATCGACGGCTTGACCACCCAGAACTGGGTGCCGGTCACCAGGTAATCTTCGGCCAGTGGGTCTAGGGTCAATTCAGCGGTAGCGCTGGACAGATCCGGATCGACCTTGAGGTTCTTCAGGCTGCCGACCTGAATGCCTTTGTACATCACCGGAGTACGACCGGACTGTAACCCTTCGAAGTCGCTGAGCTTGACCTTCACGCGGATGCCGGCAGCGGCAGCGTCGAAGTCTTCATAAAGACGAAACGGCAGGCTCGGGTCTGTGGGCGGACTGTCTTTGCGACTCTCCGGCGTGGCGAACGCGATACCACCGGCCACGATGCTCGCCAGGGATTCGCTGCGCACTTTGACGCCCGACAGATTGGCATCGATGCTGATGCCGCTGGCATTCCAGAAACGCGTATGTTTACGCACCAGGCCGGCATAAGTCGGTTCGATATAGATTTTGATTTCGACCGTGCTCTGATCCTCCGATAGCAGGTAGCTTTTCACCTGTCCGACCTGAATCTGTTTATAGAACACCGGGCTGCCACGGTTCAGCGAGCCCAGGCGCTCGGCCTTGAGGGTCAGGTGCAAACCGGGCTTGGCGTCCGAGAGTGGCGGCTCTTCGGCCAGGGCCTTGAATTTACGGATCGGCTCCCCTTCCCCCGGGCTGATAGCCACGTAGTTACCGGAAACCAGGGTTTCCAGGCCGGTGATGCCGGCCAGGGTCACGCTCGGCTTGACCAACCAGAAGCGTGTCCCGGTCTTGAGGTATTGCTCGACGTCCTTGTTCATCTCAATGGTCGCGACCACGCCTTTCGAGCTGCCTTCGTCATCGAGCTTGAGGGACTTCACTTTGCCGACCGGCATACCCTTGTAGACGACTTCAGTCTTGTTGACCTGAATACCCTCGCCGCTTTCAAAGCGCACGTTGATCTCGATGCCGGTTTCGTTATAGGCCCGCCAGCCGAGCCAGCCGCCGATAATCAAGGCAATCAGCGGCAAGACCCAAATCGCGGACCAGTTCGAAGCCGGTCGGGTTTTAGCGGTAGGCAAATCAGTCATGGTCGTCATCCGACTCCGTGTTATCCCAAATCAGTCGGGGATCGAAGGTTACTGCGGCAATCATTGTCAAAATCACTACGCTGGCAAAAGCAATTGCACCAAGACCGGCTTCGACACTCGCGAGTCGACCGAAATTCACTACCGCCACCAATATGGCGATCACAAAAATATCCAGCATCGACCAGCGCCCAATGAACTCGATAAAACGGTACATAAGGATGCGTTGCCGCGCAGACATGGGCTGGTGCCGTTGCACGGAAAACAGCAGCAAGGCGATGCCTACCAACTTGAAAGTCGGAACGACGATACTGGCGATGAACACCACGGCGGCAATCGGAATCATCCCGTGCTGAACCAGCTCGATGACCCCGGCCATGATGGTGCTCGGTGCCCCTTGCCCCAACGAGTTGATGGTCATGATCGGTAGCATGTTGGCCGGAATGTAGAGAATCGCGGCAGTGACCAATAACGCCCAGGTCCGCATCAAGCTGTTCGGGCGACGAGGATGAACCAGGGCGCCGCAGCGGGTACAGGTTTGTGTATCGACGTCAGCTTCCTGCCGGTTTAGCTCGTGGCATTCTGTGCAGATCAAAATACCCGCATCAATCGCCCGCATGAGCGTCCTCTCCTGATAACGCTTGCCAGATCTGATGCGGCGACATCACCACCTCCAGCCAGACCTGGACGAGCAACAAACTGATAAAACACGCCAGACCAAGCCCCACGGTAATGGCCGCCATGTCTGCCAACTTGACGATGGCCACCAGCACACCCATGAGGTAAACCTCCAGCATGCCCCAGTCGCGTAAATGGTGATAAATGCGATAGAGCAATAAGCCGTAGCTACGGCCGATATTCCAGCGAATGGTCAGTAGCACGGCCAATTGGCAAAGCAGTTTAAGCAGCGGAATACCCATGCTGCACAGAAAAACCACCACCGATACACCTTGCATGCCGGTATTGAACAGGCCGACCACACCACTCCAAACGGTGTCCTGGGAGGATTGGCCGAGCAAATTGAGCTGCATGATGGGTAAAAAGTTCGCCGGCACATACAACAGCAGAGCGGCAATGACCAATGCAAGGCTGCGTTCGACCACATTGTGTCGGTGAGCGTAGAGCTCATACCCACAGCGAGGGCATTCGGCTTTTTCGCCATGGGCCAGCTGGGGCTTGCGCATCAACAGGTCGCACTCATGGCACGCCACCAAGTCATCCAACGGCAGATCTGACAACCGAGGGGCGTCAAACGGATCGGGCATAAAGAGCTCTGGCTCAACTAAGGTGGAGGCTATTCTAGTGCGCTGGCTTGAAAATAACTGTGCAAATTTATTCCGAGCCTCGGCGCAATTTTATTGCGGGCAAAACAAAACCCCTACCTGCGTCAGCAGATAGGGGTTTCGGAATTTAATCTTGACGATGACCTACTCTCA
>NZ_JAXUDQ010000026.1:0-184007 GCF_034555295.1 Pseudomonas sp. N-137
GCGCATATCCAAACACCTCAGATTTGGGCGCCATCATAGCGCCCGATTGAAGTGTCCAAAATCATTAGGCCAGTTCAAGCTTGCTCGCGATGCAGGCACCTCGGCCCCCCGGAAGACCGCGTCATCTTCATCGCGGGCAAGCCTTGCTCCCACCATAGGTGAGCGCCTAACCACTAGCGCCGCCCCGTGCGTGTACTCACATCCACCCAGACCGCCAGCACCAGAATGCTGCCCTTGACGATCATCTGCCAGTAACTGTCGACGTCGAGCATGGACATGCCGTTGTCCAGGCTGGTGATCACCAGCGCGCCGAGCAGGGCGCCGTAGACGGTGCCGGAGCCGCCGCGCATGGAGGTGCCGCCGATGAAGCAGGCGGCAATGGCGTCGAGTTCACCCATGCTGCCGGCCGAGGGGGAGCCCGCGGCCAGGCGTGCGGTGTTGACCACGCCGGCGAGGGCGCACATCACGCCCATGATGCCGAAGATCCACAGCTTCACCGCCTGCACGTTGATGCCGGACAGGCGCGTGGCTTCCATGTTGCTGCCCACCGAGTAGACCCGTCGCCCAAACACGGTCTGGCTGGTGACGTAGCTGAACACGCCGAGCAGCATCAGCAGAAGCAGCACGGGAACCGGAATACCGTCGTAGCTGTTGAGGGTATAGACGAACCCGGCCAGCACTGCGCCGATCAGCACCACGCGCAATACGTCACGCACCAGAGAGTGGGCCGCCAGGCCATGCAGGGCGCGATTGCGCCGCTGTTTCCAGGTCAGGAACAGGGTCAAGGCAAACAGCAGCACGCCCAGGCCCGTGCCGACGGAGTGCGGCAAATAACCCTGGCCGATGTAGACCAGCTCCGGTGACACCGGGGCGATGGTGGTGCCGTCGGTAATCCCCAGCAGAATGCCGCGAAAGGCGAGCATGCCGCCCAGGCCGACAATGAACGACGGGATGCGCAGGTAGGCGGTCATGTAGCCGTTACCCAGGCCAATCACCAGGCCGCACAAGGCGACCAGGCTCAGGTTCGCCAGCAGCGGGATGTGATAGATCACGTCGAGAATCGCCGCCAGGCCACCGAGCAATCCAAGCAGTGAACCCACCGACAGATCGATCTCACCGCTGATGATCACCAGCACCATGCCGCAGGCCAGAATCCCGGTGATGGACATCTGCCGCAGCAGGTTGGAGAGGTTGCGCGGAGTCAGGAACCCGCCCTCGGTCTGCCAACTGAAAAACAGCCAGATCACCGCCACGGCGATCACCAGCGCGAGCATTTTGTAGCGGCTGAAGAGTTGCTTGACCTGATTCATCTACGCGGACTTCCGATCATTATTGTTATGGTCTTCGGGGTGGCTGAGGGCGGCGGCGAGCACCTGTTCCTGTGTGAGTTCGTGGTTGATGAAATCGCCGCGCAATTGGCCTTCGCCGATCACCAGCACGCGGTCGGACACCCCCAGCACTTCGGCCAGCTCCGAGGACACCATGATGATCGACACGCCTTCGGCGGCCAGCGCGCCCATCAGCTTGTAGATCTCGTACTTGGCGCCGACATCCACGCCCCGGGTCGGCTCATCGAGAATCAGCACGCGCGGTTGGGTCAGCAGCATTTTGGCCAGCACGGCTTTTTGCTGGTTGCCGCCGGAGAGGCTGGTGATTGGCAGGAACGGGCTCGCGGTCTTGAGGTGCATGCGCGAGATTTCCCGGTCGATGCTGCCCAACTCCGCTTCGGTGTCGATACGGGTCATTTTCGAGTAGTTGTCCAGCACCGCCAGGGTGATGTTCTGGCCCACCCCCAGGTCGGGAATGATGCCCTGGCGCTTGCGGTCTTCAGGCACCATGCACAGGCCTGCGCGGATTGACTTGAGCGGCGTGCGCGTGTCGATCGGTTGGCCGTCGAGCCAGACTTCGCCTTCATGGCGGCCGGGGTAGGCGCCGAACAGTGCCGACACCAGTTCCGTGCGGCCGGCGCCGACCAGCCCGGCAATGCCGAGGATTTCCCCGCGCTTGAGGACGAATGAAATGTCGTCGACCCGTTTACGTTTGGGGTTGTCGACGTCGTAGCAAGTGATATGGCGCGCCTCGAAAATCACCTCGCCGATGTCATGGGGTTCGGTGGGGTAGAGGTTGCTCATTTCTCGTCCGACCATCTGGGTGATGATCTTCGGGATGTCCATGTCGGTCATAGCGGTAGTGGCGATGTGTTTGCCGTCGCGGATCACCGAAATGGTGTCGCATACGGCGGCCACTTCATCGAGCTTGTGGGAGATATACACGCAGGCGACGCCCTTGGCCTTGAGGTCGCGGATAATGTCCAGCAGCACCTCGATTTCCGAGCGGGTCAGGGCCGAGGAGGGTTCATCGAGAATCAGCAGGCGCGCCTGTTTGTTCAGCGCCTTGGCGATTTCCACCAACTGCTGGTAACCACCGCCGTATTGTGAAACCGGCAGCGAGACGTTCATGTCCGGCACCTTGAGTTCACGCATCAGGGCTTCGGCACGGTGGATCATTGCCGGGTAGTTCATGCGTCCGCCGGGCAGCGTCAGCTCATGGCCCATGAAGATGTTTTCGGCCACCGACAGGTCGGGGACCAGGGTCAGTTCCTGATGAATGATGACGATCCCGGCGGCTTCGGTTTCGCTGATGGACTGCGCCTTGAGCGGCTGTCCGTCCCAGACAATTTCACCGTCCCAGGTGCCGTACGGGTAGACCGCCGACAGGACTTTCATCAGCGTGGATTTACCGGCGCCGTTCTCACCGCACAGGCCGACGCATTCACCTGGCCTGACCTTGATGTCGATGCCATTGAGGGCTTTGACACCGCCGAAGCTTTTGACGATGCCGTTCATTTGCAGCAGGTAGTCGGACATGGCGAGGGCTCATATGAAAAGGGCTCACACATAGGCAGAGGTGGTGACAGCCCTGGGGCCAGGCATCTCAGATGCAGCTAGCCAAGCAAAGCCCCTGTGGGAGCGAGCCTGCTCGCGATGGCGGCAGCACATACAACATCGATGCAAGCTGAACCACCGCTATCGCGAGCAGGCTCGCTCCCACAGGTCTCATCCAACCCAGGGTTGTCCCAGGATCACTGCCCAGCGATCTGCGCCTTGGTATAGAACCCATCTTTTTCCAGCAGGTCGATGTTGTCCTTGGTCAACGGGGTCGGGGTGAGCAGGATGGTGTCGACTTTCTTGCTGCCATTGTCGTATTGCGAGGTGTAGGTGGGTTTCTCGTTACGCGCCAGTTGCACCGAGAGCTTGGCCGCTTCGGTGGCGATCAGTTTCAGCGGCTTGTAGACGGTCATGGTCTGGGTGCCGTCGATCACTCGCTTGACCGCTGCCAGGTCGGCGTCCTGGCCCGAGATCGGCACCTTGCCGGCCATTTTCTGCGCGGCCAGTGCCTGGATGGCACCGCCTGCGGTGGCGTCGTTGGAGGCGACGATGCCATCGATCTTGTTGTCGTTACGGGTCAGGGCGTTTTCAACGATGCTCAAGGCTTCGGTGGGGTTCCATTCCTTGACCCACTGTTGCCCGACAATCTTGATATCGCCCTTGTCGATGGCCGGTTGCAGCACTTTCATCTGGCCTTCGCGCAGGACCTTGGCGTTGTTGTCCGTGGGCGCGCCGCCGAGCAAGAAGTAGTTGCCCTTGGGCGCGGCTTTCAACACGCCGCTGGCCTGCATCTCGCCGACTTTTTCGTTATCGAAGGAAATGTAGGCGTCGATGTCGGCATTGAGGATCAGGCGGTCATAGGACACCACCTTGATCCCGGCCTTCTTGGCTTCGGCCACGGCATTGGTCAACACGGTGGCGTTGAACGGCACGATGACGATCACATCGACGCCCCGGGAGATGAGGTTTTCGATCTGGGAAATCTGTTTCTGCTCGTTGGCATCGGCCGACTGGACGAAGACTTTGGCGTCCATTTTTTCCGCCGCCGCGACGAAGTAGTCACGGTCCCGCGACCAGCGTTCCAGGCGCAGATCATCGATGGAGAAACCGATTTTCGGGTTGGTGGCGTCGGCCATGACCGGAAGCGAGAGCAGGGCGAGGGCGCCGGCGAGCAGCGTGAGTTTCAGTTTTTTCATGGTGGTGCGTCCTTTTATTGTTGTTCGAAAGACACTGCCTGACGATGAACGTGATGCGGGTAGAACTGTAGAGACTCCCGGCGTGCCGCGAGCAGAGATTTGTCGCGAGAATGTAACAACCTCTGCGCAGCGAACGGGGCCTGGTGTCAGGGGTAGATGAACCGGTTGACCACGTTTTCGAGCATCTCTTGCCGACCACTCACAGCCTGTGGATTGAGCTCGTTGTCGAAGGCGTGTTCGGCCAGTGAAGCGAGGCTGAACTCACCCGCCAGCACCGCCTGACCGAACGGTTGCTGCCAGCCGGCGTAGCGTTGGTCCTTGAACTGCTGGAGGCGGTCGTTCTGCACCATCGCCGCTGCACGTTCCAGGGCCAGGGCGAGGACGTCCATGGCCGCGACGTGGCCGTGGAACAGGTCAATCTCGTCCAGGCTCTGACGACGGACCTTGGAGTCGAAGTTGAAGCCGCCATTGCTGAACCCGCCGGCCTTGAGGATTTCATAGGTGGCCAGGGTCATCTCTTCGACGCTGTTGGGGAACTGGTCAGTGTCCCAGCCGTTCTGCGGATCGCCACGGTTGGCGTCGATGCTGCCGAAGATCCCCAGGGAGACGGCTGTGGCGATCTCATGATGGAAACTGTGCCCGGCCAGGGTCGCGTGGTTGGCCTCGATGTTGACCTTGATCTCCTTTTCCAGGCCGAACTGTTGCAGGAAGCCGAACACCGTGGCACTGTCGTAATCGTATTGGTGCTTGGTCGGTTCCTGCGGCTTGGGTTCGATCAGCAGATCGCCCTTGAAACCGATCTTGTGCTTGTGCTCGACCACCATGCCCATGAAGCGGCCCAGTTGTTCGCGCTCGCGTTTCAGATCGGTATTGAGCAGGGTCTCGTAACCTTCACGACCGCCCCACAACACGTAGTTGGCCCCCTTGAGACGCAGGGTGGCGTTCATCGCGCTGAACACTTGGGCGGCGGCGCAGGCGAACACTTGCGGGTCCGGGTTGCTGGCGGCGCCTGCGGCAAAGCGCGGGTTGCTGAAGCAGTTGGCGGTGCCCCACAGCAGCTTGATCCCGGTTTGTTCCTGGTGACGCTCCAGGTGGTCGACCATCTGCGCGAAGTGGTTGCGATACTCCTTCAGCGAGTGGCCTTCCGGGGCGACATCGGTGTCATGAAAGCAGTAGTAGTCGATGCCCAGTTTGGAGAAGAACTCGAAGGCCGCTTCGGCCTTGCCGATGGCCAGTTCCATCGGGTCGCCGGCATGCTGCCACGGGCGTTGGAAGGTGCCGGCGCCGAACACATCGGATCCCGGCCAGACAAAGGTATGCCAGTAGCACACCGCCATGCGCAGGTGCTCGCGCATGGGCTTGCCGAGCACGAGTTTGTCGGCGTCGTAGTGGCGAAAAGCAAGAGGCGAGTCGCTGGCGGGGCCTTCGTAGCGAACCTTGTCGATGGCGGGAAAGTACGACATGGGCGATTTCCTTATTGTTCTTGGCGGTGTATCGATACTAACGCCGGCCCGGTGGCCGCTGATTATGAAAATCACCAAGGCACAGTGCGATTTTGAGTATTGAGATCCGACGGTCACGCGCCTAGTCTGTGGTCATCGGCCCAGGGTAAAAACCATGAAAACCGTCCCGCCCGTTCACCGCATTGCGTTGTTGTTCAACGGCAGCAAGATCTATGACCGAGGCATCATCAGCGGCATCGGCAACTACCTGAGCAGCACCCGCGCGTCCTGGGACCTGTTCCTTGAGGAAGATTTTCTCTGTCGGTTGAAAGGCATCGAACGCTGGCAGGGCGACGGGATCATTGCCGACTTCGATGACCCGCTGATCGGCGAAGCGCTGAGCGGGATCGGCTTGCCGGTGGTGGCGGTGGGCGGCTCTTACCAGGATGAGCGCGCTTATCCGAAGGGCATTCCCTATGTCGCCACCGACAATCAGGCCTTGATGAAGCTGGCGTACGAGCACCTGATCGAGGCCGGGTTGACGCGCTTTGCCTGCTTCAGCCTACCGCAAGCACAAGCCAATCGCTGGGCCCAGGAACGGGAAAACGCCTTTCGCCGGCTGCTGCAACGCGATGGTCTGCACGCCGAGGTCTATCGCGGCATGGGCACCAGCGCGCCGCTCTGGGACAGCGCCGTCGAACAACAGATCGCCTGGCTGCAAAGCCTGCCCAAACCCATCGGTATCATCGCCGTCAGTGACGCCCGTGCCCGGCAACTGCTGCAGGCCTGCCTGACCGCCGGAATCGCCGTGCCGGAGCAGGTGGCACTGATCGGCATCGACAACGACCCCCTGACCCGCACCCTGACGCGGGTGCCGCTGAGTTCGGTGATCCAGGGCACCGAAACCATGGGTCGGACCGCCGCGCGCCTGCTCCATCAGATGCTGCACGGCATGCCGTCCACGGGTACGCAGGTGCTGATACCCCCGGATGCGATCAACGTCCAGGCCTCGAGTCTGCACCAACCGTTAGGCAACCCTTACGTCATGCAAGCGCTGCTGTTCATTCGCCAATATGCCTGCCAGGGCATCAAGACCGCTCAGGTGGCGGCCTATGTGGGCGTGTCGCGCTCCTCCCTGGAAGCGCACTTTCGCAAGGCGCGGGGCTGCAGCGTGCACGACGAGATCCTGCGCTTCAAACTGGCAGCGGCCGCCCAGGGCTTGGAAAACACCGACTCGGCGATTGCCGACATCGCCCAGAACTGCGGCTTCAAATCGGCGCAGTACCTGCACACGGTGTTTCGTCGAGAGTTTGGCTGTACGCCCCGCGAATATCAGCAGGGGGGCGGCACAGGCCACTGAACCGGTCTTCACCGCCCGCAACTATTGCTGGAAGCAATAGTGATCATTACGAAACACAAGTTCTGTTTTGTCGGCAATGCCTGGAAAATCCCCCCCATCGAACAGGTAACTCAAGCAGTTGGGGCGATGAGGTTTCACTCATCTGACCCACACACCAGATGCACCTGGCAGTGGCGGCAACCCGTAACGCAGTTCCGTTGCCTGATGAACCAACCTTTTATTTTCAGGACCAGACCAATGCGCCTTTTATTTGCGTCTTCCATGGCGTTTACCTCCTTGTTGCTCGCCGGTTGTGCCAGCGCGCCGAACGACCCGACCCTGACCTTGCAGACCAGCAAGACGCCGGCCCAGTACGCCGACTGTGTCGTGCCGAAATTGCAGGACCACGCGATGAGCCCGACCGTCTCCCAGTCCCAACGCGGCTACCGGATCGTGGTGCCAAGCAAAGTGTCGGCGGACAACGTGCTGGAAGCCTACAAGGCCGGGAACGGTGGCAAGGTATTCATCTACGAGCGGCATCTGTTGGCTTCCAGCTTCCTACCTTCGAGTTTTGAACGCGCCGCACAGGACTGCATCTGAGGCCGGCCCGTACAGGTTTTTCACCGTGCTCCTTTGGTTGGCCGCAACCAACCATTTTTTTACCCCGCACCGCATTCGGTGGCGGGGTTTTTTTTGCCTGTGGGGAAGAGGGGGCAGATTCACTTGAGTCCGCTGCCAACGAGCGGTGGCTGGCCCCGGCGTTGAGGTTTGACGAGAGGCTCTGCAATCGGCATATTTGCTCGTTAGTGATAATTAGTGCTCGTTTATGAAGGTTATAGATGCCATGACTTCAACTCACGAAGTGTTCCCCGGTGAACGCCAGCAACGGATCAGCGAGCGTCTGGCCCTGTATGGTCGGGTGATTGCGGCCGATCTGGCCAGCGAATTCAATGTCTCCGAGCACTCGATACGGCGCGATCTTGGCGTATTGGCGGCGGCGGGGTTATGCAAGCGAGTCTATGGCGGCGCGATCCTGTTGCCGGCCGTGGAACGGCCGATGGCCGTTCGAGTACGGCAGAACGTCGAGCGCAAGGACAGTCTCGGCCTGGCGGCGGCCTCGTTGCTGAGGGCGGGCCAGCATGTGTTCATCGATGCCGGCTCGACCAACCTGGCGATTGCCGGCGCCATCGATCCACGCCTTAAGTTGACGCTGAGCACCAATTCGCCGTTGATTGCCGTGCAACTGATGAAGCTGCCCTGCGCCGAGGTGATCCTGTTGGGCGGACGCGTGAACACGGCGTCGGGCGGAGTGATCGGGCTGGCGGCTGTGCAGCAACTGCGGCAGTTCAATGTTGACCTGTGTTTTCTCGGCGCTTGCGCCATCGACCCGGACAATGGCATCACAGCGTTCGGCCTGGATGACGCGGAGTTCAAGCGCGCGGTCGTCGCGGCGAGCGGTCAGGTGGTGGTGGCCGTGACCAATGAAAAACTCTCCAGCATTGCCCACTATCAGGTGGCGTCGTGTGAAGAAGTCACCGCCCTGGTGGTGGAGCACGACGCGCCGAGTGAACGCCTGGAGCCGTTCTTGGGCAGGATTGCCAACGTCATGAGCGCGCCCTGCGAACCGCGGCAGGCGTGAAGCGTGTGCTGTAGCGCCCACGACAATCAAGCGCATGTGTGGCGAGCCATTGTCGGCCACGCGATTTACCGCTAGTTTGCTGGCCCATCAAAAGTACAAAAATAATCAGGAGTCATCGATGCAACCGATTCGTCTCGGTCTGGTGGGCTACGGCAAGATTGCCCAGGATCAACACGTTCCCGCTATCCTCGCCAACCCTGCGTTCCAGTTGGTGTCTGTCGCCACCCAAGGGCAGCCCTGCGCCGGTGTGGAGAATTTCCGGTCCCTGGGCGAGCTGCTTGAAAACGGCCCGCAGGTCGATGCGATTGCGTTTTGCACACCGCCGCAAGGGCGATTCGCATTGGTGCAACAAGCGCTGGCCGCGGGCAAACACGTGCTGGTAGAAAAGCCGCCCTGCGCCACGCTGGGTGAAGCGATGGCGTTGGTGGATCAGGTACGCGAGCAAGGTGTCAGTGGTCTGTTCGCCTGGCATTCACGCTACGCGCCCGGCATCGAGGCGGCCCGTGACTGGCTCGCCAGCCGCACCCTGCAAAGCGTCAAGATCGACTGGAAGGAAGACGTACGCAAGTGGCACCCCGGCCAGGCCTGGATCTGGCAGCCTGGAGGCCTGGGTGTATTCGATCCCGGCATCAACGCGTTTTCAATCGTGACCCATCTGCTGGCGCTGCCGCTGTTCGTTGAGTCCGCCGAACTGCGCGTGCCGAGTAACTGCCAATCGCCGATCGCCGCCAGCATCAAGATGTCCGACGCGCAACACCTGGATGTCCGTGCGGAGTTCGATTTCGACCACGGTCACGACGAACTCTGGAGCATCGAGATTCGCTGCACCGAAGGCCTCCTGCGCCTGGACAACGGTGGGGCAGTGCTGAGCATCGACGGCGTTCGCCAGACCGTTTCCCAGGAAGGTGAATACGCGGCGGTGTATCGGCATTTCCAGCAGTTGATTGCTGACCAGGCCAGCGACCTGGACCTGCAGCCGTTGCGTCTGGTGGCGGACAGCTTTTTTCTTGGCAGTCGGACCTTGGTCGAGCCGTTTTACGACTAGCCACTGAGGGGGGAGGCGATTCTGGCCGTGCATACCCCATCCGGATCAGATCCCTCTGCCGCAAGTCATCCGAGCAAAATTCCGGCCGCTTCGCACCCGGCAGTCCCAGCTATCATTCACCGATACGAATACTCGGTGTGACCGACATGCCTACCCGCAGTTTTGCCGCAGCGCTCTGGTCGGGATCGATGCGGATGCGCACCGGCAAGCGTTGGACGATCTTGGTGAAGTTGCCCGTGGCATTGTGCGGTGCCACGGTCGAGTAGCTGACGCCGCTGGCCGGTCCCAGGCTTTGTACGGTGCCTTGCAGCGCCTCGCCCGGTAACGCATCCACCTCGATTTCCACGGTTTGACCTGTCTTGACGCGGGCCAGTTGTGTCTCGCGAAAGTTCGCGCTGATGTACACGGCCTCCAGCGGAACGATTGCCAGCAAAGGTTTTCCCGCGTTGACGAAAGCCCCGATGCGCACCGATTTTTGCCCGATCGTGCCGCTGATCGGTGCGGTGATTCGGGTATAGGACAGCTTCAGTCTCGCGAGGTCCAGCGCAGCCTGCGCGTGGGCGAG
The DNA here is from genome assembly GCF_034555295.1 of Pseudomonas sp. N-137. Classification (NCBI taxonomy): domain Bacteria; kingdom Pseudomonadati; phylum Pseudomonadota; class Gammaproteobacteria; order Pseudomonadales; family Pseudomonadaceae; genus Pseudomonas; species Pseudomonas sp. N-137. Next base: position 10,115 of record NZ_JAXUDQ010000026.1, read on the forward strand.
GGTTGCCTTGGCTTTTTCCAGGTCGGCCTTGAGAACGTCTACCTGCTGGCGAGCCGCCTGAAGACCCGCCTGGCTTTTATCCCGACTGGCCAGTTGCACGCTCAATTGCGCTTCGGCCTGTTGCTGCGCTTGCACGGTTCCCGAGCCGTCGGTGGCCAGGTTGCGATAACGGGCATGATTGACCTTGGCCAACTTGAGCGCAGCCTCGTCCGCGGCGACCGCTGCCTGTGCCTGGCGTATGACGGTGTCCTGTTGGATCAGGTGTGCTTGCAAGCTGGCGACTCCGGCACGGGCGCTGGCGAGCTGGGCTTTGGCGGCGTTCACGGCGGCAACGAAATCACGGTCATCGAGGGTTGCCAGCAGGTCGCCTTTGTTGACCGGCTGATTGTCTTCGACCAGCACCGTCTCAACCGTGCCCGATACCTGCGGCGCGACCGTGGTGAAGTCCGCGTGGACGTACGCATCGTCCGTGGACTGGATCGATGCACTGGATTCGGGACGATTGAAATACAGCACGCCGCCGATTGCCCCGACGAGCAACACGGCACTGATGATCTGGGCTTTCTTTGGTAAGGCCATGGTGGGTTACCCGTGTGAGGAGGAAGGTGACGGGGCTACTTGCGTGACAGGCGGGGGGATGCAGGTCAGCCGCAGCACGAGAGGAATCAGCAACAGCGCGAGCAAACCCAGTACGCGATAGGCGTCGGCGATCGACAGCACCAGCGCCTGCTGGCTGATGATGCCCATCAGCTGTGCCGGCTCAGGCGCAACCGCAGAGATGTTGCTGACCAGGGCGGTTTGGTCCAGCAACATTTCCCCATGGAAACGACTGCGCACGGTGATCAGTTGGGTGACCGCCGCCGCGCCGATCAGCGAGCCGAAGGCGCGTAGCGTATTGATGGTGCCGGACACATAAGGTCCTTCGGAGGGCTGTACCACGCTGGTGATCAGGAACAGCATCGACACCACCGCCATCGGTTGCCCAAGGGCTTGCAGTGTTTGCGCCAGGACGAACTGGTCGCGATTCCATTCGCTGGTCAACTGCGCGCCGCACAGACACGCCAGCGCGATCAGCAGCAGCCCCAACGCGAATACCACGCGGGCATCAACCCACTTCTGGTACAGCAGCAGCGCCACCAACGGCCCAAGGATCAGTTGTGGCAGCGCGACGATCAGGCCGATGGACGCCATCTGCAACGGTCGATACTGCTGAAGCGGGGTGAGATAGCTTGCCGGTAACAGTGAACTGGACATCAACACTACCAGCAGGGAAACGAACAGCGTGCAGCCCAGTCCCAGGTTGCGGCGTCCCAGGATTTGCAACTTGATGAACGGTGAAGGGTGATACCACTCGCTCACCAGGTAGATAGCCAACAGGGCCAGGCCAGCCACTAGCGATGAGATGATCAACGGCGAATGAAACCAGTCCAGCCGTACACCTTGATCCAGGGCGATGGCAATCAGGCCGAGCGCCGGTACACCGCAAGCCATGCCGAACCAGTTGGCCTGTGGAAAACGGTGCTGCTGGATGGATTCCTTCGGCAGGCCCCAGGCGATCAGGCATCCCGCGATGAGCGCCAGGGGAATGATTTGCCAATACACCCACCGCCAATCATTCAGACCATCGGTCCAGTGTCCGGTCAACCAGATGGACAGATTGGGCGCGAAGGTCGCGGTCATCGCATACAGCGCCAAACCATATAGGCGGATGGGCGGTGGCAGGAATTTCAGGGCCGCCATCATCAGCAACGGAATCGTCGTGCCGCTGGCAATGCCTTGCACAAAACGCAAGGCCAGCAGCAGGTCCAGGTTATGGATCAAGGGCAGGATTGCCGCCAGCAGTGCACAGATGCCGAGCATCCACAGTTCCAGGCGTCGTACTGAAAGGGTAATGGCGAACCAGGCTGAAAAGGGCATGGCAATCAACTCCCCGGCACTGTACGCCGTGGTTAACCACGAGCCGTCGTCGAAGCCCAGGCCCATGGCCCCCCTGATGTCAGCCAACGCCAATGCGCCGACCCGGATATTCAACCCAGCCATCATCGCGGCGATGAAAATCCCCAGCAGACCCACCAGCGGACGTTTTGAAGGCGTGGCCTGGGGGGCTATGCTGGCCGTGACGGTTGCTGGCAACAATGTGGCGCTGTTCATGGGGCGGCCCTTGAGCGAGATGAGCGAGGCGAGACACGGACCAGCGGGTCATCCGATGAAGACGCGGGCGACTCATCGATGCTCGCTTGCGGCGTGCTCTGCAGTCTCGCCGCCTCCCAACCACCCCCCAGCGACTTGTAGAGATTGACCACGGTGAGCGTGGCGTCGGTTGCGCTGGCATTGAGGCGGGTCTGACTGGCAAGCAGGTTGAGTTGCGCGGTCAGCACGCTCAGATAGTCGGCTGCACCTTGTTCATAGCCTCGTTCGGCGGCACGTAATGCCTGCCGGTTCTGTTCATAGGAAACCAGCAAATCCTCGTGCTGGCGCTGTTGGGCAGCCCAGGCATCCAGGGCATTGTCCACCTCGTGCCAGGCTCGCAATACGGTATGCCGATAGGTGATCGCCGCCGTTCTTTGCCGTGATTCGTTCAAGGCCAGGCGTTGCGTCAATCGTCCGCCCTGGAAGATCGGCAAGTAGACCGTCGGGCCGATGGAAAAAACACGGGAGTCCCAACTGGAGAGATCACCGCTTTCGAAGGCTTCCACGCCGATTCGACCTTTGAGCCCGATACGCGGGTAAAAGTCAGCCTTGGTGACACCGATGGCTGCGGTAGCGGCATGCAGCTGCGCTTCGGCACGCTGGATGTCGGGGCGTCGGTGAGCCAATTCGGAAGAGACGCCAACCGGAACGTGGGTTGGAAGCGACGGCAAGGGCATGGCTTGACGCAGTTGTACATCCAGTGCGCGGGGCTGCTCTCCCAGCAGCAACGCCAGTGCGTTCATCTGTGCATTGCGTTGTTGGGTCAGTTCGGGAACCGTGGCCTTGATTGTCGCCAATTGCGCGCGAGCGGACGAGGTTTCGAAGCGCGTGGCAACACCATTGCGCTCACGGCTTTCGGCAAGCCCCAGCGTGCGCTCGGCAATCGTCAGGTTTTGCTGGGCGATGTCCAGTTGCGCCTGGGTTCCGCGCAATTGCAAATAAGTTCTGGCCACTTCGGCGGACAAGGCTACCCGTGCGGCTTCGCGATCATGGATGGTGGCTTGCAGGGTCGCCGCAGCGCCCTCGCGCCCGCGTTGCGCTCGGCCCCAAAGGTCGATTTCCCAACTGGCATCGAAGCCTAGTTGCCAGAAATTGCCGGGGCCCACAGGCGCACCCAGCGCGGCGAACTTGCCATGTTCGCTGAGCCTCTCACGGGCGTAGCTGGCGTTGGCATCCACGCTGGGTAGCAGGCGCGAAGAGGCGATGCCCAGTTGCGCTCGGCTTTGTTCAATGCGTTCGCCGGCTATCTGTAAATCAAGATTGCCCGCTTGGGCACGCGATTGCAGTTGGGCGAGTAACGTGTCGTTGAACAGCAACCACCATTGGGAGGGCACTGCCGCGTCGGACATGGGGGCGACATTCGCGTGTTCTGGCCGCGGTGCCAGCTCTACGGCCCTCAGCCCGCTTTCCGGTTTCATGAAGTCGGGGCCTGCCGTACAACCGGCCAGGGACAACACGCCAAGCGTTGCGATTGCGCTCGTGAACTTCAGGATGCGTGGGGGTGACTCTCTGAAAGCCGACATTGCCTGTTCCTGAAAGGTTGCAGCGTTGCCCGGCGAGCGTGCGCCATGGCGTCGATAAATCTTCGGCAGCGACGTGCTCGCTGTGAATTCATGTTATTGACGCGGGCGTGCAGGCGCACTTCTACATGGGTTCAGCAAAGCCATACCTCAGTGGCGGGGAGATATACGAAGGTATGGAGGGGCGAGGGGCTTACTGGGATCAGTGCCGTTGCAGCACAGCAGTTTCGATGCAGCCTAACAATCGGCCGGCTTCACAGGGTTTGGGCAGGCAGGCAACCAGTCCCGGTGTGTCGGCACCCAGGTGCGGGTAAGCGGTAATGAATATGGTGGGGATCTGAAAACCCATCGCGTTCAGTTTTTCGTGCAACTGCACACCGCTCATTCCCGGCATCTGGATATCGGAAATCAGGCAGTGCGTCTCTGCGAGGGTGTTGGCGTCGAGGAACGCCAGGGCGTTGCGATAGGTTTGGACTTGATAGCCGCTGGAGCGCAACAAGCCTTCCAGAGCTGTCCGAACGGATTCGTCATCATCCACGACGGCTATCGTCGCGGTATTGCGTTTTGGGGTGTCGTGCATAGTGGGTCGCTCGTGACAGCGCCTGTCGTCATTACACGATACGCGGTCTCGAAGGGCGTAAAAGTATACCTACGTATAGCGTGTTAAGACTAAAGGCTCGACGTTGGCCTGATTCGTTCACTCACGGTCGGCGGCGCGTAACCCAGGGGATACTTGCACTGTACCCGGGTACAACTGACCTCGGCTGGTTGCCTGCGTAGACTGGCGCCCATCGCCGGGTGCAGATTCGCCACCGCCGGTCTGCGCGCATTGCCGATTAATCCGCTGTCGCTCAATGAAATCACTTGAAGGGCTTTGATGAGGCGCTAATCTAGGCTTTGACAACACGACCCGTTCTGGATCCCGGTACAGCCTCATCAACGGTCCTCCAGCCAAGCCACGGAAGCCGCCCCACGCGACGACATCGGCACTTGCGATATGACACAGGACGACAGCCCAACGGCAGCGTGCGGCCTATAACACAACTGATTGATCCGTGCCGATGGATAACCACATGCAAGTATTATGGGACGATGGCGAGCGAATTTTCTGTCGCGAATCACGACTGGGCGTAGAGGGCGATCGCAACGTCCTGATAGCGCGGCCTGCCGCCGAACAACCGCCTCCCGGCTGTATTGACCGTCTGGCTCATGAGTTTAGTCTCAAGGATGAACTGAACAGTAGCTGGTCGGTGCGGCCTCTGGAAATGGTGCGCGACGGCACCCGAATGCAGTTGGTGCTCGAGGATCCAGGGGGCGAACCGCTTGTGCAGTTGCTCAACGTCCCCATGGACACGGCAATCTTTTTACCCCTCGCCGTGAGCATCGCCTCGGCGCTGGGCAAGCTCCACCAGTGCGGCCTCGTCCATAAGGACATCAAGCCCAGCCATATCCTGGTGAACTGCACCGACGGGCAAGCCCGGCTTACCGGCTTTGGTCTTGCCTCGCGGCTGCCGCGGGAGCGGCAGGCGCCCGAGACCCTGGCCGGTACGCTCGCCTATATGGCACCGGAGCAGACCGGCAGGATGAATCGCTCGATCGATTCGCGCTGTGATCTCTATTCTTTCGGCGTCACGCTGTACCAGATGTTGACCGCCTCGTTGCCGTTCACGGCAGCCGATCCGATGGAGTGGGTACACTGCCATATCGCCAAAAAGCCCTTGTCACCCCGCGAACGGGTCGCCTCTGTTCCCCAAATGCTTTCTCGGATCGTCATGAAGCTGCTCGCCAAGACCGCCGAGGAACGTTACCAGACGGCCGCCAGTGTCGAGCATGATCTGCGACGGTGCCTGGCAGACTGGCAGCAGTTGTGCCAGATCAATGTCTTCGTCCTGGGCGAGCAGGGGGCATCCGAGCGGCTGCTGATTCCGGAAAAGCTCTACGGGCGTGAGCGTGAGGTCGCTACCCTGGTTGCGGCGTTCTCCCGGGTCGTTGAAAGCAGTGCACCGGAGTTGGTGCTGGTCACGGGTTACTCCGGTATTGGCAAGTCCTCGGTGGTCAATGAGCTGCACAAGGTGCTGGTGCCGCCACGAGGGCTTTTTGCCAGTGGCAAGTTCGATCAGTATCGGCGTGACGTTCCCTATTCAACGCTGGTGCAGGCTTTTCAGAGCCTGGTGCGCACGCTGTTGGGCAAGAACGACACGGAACTGGCGAGCTGGCGTGACGCTTTGCTGCAAGCGCTGGCTGCCAATGCGCGGCTGATGACCGATCTCATTCCCGAGCTCAAGCTGATCATCGGTGAGCCACCGCCGGTGCCGCCGCTTGATCCTCAACAGGAGCAACGCCGTTTTCTTCTGGTGTTCCGGCATTTTATTGGTGTATTTGCCCGCCAGGAGCATCCGCTGGCGCTGTTTCTCGACGATCTGCAATGGCTCGACGCTGCCACGCTCGACCTGCTGGCGGATCTGTTGACCAGTTCGGACGTGCGGCATTTGATGCTGGTAGGGGCATACCGCAGCAACGAGGTGGACGCCTCGCATCCGTTGACTGCCAAACTCGAGGCCATTCGCCGCGCAGGTGGCAAGATCGGTGAGATCTCGCTGGCGCCGCTGGGCAAAGTGCATGTCGAGCAACTGATCGGCGATGCGCTTCATGACGAACCTGAACGCATCGAGCCCTTGGCGCAGTTGGTTCTGGATAAAACCGCCGGCAACCCGTTCTTTGTGATCCAGTTTCTGCAAGCATTGGCCGATGAGCAACTGCTGACTTTCGATCATGAAACTCGGCAGTGGTGGTGGGACCCCGATCGTATTCATGCCAAGGGCTACACGGACAACATTGTGGACTTGATGGTTGGCAAACTGGTTCGCTTGCCGAGCGAAACGCAAGATGCGTTGCAGCAGCTTGCCTGCCTGGGCAGCGTCGCCGGGTTCAAGGCGCTGTCCACCGCTCTGGGCGTGCCCAAGGCTCAGGTCCGCGCGCTTTTTTGGGAGGCGACTCGCCAGGAACTGGTCGAGCGGCGCGACGGTGGTTATGGGTTTGTTCACGATCGTATTCACGAGGCCGCTTACACACTGATCCCCGCCGACTTGCGCGCCGCTGCTCACTTGCGTATCGGTCGGCTGCTGGTGGCGCAAACGTCCGCTCAGGAGCGCGAGGAAGCGATTTTCGAGATCGTCGGCCAGCTTAATCGCGGCGCTGCGTTGCTCACTGACCAGGACGAGCGAGAGCAACTGGCGGCGTTCAACCTGATGGCCGGTCAACGGGCCAAGGCGTCGACAGCCTTTGCTTCAGCGCTCAACTACCTCACCGCCGGGGCGCAGATGCTGGGCGACGATGCCTGGGGGGCTCACCATGAGTTGATCTTCGCCCTGGAACTCAACAGGGCCGAGTGCGAGTTTCTCTCCGGGCAACTGAGTGTCGCGGACGAGCGCCTGAGTGCGCTGGCCAAGCGTGCTGTGACGGTGATCGAACGCGCCAGCGTCGCTTGTCTGCTAATGGACGTCTACCTGCTTCTGGATCGCAGTGACGGTGCGGTCGCTGTCTGTCTCGACTACCTGCGACATGTGGGGATCGTATGGTCGGCCCATCCGAGCGACGATGACGTGCGCCACGAGTATGATCGAATCGGGACTTTGCTGGGAGAACGGACCATTGAGGAGCTTATCGATTTGCCTCTGATGGAAGACGCGACCGCCCTGGCGACCCTCGACGCGCTGGGCAAGCTCTTCGCGCCAGCCTTGCAGAGCGAAGCGAACCTGGCGGACCTGTTGATCTGCAAGGCGGTCAACCTGAGTCTTGAGCATGGCAACTGCGATGCGTCCTGTGTGCTCTATGCCAATTTGTTCAGGGTCGCTGGTAGACGTTTCGGGGATTACCAAGTGGGTTTGCGGTTTGGTCAGCTGGGCTGCGAACTCGTCGAAAAGCGCGGTCTGACGCGATTCGAGGCCAGCACGTACTTGTGCTTTTCCTGCTTTGCCGTGCGCTGGATGAAGCCTGTGGAGCAGTGCCGAGACTTGTTGCGCCGCTCGTTTGTGGCGGCGAACCGGATCGGTGATCTGCCCTATGGCGCCTACGCGGGCAACAACCTCACCGCTGATCTGCTCTTCGCCGGTGAGCCGCTGGCCGGTGTACAGGACGAGGCCGAACGCGGCCTGGCCTATGCCAGGAAGGTGCGCTTCGGGCTGGTGACCGATTTCATCCTCACGCAATTGGCGTTGATCCGGATGCTGCGAGGGTTGACCCGCGGCTTCGGCCGCCTGGATGGCGGCCCGTCAAACGAAATCGACACCGAAGCCCACTTGTCCAGCAACCCGGATCTGGTATTGGCTGAGTGTCTGTACTGGGTCCGAAAACTGCAGGCCCGCTATCTGGCCGACGATCCTGTATCGGCCCTTGAGGCGGCCACCAAAGCGCAGCGTTTGCTCTGGGTTTGCCAGGCGTTCTTTGAGGAAGCCGAATATCATTTCTATGGCGCCCTGGCGCGGGCCGCCTGCTGTGACAGCGCCCCAATGGATGAGCAGAGGCAGTATCTGGTCGCGATGGCCGCCGATCACCGCCAGCTCCAGACCTGGGCGCAGCAGTGCCCGGAGAACTTCGCGAGTCGCGCCGCGCTGGTCGGCGCCGAAATTGCCCGGGTCGAAGGGCGCGTGATCGACGCCGAGCTACTCTACGAGCAAGCCATCGACGCCGCGCAGCAGAGCGGTTTCGTGCATATCGAGGCGCTGGCCAATGAACTGGCGTCGCGCTTCTACGCGGCGCGCGGCTTTGCCAAGGTCGCTCGCGTCTATCTGCAGGACGCCCGTTACGGTTACCTGCGCTGGGGGGCCGAGGGCAAGGTGCGACATCTGGAGAGCAAGTACCCGTCGTTGAGCACTGAAGAACCTGCGCTTGGGCCGACGACGATGACGACTCTCGTCGACCACCTTGATCTGGCCACGGTTCTCAAGGTCTCCCAAGCCGTGTCGGGAGAAATCGTCCTGGAGAAGCTGATCGACAGGATCATGTTCACGGCGATTGAACAGGCTGGTGCCGAGCGTGGGCTGTTGATTCTCCCGGACGGCGGTGAGTACCGGGTAGCGGCGCAGGTCACCACCGGCGGCGACACCACACAATTGCACGACGTTGCGGTGAGCGCGACGCTGTTGCCAGAGTCGATCCTTTATCACGTCCTGCGCACCCAAGAGACCGTTTTTCTTGATGATGCGCTGGTTGCCGGGACGTTTGCCGAAGATCCTTACATCCGTCAGCAACAAGCTCGTTCTATTCTCTGTCTGCCCTTGATGAATCAGGCTAAGCTCGTCGGCGCGCTCTACCTGGAAAACAACCTTGCCGCCCGCGTGTTCAGCCCGACCCGGATCGCCGTGTTGAAACTGGTGGCTTCCCGGGCGGCAATCTCGTTGGAAAATGCCCGGCTTTACCGCGAGGTCGCCGAACGCGAAGCGAAGATCCGGCGCCTAGTGGACGCCAACATCATCGGGATTCTGTTCTGGAATGCCGAGGGCGACATCATTGAGGCCAATGATGCGTTCCTGCGCATGGTGGGCTATGCGCGAGAGGACCTCACCTCGGGCCGTCTGCGCTGGAGAGACCTGACCGTACCGGAGTTTCTCGAACTCAGCGAGCGCTCGTTGGCCCAGGCGCTGCTGACCGGGCAAGCCAGTCCCTATGAGAAGGAATATTTCAGGAAGGATGGCAGCCGCGTGCCGGTCATCGTCGGGCTGGTGACGTTCGAAGCCAGCAGCAGGGAAGGGGTCGCCTTCGTGCTGGACCTGACCGAGCGCAAGCTGGCGGAGGAAAAAATCCGTGAGAGCGAGCGTCGCTATCGCGAGGTGCAAACCGAACTGGCCCACGCGAACCGCGTCGCGACTATGGGGCAGTTGGTTGCCTCGATCGCCCACGAAGTCAATCAGCCGATCGCTGCGGCCATTCTCAACGCTGATGCCGCGCTGCGCTGGTTGAACGCCCAACCACCGGAGATCGAGGAGGTCCGGCAGGTCCTTGGTCGCCTGATCGTCGATGCCAATCGAGCGGCAGATGTGCTTGGCCGCATTCGCGGGCATATCCGCAAGGCGCCGCCGCAGAAGGGGTTGGTGGATATTAACGCTGCGATCAGCGAGATGATCGAATTTACCCGCAGTCAGATCATCAAGAGCGGTGCTTCAATACAGACGCAATTGATGGACGGTATGCCTTTCATCGAAGGCGACCGTGTCGAGCTGCAGCAGGTGTTGCTCAACCTGATCATGAATGCGTTGGAGGCGATGAGTGCTGTCGGCGAAGGTGAACGGCAGTTGCTGATCCGCGCGGCGCCGGGCGATGGTGGAAACGTGGTCGTGAGTGTGAGCGATTCAGGGCCAGGTTTCGCCTCGCAGAGTACCGATCTGGTTTTCACTTCGTTCTATACCACCAAGCCCACCGGTCTGGGGTTGGGATTGTCAATCTGTCGTTCGATCATCGAGGCCCACGGCGGTTGCCTGCGGGCGCACGCAAACCAGCCTCGGGGCGCCACTGTGCAATTCACGCTGCCCATCGCTCAGCAATGAAGGCCATACCCAGCTTTGTCAGCGCCAACATTGGGCTGACAACGGCCTGCCTAACAGGTTATTCATACTTAGGTTTAAAGACCGTATATAAAGAGGTCACTTAAACCAATCGCATGTACAAATGAAGCGCCGCCAGCCCCGCGATAGAGTACCGGTCAAGGGTTGCGGAGTATTCAACATGAATCATTTAACGCTCAACACCGTTGATAAGTTGTCCTCGCTACGCTCGTTAGTACTGATTGGCATGGCACTGTTAACGACGAGCGTTTTCTACCGCTTGAGTGTGCCGCTGCCGGAACGTCATCTGTGTTCCGCAGCCCGTTACGGCAGCAATCTGCCTGGGCGCATGGTGGATGTCCCGTTGAAGCTGGTCTATATCGAGAGGTCCGCAGACAGCATACCCGTCGGTGCGCATTTGATCAGTCCGCGCCGATTCTATATCCACCATGGAATTTATCTGGGCGGCGGAGAGGTGGCTCATTACTCGGGTTTCAGCAGCTCGTTTAGATCGGGTCCTATCGAAGTGACTGATCTGGAACACTTCGCTCTGGGCAAGCCGGTCTGGCGGTTTCAAGAGCAATGCAACTATTCCAGCCGTGAGATCGTTGATCGGGCGCGTTCAAGACTCGGTGAAAACCGCTATCGGGTGTTCTCCAATAACTGCGAACACTTTTGCAGTTGGTGCATCAGTGGAGAAAGTTACAGCGCCCAAGTCAGTGCTTACTTGCGTCGACCCCGAGATGTATTGGCGTTGATTGATGCATTGGAACCACACTTTATTGCATAGTTTATTGCTCTCCGAGCGCACCCGCCGGGGCGAACTCTGCAAGCAAAAACGCTGTGCTACACTTTTTTCGTCCCCTCCCAAGAGGATCGTGCATGAATGGCAATCCCTCGTCAGATGAGCCGGGCAGCCAGGGTTCTGTTGTGTTTGTGGTGGATGACGATGCCTCCATGCGTGAGGCGTTAAGTAATCTTTTGCGCTCCGTCGGCATCCGTGTCGAGACGTTCGCCTCCACGACGGAGTTTCTGCGCCAACCCAGGACAGCGGGCCCCAGTTGCCTGGTGCTGGATGTCCGGCTCCAAGGCAGCAGTGGCCTGGATTTCCAGAGCCAGTTGGCCGCCTCCAACGCCAGTATCCCCATCATTTTCATTACCGGTCACGGTGACATCGAAATGTCGGTCAAGGCCATGAAGGCCGGCGCCGTGGATTTCCTGGCAAAACCCTTTCGCGAACAGGATCTGCTGGACGCTGTAACTGCCGCGCTTGAGGCCGACGTTCGGCGGCGCGAGATCGAACAGCAGTTTGCGGACCTGCACAGTCGCTATGCAACGTTGACCACCCGCGAAAAAGAGGTGATGGCCCTGGCCGCCAAGGGCCTGATGAACAAGCAGATTGCCGGGCAGATGAACCTCAGCGAAATCACCGTGAAAATCCACCGCGCCCATGCCATGAAAAAAATGCAAGCCAAGTCTTTCGCCGACCTCGTTCGGATGGCCGAGTCTTTGGGTACCGCGCAAGGTCGTTGACCTGCGCCAGCGCATCCCCCCCTTCGGTGCCGGTTCAAGATCGCACGCCGTCTGTCTTGAATGCCCCATCCTGTCCGTATTGAGGTGAAAACACCGGCCCCACGCTGGCACTAACCCGTGGTTACGTTGTCAGTACTTGGCGTCTGTAGCGGCGAGGATCGACCCAGATAGCTGCACGTCAGCGACATGACGCACTTTTTTTTGACGCCTTCGGGCAAATAACTCGCGATGGATTGCGCCGGGACCGACTATTCCTTTGCGGGTTGATTCTCTATGCGCTTTCTACTCGATCCGCGTCATGACATTGATGCTGCCTTATTAAGTTACCGCCGGGTGTTCTGGTCGCTGGCGCTGTTCAGCGGCGTGATCAATCTGTTGGTGCTGGTGCCATCGCTGTACATGATGCAGGTGTACGACCGGGTCCTGACCAGCCGCAACGAAACCACCCTGTTCATGCTGACCTTGATCGCCCTGGCCCTGTTTCTGTTCAGTGCCCTGATCGAGTGGGTTCGCGGCGAGGTGATGATTCGCATGAGTGCGGGGCTGGACGACGCCCTGGGTGAGCGAATTTTCGATGCCGCCTTCGCCCGCAGCCTGCGCGAGCACAACGCCAACCCGGCCCAGGTGCTCACTGATTTGGCGACGTTGCGCCAGTTGATCACCGGCCAGGGTCTGATCGCGTTGCTGGACGCGCCGTGGTTGCCGATCTTCCTGCTGGTGGCGTTTATTTTTCACCCTTGGTTCGGGGTGCTGACCCTGGTGCTCGCCCTGGTGCTGATCGGCCTGGCGTTGTGGGGTGAGCTGGCGACTCGCGCCCGGTTGGGTGAAGCCAATCGCCTGGGGGTGCAGTCGTCTGTCTATGTCAACAGCACGCTCCACAATGCCGAGGTCATTCAGGCGCTGGGCATGCTCGGGCCGTTGCGCCAGCGCTGGAGCCTGCTGCAACAACGCATCATTGCCGCGCAGGCCCACGCCAGTGACCGTGGTGCCCGTATCACTTCTGCAACCCGTTTCGTGCGCATATCGGGACAGTCGCTGGCCCTGGGCCTGGGGGCGTTGCTGGTGCTCGAGGGGCAGATGTCGGCAGGCATGATGATCGCCATGTCGCTGCTGCTGGGCCGCGCCCTGGCACCGGTGGAAATTGCCATCGGCTCCTGGAAACAATTCAACGCCGGACGCCAGAGCTATCAGCGTCTGAGCCAGCTGCTTACCCAGCACCCCCGCGAGCGCCTGCGCATGCCCTTGCCGCCGCCCACCGGCGCGGTGCGCCTGGAGCAACTGTATGTCGGCCCGCCCGGCGCCTCGCAACCGATTGTGCGCGGGATCAATTTCAGCCTGGCCAAGGGCGAAGTGCTTGCCGTAGTCGGTCCCAGCGCCAGTGGCAAGTCGACGCTGGCCAGGGCGCTGGTCGGGGTATGGCCGGCCATCGGCGGTTCGGTGCGCCTGGATGACGCCGAGATCAGCCAGTGGTCCCATGATGCCCTGGGCCCGTACCTGGGTTACTTGCCCCAGGACATCGAGCTGTTCGATGGCAGCGTTGCCGACAACATCGCCCGCTTCGGCGAGCAGGATGCCGACAAAATCATTGCCGCCGCTCGTCACGCCGGCATTCACGAGATGATCCTCAGATTCCCCAAAGGTTATGACACGCCACTGGGCCCCGGTGGGCTGGGTTTGTCTGGCGGGCAGAAGCAACGCCTGGGCCTGGCCCGGGCACTTTACGGGCGCCCGTCGCTGATTGTGCTCGACGAGCCCAACTCCAACCTCGACGAAGCAGGTGAGCTGGCGCTGGTACAAGCGATCAATGCGCTCAAGGCCGCCGGCAGTACCGTGGTGCTGATCACCCATCGACCCAATGTGCTGGCGGTGGTCGATCACATCCTGGTACTCAAGGACGGCGCCCAACAAGCCTTCGGCCCACGGGACCGGGTGCTCAAGGCATTGATGCCGGGGCCCAGGCCCGCTGCGGTGAGGGAGGCCGGCGAAGATGCGTGATCTGACCCCGGCTGCATCGGCGCACAGCGAGCAGCAACTGAGCGTGCTCGACGCCAATACCCTGCCCAGCGCCAGTACCGATGCCAGCGGTGCTGCGCGGTATGGTGTGGGCTTTCTGGTCCTGACGCTGGGCGGCTTTTTGCTCTGGGCCTTCCTGGCACCCCTCGATCAGGGTGTCGTGGGCAGTGGCACCGTGGTGGTGGCGGGCGAGCGCAAGGCGGTGCAGTCGTTGGTCGGCGGGGTAGTGGACCAGCTGCTGGTCAGCGATGGTGATCGAGTCAGCCAGGGGCAGTTGCTGGTGCAGCTCAATACCGTGCAAGCGCAGTCGCAACTGGACGTGACCCTGGGCAAGTTGCTCAACGATCGCAGCATTGAAGCGCGGTTGATTGCCGAGCGTCTGGGCAGCGCCGAGATCCAATGGCCGGCTGAATTGCTGGCGCGCGCCGACGAGCCGCGGGTCAAGGCCGCCATGGCCTTGCAAAACCAGTTGTTTCTGACCCGCCGCGCGGAGCTGGGCAGCCGTTTGCAGATCATCGAACATGAGGTCGCGGCGCTGCAGCAGCAATTGCAGGGCTATGAAGGCGTCAAGCGTAACTACGACGCGCAGATGCGCTTTCAGCAACAGGAGCTCGAAGGCCTGCGCGAGCTGGCCCGTGAGGGTTATGTTCCGCGCAACAAACTCTTCGAGGCCGAGCGCAACGCCGCCCAACTGGCCGGCCAGATTGCCTCCGGCGTGGGCGATGTCGGGCGGACCCGCCAGGCCATCAACGAAAGCAGGCTCAAGGCGTTGCAAGTGCAGCAGGAGTTTCGTCGCGATGCTGAAACCCAGCTCAGCGAGGTCTCCGCCGAGGCGGCCGGTTATGCCGATCAGATGCGTGCCTTGCAATTTGAAGTCGACAACGGCGCTATCCGTGCGCCAGTGGCCGGGCAGGTCATGGACGTGAGCCTGCATACCGTTGGCGGCGTGGCCCAGGCCGGACAAACCCTGATGCAGGTGGTACCGCTGGATGCGCCAATGGCGATTACCGCGCGTTTCGAGCCGTTGATGGCCAACAAGTTGCGCCCGGGGTTGCCGGTGCATGTGCATTTCACCGCGCTGCAACGGGTGGATACGCCGACGGTAACCGGCACCGTAAGTACGGTGTCGGCCGACCAGTTGATCGATGAGCAGACGCACTTGCCGTACTTCTCCGCCAAGGTCGAGATTCCCGCCGACACGGTCGCCTCGTTGCAGGCCGCCGGGTTGTGGGTGCGTCCGGGCATGCTGGCCGATGTGACGGTGGTCACGGGGGAGCGCACCTTCATGAATTACCTGATGAAACCGTTGCGCGAACGCTTGCTGGCAGCCTTCAAAGAGGAATGAGCATGATCGACCGATGCCGTTACAGCGCTCGCGTGCTGCTGAGGCTGTGCTCCAGTTGGGCGATGCTCAATGTCGCCTGGGCCGCCGACGGTGGCCTGAGCCTGACCGCGGCGTACGATGCCTCCCGCCTCAACGACCCGACTTTGCAGTCAGCCACCCATGCTTATGATGCCTCGCGGCAGGAAGAAGCGATTGGCCGTGGCGGCCTCTATCCGCAAGTGTCGCTGACTTCGCGTTATGGCCGCGGTGGGCGGACTGATGGCGGTGACGACAGCGGCTACGTCAACAGCAACGATTACCAGGCCAACAACGTCACCCTGGCGGCGCAGCAAGCGCTCTACGACAAGGCGCGCTGGGCGGCGTATCAGGAAGGCAAGGCACGAGGGCAACTGGGCAGCCAGCTTTTCGACGTCGCCGGCCAGACGCTGTTCGACCGGGTTGCCAAGGGCTACTTCGACGTCGCCCGGGCGGAAAACGAGATCAAGTTAATCGCCCAGCAAAAAGCCGCCATCCACGGGTTGGTCATCCAGAGCAAAAAACTCTTCGAGGGTGGCCAGGGCGCGATCACCGATATCGATGAAGCCCAGGCGCGGCTTGATCTGGTCGAGGCCCAGGAGGCCGAAGCCGAGGCTCGTCGCGTGGCCGCGCTGCGGGCGTTGTCCGGTCGTGCCAATGTGCCCATCGATGACATTGCGCCGATGCGCGAGGAGCTTGCCGCCGGCAGCCCGATCCCACCCGAGCAGGATCTACCGTACTGGACGGCGATTGCCCGCGAGGCCAGCCCCGAGCTGGCGGCCCGGCTGGCGGCGGTGAAAGTGGCCGAGGCCCAGGCCGACAGCCAGCGCGCCGGGCATTATCCGACCTTGGCACTGACCACTCAGTTGACTCGCCGGGAGACCCGCCAGTACCAGGAACTTGACCCGCGCCAGGACACCTATTACGTGGGGCTGCAGTTGGATATTCCGTTGTATCGCGGTGGGGCGGTGCGAGCGTCGGTGGCCAAGGCCCAGGCGCAACTGGCCGGTGCGCAGTCGGACTATGACGTGCAACGCCAGCAGTTGGCCGAGACGATCGAAACCGATTACCTGGGCGTGGTGGCCGGCTTCGCCAAAAGCAAGGCGATGCAGCGCGCAGTGGAGTCCAACCAGCGGGCACTGGCTTCGACGGAAAAAGGCTTCCAGGGCGGTGTGCGCTCCACGGTGGACATCCTTGATGCGCAACAACGGTTATTCCAGGCCCGTCGGGACCTGCTCAACACCAAGCTGGACATGCTGCAAAGCTATGTGAGCCTGCATACCCACACCGGCCAGATGAACCGCGCAGTCCTGGAGCAGGTGCAAAGCCTGTTTTGAGGCGCGTAGGGGCTCCAGCACTCAACGTTGCAACGCACTCCTGCGGCCAGGGAGCAAGTGCCCTGGCCACAGACAGCGGTTATCTGGGCAGCGGCGAGGGGCTGGCCGGGACCGGCGGTCGCTGGGGCTTGACCGAGGTGCCAAACGTATTACCCATGCGCACGCTGGTGGCCGCTGGGGTCGCCAGGCCGATGCTGTTCGGCGCGCGTTTGTTAACGGGCACATTCAAGGCCTCTTGCGTGCGTTGCGCGGCCGCTGCGGCCTGCGGATCGTTGCCCATTTGCCGGCTCAGGCAGTTGTAGTCCGCGGTTCTGTAGCCACCGACGGTCACCTCGATACACGCCGGTACCTCTTCGCCATGGGCCCAAGGCTGGGCCATGAGCAGTCCGAGGCCCGCCATCATTTTCATCCACTGTTTCATTGTCGACCTCCTGGCCCGCCCAGAAGGCGGTTCGCTGTCAGAGCACGAGTTTAGTGGGGTCCGAGGGATTTGTATCAGTTGTCATACGACATTCATAAACAGCCCTCAGGATGACGGTTTTCAACGGATACGTCAGTCGTGCAGCAAGGCAGAGCCGGGGGCGGACGCAGGCGTGGATTGGCCAGGTCACCCTTGGGGGGGCTGATGGCGTTGTTGTGGTTGCTGGCCGCGCCGATCCAGGCGAACGGCCTGGTGGAGCTGGACATCGCCCCGCAGGAACTGACCACGGCGCTGGAGCAATTCAGTCGAGCGACGGGTATGGCGGTGCTGGTGGATCAGCAACTATCCAGCCAGCGCCATACGCTGGGCGTCCAGGGACTGTTCACCGCTTCTCAAGGGCTCAATGTGTTGCTTCGCGGCACCGGGCTCGCGGCGCATTACGCCCGAGCGGATGCGTTCACGTTGCAACCGGTGCGGGTCCGCGAGGTGCCGCTGCCTTCCGGCGCGGCCCCGGGCTTGAGCGACAGCAACTATGCGGCGGCGATCCAAACGGTCATCCAGCGCAACTTGTGCCGTTCACCACTCACCCGCCCGGGAAGTTTTCGGGCGGTGCTGCAAGTGTGGATCGGCCGGGACGGCGTGGTTCAGCATAGCCGCCTGGTCAGTTCCACGGGCGATCCGACGCGTGACAAGGCCTTGGTCAACAGTTTGCAAAACCTCAGGATCGACCGCCCGGCGCCCAGTTCATTGCGCCAACCGGTAACCCTGCTTTTATTACCCGACTCATCAGGAACAAGCATGGAGTGCACAGCAGGGGAAGGGGTTTTGGGGCGATGAAACACTCTGGCCGCAGCCCGTTGGTCAAGTTGTTCCTCACCTCTTATGAGGATTTCAAGGTGCGCCTGCGCAAGCGCCTGGGCTCCGAGGAACTGGCCAACGATGTGCTGCATGAAACCTACTTGCGGGTCGATCGCATGGTCGAGACGCCGGACATCGCCCAGCCCAGTGCCTATCTCTATCGCATGGCGCTGAACATTGCCGCCGACCGTCGGCAGGCCGATGCTCGCCTGCTCACCGGCAGCGAAATCGAGGACTTGCTGCAGATTTCCGATGAAGCGCTGGATCCGGCCCGGGTGGTGGGGGGGCAGAAGGAGTTGCAGACCTTGCTCAAGGCCCTGTATGAGCTGCCGGCGCGGCGTCGCAGGATTTTCATTGCCGCGCGTCTGGAGGAAGCGCCGCACCTGGAAATATCCCAACGTTTCGGCATTTCCACGCGCATGGTAGAGAAGGAAATCAAGGCCGCGCTGGGGCATTGCGCCCTGCGCCTGGAAAGAAAAGTGATTCAGCGGTTCGGTCCCGGCGCGGGAAAACAGTCTTGAGAGTAGAGACCAGACCAATTCGTGAGTGTGTGTGCGCTTGAACATCTTCAGCATTGCTTCCCCTGATGCCACGCCTCAGGCCCGACTGGCCAGCGAGGCCCAAGACTGGTTGATCCTGCTGACCTCGGGCCGTGCCACCGTGGCCGATGCCCGAGCCCTGCGCCAATGGTGCGGGCAAAGTCCGGAACACGCTCAGGCGTTCGAGCAAGCCAAGACTCTGTGGCACGGGCTGCAACCGGCTGCCGAGGCGTTGCGGGCTCCGCGACATTTCGGGCGACGGGCGTTGCTCGGCGGCGCGATCGCGGCGTCGGCAGGTTTTCTGTTGATCCGCGCCACGGTGCCCGGTGGGGTTTCCGGACTCGCTGCCGACTACGTCACCGAGGTTGGCGAACAGCGCCGGGTGGAACTGGCCAAGGGTGTCAGTCTTGAGCTGAATACCCAAACCCGCCTCAGCCGCCGTCAGTTGGCCGATGGAGGGGAAGGATTGGAGTTGCTCGGTGGCGAAGTTGAAGTGCTGGGAAGCAGTGCTTCAACGGTCAGCGTCCAGGCCGGCGCCGGCTTGATCAGCGCCGCTCGGGCTCGATTCAATATCCGCTACATCGACCAGAGTGTCTGCGCGACCTGCCTGGAAGGTCTGGTGCAGGTCCAGGTGCGCGGCCAGAGTTTTCATCTGGAGTCGGGCATGCAACTGACCTACGACAGCGGCCGGGTGGGCACTCCAAAGAACGCAGATGTGTCGGCGGCCACTGCCTGGCGCGAGCAGGTGCTGGTGTTCAACGACGCGACTCTGGCCAGCGTCATCGACGAAATCAACCGCTACCGTCCTGGCATGTTGCTGTTACTCAATCGCGAATTGGGCCAGCGCAAGGTCCAGGCGCGGTTCCGTCTTGATCAACTGGCTGGCGTGGCGCTGTTGATCCGCGATGCCTATGGCGCCAAATGCACCGAGTTGCCGGGCGGGGTGGTGGTGCTGAGCTGATTCAGCGCTATCCGGATGAGCCTCATCGCGAGCAGGCTCGCGGCCACACTGGGTTTGCCCTCACTCCAGCGGCCCCAGCACCTGTCGATACTTTTCCACGCCTTGTGGCGTCTGCCGTGTCAGGCTGATTTCGATGCCCAGCGGGTTTTCCTGGCGATTGCCGCTGAGCTTGCGCCAACCTTTTTCCCTGTCCCAGTAACGCAGTCCGGCGTTGCTGACTTCGCTGAGCACCGCTACGCCCGCGCCGGGTGCCGGCAATGGGTAGCGGCTGCGGGCCTGGCCTTGGGCTCGGTAAAGCGTGTCTCCCTCGAGCCACCAGCGCACCCTTTGCAGCGTGCCTTCTTGAGCGGCGGCCACCCGGATCACATCCAGGCGAAACCCCCGACCTTCGGTGCTGCGCACGGTGAGGGCGGGTGGTGCGGTCCAGGGCTGGTCATCGACTCCAGGGTTTGACGGTTCGCTCAACTCGATGCTGGCGCGTAATGCTACGTCGCGTTCCAGCTGATTCAACACTCGCAGCAAGGCTTCGGTCTGTTCGGTGCTGGCCTGCAAATGGCTGTCGGCCCGGGTGACGCTGTCCAGTCCGCGCCAGGCAATCAGGCTGACCACCGCCATCAGCAGAATCGCCACCATGACTTCAAGCAGGGTGAAGCCCGTCTCCCGGTCGTTCATTGAATCTGCACCCGGCCAGCGGCGCTGCGCTGGACGTTTATGCTGCTCTGGCCGTCCGACAAACGAATGTTCAGCGGGGCGCCGATCCACTCGGCGCTCAACACGACCCGCTGCCTAGGTTCCACATGAACTTCCATGGACGGGCTCTGCCACCGCCGCGGGTGCAATTGTGGATCATCCTTGAAGCGATCCAGCCCTGGCCCTTGATCCTGCCGACGGCTGAAACCGAATCCCTTGGCATCCCAGCGCCAGCTAATCGGCCGGCCGTCGACGCGGGCTTCGGTTTGAGCGAGCTGTAGCAGTTGCGCCAGCCGCTCGGCATCCTGGCGCAGCAACTTCAGCGGGTCGGGTTTGATGCTCAGGCCCACGGCGGCACTGGCGATGCCGATGATCACCAGTACCACCATCAATTCGATCAGGGTGAAACCGCGTTGCTTGCCAAGGTTCATGCGCGCTCCTTTGCGTCGGTATTCATCCTGCACGGTGAAGATGATAAGGATGTGAAATAAAACGGAGAGAATCGAGGCGTACGCTGGAGGCTGGATAAAAAAGGAGAACCAGACCATGGTGTTCATCGACCGAGTTTCCCCGGCGCAACTCCTCCAGGCACTCGGTCTGTTGGCGGCATTGGCCGGGGTGGCGACCTGGTCTTCGCTGCTACTGACATCGGCTGAATCCCGCACGCCGGATGTTGCCCCGCAACGATTGGCCGAGCGTTCCGATAATCCTGCACGGCAATGGTTCTCCAGCCAGCCGGCGCCGGTGGATATCAAGGTCAGCGGTGTGCTGGCCGGCGCTCGCGGGGCTGTGGCGATCCTCAGTCTCAACGACGGCCCACCTCGTAGTTTCCTGGCTGGAGAGCGGGTGGCTCATGGGGTGCGGCTGGTGTCGATCGAGGCGCAAGCGGTGGTGATCGAGCGCGGCAATCAGCAAACGCGGCTGGCCTTGGCCCGATTGCCGGATTCGGTGGCTTTACCCTCACTCACCCGTCCTTGAGATCACGACGAACCCTTGCGGCGAGGGAACAAGCTCCCTCGACAAAAGGGACCGTGTATAGCCGCTATTTTTCCCGGCTGACCAACGTCTCCAACCGCGCTAACGGCGGTGCTTCGTGGCTGCGATCCGACACGGTCAGTTCAACCCGCAACATCCGGCCATTTTCCGCCGGGCGCAGGTTTTGTTCGCAACGCAGCAGCAACCGTCCCTGATCGCATTCGATGACTTTTGAACCCTGCACAAAACGCCCCTCCAAGTGCAGTTGCGCCAGTTGGCTGCGGGCCGCCAGCAGTGCGATGGACTTGTCTCGCAGCAGCCCATTGCTTTGGGTCATCACCGCAGCCACGCGCACCGCCGCCGACATGGCCACGGCGATGATCGCCAGGGCGACCAGCACTTCGATCAGGGTGAAGCCGGCTTGTGGGGTGTGACGTGGCATCGCGCGAGCTCTATGGGCGGAGGCAGCCCCCGAGCTTAACCGCCATTGTTGACCGATTGACGACGTAAGCTCCTGAGCATTTTCAATATCACTGACATATTTTCTTGCAACACTGCGCCACGAATTGAATCCAGCGAAGGACCGTCGAGATGCAGATCGCCCGTTACAACGCCCGTCCCCAAGGCCCACGCGGGCAGCAGGGTTTCACCCTGATCGAAATCATGGTTGTGGTGGTCATTCTTGGCATTCTGGCGGCGATGGTGGTGCCCAAGGTCCTCGACCGGCCGGACCAGGCTCGGGCGACGGCGGCGAAACAGGACATTGGCGGTTTGATGCAGGCGTTGAAACTCTATCGCCTGGACCACGGCAGCTACCCGAGCATGAACCAGGGGCTCAAGGTGCTGGTGGAACGGCCCGCTGATGCAAAAAACAGCACATGGCGTTCCTACCTGGAGCGCCTGCCCAACGATCCATGGGGCCGTCCCTACAACTACCTCAACCCGGGCGCCAATGGTGAAATCGATATCTTTTCCCTGGGGGCCGACGGCCAGCCTGACGGCGATGGTGTAAATGCCGACATCGGCTCCTGGCAGTTATAAGGGCCGTGATGCGAACGGATTCGCCCTTCGCGGCGAAGCAGCGGGGCATGGCGGTCATCAGTGCCTTGCTGATCGCCGCCGTGGTGGCGGTCATCGCCGGGGGCATGCTCACCCGCCAAACCCTGTTTACCCGCAGCCTGGAGGCCGAGCAGTTGCGTATCCAGGGCACGGCGCGGTTGCAGGGCGGCCTGCAATTGAGCCGCCAATTGTTGTGGGATGCGCGGCAGCGCGACCCGCTCACGCGCTTCGGTCAGGCTTGGGCCAACCCTTTCGTGATGGCCGGTTCCAGCCTGGCTGACATCCCCTTCGAAGGGCGACTGGAAGATGAGCAAGGCAAATTCAACCTGCGCAATCTGGTCGCCAATGAACGTATGGATCAGGAACAGGTGCGCACCTTCGAACGGTTGTGCGAGCAACTGGGTATCGCCGCGACGGTACGTGCGCGCATCGTCGCGCGGGTGATTGCCGCGTACCCACGGCTGTTGAACCCAGAGTTGGCGGACAAGGCCGCGGTGAGCAGTACGTTCGACAGCGGTCGCAGCACCTCGCCGGATGCTTCCGGTACGCCGTTGGCGCCGACACGCCCCATGCTGCGCACGTTGCAGGATTTGCGCAGCATCAAGGGTGTCACCCCGCAAGTGCTAGAAACACTGGCGCCTTATGTGACGATTCTGCCGGCCAATACCTGGCTCAACGGCAACACCGCCAGCGCCCCGGTGCTGGCTGCTTACGTGCCGGGGTTGTCGTTGCAACGGGCCCAGGCGCTGATTGCTGAGCGAGACGGCGGCCACTGGTTTATCAACCGTGGGGATTTCGTCAATCGTCTGCGCATGCCTGAGCTGGAAATGGCCTCCGTCAAGGTCGGCATTACCAGCGACTGGTTCCGCCTGCGGGGTCAGGCGCGCAGTGGGCAGCGGCGGGTCGTGCTGGATGCTTTGCTGCAACGCAGCCAGGACCGGATGCCTCAGGTGATCTGGTCACGGGTGGGCGTATGACTCGCTTGCGCATAGCGTTGATGCCACTGGGCAGCTTGAGCCTCGACAGCTCGGTGGCATTCGCCTGGCTCGATCGCCAGGGCCAGGTCCGCGACCAGGGGCACAGCAACCTCCGGGACCTCGGTCAGGGTGCAAAGAAGCAGCGGGTCGAATGTTTTCTCCATCCGCGCGACAGCTTGCTCACCAGTCTGGAACTGCCGCAGTTGCCGGCAGCGAAAATCACCGCCGCGGTGAACTGCGCCGCCCAGGCGCTGATGCTCGGTGCCAGCGAGCGCATGCAGGTGGCTCACAGCGCGCGCGGTGCCGACGGGCAGGTGCACATTGCCTGGCTCGACCGAGAGTCACTCGATGCCCTGGGCCGGATGCTGCGCCAGGCCGGCCTGCACCTGCACGGGCTGTACCCGGCGGCCTACGCCCTGCCAGTGTTGTCCGGGCCGGTGGCCTGCGTCGACGACGGCCACC
This sequence comes from Pseudomonas sp. N-137, assembly GCF_034555295.1. Taxonomy (NCBI): domain Bacteria; kingdom Pseudomonadati; phylum Pseudomonadota; class Gammaproteobacteria; order Pseudomonadales; family Pseudomonadaceae; genus Pseudomonas; species Pseudomonas sp. N-137. The sequence goes on from NZ_JAXUDQ010000026.1 coordinate 33,549, forward strand.
TGCTGGTGCGTTACAGCGTGCAGCACGCGGTGGTGCAGCCGCTGCTGGAAGAGGCGTTGGATGAATGGTTATTGGAGGCAGGGGCCGGGCTGCAGTGGGTGGGCGATTCGCCGCCGCAGGTTTCGATCAAAACCTTGCCCGCCCCCCAGCGCTGGACTGGTGCCGCGCCGGGCTGGGGCTTGCATGCTGGCCTGACGCATGGCCCGGCCGAGCGTGGCAGTTGGGGCAGGGCGGCGACGCTTTGCGCGGTGGCGCTGGCGGTGTGGGTGGTCGGCCTCAATCTCTACGCCACCCGTGAGGCCACCCAGGGCCAACGACTCAAGGCGCAGATGAGCCAGCGGGTAAAGCAGGCGTTTCCCGAACTGCCGGTGATTCTCAACCCCTTGCAACAAGCCCGACAGCAAATCGCCGCGCGCCAAAGCGGCACAGCGGCGGACCCGGCGCAACGCTTCGCCAGCCTGGTGCAACAGGCGGGCAGCGCCATGCCGTTCATGAGCGGCAACGTGCAGGAACTGGTGTTTGAAAACGGTGAGTTACGCCTGACGCTCGTGGCCGAGGCACAAAAAGCATCCGCCGCAGACGACTGGAAAATCCCCCTGACCGAGGCCGGCATCGACGTTGCGGCCAATGACCAGGGCTGGACCTTGCGTGCTGCTTTGCCCGGACAGGGCGCGCAGGACACCTCCGAACACCCCCCGGAAGCCGACGATGAATAAGCAATTCCCGGCACGGCTATGGGCGCAGTGGCAAACCCTGCGCGCGCGTGGCCGGACGTCCTGGCAGGGCCTGGCGGTGCGCGAGCAGCGCGCCGTGTCGCTGGCGGCGCTGGTACTCGGCGGGCTGCTGGTCTGGTTGCTGTTGATCCAGCCACCGCTCCAAACCCTTGCGTATTGGCAGGTCGAAACGCCGAAGTTGCGCGCGCAGACCCAGGCCCTCGAAGTGCTCTTGCGGGACGTCGGCGGCCCGGCGCCAGGCCAGCCTCTGGAAGCGGCTCTGCGCCAGGCCCTGGATGCCGGCGGCTTGAGCGAGCACTACCAGTTGCAGGCCGTGGACGCGGCTTGGCAACTCACTTTCAACGACGCGCCGGCCGATGAGGTGATGGGCTGGCTGTTGAGCAGTCCACGGCAATTTTCCTTGCAAGTGCTTGAAGCCCGGTTGCGGCGCACGGCCCCGGCCAACACCGACAACGCCGACAACATCGAAAACACTGAAAACACCGCCGGCACCCTGTCCGGAACCGTTCGCATGGATCAGGCGCAAGGCGCTAAGGAAGCTTCATGAAGGGGTCCCGATACCCGCGTCATTGGCGCAAGAGCGTGCCGTTTCTGTTGCTGGCATTGAGCGCCTGCAACAGCACACCGCCAGCGTCGCAGCCACCGTTGCTGGTGGACAGTGAACTGGGCATTCCGCTGGGCAGTACTCAGCGCAGCGGCGATGCGCTGCTGGACCGTCAGCGGGCCCAGACCTTGCGCGAACAGAAACCGCCGGTGCGACACCCGGTCGATCTCACCGCCCGCGCCCGCGAGCCCCGCAGCAGTACGCCGGCACGCAGCCCGCTGGGTGACCAACCGGTGACCCTGAACTTTGTCGAGGCCGACATTCAGGCGGTGGTGCGGGCCTTGTCCCGTTCCACCGGCCAACAGTTTCTGGTGGACCCTCGGGTCAAGGGCAACCTGACGCTGGTGTCCGAAGGTCAGGTGCCGGCGCACCAGGCCTATGACATGCTGCTGGCCGCGCTGCGCATGCAGGGCTTTAGCGTGGTGGACGTCGGTGGCGTGGCCCAGGTGGTGCCTGAGGCCGACGCCAAGTTGCTGGGCGGGCCGATCTACAGCGCCGACAGACCGGCCGGCAACGGCATGTTGACCCGCACCTTTCGCCTGCAATACGAAAACGCGGTGAACCTGATCCCGGTGTTACGCCCGATCGTGTCGCCCAACAACCCGATTAATGCCTACCCCGGCAACAACACCATCGTCATCACCGATTACGCCGAGAACCTGTCGCGGGTGGCGCAGCTCATCGAAGGCATCGATACCCCCAGTGCCATCGATACCGACGTGGTGCCGATACACAACGGCATCGCCGTGGACATCGCGCAGATGGTCTCCGAGTTGCTGGAAACCCAGGGCGGAGACCAGACCCAGAAGATCAACGTGATCGGCGACCCGCGCTCCAACGCCATCATCATCCGCGCCGGCAGCCCCGAGCGCACCGAGCTGGCGCGTAACCTGATCTACAAGCTCGACAACGCCCAGAACAACCCGAGCAACCTGCACGTGGTGTACCTGCGCAATGCCCAGGCCGGCAAACTGGCCCAATCCCTGCGCGGCTTGCTCACCGGGGAAAGCGAAGGCGAGGGCAGTGATAACTCGCGCTCGGTGCTCAGCAGCATGGGCGCCAGCACCAACGGCCAGAGCAGCGGCGATGGCGCCAGCACCAGCGGGACCACGGGCGGTAGCGCTTCGACCTCTGGCAATGGTTATGCCCAAGGCAGTAGCGGACAAAGCTCGGCTTCGCCGCAGGACGATCAGAGCACCGCCTTCAGTGCCGGCGGCGTGACCATCCAGGCCGACGCCACCACCAATACCCTGCTGATTTCCGCGCCGGACCCGCTGTACCGCAACCTGCGGGAAGTTATCGACCTGCTCGACCAGCGTCGCGCCCAAGTGGTGATCGAGAGCCTGATCGTCGAGGTCGGCGAGGACGATGCCAGCGAGTTCGGCGTGCAATGGCAGACCGGTAACCTGGGCGGCAGCGGCGTGATCGGTGGCGTCAACCTCGGTGGCACCGGGCTCAACCTCAACGGCAAGACCAGCATCGACGTGTTGCCCCAGGGCTTGAACCTGGGCCTGGTCAACGGCACGGTGGACATTCCCGGCATCGGCAAGATCCTCGACCTCAAGGTCCTGGCCCGGGCGTTGAAGAGCAAGGGCGGCACCAACGTGTTGTCGACGCCGAACCTGCTGACCCTGGACAACGAAGCGGCGAGCATTTTCGTCGGCCAGACCATTCCGTTTGTCAGCGGCAGTTACGTCACCGGCGGCGGTGGCACCAGCAACAACCCGTTCCAGACCGTGACCCGTGAAGAGGTGGGGCTGAAGCTCAACGTCCGCCCGCAGATTTCCGAAGGCGGGACGGTCAAGCTCGACATATATCAAGAGGTCAGCAGCGTCGACAACCGCGCTTCGAGCGCCAGCGGGATTGTCACCAACAAGCGTGCCATCGACACCAGCATCCTGCTGGACGACGGGCAGATCATGGTCCTTGGCGGGTTGTTGCAGGACGGCTACAGCCAGAGCAACGACGCGGTGCCGTGGCTGTCGACCATCCCCGGTATTGGTGCGCTGTTTCGCAACGAGCGGCGGCAGATCACCAAGACCAACCTGATGGTGTTCCTGCGCCCCTACATCATCCGCGACACGGCGGCGGGGCGCGGCATCACCCTCAACCGCTACGACTTCATGCGTCGCGCCCAGGGCCTGCTGCAACCGGAGCGCAGCTGGGCGATGCCGGACATGCAAGCCCCGCAACTGCCGGCCTCGGCCAAGGCCATTCCGCCGGCCACCCCCGCCGGGCTGCAAACGCCCAGGGCGGTGATCAAGGCGGTTCCGGTTGAAGGAGGCACTCGCTGATGAACACCCAACCTATGGGAGTTCGCGGTATGCACAATACTGAGGCCACCCCAAGACACTGTGGGAGCGAGCTTGCTCGCGATGACGGCAGTTCGCTCAACATCATTGCAACTGACCCACCGCTATCGCGAGCAAGCTCGCTCCCACAGGGGACATGTGTGTTTCTTGGGTCTGAGGTGTCAGCATGAACACCCTCCCATACGCCTGGGCCAAGGCCCAGCGCCTGGTGCTGCGTGAGTCGGATGAAGGCGCGGTGTTGATGGTCTGTCCCTCCACGCCAGGCTGGTCCATCAGTGAAGTGCGCCGCCAGTTCGGCGAGGTGCGGCTGGAGCGGGTGCGTGACGAGGAACTCGACGGGTTGCTCAACAGTGCCTACGCCGACACCGGCAGCGCCGCCGCCGTGGTGGGCGCGGCAGAGAACGAGGTGGACCTCGACCGACTGATGCAGGACATTCCCGAGATCACCGACCTGCTGGACACCCAGGACGGCGCGCCGGTGATCCGCATGATCAACGCCTTGCTGACCCAGGCCGCGCGGGATGAGGCCAGCGACATCCACATCGAGCCTTACGAAAGCCATTCGGTGGTGCGCTACCGCGTTGACGGCACCCTGCGTGACGTGGTTTCGCCACGCAAGGCCCTGCATGGCGCGCTGGTGTCGCGGATCAAGATCATGGCCCAGCTCGACATCGCCGAAAAACGCCTGCCCCAGGACGGCCGCATTGCCCTGCGCGTGGCCGGGCGCCCGATTGACATCCGGGTTTCGACGGTGCCCACCGGCCATGGCGAACGGGTGGTGATGCGCCTGCTGGATAAACAGGCCGGGCGCCTGCAACTGGAAACCCTGGGCATGGACCCGGACGTACTGGGCAAACTCGATCACCTGATCCGCCAGCCCCACGGCATCGTGCTGGTCACCGGCCCCACCGGCAGCGGCAAGACCACCAGCCTCTACGCCGCCCTGGCCCGGCTCGACGCCAGCGTACACAACATTCTCACGGTGGAAGATCCGGTGGAATACGACCTGCCGGGCATCAGCCAGATTCAGGTCAACGCCAAGATCGACATGACCTTCGCCCTGGCCCTGCGAGCGATTCTGCGCCAGGACCCGGACATCATCATGATCGGCGAAATCCGTGACCTGGAAACCGCACAAATTGCCGTACAAGCCTCCCTCACCGGTCACCTGGTGTTGGCGACGCTGCACACCAACGACTCTGTGTCGGCCATCAACCGCTTGATTGACATGGGCGTCGAGCCGTTCCTGCTGGCCTCGTCGATGCTCGGCGTACTCGCCCAGCGCCTGGTGCGCAGACTCTGCCCGCAGTGCAAACAAGCTGATCCGGCAACCCCCGGCACCTGGCGCCCGGTGGGCTGCCCGAGCTGTAACCAGACCGGTTACAGCGGTCGCACCGGCATCCATGAATTGTTCTGCATCGACGATGATATCCGCACGCTTATCCACCAGGGGGCAGGGGAGCAGGCGCTGCGTGCGGCCGCCCGCCAGGCCGGCATGTTCAGCATGCGCGAGGACGGTGAACGCTGGGTGCGCAGTGGCGCCACCGCCCCTGAAGAAATCCTGCGCGTGACACGGGACGCCTGATGAATCGCTACCGTTTTGAGGCCGCCGACGCCACCGGCAAGATCGAGGTCGGGCACCTGGAAGCCGACAGCCAGAGTGGCGCCTTCAACCTGCTGCGCAGTCGCGGGCTGACGGCGTTGCAGGTGCAGGTCGAACGCAATACAACGCAAGCCCATGGCGGCGGCCTGTTCAGCGCCAAACTCTCGGACAACGACCTGGCCTGGGCCACCCGGCAACTGGCGAGCCTGCTGGGAGCCAGCCTGCCATTGGAGGCCGCGTTGAGCGCCACGGTGGAACAGGCTGAGCGCAAACACATCGCCCAGACCCTCAGCGCAGTGCGCGCCGATGTGCGCAGCGGCATGCGCCTGGCCGAAGCCCTGGCGGCGCGACCCCGGGACTTTCCGGACATCTACCGGGCACTGATCGCCGCCGGTGAAGAGTCCGGCGACCTCGCCCAGGTGATGGAGCGGCTGGCGGACTACATCGAGGAGCGCAACAACCTGCGGGGCAAGATCCTTACGGCGTTCATCTATCCGGGCGTGGTGGGGCTGGTGTCGATTGCCATCGTGATTTTCCTGCTCAGCTACGTGGTGCCCCAAGTGGTCAGCGCATTCTCCCAGGCCCGCCAGGACCTGCCTGGGTTGACCGTGGCGATGCTGACCGCCAGCGATTTCATCCGCGCCTGGGGCTGGTTGTGTTTTGGCATGCTGGCCGGTGGGTTCTGGGGTTGGCGGCTGTATTTGCGCAACCCGCAGGCGCGGTTGAACTGGCACAGTCGCATCCTGCGCCTGCCGCTGATCGGGCGTTTCGTGCTGGGCCTCAACACCGCGCGTTTTGCCTCGACCCTGGCGATTCTCGGCGGCGCCGGGGTGCCCTTGCTGCGAGCCCTGGAGGCGGCGCGCCAGACCCTGTCCAACGACCGCCTGAGCCTGAGCGTCAGCGATGCCACGGCCAAGGTCCGCGAAGGGGTCAACCTGGCGGCAGCGTTGCGGGTGGAAAAAGTCTTCCCGCCGGTGCTGATCCACCTGATTGCCAGCGGCGAAAAAACCGGCTGCCTGCCGCCAATGCTCGAACGCGCCGCACAAACCCTGTCCCGCGACATCGAACGCCGGGCCATGGGCATGACTGCGCTGTTGGAGCCGCTGATGATCGTGGTCATGGGCGGTGTGGTGCTGGTGATCGTCATGGCGGTGTTGTTGCCGATTATCGAGATCAATCAGTTGGTTCAATAAGCGCACGCAATCCGTGGTGAACATTGATTTTGTGGCGAGGGGATTTATCCCCGTTGGGCTGCGCAGCAGCCCCCCATACAGCCAACTCAATCTATCCGACACACCGAGTTGTTTGGCTTTTAGGACTGCTGCGCAGCCCAGCGGGGATAAATCCCCTCGCCACAAAAAAAGCTGATCGAGCGGAAATTTTTTCAACGCTTGAGACACCTCCCGACCCTCGCCAACGCCAAACTCGGGTTCCTCGTTCTGTCATCTTCCATCGTCAGACAACCACCCGCCGCCATCTCCACGCCCACCCTGCGCAACACCGTCACAAAACCTGTCTGAAACCCCAACCCAGAGCCCTCGAACACCCGAGGAAAAACCCCAAAAAACAGCCTCCAGCTCCCGAGGTTTTTTCCTTTATCTGTCACCGGAAACTGCGAGTTTCTAACCCATGGCCTCACCCCATCGCCATCGGCACAGGACCGAGCGCCATGACGGCAAGCACGCGTCACCCAACCTACGTACGAACACGATGAAAGGAGATTCTTCATGTTTAAGCGCAACGTTCTCGCGGTATCCCTGACCCTCGCCGGCCTCTGCGCCGCTCAGGCCGCCATGGCTGATGTCAACGGTGGTGGCGCTACCTTGCCTCAGCCGCTGTACCAGACTTCCGGCGTCCTGACTGCCGGTTTCGCCCCTTACATTGGCGTGGGCAGCGGTGCTGGCAAGGCCGCTTTCCTGAACAACGATTACACCCGTTTCGTGCCTGGTGACACCAGCAAGAACGTGCACTGGGCGGGCAGCGATTCGAAGCTCACCCAGGCTGAGTTGAACGCCTACGTCACCAACCACGGCGCCGCCTGGGGCCCATTGATCCAGGTGCCTTCGGTCGCCACTTCGGTTGCCATTCCTTTCAACAAGACCGGCACCGCCAACGTTGACCTCAGCGTCGCTCAGCTGTGCGGCGTATTCGCCGGCACGCTGACTGACTGGAACCAAATCACCGGTTCCGGCCGTTCCGGCCCGATCACTGTGACTTATCGTGCTGAGAGCAGCGGTACTACCGAACTGTTCACCCGCTTTCTGAACGCCAAGTGCCCTACAGCTGTACCCGCTGTGCCCGGTACTTTCGCCATCACCACCAACTTCGCCTCCAGCTATAGCCTTGGCCTGCCAGCCGGCGCCGTAGCCGCCACTGGTAGCCAAGCTGTGATGGATGCGGTGAATGCTGCCCAAGGTCGCATCACCTACATGAGCCCGGATTACGCCGCCACCACCTTGGCCGGCCTGGACGACGCCACCAAGGTCGCTCGCGTTGCCGGTGTTTCCCCAGCCCCGGCCAACGTGTCGGCCGCAATCGCAGCTGTCACCGTGCCTGCTGCCGCCAACCGCGCTAACCCGAACGCCTGGGTACCGGTATTCGCTGCAACCACCAACCCTAGCGATCCAAGCGTTGTGGCTTACCCAACCACCGGCTACCCGATCCTGGGCTTCACTAACGTGATCTTCAGCCAGTGCTACGCCGATGCCACCCAAACCACGCAAGTGCGTGACTTCTTCACTCGCCATTACAACGCCACTGCTGCCAGCAGCAACGACGCGGCTATCACCGCCAACCGTTTCGTGCCGCTGCCAGGCGCCTGGAAGTCCGCGATCCGCGGCAGCTTCCTGACCGCCTCTAACGCTCTGAGCATCGGCAACACCAACGTCTGCAATAGCGTCGGTCGTCCGTTGTAAGCCTACGCTTGAGCGACCTGCAACACCCGATCAGCAACGGTGCAAGCCGTTGCTGATTTTTGCGTCACACCGGCGCCAACACAGCCACATGAAATTTTCATGACATCCGTTCGGTCCCGAGCGGCTGTAACCGCCTAACCCCTATAACCAACGCTGGCAGCTTGATAGCACTGCGTTGTGCCCCTTAGAGCAAACCGAAAGGATGAGTAGGATGCTGCGCTGCAAACCTCAGACGAAACTGAATGCCCCCCGTCGCGATGGCGAGTTGTCGATGTTGCGGCTCAAGCCGCTGGCCCAGGCCATTGCCCTGCTGATGGTGGCCGGCAATGCCCACGCGGCGACGGCGTTCAGTTCGGCCTGGTTTGCCGCCAAGGGCGCGTCTCAGGCCGGTGGCGCGGGGCGACCTACGACCGCGCAGCCAGGCATGCCGCCACCCCTGGCGCAACAGCAACGGGCCAATGCGCAGTTGCAGCGTTCGCTGACCAACCTCAACAACACCGTGGCCGCCATCGCGGCCCAGCAGGCGGCCCAGGCTGCGGGGCGGCAAGCCGCATTCGGGCAGGTGCAGACCGTGCCCGACGGTTTGGGCGAGGGCGGGCTCAAGGTCGATAACAGCCTGACCCAGGGCTGGCTCAACGCCAAGGGACCGCAGCAGACCCAGGTCGGCGGCAAGACCACGGTGAAGATCGAGCAGACCGCCGACAAGGCGATTCTCAACTGGGAAACCTTCAACGTCGGCCGCAATACCACAGTGGATTTCCAGCAGCAGTCGGACTGGGCCGTGCTCAACCGGGTCAACGACCCTCAAGCGCGACCGAGCCAGATCCAGGGCCAGATCAAGGGCAACGGCACGGTGATGCTGGTCAACCGCAACGGCATCATTTTCAGCGGCAGCAGCCAGGTCAACGTGCGCAACCTGGCGGCGGTGGCGGCCAACGTCAGCGACGAGCAGTTCAGCCAGCGCGGCTTGTACGTCGATGCCACTGGCACCCAGCCGACCTTCACTGACGCCGCCGGCAAGATCGAAGTGCAGCGCGGTGCGCGGATCGAGACCCACCGCGCCGCCACCTCCACCGCCGGGGGCGGCTATGCCTTGCTGCTGGGCTCGGAAGTGGAGAACGCCGGTTCCATCATCACCGCCAAGGGCCAGACCACCCTGGCAGCGGGCGACAGTTTTTATATTCGCCGGGGTCAGGGCACCAGCGGTAACCCGCGTTCCACCACCCGTGGCAACGAGGTCGCGACGTCCCTCAAGCCGGGCAGCAGCGCCGGCACGGTGATCAACAGCGGCCTGATCCAGGCCAGCACCGGCGACATCACCCTCACCGGGCACAATGTGCAGCAGAATGGCGTGGCGGTGGCGAGCAGTTCGGTGGACACCCGCGGCACCGTGCACTTGCTCAACGCCTTCAGCGACAGCACCGGCAGCGTCACCCTGGGGCAGGGCAGTGCCACGGCGGTGCTGCTTGACGCCGGCGGCGGCAGTGCCCTGGACAGCCAATACAATGCCGGGCCCGCCGGCCTGGACGGTACGCCGAACAACCTGATCACCGGTCGGTTCAACAACCTCAGCAGCGTGGTCGACCGCACCGACCAGTCGCGGGTCGAGATCGTCAGTGGCGGCAGCGTCGACTTCCAGAACGGCTCCATCACCCTGGCCACCGGCGGTCAGGTCGCGGTCAGCGCCGCCGGTCGCAGCCTGGTGCGCGATGGTGCGGTGATCGACGTGTCCGGCGCCATCGGCGTCAAGGTGGCGATGGAGTCCAACTCCATCAAGGTCAACGTACAGGGCAACGAACAGCGTGACGCACCGGTCAACCGCGAGGGCGGCAAGTTGACCAACAACGATGTCTGGGTGGACGTACGTGATTTGATCTACGTGCCGGCGGGCACCAACGGTTATGCCACCGACCGTTGGTACACGGCGGGTGGGCTGCTGGAAGTCGGCGGCTACCTGGGCACACGGGGCCACAGCATGGGTGAATGGGCCGCCCAAGGTGGCACGCTGACGTTCACCGGCAACGACGTGGTGACCCAGCAGGCGGCGCAGTTGAACCTGTCCGGCGGTACCCTGGATGTGCAGAGCGGCTACCTGCGGCAGTCCTGGCTCAGGGGCCCCAATGGGCGCTTGTATGAATTGTCCAAGGCGCCGGGGGACATCCTCTACAGCGGCATCTACAAGGGTTACGAAGACCACAGCCAACGCTGGGGCCAGACCGATTACTACTACAACCCACTGATCGCCCCCCGCGAGCGCTTTGAGGCCGGCTACACCGTTGGCCGCGATGCCGGCAAGCTGGTGGTGTCGACCCGCAACGCGGTGCTGGAAGGCCAGATCGTCGGCGAGGTCTACCAGGGCGAACGCCAGAACCAGGCACCGAACCTCAACCTCGACGGTTACCAGCAATCGCAAAACGCCGTGGCCCGGCGGGCTCAGTTGCTGGTGGGCAGTTACACGCCGATCTACGACAAGGCCAGCGGTGTGATCAACAGTGGCCTGAACCCTACCTTCGATCAGGTCACCGTCGGCGAGGTCAACGACAAGATTGCTGCGGGCCTTGACCTGACCTCGGTGGTCGGCACTGATCGGCAAGGCAAGTTGGTGCTGGACAATGAGCTGCTCAATGGCTTCCAACTCGGCGCGGTCAAGGTGGCAGCGGCGCAAGGCATCAAAGTCGACGGCGCGCTCAACGTGGCCGATGGCGGTGATATCACGCTTTACGCGCCGCAGGTGGAAGTGAACGCCGACCTGACGGCCCGCAGCGGTCGCATTGCCCTGGGTAACGTGCTTAAACAGGTCAGAACCGATAATTTCCAGATGGTAGACGTCGTGCTTTCGCCTGCCACCGGTCAGCGTGCAGCGGTCACGTTGGGCGAAGGCGTGACGTTGAACACCGCTGGGCGGTGGAGCAATTTGCTGCTCGACGGCAACGACCGTGAAGGTCTGCCGTTCATCAATGGCGGTACGGTGTCTGTGCGCAGCAGTGGCGATATCGATGTGCGCCAGGGCAGCCTGATCGACGTCAGCTCCGGTGCTGCGGTCATGGCCGATGGCAAGACCCGCGGTGGCAAGGGCGGTGACTTGACCCTGACCGCCAGTACCGGCGCGTCGTCCGGTAACGGCGCCTTGAACCTGGACGGTGAACTGCGCGGCACCGGGGTGAGCGGTGGCGGGACCTTGAAGCTGGCGGCCAACAAAGTGCTGATCGGCAACAGTGGCTCGCCACTGGAACCGGGAACGTTGCAACTGGACGGCGACTTTTTCGACAAGGGTTTCTCGGCCTATGACATCACCGGCAACGAAGGCCTGACGGTGGCCGATGGGACCCGGGTCGATGTGACGATGCCGGTGTACCGTTTCGGCGAGCAGGCGTTGACTACCGGCAGCAACGCAGAGCCGGCTGATGCCTTGCAGCGCTGGACGCCGGAGCTGTATCAGGAAGATGCGATCAAAGGTGTTCTCACCCAGCGCCACGGCGCGAGCCTGAGCCTCACTGCCGGTACCGCGAACTCCAGCGCGGCAGATATGGCCAGCACGGTATTGAACATCGGGCGTGGAAGCGTGATCAGCGTCGATCCGGGACAAGGCATCGACTTGCGCAGCATCGGTCAACTGACCGTCAACGGCACCCTCAACGCCTGGGGCGGACGAGTCAGTCTCACCGAACTGAGCGTCAGCAACCCAGTTCGCAACCCGGTCAATGCCCAAGGCCATGGACGCTCCATCTGGTTAGGCGAGCAAGCATTGATCGATGTCTCCAGTCGGGCCGTGACTGCCCAAGACATGCGCGGCCAGACCTATGGCCTGGTGCATGACGGCGGCGAGATTGTCATTGGTGGTCAGATTGATGTCGCGAAAGGATCGGCTTCGGCGCCGGAATTGTTCGTGGTGATGCGCGAGGGGGCACGCCTGCAAGCGGATGGCAGCCAGGCAATGCTGGATGTTCCTGGCCAGGGACGCACATCGGTGACGAGCAACGGTGGCAGTATTTCCCTGGCGTCGGCCAATGGTCTGTACCTGGACGGCGAATTCAGCGCCCGTTCCGGTGGCACGGGGGCCGCAGGGGGCAGTTTGTCGGTGGCGCTGGAGACACCGTATTACCTGAAAAGCGCGGTCAATGACCGGGTCTTGCAGGTGCGTGAACTGGTGCTGGGACAAACCGCCCAGGCGAGCCCGCTAAGCGACACCGCCAAGGCCTCGGCGGATTCGTTGATCTATGGTCATGGGCGTTTGGGTGTGGACCAGGTCCAGGCGGGCGGCTTCGACAGCCTGTCTCTGCTGAGTAACGGCATTATTAGTATCCGTGGCGACGTGTCGTTGTCCCTCGGCCAAAGCCTGAGCCTATATGCGCGTAGCTTCGGGTTGAGCACAGCCGCGCCAGCCGACACCCGTGTTCAACTTAATGCAGTTCATTTGCTGCTGGCGGGGCCGGCGGCCAGTCTACCGAATATGGATTCCTATACCCGACCGCTGATCGAAGGCGACGTATCGCCACTTGCGAACAAGGCGGTGCTTTCCGTCAACGCCGACTTGTTGGATGTACAGGGCAATGTGAGATTCAGCAGCAAAGGCACGCTGAGACAGGCCAATGGCACCACGGTCGAGTTGGAGCGCGCCGGGTTCGACCTGGTCCAGTTAAGCAGCCGTGGTGATTTGCGCTTCCTGGCGGGATTCTCCAGCGAAGGATTGCCTACGGGCTTTAGCACGCAATTAATGACTCCTTCGGACATGATCCTGCAAGCGGCGCAACTGTATCCGGCGACCGGGGTCGGGGCTCGGGTATTGGCGGGGTATAGCTTGAGTGGCACCTCTGCCTACGACCCGGCGCGCAGCTTGGTCATCGGGCGGACTACCCAGGTGACGCCTCAGGTACCTTATTCGGCATTCGGTCACTTACAACTGGGCAGTGCGAATATCGAGCAGGGGGGGGTGGTTCGGGCCCCGCTGGGGTTGATTGAGGTCGGCACCAACGACGGCACTAGCATCACTAGCCAAGTGGACTTGCTGCCGAACAGCCTCACTTCAGTCAGTGGCCTCGGTCTGGTTCTGCCTTACGGCGGTACCGTCGATGGTCAGAGTTATGAGTACGCGGGCAAGAAGGTGGTGCTTCTGGGGCAAGGGGCCATCTCCTATGGCAACGGGGATCTGAATATTGGTGTGATTCTGGGCGGAAAGTCTGTTGCGGCCCAGGAAGGCTCGGTACTCGATCTTTCGGGTGGCGGTGATCTGCTGGGTGCCGGTTTCATTTCCGGCCGTGGCGGCTCCACCGACGCGCGCTTCAACCCGCTGGTGCAAATCGGTGCCAACGGCGGCTTTACTTTACCGGGCCTGTCCAGCAACCCGGTCTACGCCATTGTGCCGGGCAACCAGAGTGCATACGCACCAGTGGCGCCCGAGGGCGGCGCAGTGGACCCCAGGATCGGACAACAAATCACCATTGGCGCCGGTGTACCGGGGCTGGCCGCCGGTACCTATACGCTGATGCCGTCCACCTATGCCTTGCTGCCGGGGGCGTTCCGGGTCGAGGTCAACGGTCTGGCGGGTCAGGGTTCCACGGCGGGTGCGTTGCAGATGCGCAACGGCTCCTGGGCCACCGCCGGGGTGCTGTCGGTGGTCAATACCGGGCAGCGCAACAGTCTGTCCAGCCAGGTCATCCTGACTTCGGGCGATGTGCTGCGTCGCTATTCGCAGTACAACGAAACCAGCTACGCCCAGTTCGCTGTAGCCGATGCCGCACGCCTGGGCGTGCCACGAGCCCTGTTGCCGGTGGACGCCAAGACTTTGAAGTTGAAACTCGCGCCAGGAGCGGGAGATCAGGCGTTCTCCTTTAAAGGCATCGGCAAGTTCGCGCCTCAGAAAGGTGGCTACGGCGGTACCGTCACGGTGGTTGGAGGTAATGGGGCGTTGGAGGTCGTTGCCGATGGGCGCGGGGCCACGGCCGGCTTCGAGGGCGTGACCCTCAATGCCGAAAGCCTGAATGCCTTGAATGCATCGCGTCAGGTTATTGGTGGGCAGTTCTTGACGCTCTATGGTCAGAGCGGAAACTACATCACGCCCTCGAGCAGTGGAGGTAGAACCTCGTCCAGAGTGATCTTGCGTGAAGGCGCTACGTTGGCGGCACCGGAGGTTTTCCTGCTGGCCAGCAGCGAGGTGTCGATGGAACAAGGCGCCGCCATCAATACCATTGGTCGTGGCGCGGCTGCCTACGATGCCCATGACGGTTTTATCTATGACCTCAATGTGAGTGGTCAGAACTTGCTGGCCGCCTCCAACGGCTTGCTCAACGTGTTGGCACCCTCATCGGGCAGCAGCGGCTCCATCAACATCGGCGGCTGCAGCCTGACGCCATGCAGCGGCGTCACCCGAATTCATTCCGAGGGCGGCATCGTCGCCGCCACCGGAGGGAGCCTGGAATTGGACGACAAGGTGCGCTACGGCACCCGTCACCTGACCCTGGCCCTGAGCAATATCAACGTCGGCACCGCCCCGGCATTGAGCGACGCAGCGGCGCGTCAGGTCTTGCCGGCCGGTCTGACCCTGAGCCAGACGGTACTCGATCGCCTGTTGCGCGGGGACACCGAATACGGCGCCCCGGCCCTGGAAACCCTCGAACTGTCGGCCAGTCAGGCGCTGAATTTCTACGGCACCGTCAGCCTGGACACCTATGACCCGACAACAGGCAAGTCGCGCCTGAATAACCTGATGCTCAGCACCCCGGCCATTTATGGCGCCGGCAGCGTCAACGACGTGGCGACCATCCGCACCGCCAACCTGATCTGGAACGGCGCCGTTGGCGCGCCGGGTTCGGTGATTGCCGGTGGGGCCGGCACCGGTGCCGGTCGCCTGGACATCCAGGCTCAGCGCATCGAATTCGGCTATGGCGATTTCGCCCAACCGAGCTCGATCACTACCCTGGACCGTCTTGCACTGGGCTTCGCCAACGTCAACCTTAGCGCCAGCGAACGCCTGACCGCCAACCACAAAGGCAGCCTGGCGGTGTATCAACGCCAGGGGGCCTATGACGCGAAAACGGGCTACGCCTACAGCGGCGGCAACCTGAATATCCTCACCCCGTTGCTGACCGGTGAAGCCGGCTCGGTCAACCGCATCACCGCAGGCGGCGCGGTCAACGTAGCGGGCACAAGCGCCAAGCCGGGCAATGTCTCCGGGCTTGGGGGCGAGTTGTCCATCAAAGGCGCGAGCCTGAACCTTGCCAGCGCGGTGATGCTGCCCAGCGGCAAGCTGACCCTGAGCGCGACGGATGACCTGACCCTGGCCGATGGGGCACTGATCGACGTGGCGGGCCGCACCGTCACCTTCAACGATGTGACACGCTACAGCGCCGGAGGCGAGGTGATCCTGCAAAGCCAGAGCGGCAACATCCGCCAGGCTGCTGGTTCCAGCATCGACCTTTCGGCGCGCCACAACCAGGCTGGCCGGCTCAGTGCGGTGGCCCTGGACGGCGCGGCCGGGGTGGTCGATTTGCAGGGGCGGATTCTCGGCAGCAGCACCGGCGAATATGACGCCGGGGGCACCGCCATGCCATATCTGGCTGGCGGCGTGGAGATCCAGGCCCAGCGCCTGGGCGGCAACGGTAACCTCAGCGAGCAGTTCGCGGCCTTGAACCAACGGTTGAACGAAGGACAGCTGTTCGGCTCCCGCAGCTTCCAGCTCAAGCAGGGCGACCTGGTGATCGGCAACGAACTCAAGGCCTCGTCCATTGACGTGTCCCTGGACAATGGCAGCCTGCTGGTCAACGGCAAGGTCGACGCCAGCGGCGAGCGGGTCGGCAGCATCCGGCTTGCGGCCGGGCGCTCCCTGACCCTGGGCAGCAACGCGGTGCTCGATGCCCACGGCAGCCGTCTGCGGGTGGACAGCTATGGCAAGATCATCGACTCACCGAACCGCGCCATTGTCGACCTGACCTCGCGAGGCGGCGTGCTGACCCTGGCCGACGGAGCTCGCATCGATTTGCGCCATGGCACTGCGGCGCTCGCCGGGCAGCACGACGACCGTGCCCGTGGCACGCTGGAACTCAATGCACGCCGCGCCGGCTCGACCCCGACCCAGGGCGACATTGCCATCGATGCACGCGGTGGCCTGGATATCCAGGGCGCCCGGTCCATCGCGGTCAACGGTATGTGGCAGTACAACGATGCAGAGTTTGGCAGCGATCCGGCAGCCAGCGGACGCCCTTATCAGGTCATCGACCAGGCGTACCTGGATGGCAAGCACCAGGACAGTATTGCCTTCATCAACGCGGCGCTGGCCAACGGCGATTTGATGCAACGTAAACTCGCCGGTCTGAACAATGCTCGATATGCCGATGCGTTCCACCTGCGGCCCGGTGTGGAGATCGTCAGCGCGACGGCCGACGGTGATCTGGTGGTGCGGGGTGACCTGGACCTGTCCGGTTATCGCTACGCCAGTGTGAATCCGCATACTCGTAAAACCGCCGTGTACGGCTCTGGTGAGTCGGGTGCGCTGACGCTGCGCGCCGGGGGTGACCTGAACATCTATGGCAGCATCACCGACGGATTCGCCCAACCGCCCGCGACCAACGACGACAAGGGCTGGGTGCTGTTGCCGGGCATTGATTTCGCGGCGGGTGATATTGTCGTGCCCGGTACCGGTGTGACCCTGGCGGATGGCACGGCGTTTCCAGCGGGCTCGGTGCTCAACTTCGACGTACCCCTTAAGGGCGCGACCCTGGCGGCGGGAACACGCCTGCCGGTGGCGGCGACGCTTGATCAGCCACTGGTGCTGCCGGCGGGCACGGTGCTGGCTGCGGCGGTGCATGACGCCTCGGGTAATCTGTTGTTCGCCGCTGGCACTTTGTTGGCTTCGACCCAGACCCTGGAGGCGGGCACGGTGCTGGGGGTAGGCAGCCTGCTGGGCAGCGGCGCAACAATACGCAGCCTGATCTGGCCCAAAGGCGTTGCCTTGCCAGGCATTGCGGGCGCGAGCAACGGCTTGACCAATGTGCTGCGTCTCAGCGGGGCCCTGGCGCTGAGTGTGGGTTCGAAAATTCCTTCAGGTACCGACATCAAGTTGCCGGCCGGTGTCGAGTCGGTGCAGTTGCGTCCGGAAGTGGCGGGGAGCAACTGGGCCATTGCGCCGATGCTGGCCGAGGGTTCGCAGTCCTGGTCGTTGCGCCTGGTGGCCGGCGCCGATACGCAGGCGGCGGACAGCCGGGTTGTGCAGCCTGTGTTGGCGGGTGGAGATCTTCATTTGGCTGATAGTCACTACGGCATGTTTGGCAAGGCCGGGGCGGGGGGGCTGGTGTGGACCGAAGAGGGGGCGGAAAATTTCGGAGATCCGAGCCTGGCAGGTAAATTCATTGATTTTGAGAACGTTGCCTATCCAGGGATGTGTGAGGATACCCCGTCGTTTTGCAAGGCCAGTAGCGGCTTTGTCTGGACGGAGGAAGGGGCGGAAAACTTCGGGGTTCCAGACCTCGTGGGTCAACCGATTGATTTCGAAAACCTTGCCTATCCTGGAATGTGTGACGACACCCCGTCGTTTTGCACCGCTGTTGGGCAAACGGAATACAAGGCAGGCAGCCAACGTTGGAGTGTGATCCGCACCGGAGCGGCAGACCTTGAGCTGCTGTCGGCGGGCGATCTGAAAATGGATTCTCTGTACGGCGTCTACACCGCCGGCAGTTCAGCCAGCGAGACTTATGCCAACGACCCGTACAATCAGCCCAAGGCGCTGGGGGCGGCGGGCAAGGTGCTCAATGATGCACTAGGTGAAAACGAGCAGTTCGTGGATGGTGGTAGCAACAGTCTTTATCGTGCCTGGTACCCGGACTTTGGCGGCAACCTGAGCTTGAAGGTTGGCGGCAATCTGACCGGTAATAGCCTGGACGTATCGAGTACGGATAGGGGGCGGCCCAATGGGGGAGACGTTGGTTACGATACGGTCAACGTCGGCAATTGGCTGTGGCGTCAGGGCAATGGCTCAGTCGCAACCGGCACGCAGGCACAACCCACCGCTTGGTGGATCAATTTTGGCAGTTACACCGCCGCGAAGGACGGCAAGGCTGATTTGATGGTCGGGTTTACGGGGTTCGGTACTCTAGGCGGCGGTAACCTGAATGTTCAGGTGGCCGGCGATGCGGGGGTGCTCGATCAAATGGCAGGGAGTGGTCTTGTGCCGATCAGCAACAGCCGCAGCCAAGGACTGGTTCTTGCCGTGGGCAGCACCGGGCGTGTGGGCGCTGATGGCAGTCTGCAATTGACCGGTGGTGGTGATCTTGATCTGCGTGTGGGTGGTGCTTTGAATCCCGAGAGCCTGTTCGTGAACGGGCATCTCAATGGCGCGGTCATCAACCTGCGGGGGTATGCGCAGATCGATAGCGGTGCCATCGGTCGAATCGACCTGCGCTATGGCAACGTTGCTTCGGTACAGTCTCCCGGAGAAACACGCGCTTATGACTCTTTCAGAGCTACGCGAAGCTTGCCAACAGGCGGGCTGACCCTGATGCCGGGCGATGCCACGTTCAATCTGAGCACTTCGGGCGACTTGGTAGTGATGGACGTAGCAGACCCGGGCCGGGCGCCGATGATGAGCGTTTCGCCCTTCAAAAGTGGTGCGACCAACGGATCGGGTGTCAGCTGGTTTACGTTGTGGACCGCCAACACGGCGATCGACTTGTGGTCGTCGGGAGGTAACCTGACGCCTTTCGTTAGCGCGACGGCCACGGATTTAGCCGTGGTCTACCCGTCGATCCTGAGGGCTGTGGCGGCCAATGGCAGTCTTTATTATGGCCAATCCTCGGTATGGGATGGAACCGGCTACAACGGCAACGATCGTCCAGCCCTGCTGCTCGCTCCTGGCATCAACAGTGAGTTGCAATTCATGGCCGGCGATTCCATCTACGGTGGCGATATGTCGGTCAGTCGTTCCGGTGCATCGTCTGCGGCCCTGGCGACACCGTTGCGCCCAGCCTTTGCCGGGCTCGTAAATGGCAGTGTGGTGGTCAGCAATCTCTCCGCTGATGCCAATCGTGTGCCTCCCAGCGCGGATACTTTACCGTTGATTACCTTCGATACCAGCAGCGCCTCCAACGAGTGGGCCGGCAACACGGATCCTGCTCGCTTTTATGCGCTCACAGGCGATTTGCTGGCAGTCGCGAGTGGACGAGCGATGAGGTACACCTCTGAGAACGATGGCCGATTCGGACAGATTTCCTTCGAAGGTATGGGGGCCGTTTGGATGAAGGCCGGACGAGACATTGTAAGCAGCGGTATACCGCTGGGCGGCTCGCTGACCAGCGACTTCTACTTAGGGAACTACACCAGCACCGGCAACCTCTTCATCCACAACAACTCCACCGACATCTCCATCGTCTCGGCCGGGCGCGACATCCTTTACAGCAACTTCAACGTCGCCGGTCCCGGCCTGCTGGAGATCACCGCCGGGCGCAATCTGCGGATGGACGACAAGGTCAGCATCAACAGTATCGGCGCTGTGGTGCCGGGGGATTCGCGCCCTGGCGCAAGCCTGGTGCTGCAAGCCGGCGCGGGACTCAACGGCGCGGATTACCAGCGCTTCGTCAAGGCGTACCTGGACCCGGCCAACCAGGCTTTGGCCGGTGTGCCCCTGGCGAACCAGGACGGTAAAGTCGCCAAGACCTACGAGGCGGAACTGGTGGATTGGCTGGAGCAACGCTTCGGCTTCAGCGGCGACACCGAGCAGGCCCGCAACTACTTCGCGGCGCTGCCGGCCGAGCAGCAGCGGGTGTTTGCCCGCGACGTGTACTTCGCCGAGCTCAAGGCCGGTGGCCGTGAGTACAACGAAGTGGGCGGCGTGCGCCAGGGCAGCTACCTGCGCGGGCGGGAGGCTATCGACTTGTTGTTCCCAAGCAAGGATGTGGCGGGTAACGCGATCACCTACAAGGGCGATATCACGATGTTCGGCGGGGCGGGTGTGCACACCGATTTCGGCGGTGGCATCCAGATGCTCACGCCGGGCGGCGGGCAGACGTTCGGCATCGAAGGCAACGCACCACCGTCCACCGCCGGGGTCATTACCCAGGGTGAGGGCGATATCCAGTTGTATGCGCAGAACAGCATTCTACTAGGGCAGAGCCGGATCATGACCACCTTTGGCGGTTCGATTCTCGGCTGGTCGGCCCAGGGCGATATCAACGCCGGTCGCGGTTCGAAGACCACCGTGGTCTACACGCCGCCCAAGCGCTTGTATGACAGCTGGGGCAACGTGACCCTGTCGCCGTCGGTGCCGAGCACCGGCGCCGGTATCGCCACGCTCAACCCGATTGCCGAAGTGGCGCCGGGCGACATTGACCTGATCGCGCCCTTGGGCACCATCGATGCGGGCGAGGCGGGGATCCGGGTGTCGGGCAACGTCAACATCGCGGCATTGACCGTGGTGAACGCGGCCAACATCCAGACCCAGGGCAAATCCTCCGGTGTATCACTGGCGGCCACGGTGAACACCGGGGCCATCACCTCGGCCAGTTCGGCGGCGTCCTCGGCGACACAAGCGGCGGAAGACGTGGCGCGCCAGCAGCAGAACGCGGCGCGACAAAACCAGGCGTCGGTGTTCACCGTGCAGGTGGTGAGCTTCGGCTCCGAGCAACTGGCCCCGTCCCGCGACGGTGCCAGCCGCGACACGCCACGGGCCTACGACCCGGCCAGCCCGGTGCAAGTGCTGGGCGCCGGCCCCCTGGATGAACAGACCCGGCAGCGCTTGACCGAGGAAGAGCGGGGGCGGTTGAGCTTGTAGCGATCGGCTGGCACCGAGGCGCCGGCATCGCGAGCAGGCTCGCTCCCACAAGGAATCTGCGGTGAACACTACTCTTGTGATCACTCAAGACCCTGTGGGAGCGAGCCTGCTCGCGATGGCGGCGATACCTTCAACGCCACAGCAACTGATCTTTCGCGTTCGCGAGCAACCCCGCTCCTGCGGAGCAATAGGGCAAGACCCGCAATCCCCCTCCATCCGTCTCATCGAAAATGAAGCTTTCATGACAAAAGTTCGGTAGCACATCGCCATTCCCGTCAAGCCTGTGTGACGTGTTCGAGGGGACCTGCAAGGTCGTTTGGAGCCGGGGCAGGCAGCCGGGAGTGAGGCGATGGGAACTATGGAACGTTATTCGAAAGTGGGCATGCAGGAGCTTGACCAGCGGTTGTCGAAGATCGTCGAGGCGGCGCGCAAGCAGCCGGTCTCGGTGTATCGCTACGGCGCACCGTGGGTCTGGATCGTTTCCCAGGATGACTGGCAGGGCGCACTCAAGGAAGTGTCCAGCTACATCCCGCAAGGCCATTCACTGGTGTTGCTGCGTCCGCAAATCGACGACCTGCTGGACGACCACCGCGACGTGCTGCAAGGCCTCACCGCAAGCGCCGAGATGCTGATCGCACCGCAGACCGTCATGCACATCCTTTTACTGCAACTGCTCTATTCGGTGCCCAGCGAGCAGCAACTCTACGAACAACTCAATTACAACCTGCTGTTCCGTTGGTTCGTCGGCCTGGACCTGAACCAGAAGGTCTGGCGCTTCGACGTTTTGAGCAAAGACCTCGCCACGCTGTTGGGCGATGCGCGGGCGGTGAGGCTCATCCAGAAAATAATCGGTGAAGTGTTCTGCGGTGCCTTGCTGCAAATGCCGGAGTTCTCCTTGAATTTCGCGCTGCTGCACACCTGGCTGGCGCGGCACGCCACGACATCGACTGCAAGCAATTGAGCGGTACTTTGAATTCAGGGGGTGGTGTGGAGCATTTCTTCAAATCGCGGCCAGCGCTGTGGGGCTGGTTGGTGTTGACGGTCGGGGGGCCGTCGGCGTTCGCCGCGCAAGCGCAGCAGGAAGTCGAATCGGCCCCGGCTCGCCTGGTGGACGTGAACGAGTATTTCGTGCGTGGCAACACCGTGCTCGATGCCCGGGCCATCGAGGAGGCGGTGTACCCGTTCCTCGGCCCGCAAAAGGCCTTGAGCGATATTGAGGGGGCCCGGGAGGCGCTGCAAAAGGCCTATCAGGCGCGCGGTTATCAATCGGTGTTCGTCGAGTTGCCGGAGCAGAAAGTCGAAGACGGCATCGTCTACCTGCAGGTCAGCGAGACCAAGGTCGGCCGAGTCCGCGTGGTGGGTGCCAAGCATTATTCGCCCGTGGAGATCCGCGAGGACGTGCCCGCGCTCAAGGAAGGCGAGGTGCCCGATTTCGCCCAGGTCCAGACCGAGTTGGCGCAGTTGAACAAGACCCCGGGGCGCCAGGTCATGCCGTTGGTGCGCGAGGGCCAGCGGCCCGGCACCATGGATGTGGACTTGCAGGTCGAGGATCAGAACCCGTGGCAAGCCAGCCTGGGGCTCAATAACGATTACAGCGCCGACACCGAGAAGCTGCGCACAGTCGCCAGCCTGGGCTACAACAACCTTTGGCAATTGGGTCACAGCCTCTCGCTGACCTTCTTCACCGCGCCCCAGGACACCGAAAACGCCAAGGTCTGGTCGGGCTCCTATACCGCACCGCTGGACGAGCACTGGAGTGTGCAGTTCTCCGGTTACCAGTCCGACAGCAACGTGGCGACCATCGGCGGCAGCAACGTCTTGGGCAGGGGCCATTCGTACGGTGTCTCGGCGATCTACACCTTGGCGTCCAGCGCCGCCTGGGCCAATACGTTTTCCATTGGCGTGGATTTCAAAGACTTTGAGGAAGAGCTGAATCTGGGCGGCGCCAGCGACAAAGTACCGCTCAAGTACGCGCCGTTCACCTTCGCCTACAACGGCTTTCGCTACACCGAAAACAGCCAGTTGGGCCTTGGCCTGAGCCTGGTGGCGGGCACCCGCAGCCTGTTGGGCTATGGCAGTTCCGACGAAGACTTCGACTACAAGCGCTACCGCGCCAGCCCCAGTTTTGCCGTGCTCAAGGGTGACGGCAATTACACCTTCACCTTCGCCAACGACTGGCAGACCGCGTCCAAAGCCGCGTTCCAGCTGGCGTCCGGGCCGCTGGTTTCCAACGAACAATTCTCTGCCGGTGGCGCGACATCGGTTCGCGGTTATCTGGCCGCCGAGCGTACCGGGGATGACGGCTACCTGCTGTCCCAGGAGTTGCGTACACCTTCCATTGCCAAGTTCCTCGGCAGTTATGTCCAGGAGTGGCGGTTCTACGCCTTCGCCGAAGGCGCGCAGTTGTACTTGCGCGACGAACTGCCCGATCAGGACGCGGATTACAGCCTGGCCAGTGTCGGCCTCGGCACTCGCGCGAGCCTGAGCAAATGGCTGTCCGGCAGCCTCGATTGGGGCTACCCGCTGCTCGAAGGGCCGAACACCTCGAAACAGGAATCGCGCCTGCATTTCAACCTGCAAGCGACGTTTTGAACCTAGGAGTCATGTCCATGCAACGCTTATTGTTATCCCTGTTTATCTGCCTGGGGTTGGTGCTTCCAGCCACGGCCAACGCTTGGTGGCAGGACGACTGGCACTACCGCAAACAGATTTCCGTGGACACCACGCCCCAAGGCGCGGCGATCAGCCAGGCCCTGGGCCGCACCGCATTGCTGGTACGCCTGCACACCGGCAACTTCACCTTCGACGGTGTCAAGGATGATGGCTCGGACCTGCGTTTTGTCAGTGCCGATGACAAGACCGTGCTCAATCACCAGATCGAAAGCTTCGACCCGTTGATGGGGATGGCCTTGATCTGGGTCGATGTACCGAACGTGGAGGGTGGCCAGCGTCAGGATCTGTGGATGTACTACGGCAACCAGAAGGCGCCGGCCACCGGCAGCGGCCAATTGACCTTCGACCCGGATTACACCGCTCTTTACCACTTCGATGGCACCACCGGTGTACCGCCCCGGGATGCCACGGCGTATGGCAACAATGCCCAGGGTGCCGCTGGAACCAGCATCGATGGCGTGATCGGTCGTGCCTTGCAATTCAACGGTCAGCCGCTGCTGTTGCCGGCCAGCCCTTCATTGCAGCACAGCGCCGGCGCGGCGTTCACATTCAGCGCCTGGCTGCGCCAGGATCAGGCCAGCGGTGAGCAGGTGATCCTGGCCCGCCGTGAGGCCGCCGCCAGCCTGTTGGTGGGGGTGAACCAGGGTGTGCCATTCCTGGACATTGACGGTCAGCGTGCCGTCTCGACTCAACCGTTGAACCCCGGCCAATGGCAACACCTGGCGTTGACCGCCTCGGGCGACCGGGTCGTGCTGTACGTCAACGGTCGTGAAACCGCGAGCCTGGCGGTGGCGATGCCGGCGTTCAATTCGCCGATGGCCCTGGGGGCCGATCTTTCTACGGGGCTTGCCTCCGACCCTTCAACTGATCTTCCCACCGGGGCTTTCGTGCCGTTCAGCGGGGCCATGGACGAGGTGCGGCTGTCCAAGGTCGCCCGTGCGGCGCCGCTGCTGTTGGCTGATGCCAATGCCCAGGGCGCTGAATCGAAACTGGTGGCCTATGGTGTCGATGAAGAGCAGTCCGGTTTCGGTTTCGGCAGCCTGGGTTTCCTGCTCAACGCTGTGCCGCTGGACGCCTGGGTGATCATCGCGGTGCTGGTGCTGATGATGTTCCAGTCGTGGGTCATCATGATCCGCAAGAACCGCATGGTCAGCCGCCTCAGTGCCGCCAACGAAGCCTTCCGTGAGCAGTTCGCCACGATCGGCACGCGCCTGGAAATGTTCGCCGACGATCAGGACCTCGCCCAGCGCCTGCAACATTCGTCCCTGTGGCGGTTGTACCTGGTGGCGGTCAAGGAGATCCGCACCCGTCGCGAGCAGGGCGCCGATACCTCGTCGGTGTCGGCCGCCACCATCGAAGCGATCCGCTGCTCCATGGACGGTGTGCGCACCCGGGAAAACCAGCAACTGAGCTCGAAACTCTCGACCCTCTCCAACGCCATCGCCGGCGGGCCGTACATCGGCCTGCTCGGCACGGTGCTGGGGATCATGGTGGTGTTCCTCGGCACGGCCATGGCCGGTGACGTGAACATCAACGCCATTGCCCCGGGCATGGCCGCGGCCTTGCTCGCCACTGCCATGGGCTTGTTCGTCGCGATCCCTGCGCTGTTTGGCTACAACCGGCTGATCACCCGCAACAAGGAAGTCAGCGCCGACATGCGGGTGTTCGTCGACGAGTTCATCACGCGCCTGGCGGAGATGCACGGCGAAGGTCAGTCCGGTGAAGCGGCGCATCGCCGTGACCATCACGTTCAATCGCCCGTACCGGCCTGAGGAGCGCAGTCATGGCTAGCGTAAACGCTTCACACGATGACGACGATGACGCCGCGGTGGACAGCATCAACGTCACGCCTTTGGTGGACGTGCTCATGGTGGTGTTGGTGATGTTCATCCTCACCGCTACGGCACAGGTGTCGGGTATCCAGATCAACCTGCCCAAGGCCAGCGCCTCGGTGTCGCTGTCCGAAGCCAAGACCAAGGCCATTTCGGTGAATGACGGCGGGCAGGTGTTCCTTGATGCCTACCCGGTGACTCTGGGCGAGCTGGAGGAGCGTCTGCGTATCGAAAAAGCCCAGAGCCCGGATTTTCCGGTGATCGTGCGCGGCGACGCCACGGTGCAGTACCAGAAAGTCATCGAAGTGCTGGATCTGTTGCGGCGCCTGGAACTGTCACAGGTCGGTCTCGTGACCGGCAAACCGAGCCAGGGCTGACCATGACCGCCAAACTTCCCATCAACCCGCCCCCGGTGAAGAACGCGCCGCTGCGCCTGCTCAAGTGGGCCGCCGCCCTGGTGCTGGGTGGCGTGGCGGCCTGGTTGCTGTGGCAATGGGCCAACGACATGAGTGGCGTGCGCCGTGAAGCGCCGAAGGTGCCAACCATTATTCCGCTGCCGCCGCCGCCCCCGCCGCCGCCGGAAAAACCCAAGGAACCGGAGCCCCAGGTCGAGGAGAAAGTGGTCGAGCCAGAACCGACCCCGGAGCCCGAGGAGATCAAGCCCGAAGAAGAAGCGCCGCCGTCACCGGTGGATGACCTGGAGAACCCCATGCAAATGGACGGTGATGCCCAGGCCGGCAACGACGCGTTCAACATCGGTGCGGGCAAGGGCGGCGGCATGGCCGGGGCTGGAGGGGGACGCCTGGGTAACGGCACCTACAGCCAGTTCCTGGCGTTCACCTTCCAGCGCCTGCTTCGGGAAAACCCCGAACTGCGCAGCCTGGCCTTCTCACTGCAGGCCGACGTCTGGCTGAGCGCCGTGGGCGAGATCACCCGGGTCGAGCTGGTCAAGTCCAGCGGCAACGGGCAAGTGGATGAACAAGTCATCACCGCCTTGCGCAGCGCTCCCCCTCTGAGTGAGCGGCCACCGGCCTCCCTGACTTTGCCCGTGCGCCTGTCCTTGCAGGGACGGCGTCCGGGTTAACCGAATATTTGAAAGTTTGCCAACAGGAGTTGTGTGCAGATGATTTCCAATGTGAATCGATTGTCTTGGGCAATCGGCCTGGTTGTATTGAGCCTGGCCGGGCACGCGGCCGCCGCCCCGGCGCCGTCGGAAAACGCCACGATCAATCTGATCCGCCTGCTGGTACAGCAGGGCGTGTTGAAGCAGGACCAGGCCGATGGCTTGATCGCCCAGGCCGAACGGGAAGCCGTGCAGGCCCGCCAGGCGGCCACGGCGGTCGTCGCAACACCGGCCGGCGCACCGGGGGATGTGCGGGTGCAATACGTGCCAAACATCGTGCGCGAGCAGATTCGCGATCAGGTCAAGGCTGAAGTCATGGCCACCGCCAAGCAGGAAAACTGGGCCCAGCCCAACACCTTTCCGGATTGGGTCTCGCGGATCAGTTTTGATGGCGACATTCGTCTGCGCGATGAGTCACGCTACTACTCGGGTACCAACAGCAACGAAATCGTCGACTTCGCCCGGCTCAATGACCGAGGACCGTACGACGTCAACCCCAACAGCAGCTCCAGTCTGCCGCCGTTGCTCAACACTCGCGAAGACCGGGAAAACCTGTTCCGCCTGCGCGCACGCCTGGGCATGAAGGCGGTGATCGCTCCGCAATGGACCGCCGGCATTCGCATCGGCACCGGCTCGGACAACAACCCGGTGTCCACCACCCAGACCCTGGGCGGCGGCTTCGGCAAGAAGGACATCTGGCTCGACCAGGGTTACCTGACCTGGAAACCCTCGGACGACTTGACCCTGACCGGCGGGCGAATCGCCAATCCGTTTTACGCCACCGACCTGTTGTATTCCGGTGACCTGAACTTCGACGGCGTGGCGGCGATTTTCAACCGCAAGCTCAATCAGGACTGGGGCCTGTTCGGCACCGTCGGTGCGTTCCCGGTGGAGTACACCAACGACACCAGCACCAGCAACGGTTCCGACAAAGAGGAGAGCGACAACAAGTGGTTGTACGGGGCGCAGCTGGGGGCCAATTGGGCGATCAACGACAGCAACCGCGTCAAGGGCGCGCTGGCCTATTACCGCTTCGACGATATCGAAGGCCAGCGCTCCTCGCCATGCGAGCCGTGGGCCGGTGACCCGGGTTGCGACAGCGATGGCTCGCGCGTGGCGTTCATGCAGAAGGGCAACACGGTGTTCCTGCTGCGGGACATCACACCCAATCCTCTCAACCCGTCCACCACCCCACAGCCGCAGTATGTCGGCCTGGCCTCGGAGTTCAACCTGCTGGACCTGAATCTGCAGTGGGACACCGATCTGCCGCAAGACCTGAAACTGCGCAGCCAGGCCAACTACGTGCATAACCTGGGCTACGACGAAGGCGAGATGCGCAAGCGCTCCGAAGGGCAGTTCGCCAACAACCTGGACGAAAACGGTGAGGTGGAAAGCGGCGCCAACGCCTGGATGCTCCAGTTCACCTTGGGCAACTCACTGGAACTCAAGCGCCAGGGCGACTGGAACCTGTTCGCCGGCTACAAGTACATCCAGCCGGATGCCTTGCCGGACGGTTTCAACGATTCGTCGTTTCACCTGGGTGGCACCAATGCCAAAGGTTACTTCCTGGGCGGCAACTACGGTCTGGCGAGCAACGTCTTCGCCACCGGTCGCTGGCTGAGTTCCGAAGCGGTGTACGGCGCGCCGTATGACATCGATGTCTTGCAGCTTGAAATCAACACGCGCTTCTAAGCGCAGGGAGGCCTCATGAAAAGGCGAGCCATGAACCATTGTCCGGTAGCGTTGCTGGTGCTGGGCCTGCTGTTAAGCGGCACGGCCCACGGCGAAGGAATGGAAGAACGCCTGCGGGCGCAATTGCGCAGCACCACCGCGCAGTTGCAAACCTTGCAGAGTGAACAGGCCCAGGCCAGCGCCGCCCGGCAGGCGGCGCAAGACCAGGCCCGGCAAGCCCAGGAGCAGATCAAGCAATTGACCGCGCAGTTGAGCAAGGCCCAGGCCCTGAACGAGCAATTGGCCGGGCACGAGCAGAGCCTGCGCAGCCAGGCCCAGGCCCAGGTGGCGGCCAGCAATGACCAGATCGGCAAGTTCAAGAAAGCCTATGACGAGTTGCTGGTCCTGGCCCGTGGCAAGGAAGCCGAACGTGCTCGTCTGGAAGCTCAACTGAGTGAGCGTGACACACAAGTGCAGCAATGTTCGGTCAAGAATCAGCAGATGTACGAAGTCGCCAAGACGCTGCTCCACGCCTACGAAACCATTGACGTCACCGACGTCATGAAAATCCGCCAGCCCTTCGCCGCCAAGACCCGGGTGCGTTTCGAAGAGCTGGCCCAGGGCTTTGGCGATGACCTCTACAAGAACCGTTTCGATGCGCCCCAGGCCTCGATCACCCATTGATAGCGCAAGGAAGAGTCGACCATGACTTCATTGATTGAACACGTCAGCCCAACGTCCCTGACCGAGCTGTTGCAAGCCGCCGGGTACCGGGTCAACGAAACGGAACAGAACGGCATCGTGCAACTGCTTAGCGCCAGCCAGGGCATTGGTTATGCGGTGCGCTTCGGAAACCTGTCGGCCGCGCCTGATCAGTATCTGGACTTCACCTTCAGCTGCGCCTTGCGGGTACAGGGTGAGTTGCCGGCCGGTCTGGCCGAGCTATGGAACGCTTCGCGGCGTTTTGCAAGGTTGTCGGTGCAGGGCGAGTTCCTGGTGATGGAAATGGATGTCGTGGTCGCCGCAGGTGTCAGCGCAGATCACTTGCGCAGCAACCTGGAGTTGTGGGATCGCCTGTTGCAGGAGTTCATCGTTTATCTGCGCGAGTACAGCCAGAACGCGGCACGGATGCAGCCCCAGGTTGAACCCGCCGAGCCGCCGTTGGAGGAGGCCACCGCATCGTGAAAAAACCGACTTTTGTTATCAGCGCCGCCGCGTTGGGCCTGGTCGCCGTGGCTGTTGTGCTTGGCCTGAGGCCGGGCAGCGATCCGGTAGCGGCGGTGCAGACCGTCAGCGTTGCCTCGGCCGATTCGCCGAGTCTGGCCCGCTTGGGCAACCAGCAAGTCAGCCCGCAAGAGCTCAAAGTGTTGCTGTCAGCGCTGGCGCCGGAAGTTCGTCAGCAGATGCTCGGTAACCGAGCGGTCCTGGAGGGTTGGATCCGTACGCGGCTGGCGGAAAAAGCCGTGCTGGAACAGGCCGATGCCCAGGGCTGGCGTCAGCGCCCGGAGGTGGAAAGCCAGACCCGGGCGGCGGCTGAGCAGATCGTGTTTCGTGATTACTTGCAGTCGGTTAGTCAGGTGCCGGCCGAGTATCCCAGTGAGGAGGAATTGCAGCAGGCTTACGAGGCAGGGAAAGCCAACTGGGCAGTGCCGGCGCTGTACCGGGTCAGCCAGATATTCTTGGCCGCGACCGAGCCGCAAACAGTGGAGGCGGCGCGCCGCAGAGCCGTCGAGTTGAGCCAGAAAGCCCAGGCGTCGCCGGCAGAGTTCGCCGCCCTGGCGACCCGGTTTTCCCAGGATCGCACCAGTGCCGAGCGCGGTGGCGACAGTGGCCTGCAACCGTTGCAGCAACTGGTGCCGCCAGTGCGTGAGGCGGTGGCGCGTTTGAAACTCGGTGCCGTATCGGACCCGGTGCAGAGCGCGGCGGGCTTCCATGTGATCAAACTCACTGAACAACAGCCGCCCCGGGAAGCAACCCTGGAGGAAGTACGCGAGCGCCTGACCCAGGCCTTGCGTGCCCAGCGCCAGGAACAGATTGCCAAGGCTTACCTGGACGGCATGCTTGACACCGCGACCCTGAGCATTGATGGCGCGCAGTTGAGCAAGGTGCTGGAGGAGGCGCGCTAGCCAAGCCCGCACCAAGCTTTTGTGGCGAGGGAGCAAGCTCCCTCGCCACGGGAGGTGTGCTTGGCTGGAATGTGCATCAACGCTTATCCCGTACAACCGACAGGGAGTCACCTATGTCATTCATCGAGCCCGCAGGACGCCAGGCTGTCACCGAGTATCGCTCACCGTCGCGCATCGCTGAGCCCTGGCTGGTCCAGGCATCCGGCATTTCGCCTCAGGTGGCGCAGTGTTTTTTGGTCAGTGCTCGTTGCGGCTGTTTCATGCAGGCGGCTCGCAGCCTGAACGTCAAAGCGACCTGGCTGCGCAAGCAGTTGGCGCAGCTGGAGGCGACGCTGCAACGCTCGTTGTTCAGTTTCCAGGGCAGCGCCTTGACCCTCAGTCGCGAGGGCCGGCAGCTACAGGCGCGATTGATTGCACAGGTCCACGAAAGCTCAGTGCCGCACAATGATCAACCACGGGTCCGCCTGGCCGTGGCCGAGTCGATTCTGCACGACATCCTGGGCCGTGACCTGATCTCTTTGCTGCGGCGCAACGCCAGTGTGCGGTTGCAGATTATCACCCTGGACAGTGAGCTGGCGCTGCAAGCCATCAGTGCCGACCTGGTGCTGTGGTTGAGTGATTCGCACGCCTTGGGACCGGGGCCGAGTTTCCCCACACAATCACCCGAACGACTGGCACGGCTGGACTATGTGCCACACATCGCCAAGCGCTACTCACGCCCGGCTACCCGCCCCGAGTGCCTGGACGACCTGAGCGACTACATGCTTGTGCAATGGCAGCCAGACGGTCAGGTGGACAGCTTCGCGCCGTGGAACGCTCTGATGGAGCAACGCCGCGCGGGCGTGGTGCAGGTGCAATCCTACGCGTTGATGCTGGAAATGATTCGTTGCAGCGCCTGCATCGGTCTGTTGCCTCAGTACATGAGTGGCTTGGACCGTGGCCTGATCGCGTTGCCGAGGGTATTCGAGCACCCGATGCAGCGTCAGTTATGGATGGCCGTGGGCAGTCACGCCCTGGACATGCCGCAAGTGCAGATGCTTGTCGAATTGATTCGGCACACGCTGGATGAGCGCAAAGAGTGGTTTCAAGTCATCCAGAACGATGCCCTATAACCACCGGGGTGTTGTAAAGAACGAGGCCATTTCCGAGCGGGCCAGGGCCGAGCCGAAGTAGGGGCCTTGTACGTGGTCGCAGGCCACGCTGCGCAATTGGCTGAATTGCCGGGCGTTTTCGATGCCTTCGGCGGTGACCATGAGACCCACGCTGCGGCTGAGTCGGATCATCGCCAGCACGCCTTCGCGATCATGTTCCAGGCCCAGCTGCGACAGGATGTTGCGATCAAAGCGTATGCCGTCGAACGGTTGGTTCAGTACTTCGCGAAGGGAGGCGATGCTGGTGCCGAACTTGTCGATATTGATGCGCACGCCCAGGTCCTTGAGCGCATGAAGGGTACTGGCGACCGCTTTGTGGTCGATCAGCAGAACCCCTTCGGCCACTTCCAGGGTCAGGCGCTGGGGGACCAGGCCACTTGTCTCAAGGGCCGTTCGCACCTGATTGAGCAAGAAGCTGCTGCTGAACCACTTGGGCGAAACCGCGACGGAAACGTTGACAGCGGTGGGCCAGGTCACTGCTTCTTCGCAGACGTTGATCAACATCCAGGTTCCCAGCTCTTCCAGTTGGCCAGACGCTTCGGCGATCGGGATGAAGTCCGCTCCACCCAGTTCACCTTTCTCGGGATGGTGCCAGAAAGTCTGGGCCTCGAAGCCGTGCAGTTGTTCGGCGCACACATCGAAGCGAGGCAAGTAACGCAGCTCCAGTTGTTCGCGTTGCATGGCGTCGCGCAGTTGCTGCTCATAGCGCCGACGATCGCGAGCCATGTTGCCCATGGCCTCCTCATAGACCCGCCAGGTGTTGCGGCCCGCCGCCTTGGCCGCATACAAAGCGATGTCCGCGTGACGCAACAATTCAGTGGCGCGCTCGTCACCGGGTTGCGACCAGGCCACACCGATGCTCACGCCCAGGTACAAGGTGTTGCCGTCCAGGTGCATGGGGCGCTGCATGCAATCGATCAGGCGCTCACAGAGTTGTTCCAGGTCCCGGGGACTGCCGGGATCGGGCATGACGATGACAAACTCATCACCGCCCAGACGGGCCACCAGGTCGGAACTGCGCACGTTCTGCTGAAGGATATGGGCCACTTCCCGCAACACTTTGTCGCCTACGGCATGCCCCAGGGAATCGTTGACCGGCTTGAACCGGTCCATGTCCAGGTTCAGCACCGCCAGCGGTGCCCCGTCGGCCGGGTCCAGGTGTTCGCTGAGGCAATCGAACAACCGGTTTCGATTGGCCAGCCCGGTCAGCGGGTCGTGCAGCGAGAGGTGCTTGACCTGGGCCAGCGCCCGCAGCTCCTCGGTAATGTCGGTGGCGGTGCCCCGAAAGCCCAAGGTGCCGGCTTCGATGGCGCGGACCGAAAGTTTGCACGTGCGGATACGCTGATTGCGCGCGGTGTACTCGCATAACAACGGGGCCGACGAATCGCTGTTGGCCCCGCCGAGCAGCCATTGGGCAATCGAAATCGAGCCACCGTGGGGATGGAGCAACCGATGCAGGGGCTTGCCCAGCCATTGTGTGGGGTTGAAGCCGGTCACTTGTTCAAAACGTTCCGACAGGTAGGTCAGCGTCCCGGTCGAATCCACTTCCCATAACCAGTCGGAGGACACTTCGGCAATATCCCGAAAACGTTCTTCGCTACGTTCCAGTGCCTTGCGGTGGGCCAACAGGCTGGCGTATTGACGTTCCTGGGCGCGAAGCATGACCAGGGCATGGCGCAGCACCGCCAGCGCGAGGATGGCCAACACCAGCAGCGCCAGGACCAGCAAGGGCAGCAGGGCCTTGCGCAGGTCGTTGCCGGGGGTCTCCGGACGCCACGCCAAAGCCTCGCCGGTCTGGCCGTCAAGGGATATCCGGGCCGTGTCCATCTGCTCCGGCGCATGGGTGATGTGGGCATCCGGCAGGGCAAAGTCTCGCGCCAGGTTTTGCAAAGAGGCGGCATCAAGGACTTTCACGAACAGCAGCAAACTGGGCGGCCCCGGGATTTCGGGCACGCTGTCGTCGGTGCCTACAGTGAGGGCCGAGGCGGCGACGAACGCAGGAGCGCCGTCGTGATGCAGCAGCTCGACGATGACTTCATCGCGGTTCTGCGGGTCGCTGGCTTTCTTCGCCAGCCCTTGCAGGTCACCGGCCAGCCACGTGTCGGCGTCGACCTCACTCATATCGCCATTGATCACCGAATAGACGGTTTTGCCGGTCGGGGAAATGACAAACACCGCCTGGTAGCCGTAGAGCCCGAAAACGCTGCTGCCGACGTTTTCCTGGTCATAGGCCCAGTCTTTGTCCATTTCGACATGCAGATGCCGGTAGGCGTCGCTCCACTTGGAATAGTCACTCAGGTCCCGCCCGATGCCGGCGCGGATACCGTCGATGGCGCGCTGGGCGAAAAACAGGCTCTGTTCACGGGCGCGCCTATCCTGGGCCCCGGTAATGCTGAGCAACAGTGCGATAGCCAGTGCTGACATGACGAACAGCAAAAGCATGATGGCCGGGAAGGTGCGACGGGTGAAGCTCTGGCTGGGCAGGCCTGGGGGCGAAACAGTGGAGTCGTTGCCAGCATCTTCAGTCATAAACAAGCCATCAGCTAAACGCGAAATATCCCGCACGTCCCTGTATCGGCTGTCGGCTCAATTAACTTAACCGTTCCGACAGTTGACACGGCGCAGAGGCGCTTGGCTATTGGCCTTCAGGCAAAACGGTCGTCGCAGAGGCCTGGCTCATTCCTTGTCCTGGCGATTCCCCGGCAGCTGTTTGGCGATCTGCACAACGATGCCGCGCTCGTTCGGATCGACCGGCCACGCGCGCATGGGCGTGTATCCCAGTGTGTAGCAGGGCGGCCTGGATACATTTGCTTGTTTTCACCTCGGCTGGCGACACAGCCCGGATACACATCGACGGTTAACTACGCCTGCCAGCCGACACCGATCCCCGGTGCTGGTGACTGGCGTATTTGATCTTTCGAGGAACACCCCATGCTCAACTTCTCCAGCAGTTCGTCTCTTGCACTCGGTCTGGCCCTGGTCGGCGGCCTTGGCCTTTCCACCGCAGCCTCGGCCCTGACCATGAACGATCTGGCCCAGGGCTACACCCTGGCGGCGGCCGATACGGTGAAGAAACCCGCTGAGGGCAAGTGCGGCGAAGATAAATTCGCCAAGACCGATACCAACCACGACGGCAAGGTTTCACGCGAGGAGTTCATTGCGGCGGCGCCGGAGCGCGCGGCTGAATACGACAAGATCGACGCCAACCATGATGGCGGCATCTCGTTGCCTGAGGCCGAGAAATACCTGGCGGGCCAGGCCAAGAGCGCCGAAGGCAAATGCGGCGAGGGCAAGTGCGGGGCGGCTATCGAGTCCTGACTTTCACCGGTGGGAAGCCTGACGGGGCAGGCGCCAGTGATGCCCTGTCGAGCGAACAACTGTGGCCAGGGAGCCGCTCCCTGGCCACAGGGTTTGGTTTTTACAGACTGATTGGCAATCGCCCTTCATGGCTTCCCATCTCTTACCCCAAGGAGATGTGCCATGCCTCAACATCCAGGCCTGAAAGGCCCCGCCGTACAGGTCACCCCCTCAATTACCAAACCCTCAGTAGGCCTGGGTCTGCGCCGCGCCTTGCTCGATGAACTGCGCGAGGCCCCCGCTGGGGATTTCGACTTTCTCGAAGTGGCCCCGGAGAACTGGATCGGCATTGGCGGCGCTCACGGCGCCGCTTTGCATGGGCTGGCCGAACGCTATCCGTTGTCGTGTCATGGCCTGTCGCTGTCTTTGGGCGGACCGGCGCCGCTGGACCTGGCGTTTCTGGCGCAGGTGCGCGACTTCCTGGAGCGCTTCAATGTACCGATGTACAGCGAGCATCTGAGTTACTGCGGCGATGAAGGGCACTTGTATGACTTGCTGCCGTTGCCCTTTACCGAGGAAGCGGTGCATCACGTAGCGGCACGGATTCGGCAGGCCCAGGACGTACTGGGGCGCCGCCTGGCCGTGGAGAACGTTTCCTATTACGCCGCCCCGCAGCAAGACATGACGGAGCTGGAATTCACCCGCGCGGTATTGCACGAAGCCGATTGCGACCTGCTGCTGGACGTCAACAATGTCTACGTCAACTCGGTCAATCATGGCTTCGATCCCCAGGCATTCCTGGCTGGCCTTGCGCCTGAGCGGGTGGTGGGCATGCACGTGGCCGGGCACTACGACGAGTCCGATACCTTGAAAATCGACAGTCATGGCGCGCCGGTCAAACCGCTGGTCTGGGCTTTGCTGGCTCAGGCCTACGCGCGTTTCGGCGTCCAGCCGACCTTGCTCGAGCGGGACTTCAATTTCCCGCCCTACGCCGTGCTGGTCGCCGAACTGCAAACTATTCGCCGATTGCAGGATCAGGCCGAGCCGGGGCAGGCGGTGGCCCATGGCTGAAATCATGCAGACACTGCAGCAACAGCAGCAGGCGTTGACCCGCTACCTGCGCGATCCTGATCACTGCCCGATTCCGCCGGGCATGGACGTGGCTCGGGCGCAGGTGTATCGGGACCTGATTTTCGAAAACATGCGTGCGTTGCTCAGCGGCACATTCCCGGTACTGGTGAGCGTGCTGGGGCAGGAGGCGTGGCGGGCCTGCGTACGCCGTTTCTTGCGTGAGCATCGTTGCCTCGCCCCCCGGTTCGCAGACATTGCCAGGGAGTTCGTGGGCTATCTCGCGGCCCGGCAGTCGCCTGAGGAGCCGGCGTTCGTGGCCGAGCTGGCTCACTACGAGTGGGTCGAAATGGCACTGCTGCAAGCGCAAGCCGAGTCGCTGCCGGCCAGTGACGAGGCAGCATTGCTCGATCAGCCTTTGCGTGTTTCACCTTTGGCCTGGCCGCTGGCGTACCTTTGGCCGGTGCATCGCTTGGCGCCGGGCTACCAGCCCACGACGCCACCGCCGCAACCGACGCTGCTGCTGGTGCGGCGAACGCCTGGGTTTGCGGTGCGCTTTTCCGAGCTCAGTCCGTTGGCCTGGCGGCTGTTGCAGCGTATCGAGCAGTTTCCCGGGTTGGCTGGGCGCGACCAGTTGTTTGCGCTGGCGCGGGAGGCGGGGGTGGATTCAAACGAATTCATGGACAACGCGGTGATGTTGTTGCGCCAGATGCACAGGGAAGGGGTGGTCGGGGTGCAGGCGCAATCCGGCGGTTAAGCGCAGAACCTCCTTGTGGGAGCGAGCCTGCTCGCGATAGCGGTATTCCAGCCAACTTCGATGTGACTGGTCCACCGCCATCGCGAGCAGGCTCGCTCCCACAGGGATATGTATCAGGCGATGTTATCGGCGGTATCCCCGAGTGAGCAGCGCATCGACACTCAACTTCCCGGCCCCCTGCAACAGCAGCGGCAACAGCGCCACCAGATAGATCAACGGCAGTTTGAAGTTGCCGTGACCTTTGTTGGTGATGGCGTACCCCTGGGCCAGTTCACTCAAGGTTGACCAATCCGCCGGCCAGTGCACGGCGGCGGTGGCGACGACCGTGACGACCATCAACACCAGCGCCGAAAGGCGAGTGCCCAGGCCCATCAGCAGGGCGAGGGCGCAGAGCAGTTCGGCCCACATCGACAGTTCCCAGTTCCAACTGGCCGGCAAGTGGTTGAAGGGAAAGGGGAACGCGGCCTGGATTTGGGCAAACCAGTTGTCGCCCTGCCATTTCTCCCAACCGGATTCGAAAAACTCCCAGGCCAGGAACAGGCGCAGGCCCAATGGCCCGAGCCACGTTCCGGTCTGATCGAGTGTTGTGCGCAGGCCTTTCAAAACATCTGCAGACATGATCGATCTCCCAAGGGCTCAATTCGAGCTGTCAGTGGCAACCAGAGGGGCGGCTGCGCGGCCCAACGGCGATGAACTCCTTCGGCGCGCGTTGGCTTGGGCGAGCTTGCCCACCAGACGAATCGCGATGGCGGCGCAGGTCAGGCCGAAGGGCAGCACGTACCAGGCACTCATGGGAATGCGCTTGAAGTTGGAGTAGGCAAAGATCGCCACCAACACCCACATGCCGCTGACGTGCAGGCGTTTCCAGGCTTTGCCGCCAATCAGGCGCGCGGTGCTTTTGAAGGAGGTCAGGGCCAGCAGCAGGATGAATACGTATCCGACGGAGCCGGGGATATTGCCAACGGTGGTGCGACCCGGCCAGAACTCGGGGTTGAGCTGCCCATAGCTGTAGATCAGCACGGCGTGCACCAGATGGGAAAACGCGAAGGCCAAACCGATGAAGCGTCGCTCGCGGACCAGGGACCGGCTCAGGGGCGACGGCACCAGCACGGCGAACGCCGAGGCGGTAAAGGCCAGCAGAAACAAGGCGAAGGATGAGCGGGCTGTGGCGCGGATGGCGCTGCGCACGCCCTCGGTCAGGTCCGGGTTGAGCGCCAGGGTCAGTGCGGTCATCAACAGCACCAGGGCGGCAAGCAGGCTGAACAGCGACCAGCCCTGGAAACGAAACGTGGAAGCAGGCATGAGAAGGCTCCTTGGGTGTGGGGCCCGATCTTGAATAGCGACCGGGAACACGAGGGAGTTTTTCAAACGGGTGTAAGTGGGGTGTGTCTGGAATTCGGGCGTTTGCATGCCTGTGTAACCGTGCCTGTGGCGGACACATTGGCATACAAAGCCCGAGTACATTAAAGCCTGGGGCTGAACCTTTGTGGGAGCGAGCCTGCTCGCGATAGCAGTGGTGCAGCTTGCACAGATGTCGGCTATACCGACGCCATCGCGAGCAGGCTCGCTCCCACAGGTGGATCGGGGTTAAATTTCCCGGCTGAGCCGCAACTCGGCACACAACCCGCCGCCGTCACGATTGCTCAAGGTCAGCGAACCGCCCATGGCGATCGCCAGTTGCTGGGCGATGGCCAGCCCTAACCCGGTACCACCGGTTTCCCGGTTGCGCGAGCTTTCCACCCGGTAGAACGGTTTGAGCACCTCGGCCAGCTCCTGCTCATTGATGCCGGGGCCACGGTCCAGCACTTGAATCGCCAGTTGTCCGCTGTCAGTGCGCTGCACCTGGATCTGCGCCGCGCCGCCGAACTTCAAGGCGTTGTCCACCAGATTGACCAGCAACCGGCGTAGGGCATGGGGCCGGGTGTCGATGACCGCGGCGTTTTTCCCGGATAGTTGCACGTCCTGGCCGATGTCCTGATAGTCGAACACCAGGCTGTCGAGAAACGCATCCAGGTTGATGCGACAGCTGGCTTCGGTGGCGCCATGGATGCTGCGGGCATAGGCCACACCTTCGCGCACCAAGTGCTCCATTTCGCTCAGGTCGCTACACAGCTTGTCCTTTTCGATGCCGTCGTCCATGAACTCGGCGCGCAGCTTCATGCGCGTGATGGGGGTTTGCAAGTCATGGGAAATCGCCGCCAGCAACTGCATGCGCTCCTTGAGGTAGGCGGCGATACGGTCCTGCATGGCATTGAACGCCTTGGCGGCATGCACCACTTCGGTCGGGCCTTTTTCGTCGAGGCGGACGCTGTGGGCATTCGGGTCCAGGGTTTCCACCGCCTGGGCCAGTCGGGTCAGCGGGCCGACGGCGATGCGCACGGCCAGCCAGGTGCAGCCGATCAACAGCGCCAGTTGCCCCAGCAACACCACCGGGAGCCAGGGGGAGAGGGGCATCATCGCCGGGCGCACGTCGATGGTCAGCGGGCTGCCGTCGGCCAGGCGCAGGTGCGCCTGGTAATGCTGCTTCGGTCCGGGAATGTCGGTGAACGTCAGGGCGTAGGCTTGGCCGATGGCCTCCTGGATTGAAGTCACCGACACCGGGGCGTTGTCAGGAAGCATTCGCTGGCCTGGCTGACCTTCATCGAGCAGGTAGCCATAGTTGCGTCGGGCGAGTTTCGGCAGCCAGGCCTGGCGCTCGGCAGCCGGCAGGCGGTCGAGAATGGCGACCGAGGTCGAGACGTCGGTTTCCAGGTTGCCGAGCATGGTGGTCTTGGCACTCTGGTAGCGTTCGTAATACTGGGCGCCGAACGACAGGCCCTGGGCCAGGATCAGGCCGATCAGGAAGATCAGCGACAGGCGCGAGGCGAGGGTGCGCGGCCAGCGCAGCGGCAGGGTCATACCGACGCCTCAAGGATCTCCACCGGCAACGAGAACACATAGCCTTCGCTGCGCACGGTCTTGATGTAGGCCGGCTCCCGGGCATCATCCAGCAACCGTTGACGCAGGCGGCTGACCAGCAGATCGATGGAGCGATCGAACAGATCGGCGTCCCGGCCCTGGGTCAGGTTCAGCAACTGATCGCGATTGAGCACCCGCTGCGGGTGGTCGAGGAACACCCGCAACAGGCGATATTCGGCGCCGCTCAAGGCGACCATGGTGCCGTCAGTGTCCAGCAGGTGCCGTGCAGTGGTGTCCAGGCGCCAGCGGCCGAACGCCAGCAGGCGACCGCTTTCGGTGACCACCAGGTTGGGCGGCAGCATGCGGGTACGCCGTAGCACGGCGTTGATCCGCGCCAGCAACTCCCGGGCGGCGAAGGGTTTGACCAGGTAATCGTCGGCGCCCATTTCCAGGCCGATGATGCGGTCGGTTTCATCGTTGCGGGCGGTGAGCATCAGCACCGGGGTGGCCTTGTGTTTGCCGGCGCGCAGTTCCCGGCACAGCACCAGGCCATCATCGCCCGGCATCATGATGTCCAGCACGATCAGGTCCACCGGAGTCGTTTCGAGAAAGGCACGCATCTGCCGGCCATCGGCAACCACGGTGGTACGCAGGCCGTTCTTTTTCAGGTAGTTGCCCACCAGCTCTCTGATTTCGCGATCGTCATCCACGATCAACACATGATCGACGTGATCCATGGTGTTCTGCCCCTTGGCGTTTCGTTGTGATCAGTCTACAGGCGCCGGCCAGCCCGGCTCGCGGCGGTTTGTATTGCAGTGTATCTGGCGCGCGGCGGATACACAGGGATTCAAAAAGCCGCGTTGCCCGATACAGACGCGATACCTCACGGGCATTCAATGGCATCCATCGAGGCGGCACAACACGCCCCGGCCGAAAAACACACCCATTGAATGCATCGAGGATACCGCCATGAACACCAAAGCCGTCTACGCCGCCTGCCTTTTCGCCGCGCTGAACATCTGCACCTTGTCGACCCGGGCCGAGAGTCATGTCCAGGCTCAGACCTACGCCTATGGCACCCACCTGGATATCCAGAAGGTCCTGTCCCTCAGCGAAGATCCGACCCCGGCCTGCGGCGTGGTGAATGCCCGCATGACCTACCTCGACTCAGCGGGCCACAAACAGGCGCTGGACTATCGCAAGCTGGCTGACAACTGCAGCAACCAGAACTGACTCGCCGTGGCAGCCAACCTGTGGCAGTAAATCTGTGGGAGCAAAGCTTGCTCGCGATGCAGGCGCCTCGATTCCTGGCAATACCGCGTCATCGTTTATCGCGAGCAAGCTTTGCTCCCACAGAGGCGCCGCCCGATTTGGTGTGTTCAGTCTATCTACCTACCGTTGAGGTGTTGCCATGCTTTTGATTGCTTTTCTGGGCGGGATCCTGACGATCCTCAGTCCCTGCATCCTTCCGGTGGTGCCGTTTCTGTTTGCCCGGGCCAATCGCTCGCGGGGCTCGGTACTGCTGACGCTGGCCGGCATGGTGCTGACGTTTGCCCTGGTTTCGAGTCTGGCGGTGGTCAGCAGCGAGTGGGTGGTGCGAGCCAGCAGCGTTGGCCGGCAAATCGCTCTGTGGGTGATGGTGCTGTTCGCCTTGTCGCTGATGTTCAGCCGCGTCGGTATATGGCTGGCGCGGCCGCTGGTGAGCCTGGGCAACCGTATCGATAACGGTGCCGGACGGATGGCCGGGCCTGTGGGCTCGGTGCTGATCGGGGTCGCCACCGGGCTGCTCTGGGCGCCGTGTGCCGGGCCGATACTCGGGGTGATTCTGACCGGGGCCATGCTGCAAGGCGCGAGCGCTGAAACCAGTCTGCTGCTGCTCGCTTACGGGCTGGGCAGTGCCTTGTCGCTGGGTGTGCTGATCCTGGCCGGGCGCGGATTGGCCGACCGCCTCAAGCTGTCATTGCCGATCACCACCTGGCTGCGCCGGGGTACCGGTGTCGTGGTATTGCTGGCAGCCGTGGCGATTGGCACGGGTGCCGATGATCGCCTGTTGGCCAGTACCTCCTCCCAAGGGGCTGCGACCCTGGAGCAGGGGGTACTGAAGAATGTGCCCAAGGCCATCGATTACCTGGTCGAAAAGGCGAGCGCGGCCCCCCTGGAATCGCTTCAGCCTCAGGGCGAGATGCCGTCCCTGGAGGGCGCCGTGCAATGGTTGAACTCGCCACCCTTGAGCAGCGAGTCACTGCGGGGCAAAGTGGTGCTGGTGGATTTCTGGACTTATGACTGCATCAACTGCCAGCGCACGCTGCCCTATGTGAACGATTGGGCGCGCAAGTACGAGAAGGAGGGGTTGGTGGTGATCGGCGTGCACACACCTGAGTACGGCTACGAGAAAATCATCGACAACGTGCGCGAGCAGGTTCGCAAGCTGGGGATCAACTACCCGGTGGCCATCGATAACCAATATGCAATCTGGCGCGCCTTCAACAATCAGTACTGGCCAGCCCACTACTTCATCGATGCCAAGGGGCAGGTGCGCTACAGCCACTTTGGCGAAGGGCGGTATGCCGAGCAGGAACGGGTGATTGAGCAATTGTTGGAGGAAGCCAAGGCCAGCCAGTAACCCGTGGCGAGGGAGCTTGCTTGTGGCGAAGGGATCTGTGGGAGCAAGGCTTGCCCGCGATAGCCGCACCGCGGTCGAACAATTGAACCGCGTTATCGTTCATCGCGGGCAAGCCTTGCTCCCACAGATGAATCCCTCCCTACTAGGAATTGCGTAGCCGTGCTGGCCCCTTGCTCTTTCCAAGGTTGTCAAACTTCTTTTATTTCAGAAAGTTGGGCGACAAACCTATGCGGATTTCTATGTGGGTCGTGGTGACGTGTCTCTTGGTCGCCGTTTCGCTTGAGGCTCAGGCAAAGGCCCTGACGAAAAACCAGCAGTCGGTGTGCCGTTGGGGTTCGGACATTGCCGCCGGCGCCCAGGCGTCGAAGCTTTCCGGGATCACCTTGTACGGCGCGCGTAAAAGGTTGCAGGTGCGCAAGTTTCCCCGGCCGTGGATGCGCATGACCGCCCTGGGCATCACCGAACAGACCTATAACAGCGCTTCACGTCTCAAGCCCGCGGCCATCAAGCAGACCTACTACGAACAGTGCGTGCGGCATGCGCTGGCGCGAAGATAAGCGTTGGTTCACGCCGGGCTTCTGCCGGGCATTTCGATGCCATGCAGGTGAACCCTTCGATACAGGGTCGCTCGGGAAATGCCCAGCGCCCGTGCAGCGGCGGTGGGCTTCCAGCGATGCCGCACCAGCGCATCGAGCAGCATCTGACGCTCCGGGCTGGCGCTGGGTTGTGGTGCGTCCACAGGCGCTTGTGTGCAGTGCAATGACTCGGGCAGGTGACTGAGCTGGATCACACTCGCCTCGCTCACCGCGCAGGCGTAGCGCAGCACATGGCGCAACTGGCGGATATTGCCCGGCCAGTGATAACCGAGCAGGCATTCCAGGGCTGCGCCGCTCAATTGCGCCATCCCCCCGCACTGCGCCGATTCCTCATCCAGAATGCGGTTGATCAACGCCAGCCGGTCACTGCGCTCACGCAGCGGCGGCAGTTGGAAGCGGGCGCCGCCGAGGCGAAAGTACAGATCCTCGCGAAACCCGCCGGCGGCAACTAATGTCTCCAGGTCGCGGTGGGTGGCGCAGATCACCTGAATGTCCACGGCCCTGCGCCGTGACGCCCCCAGTGGCGCCACTTCACCTTCGGCCAATACCCGTAGCAGGCGCGTCTGCAAAGCCAGCGGCATGTCACCGATTTCATCCAGAAACAGTGTGCCGCCATCGGCTTGTTGCAGCAGGCCCTGCATACCTTTCGCCGAGGCCCCGGTGAAGGCCCCGGCAACGTAGCCGAACAACTCGCTTTCGATCAGGCTTTCGGGAATCGCCGCGCAGTTCAATGCCACGAACGGCCGGTCACGGCGCTGGCTGGCCTGATGCAGTTGGCGGGCAAATACCTCCTTGCCAGAGCCGGTTTCGCCTTGGATCAGCACCGGCAAGTTGCGATCCTTGACCCGTACCGCCAGACGCAGGCTGTCGGCCAATCGAGGATCCAGCTCCACCGGGGCCATGGCAACCCGGGGGCGCGGATTGGCCCGCTGTCGCGGCGCGCTCAAGCGACCATGCAAAGGCGACTCGATGCCGGGACTGGACAGCGGATAAAGACGCTCGTCGCGGGCACGGTGCAGCAGTTGCTGGTCGAACACCTGGCT
Source organism: Pseudomonas sp. N-137 (assembly GCF_034555295.1). Taxonomy (NCBI): domain Bacteria; kingdom Pseudomonadati; phylum Pseudomonadota; class Gammaproteobacteria; order Pseudomonadales; family Pseudomonadaceae; genus Pseudomonas; species Pseudomonas sp. N-137. The sequence continues at coordinate 77,329 of NZ_JAXUDQ010000026.1, forward strand.
GATGTGTTGCGGCAGTTGGCCGTAGTGCTGCAGCAGGTATTGGCGGGCTGCGGGGTTCAGGGCTTGCAGGCAACCGTCGTCGTCCCAGGCGAACAGCAAGTCCGGCTGGCTGTCGACGTAGCCGGCGTTGCGATGGGCCCGCAGTACCCAGTAGCCCTGGGCGCTGCTCATGAAAAACGCCTGTTCGATTTCCCGAGCGCTCTGGACCACCATCTGCCGGATCAGGTGCTGTGAGCGTCGATCATCCGGTGAACGCACCGCCGAGACATCCAGAACCCCGAGCAACTGCCCTTGCGGGTCGAAAACCGGCGCGGCGGAGCAGGTCAGGCCGATGAACGCCGCCCGGAAATGATCGCGCTTGTGCACCGTCACCGGGGTTTTGGCCGTGAGCACCGCCGCCACGCCGCAGGTGCCTTCTTCCCCCTCCGACCAGCAGGTGCCCAAGTACAGCCCGGCCTTGCGGCAGTCATTGCGAATGGTGGTTTCCACCCGGTAATCGATGGTCTGGCCCTGGGCATCGGTGAGCAGCACGCAGTAGTCGGCATCCCGCACCCGACCATGCAGCCGGGCGACTTCTTCGCTGGCGATATTAAGGAACAGTTCCGAGCGCTCGCGGCATTGCTTGAGCACGTCCTGGGACAGGATGCGCGGGCCCTGCAGCGAACCGGGGTCCAGATGATGTTGCTCCATGGAGCGACGCCAGGAGTCGAGGATCAGGTCCGGGACGGGCAGCTGTGGCAGTTGCGCCGCGTTTTTCAGTACGCGGCTGACGCAATCCACATGCGCCCGGGAGTGAGCGGAAAGCATACGGGCCTCCGTTTCAGCTTCTTATCGTTGTGCGCTCATTAAGCGCCGTTCGTTGTGCGCAGACAAGCTCGGCGAGCCGCACCGGCAAGTGTGAGACGCCACGTCTCACGGTCTCGCCAAAACCTCGTGCAGGCTGACATGTCGCGTCTCACAGCGCGTGGGTGGATTCCCTCGGAGGAGGCGCTGCGAGGGCTCTGTTCCGGGCCTTTCGCCGGTTCTATCGGTATCTGGCACCGCCCTTGCTCTAGCGTCTGCAACCGACCCGTTCGGACTGCCAATAATAAAAAACGAGGTGTCCCATGTCTCTGCACCGAGGGTTTTGCTGCCCAGGTCGTCCATCTACTCAACTGCCGGTGGCGCCATGAGTCGCCGTCCACTGACCGTGGGCATTATTGCCAACCCGGCGTCGGGGCGCGATGTGCGACGCCTGACCGCCAACGCCGGGTTGTTTTCCAGCACCGACAAGGTTTCGGTGATCCAGCGGCTGCTGGCCGCCTTTGGTGCCACCGGTATCGAGCAGGTCCTGATGCCGACCGACATGACCGGCATTGCCGCCGCCGTGCTGAAGAACAGCCACAGCCGCCAGGCGCGCAGCAGCCATTGGCCGGCCCTGGAATTTCTCGACCTGACGCTGCGCCAGACCGTCGAAGATACGCGTCAGGCCGCGCGCCTGATGGCAGAACGCGAGGTGAGCCTGATCGCCGTGCTGGGCGGCGACGGCACCCACAAGGCCGTGGCCGCCGAAGTCGGTGATATCCCGCTGCTGACCCTCTCCACGGGCACCAATAACGCCTTCCCCGAACTGCGCGAAGCCACCAGTGCCGGATTGGCCGGTGGGTTGTACGCCAGCGGCCGGATACCTGCGCAGATCGGCCTGCGTCGCAACAAACGCCTGTTGGTCTGCGATGCCGGACGCGGTTTGCGCGAAGTCGCCCTGGTGGACGTCGCCGTGTCGCCGCTGCGCTTTGTCGGCGCCCGGGCCATCAGTCGGGCGCAGGACCTGGCCGAGGTGTTCGTGACCTTCGCCGAGCCGCAATCCATCGGCCTGTCGGCGCTGTGCGGCTTGTGGTTCCCGGTGTCACGCCAGGCAGCGGGTGGTGCCTGGATGCGCCTGGACCCGCAATCGCCCGAAGCGTTGCTGGTGCCGCTGGCCCCTGGTCTGTTGCAAGGCTGTGGCGTGCTCGCCGCCGGGCCCTTGGAGCCTGGCATCGCCCATGGCCTGTCGCTCTCCAGAGGCACCCTGGCCCTGGACGGCGAACGGGAAATCGAATTCAACGCGCAGGACCGGCCCACGGTCACCCTCGATGCCGGCGGCCCGCTGAGCATCGATGTCAACGCGGTGCTGGCCTACGCCGCGCAACAGCGTTTGCTGGCCATCGGCCGCGAACACCCGCAACACCCTCTGAATCTTCAAGAAGACACCCCAGGAGAATAAAAATGTCGACACCGCTCACCCACGATCAACTGCTGCACGCCTATCAGGTGATGCGCACCATCCGCGCTTTCGAAGAGCGCCTGCACGTGGAGTTCGCCACTGGCGAGATTCCCGGTTTCGTCCACCTGTATGCCGGCGAAGAGGCGTCGGCCGCCGGCGTCATGGCCCATTTGGGCGATGACGATTGCATCGCCTCCAACCACCGAGGCCACGGTCATTGCATCGCCAAGGGCGTGGACGTGTACGGGATGATGGCCGAGATCTACGGCAAGAAGACCGGCGTCTGCCAAGGCAAGGGCGGCTCCATGCACATTGCCGATTTCGAGAAAGGCATGCTCGGCGCCAATGGCATTGTCGGGGCGGGCGCGCCCCTGGTGGTGGGCGCCGCGCTGGCCGCCCGGCTCAAGGGCACCGACAGCGTCGCCGTGGTGTTTTTCGGTGATGGTGGCTCCAACGAAGGCGCGGTATTCGAAGCCATGAACATGGCCTCGGTGTGGAACCTGCCGTGCCTGTTCATCGCTGAAAACAATGGCTACGCCGAAGCCACCGCGTCCAATTGGTCGGTGGCCTGCGATCACATTGCCGACCGCGCCGCCGGTTTCGGCATGCCCGGGGTGACGGTGGATGGCTTTGACTTCTTTGCCGTGCATGAAGCCGCCGGGGCCGCCGTCGAACGCGCCCGTGCCGGGGAGGGGCCTTCGCTGATCGAGGTCAAGCTGACCCGTTACTACGGCCACTTCGAGGGCGATGCCCAGACTTATCGGGCACCCGACGAGGTCAAGCATTTTCGCGAGAACCAGGATTGCCTGATGCAGTTTCGCGAGCGCACCACGCGGGCCGGATTGCTCACCGTCGAGCAGTTGGACCAGATCGACAAGGAGATCGAGTTGCTGATCGAAAACGCCGTGTACAAAGCCAAGTCCGATCCCAAGCCCACCGCGGCGGACCTGCTGACCGACGTCTACGTCTCCTATCCCTGAACGCTCTTCATAAAACAAGAACAGAGAATCCCATCATGGCGAGAAAAATCAGCTATCAGCAGGCAATCAACGAAGCCCTGGCCCAGGAAATGCGCCGCGATTCCAGCGTCTTCATCATGGGCGAGGACGTCGCCGGTGGTGCCGGCGCGCCCGGTGAAAACGACGCCTGGGGCGGTGTGCTCGGTGTCACCAAGGGGCTTTACGACCAGTTTCCCGGGCGTGTGCTGGATACGCCGCTGTCGGAAATCGGTTACGTCGGCGCGGCGGTCGGGGCGGCTACCTGTGGCGTGCGCCCGGTGTGCGAACTGATGTTCGTCGACTTCGCCGGGTGCTGCCTGGACCAGATCCTCAACCAGGCGGCGAAGTTTCGCTACATGTTCGGCGGCAAGGCCTCCACGCCGCTGGTGATCCGCACCATGGTCGGTGCCGGCCTGCGCGCCGCCGCCCAGCATTCCCAAATGCTCACCTCCTTGTGGACGCACATTCCGGGGCTGAAAGTGGTGTGCCCGTCGTCGCCCTACGACGCTAAGGGCTTGCTGATCCAGGCGATCCGCGACAACGACCCGGTGATCTTCTGCGAGCACAAATTGCTCTACAGCATGCAGGGCGAGGTGCCGGAAGAGCTCTACACCATTCCCTTCGGCGAGGCCAATTTCCTGCGCGACGGCAAAGACGTGACCCTGGTCTCGTACGGGCGCATGGTCAATACCGCCATGGACGCGGCCCGCAGCCTGGCCGGGCGCGGCATCGATTGCGAGGTCATCGACCTGCGCACCACCAGCCCGATGGACGAGGACAGCATCCTGGAAAGCGTCGAGAAAACCGGGCGCCTGGTGGTCATCGATGAGGCCAACCCACGCTGCTCAATGGCCACCGACATTTCCGCGCTGGTGGCGCAAAAAGCCTTTGGCGCGCTCAAGGCGCCGATTGAAATGGTCACCGCGCCCCATACCCCGGTGCCGTTCTCCGATGCCCTGGAAGACCTGTACATCCCTGACGCGGCGAAGATCGAACAAGCCGTGCTCAACGTGATCGAGTGGAGCAAGCGCTGATGAGCCAGATTCATACCCTGACCATGCCCAAGTGGGGCCTGTCGATGACCGAAGGCCGGGTCGATGCCTGGCTCAAGGAGGAGGGCCAGGCCATCACCAAGGGTGATGAAGTGATGGATGTGGAAACCGACAAGATTTCCAGCAGCGTCGAAGCGCCGTTCTCCGGGATCTTGCGGCGGCAGGTTGCCCGACAGGACGAAACCCTGGCGGTCGGCGCCTTGCTCGGGATTGTCGTCGACGGTGAAGCGAGCGATGCCGAGATCGATGCGGTCATCGAGCAGTTCCAGTCGTCCTTTGTGCCCGGCGACGCTGCCGACGAAGACAGCGGCCCGAAACCGCAGAAAGTCGAACTGGATGGCCGGGTGATCCGCTTTTTCGAGCGTGGCGAAGGCGGCACGCCACTGCTGCTGGTGCATGGTTTCGGCGGCGACCTGAACAATTGGCTGTTCAACCACGAAGCACTGGCGGCCGGGCGTCGGGTCATCGCCCTGGACCTGCCGGGCCATGGCGAATCCGCCAAGACACTGCAACGCGGTGACCTGGACGAACTGAGCGGCGTGGTGCTGGCCTTGCTCGATCACCTGGACATCAACGCTGTGCATCTGGTGGGGCATTCCATGGGTGGGGCGGTGTCGCTGAACGCCGCGCGCCTGATGCCCCAGCGAGTGCGGTCGCTGACCTTGATCGGCAGTGCCGGGCTGGGCGCGCAGATCAATGGCAGCTACCTCAAAGGTTTTGTCGAAGCGGCCAACCGCAACGCCCTCAAGCCGCAACTGGTGCAACTGTTCTCCAATGCCGAGCTGGTCAACCGGCAGATGCTCGATGACATGCTCAAGTACAAGCGCCTGGAGGGTGTGGACGCTGCGCTGTTGCAACTGTCAGCGACGCTGTTCGCCGACGGCCGCCAGCAGGTGGATTTGCGTGAAGTGGTGCAGGCCGGACACGTGCCGACGCTGGTGATCTGGGGCAGCGACGACGCGATCATCCCGGCAGCCCACAGCGACGGGCTGAGTGCCCAGGTCGAGGTGCTACCTGGCCAGGGGCACATGGTGCAGATGGAAGCGGCCGAGCAGGTCAACCGGTTGATCCTCGGGTTCATTGAGCAGCACTGATCAAGCGGGCGGCGCGGTGATTCGTCGCCCCTACAAAATTCTGGAGGCAACGCTATGAACGTTTCAATCAAGCCTACCCGCAGCATGCGCGCCGCTGTCTGGCATGGCCGCAACGACATCCGCGTCGAAGACGTGCCGCTGCCCGTAGCGCCGCCCGCCGGCTGGGTGCAGATCCGCGTGCAGTGGTGCGGCATCTGTGGTTCTGACCTGCATGAATATGTGGCCGGGCCGGTGTTCATTCCGGTGGACGCGCCGCATCCGCTGACCGGCATCAAGGGCCAGTGCATCCTCGGCCATGAGTTCTGCGGTGAAATCGTCGAATTGGGGGCTGGTGTCGAGGGCTTCAGCGTCGGCGAGCCGGTGGCGGCCGATGCCTGTCAGCACTGTGGCACTTGCTATTACTGCACCCACGGGCTCTACAACATCTGCGAAAACCTGGCGTTCACCGGGCTGATGAACAACGGTGCGTTCGCGGAGCTGGTCAATGTGCCGGCCAATCTGCTTTACAAACTGCCTGCCGATTTTCCCGCCGAAGCCGGCGCGCTGATCGAGCCGTTGGCGGTGGGCATGCATGCGGTGAAAAAGGCCGGCAGCCTGTTGGGCCAGAACGTAGTGGTGGTCGGCGCCGGTACGATCGGCCTGTGCACCATCATGTGCGCCAAGGCCGCCGGCGCGGCGCAGGTGATCGCCCTGGAAATGTCCGGTGCGCGCAAGGCCAAGGCCCTGGAAGTCGGGGCCAGTCATGTGATCGATCCGAACGAGTGCGACGCCCTGGCCGAAGTCCGTCGTTTGACCGCTGGTCTGGGGGCCGACGTCAGTTTCGAGTGCATCGGCAACAAGCACACCGCCAAACTCGCCATCGACCTGATCCGCAAGGCGGGCAAATGTGTGCTGGTGGGGATTTTCGAGGAACCGAGCGAGTTCAACTTCTTTGAACTGGTCTCCACCGAGAAGCAGGTACTTGGCGCGCTGGCCTACAACGGTGAATTCGCCGACGTGATTGCCTTCATCGCCGATGGGCGCCTGGACATCTCGCCGCTGGTGACCGGGCGCATCCAGCTGGAGCAGATCGTTGGCCAGGGGTTCGAGGAACTGGTCAACAACAAGGAGCACAACGTGAAAATCATCGTGTCACCCGCACGGATCTGAGCGCGCCTGAGGTGGGCGATTGGCGATGGCCGGCAAGGCCATCGCACTTTTTATCTCAGGTATAGGCCAGCAAGCGCCCACACAACACCACCGTGAACCATATCGCCACGGACAGCACCGCCTGCGCTTTTGCCAGTCCTGGTGCCGCGCTGGCGGTGTTCCATTGGCTGACCGTGCGATAAATCCCGAGGTGAAACACCAGGGCGTTGAGGCCCGCTGCCGCAATCAGGCACAGCTTGAGGATAAACACGCCATTGCCGGCGAAGTCATGGGGATGGGCGCTGAACATCATCAAGCCGGCGGGTACGATCAACAGCAGGGCCGCAAGGGCCCAGGGCAGTAGATGGCGGGCCAGCGCCGTCACGGCAATGTCCTTGGACACCCCAAGCACCCGCAAATCGAACATCACCACCGCGCCCACCAACAGCGAAAACCCGATGATGTGCACCACCTCCACCAACGGGTAGAGCCACAGTTCGCCGCGCATGGCCAGCGCCAGGGACGAACCTTCCAGTTGGTCCAGCCAGCCCTGCGGGTCGTTGCCTGCCTCGATGGCCTGCATCAGCGCAACTCGACGGTCTTGTTGTCGACGGTGATGCGTTCTGCGCGCAACTCATCGGGTTTGTTGCGGTTTGCATAGCCGACCACGCCCACCTGGTTGCCAGGCTTGAGCATGTCCTTGCTCAGGCCTCGGTTCTCCATGCGTGACGGCGGGGCGAGGACCACGGTCCAGGTTTTGTCCGCCGTTTTCAGGCGCACGAAGCCATGGGGATGCGAATAGCCGGATTCTTCTATCGTTCCGTTGAGTTGCAGGGTGTTGTCAGTGTCGTACTCGCTCCAGCCGTGATGGGCCAGGGCTGTCGTTGCCACCAGCATCAACGATAAGCCGATGCAACCGAGTATGTGTTTCATGGCAGGTCTCCTGTTGGATCATCGGTTCAGCCCGGCAGGTAGTTGCGCCAGACGCGGTCTTCGCCGAGCTGCAGTGACTGCTCGTCTTCTTCGCGAAACCTGCGGTCGCAGTCGAGGAAGAACTCATCGAGTTGCGGCGGCTTGACGTGGGTGGCACTGAGCATGGTGTGGACCTGTCCGCGATGATGGATCTGATGTTCGAACAGGTGCAACAGCAGTCGGTCGATTCGTTCGCGCACCACCTCGTCGACACGCACCAGATCGACGGAGCGGGCGAGGTCGGTTTCCCGCAGGGCTTCGCAGAATGCCACCAGTCGCTGGTCGGTTTGAGTTTGATTGTGCCGTAGTTGGGCAAAGGCCAGCGTCTCGGAAAAATCCTTTATCTGGCCGTCACGGTCGCCTTCCAGGGCGGTGAGGTAATAGCGGTCCACTTCCAGGATGTGGCAAAGCGTGGCCTGGATGGACGGGAAGAACCCCGTGCGCGGTGCCTGGTATTGGGCCTCGCTCAACGGCGCGCAGGCAGTGAGTAGTCGGTGATTGGCCCACTGATTGTTCAGGGCCTGGGCCAGGAAATAGTTCATGGGGCACCTTGTGTGCGAGCTGGCTCACGATGAGGGCGGCACATCCAGCATAGTCGATTCAGACAGACCGCTATCGCGAGCAGGCTCGCTCCCACAGGGATTTGTGGTGAATGTGGGAGCGAGCCTGCTCGCGATGGCGGCGGCGCTATCACCGCCGGTCAGCGCCATGTCCTGCGGTCAAAGCCCCACATCCGGCAACACCGGCCGATTGGCCAGGGCCTTGGCCATGATCTGCTCGACGTACACGCGATCTTCCTCCGGCAGCGCCAGGCGTGGTGGGCGGGTGAGGGAGCTGCCGCGACCGGCGATGGCTTCGCACAGTTTGATGCACTGCACCAGGTCGGCGCGGGCGTCCAGGTGCAGGATCGGCATCAGCCATTCATAGATCGGCATCGCTTCGGCAAAACGTCCGGCGCGGGCCAGGCGGAAAATGGTTTCGCCTTCTTGGGGGAACACGTTGGACATCCCCGAGACCCAGCCTTCGGCACCCACGGCCAAGCTTTCCAGCACCACGTCGTCCAGGCCTGCAAACAACACAAAGCGGTCGCCCACTTCATTGCGCACGTCGATGAAGCGCCGGGTGTCGCCGGACGAATCCTTGAAGCACACCACGTTGTCGCAATCGGCCAGGGAAATCAGGATGTCCGGGGTCACGTCATTCTTGTAGATCGGCGGGTTGTTGTAGACCATCAACGGCACGTCGGCATGCCGGGCCACGTAGCGGAAATGCTCGGCGGTCTCGAACGGCTTGGAGCCATAGACCAGCGCTGGCATCAGCATCACGCCGTCGACGCCAACCCGGCGCACCGCGTTGGCGACCTTGGCCGCCTGCACGCTGGTGAACTCGGCCACGCCGCAGATCACCGGCACCCGGCCCCGGGCAGCATCCACCGCCACTTCGGTCACGGCGATTTTCTCCTCGGCGCTCAGGGAGGTGTTTTCCCCCACCGAGCCGCAGACCACCAGGCCTGACACGCCATCGCGGATGACGTTGGAAATCACTTGATGGGTTTTTTCCAGGTTGATGGAAAAGTCATCGTTGAACTGCGTGGTGACGGCGGGGAATACGCCGCTCCAGTTGATGCGTTTGCTCATGGTTGTCTCCGGTTGTTAATGGTATGTGGCGAGGGAATTTGTGGGAGCAAAGCTTGCTCCCACAGGGGGCGATGCCAATTCAAGAAGTCATGCGCCAGGCCAGGTATCCGAAAGCCGATACCCCTGTGGCCAGGGATCTGCCGGGTCGAGCAGCAACTGATGCGTGCCGGTGATCCACGCGCGCCCGGCGATGCACGGATAAATCGCCGGACGCCCGGCCACTTCGGTCAATGAATCGATACGGCAGTGGAACTCGGAGCCGATGATCGAGCGGCCGATGAAACGCTCTCCCACTTGCATCAACCCCTTGGCGTGCAACACCGCCATGCGCGCCGAGCAACCGGTGCCGGTGGGGGAGCGATCGATCTTGCCGGGCTGGATCACCACGGCGTTGGCACCGCTGGCGATGCCGTTCTCCAGGACGATGGGCGCGGCAATCTGGCAAAACGAGATATGCGACCAGTCCGGGTTCAACGGATGGACAAAGCCCAGTTGCTCGTTGGCGGCCCGGGTGATTTTCAACCCCACGGCCACCAATTCGGCCGCTTCATCAGGACGGATAGCAAAACCCAGGCGCTGGGCGTCGACGATGACGAAACTGTCGCCGCCGTAGGCAGTGTCCACCTGCAGCGACCCCAGTCCCTCGACTTCGATCCAGGCATCGAGGCGGTCGGCGAAGGAGGGCACGTTCTTGATTTCCACCCGTTGGACTTTACCGTCGCGGCAGTCGGCCACCGCTTCGATCAGCCCGCCGGGCGCTTCGAGGACCAAGCGCGTCTGGGGCTCGGTCATGGGCAGGATGCCGCTATCGAGCAACACAGTGGCGACGCACAACGAGTTGGAACCGGACATCGGCGGTGTGTCTGCCGGTTCCATGATGATCCAGGCCATCTGCGCCCGCGGGTCCTTGGCCGGCACCAGCAGGTTGACGTGACGGAACACGCCGCCACGGGGCTCGTTGAGGACGAAGTTGCGCAGGGTCTGGTCCTGGGCGATCCAGCGTGACTGTTCCCATACGGTGGCACCGGGCGGTGGTGCGACGCCGCCGACGATCACATCGCCGACTTCGCCTTCGGCGTGGCAGCTGACTACATGGATGATTTTCGATGAGCGCATGAGTCAAATCCTTGTGTTGTCTTGTAGGGCCTCATCGCGAGCAAGCTCGCTCCCACAAAGGGTTCTGTGGTGTACACGAAACAGTGTGGGAGCGAGCTTGCTCGCGATGGGGCCATCGCTATTTCACCGACTTGAGAAACGCCGCCGTCTCCGGCTGCACAGGGTGGCCAATCACCTGATCCGGTGGCCCGATCTCATGGACCCGCCCGTCGCAGAAAAACGCCACGCGGTCGGACACGTCCCGGGCGAAGCGGATCTCGTGGGTCACCAGCACCATGGTCATGCCGTCTTCGGCGAGCATGCGCATGGTGTCCAGCACTTCGCCCACCAATTGCGGGTCCAGGGCCGAGGTGGCTTCGTCGAAGAGCATGTAGTCCGGCGACATCGCCAGGGCCCGGGCGATCGCCATGCGCTGTTGTTGACCACCGGAAAGCTTGCCGGGGAAGGCCTTGAGCTTGTCTCCCAGGCCCACATGCTCCAGCTGTCGCAGCGCCAGCGCTTCGGCCTCCTGCTTGCTTTTGCCCAGCACTTTGCGAGGCGCCAGCATCACGTTTTCCAGCACGGTCAGATGGGGGAAAGCGTTCCATTGCTGGAACACGATGCCGATCTTTTGCCGCAAGCGGTTGAGGTCGGTGGCGCGGTCGTGGACCTCGATGCCGTCCACGCGAATGCTGCCTTTGTGGATCGGCTCCAGGCCGTTGATGCACATCAGCAGGGTCGATTTGCCGGAGCCGGAGCCACCGATGATCGACACCACTTCCCCTTTGTCCACCGTCAGGCTCACGCCCTTGACCACTTCCAGCTCGCCAAAGGATTTGTGTACGTTCTCGATCTCAATCATTTTCCTGCCACCTTCTTTCCAGACGTGCGCCAAGGCGGGCGACCACCAGGCTCATGACGTAGTAAATGAGGCCCGCAATGCACAGCACCAGCAGCGGTTCCTGGATGCGGGTGACGATGGTTTGCGAGGCGCGCAGCAGTTCGACGATGCCGATCCACATCACCAGCGCGGTGTCTTTCATCACGCCCAACACCAGGTTCAGCCAGCCAGGGAATGCGACCCGCGTGGCAATCGGCAGGACGATGTAGCGCAGATCCTGCAGGTAACTCAGGCCCAGGGAGCGACTGGCCCGCCGGGTACTCAACGGCACCGCCAGCACGCCACCGCGCACGATCTCGGTGAAGTAGGCGGCGGCGTAGACGCCGAGCACGATGCAACCGACCGCGAAGGCGCTCAGGTTCAGGCCGACGATGCTCTTGAGGGCGTTGAACAGCACGAACTGGATCAGCAGCGGAACGCTGCGAAACACGTCCAGTACCCAGGCCAGTGGCAGGCTGGCCCGCGGCAGCAATGCCCGCAGCAGGCCGAACAGCAAGCCGGCCAGGGAACCCAGCAGGATCGACCACGCGGTCAGTTGCAGCGTGACCCAGGCCCCGTCGAGCAAGAACAGCAGGTCGTTAAGGGTGAGGCTGGTGGTAAACATGACGCGCCCTCAGTAACGAAACAATCGCCAGGACAACAGCCGGGCCAGCCCGACGATCAGCTTGGCGATCAGGTAATACAGCACCGCCGCGAGGGCGAAGTATTCGAAGGTGCGGAAGGTCTTGACGTTGTATTCCTGGGTGACGCCGGTCAGGTCGTTGTTCAGGCCCACGACCACACCCAGGGAAGTCATCAGCACCGCCCAGACCATCTGGTTGGTCAGCGGGTAGAACACGATGCGCAGCAGTTGCGGCACGATGATCATCCGGTAGGCCTGCCAGGCGCTCATGCCCAGGGAGCGGGCGGCGCGCATCTGGGTACTCGGCACGGCCTTGAGGCCGCCGCGAAAGTTTTCCGCCAGGTAACCGGCGTTGTTGAAGGTAATCCCGGCCAGCAACGCCAGCCAGGAACTGACGTGCAGCCCGAGAGAGCCGAGGCCGAAGTAAAGGATGTAGATCTGGAACAGCGAGGGCGTGTTGCGGGCGATCGACACCCAGCCATTGCCCACGCCGCGCAGCAGCGGATGGCGGGCCTGGCGCATCACCGTCAGCACCAGGGCGATCAGCACGCCGAAGATCATCGACAGCGCCGCGGTCTCGAAGGTGACCCAGGCCCCGGCGAGCATGTCGGGCAGGGCACGCAAGGCCGGGCGCCACTGGAAACTGTAGTCAAACATCGGTCAGGCCCCCCGTATGGACAGTCGGTTGCAGCCACGTCGGCGGTTGACCGCTGGCCGTTGCGCTGCACGCGGCTTCAACGCACTGCGCAAGGCTGGCGAAGTGCACGCCGCGACCGACCAGACCCGGTGCGTAATGGGCGTATTTGCCGGAGTTGGTCATTAGGGTGGTGGCCTCGGGCGGAATGACCGGCTCGCCCAACATGCACCAGCAGGTGTCGGTGACCAGGAGCGCGCCGAAGGCTTCGATAGCCTGCAGATGGCCCGCTTCGCGAGCCTGTTCCAGTACCGCTCGGCCACAGGTGATCGCCAGCACCACCTCCGGATGTTTGTGGCGGCCTGCGCACAGGGCCGACAGGGCGGCGAATTCGCTGAGGGAAAAATGCGGATTGCCCAGGGAGACCACGTCCACCTGGCGGTGCCGGGCGCTGTTGAGTTCGCGCCAACTGGCGAGCAGGCCGGCAACGCTGACAGTGTCCTGCGGCAAACTGACTCCAGGCTCCAGGACATCGACCGGGTCGAGGGCCTCGGGCGTCACCCCGGCGATGTGGAACAGCGGCGCGGCGCTGGTGGTGGCGAACGCGGCGCCGAAGGCTTTCAAGTCGTCCCGCGTGGGGGCGGCGTGCTCCAGGCCGCGGATCAGTGGAATGCGTCGGCCCGTCAGGCTGCCGATGTGATAACCCAGCAGCGGATAGAAACTGTCGTCCACGGGCCCCAGCGGCGGCACATCGATAATCAGCGCGGCTTTGCGCTGTGCGTCAAGATGGCAGCCGGTCAATGGCGCGCGACCACAGAGGGCGATGCAGATGTCCAGGAAGTCCGGATACTTCTGCGTGCGGGCACCGAGCACGCTGTTGGCGTAGACCACGGCGTTGGATTCGGCCCAGACGATCTGTTCGCCAGCCTTGGGCGCGCTGTCGAGCAGGTAGGGGGCACAAGTGAAACTCAACTGCGCACCCATTGCCATGTAGGCATCCCCCAAGGCGCTGGCCGGCTCACCCAGGGCGGGGTCGACGCCCAGTTCCCGCCAGCGCCGCTGGTCCACGGAGATCGAATTGAGCGTGGTGGGCACGCGCACCTTCGCGCCCCACTGCACCAGTTGTTCGGCAAAACGCAGGCTGGCCGGGCCGGTATAGATGCAGCCATCGATGTGGGCCTGGGTCACATCCAGCAGTTGTGTAGCGCCCTGGATCTGGGCCATGCGCAATACAATCTGCATTGCGACCTGGGCCGCCTTGCCGTGTCTGCCGTCCAGCAGCGCCTGGTCCTGTTGGCTGAGGCTGATGGTTGAACCGCTGAGCGCGGGGGTTGGAAAGTCCAGCCCATGCCAGCCATCGTTGGGGCGCTGACCTGACAAGGTCAGGCAAGCGCCTTCAATGCGCACAAAACCCTGGCCGCGCAACCGCTTGAAGGCCTCGTGCCCGACACACACCACCGGCAGGGAGCGCTGGAAAATCACCTGCGCCACCAGCACGCCCAGGGTCAGGATTTCATCGGCCTCGGCCAGCACCAGGGCCGCAGGGGCGTGGCCGTTGCTGATCAGCTCCATCAGCACGCTGCTGCCGGTGCAGGAGCCACGCCCGCTGGGAATCGCCAGCACACGCCCGGCCAGGCGTTCGCCGCTCAACGGATGATGGCGGTCAATCACCTCGCCGCTGGCCGGCTCGACCCCGCCCCAGAAACTCAGGCCCACATCGGCGTACAGCAGGGTGCCCTGGGCGGCACCCTCCACCAGACTTCGGCCCGTCACACGGGTAGGCGTGCTTGGCATACTTCAATCCTCAGTAGTAAACCTGCGGCACCACCAGGTCGGCCGGCGGGATGTCGGTGCCCACCCATTTGACGAACAGCTCCTTGTAACGGCCAGTGCGCACCTGCTGGTTGACGAAGAGGTTAAGGTAGTTGATCAACCCGTACTCGTTGCGCTTGGCGCCAAGGGACACGTAGTCGATGACATAGGGCGCGTTGCCCGCGATTTTCAGGTTCTTGTACTTGCCCGACTTGATGGTCGCGGCCGCCACGGTGTTGGTCACCACGGTCGCATCGATGTGGCCCTGGGCGACGGCCAGCAGCGTGTCGTTCTGCGACTGGTAGGCGCGGAAACTGCCGCTGCCCCAACTCTTCTGGTCTTTTTCCAGGGCGATGGCTTCGTAGGTGCCGCTGGTGTTACCCAGAGGTTTGCCCTTGAGGTCGTCGTAGCTGTTGATGCCGGTATCGTCGCGGGTCAGCACTACCATCTGGAACGCGAAGTAGGGCACGGTCAGGCCCACGGTCTTGGCCCGCTCCAGGGTGTCGGAGGTGGAGGCGACGATCACGTCCGCACGGCCGGAAACAAGCGCCGGGATCCGGTCCGGGAACGGTGTTTCCACCACTTCGGGTTCCACGCCAAGGACTTTCGCCAGGTCGTGGCAATAGTCCACGTCAAAACCAGCGGGTTTATTGCCAGCGTCACGAAAACCCATGGGCGGGAAGTCCAGGGTCACGGCGCAGCGCAGCTTGCCGGAGCCGATGATGTCGTCGAGTTTGTCGGCGTGAGCGGGGGCGATGAAAAGGGGCGTGAGGGCAACGCTCAGGGCTACAGCCAATGCAGGGTTTTTCATAAATGCCTCGCTGTCGAATAAATGCGGATGAAATATCGTATTGAGGATTTCGTATACGATATTAAATAAAGCAAGCAGCGTGCCGGTTTGAGGTTGAGTCAGTGGTCATTGGTAAGGCTTTGATGTGCATGCATTAAAAGACGTGGAGCTGCGTCAGACGCCGAACAACGCTTGCGTGCGGTGTTACAGATAGGAGCAATCGCAGTCCCCATGCCCCACCAGGGAACACCGGTCAGCGCTGATTTTCGCGATACTGGCTGGGTGAAAGGCTGGTCAAGGCGCGGAACTGCCGGCTGAACGCGCTGTGATCGGTGTAGCCGCAGCGCAGGGCGATTTCGGTGATGGGCAGGTCGTGGTCCAGTAACAATCGCGAGGCTTCTTCCAGCCGCGCCTTGTGAATCATCTGCCGGGGCGTGAGCTGGAAGATGCGCTTGCAGTGGCGCTCCAACTGCGCCACTGACAACCCAGCGATAGCGGTCAGGTCGGCAAGGCTGATGGGGTGGGCGAAGTGCTGTTTGATATGGGCATCCACCGCCGCCAGTTTGTGGAACGCGGGGTGACTCGACTGGGGCAGTTGCAAGTCCCGGGAGATCCCGGCCAGGCCGACGATCTGGCCGTTGGGCGCATGCAGGGCGAGTTTATGGGTCAGGCACCACACCGGCTGGTTGCCGTAGTACAGGTGCAGTTCGAGCTGGTCGGCCAGTTCCCGGCCGCTGGCCAGCACCCGTCGGTCCTGCTCGGTGTACAGCGGGCCGAAACGCTCGGGAAAAACCTGCTCGGCAGTGAGGCCCAGCAGGTCAGCGCTTTGTTTGAAGCCGCAACGCCGGGCCAGGGTCTGGTTGACGAAGGCATAGCGGGCTTGCCTGTCCTTGATGAAAAACACCACGTCCGACAGGGTGTCGAGCAACGGCGCGATGGGTTGCAGGCTGTTGAGCAGGGTCGGTAAATCGCAGGGGGCGAAGGAAGTGAGCGTGGGGTACATGGTCCAGCATCGCCTTCTGATGGGAGCGAGCGTGCTCGCGGTAGCGCAGTGTCGATCGAAAATACGGGACCTGTCACCTCGCAATCGCACGATGGTTCGCACAGTTCTTTATGAATGACCCGAAGCAACTGTGGGAGCGAGCCTGCTCGCGATAGCGGAGTGTCAGTCAACATCAATGCTGCTGAACCGGCGCTATCGCGAGCAGGCTCGCTCCCACAGGTTGGGCTTGCACGGGCTCAAGTGGGCGGGGTTTCTTCCAGGTGCAGCAAAGTCTCGATCCGCGCCGGGCTGAAGGGCGGGCGCGGCGTGGGTGAGGGCCAGCCGAACAGATGTTCCAGCGCGGCAGCGCAGACCCGTCCCTGGCAGGCCCCCATGCCGCACCGGCTCGCCAGTTTCGCTGCGCGCCAGTCCTGGTGGTCGACCAGCTCGCCATACGGCACGTCTTCGCAGCGGCACACCAGTGTGTCGTCCCGAGCGAGGGTCTTGAGTCGCGCGTCCAAGGCGAAGGCCTTGTTCAACGCCCGGGCGAAACCTTGCCAGCGTGCCCGGCGAGGCCACAAGCGTTGAGCGGCGACACTATTGCCAACGGCGCTGTGGCCGGCGATGGCGCCTTCCACCAGCGCCAGTTCGCTGCCACCGAACCCGGTGCATTCACCGGCGGCGTAATGGTCGTGGCGGGTAGTCGCTTGCCAGGCGTCAACAGCTAGCGCCTGGCCTTCAAGACCACAGCCCAAGGCCTGGCCGAGCTGAGTATTGGGAATGAGCCCGAACCCACAGGCAAGACGGTCGCAGGCCAGTTCAAGTGTCTTGCCCTGTTGTAGCAGGCGCACGCCCTCAAGCCGCTCGCGACCCAGGGCCTCCAGCACATGCGTGCCGGTGCGGTAGTGGGGATCGAAAAGGCTGAACGACTGCAAAAACTTGCCCGGCCAGCGCGGCAACTGCGCGGCGAAACCGGCGACGGCGCGATGATTGGCCTGCTCGGCGATCCGCAATACCTGCGCCCCTTGATGTTTGGCGGTGGCGGCGCTGGCCAGCAACAACGGACCGCTGCCGGCGATCACCAGCCGTTCGCCGCGCACTGGCAGGCCACTCTTGATCAATGCTTGTAAACCACCGACGGCGGTCACCCCCGGCAGCGTCCAGCCGGGGAAGGGCAGCAGCAGTTCGCGCGCGCCGGTGCACAGGATCAAGCGCTGGTAGGTGATCTGCCAGCCGCGCTCGGCATCTTCCACCAGCAAGGTTTTATCGGCGGCGCAGGCGATGACGCGGGTGCCGGCGTGGCAGCGCACATTGGCGCAGGCCTGTAATGAGTTGCGCAGACGTCGGGCCTCGGCGGGGAGGTGAGCTTGGGGGCCGTCGCGCCAGATCTGCCCGCCCGGCAATGGATTATCGTCCAGCAGCACAATGCGCATACCGCTGCTTGCCGCGGCCAGGGCGGCAGCCATGCCGGCGGGGCCGGCGCCGATGATCAACAGGTCGGTGGTTTCGTTCATGGTCGTGTTTGCACTTGCATGCCATCGCGACACAGTGTCTGGCAGGCCAGGCGTCGATGGCCATCGATCATCACCCGGCATTCCTGGCAAATGCCCATGCCGCACAGAGGCGCGCGGCGCTGGCCGCTGACCGAAGTGCGGCCGCAACCGTCGGCTCCCAGGGCAAGGGCGGCGGCGACGCTGGTGCCGCTGACGACAGTGAGCGGGCGACCATCGAGAAACAGATCAGGCATGGGCCGGTTCTCCCAGAAAACGCTGTGGCAGGTACGGTTGCGTCGCCAGCGGCGAGGTTTCGTTGAACAGTTGCGCGGCCAACAGATCGGCCGTTGCGGGTGCCGTCGTCACGCCCAGGCCTTCGTGACCCACCGCCAGCCACAGGCCAGGGCGTTGCGGATGTTGCCCCACCAGCGGCAGGCCGTCGGGGCTGGCGGCGCGAAAACCGGTCCAGGCGCGGATGCCGTTGAGGTGTGCCAGGCCTGGCATGTAGTCGACAGCACGTTTGAGCATCTTTGCCAGCATCCAGCCTTCCACCTGCGGGTCGACGGTGCCGAACTGTCGCGAGGCACCGATGAACAGCTGCCCGGTCGGACGCGGCTGGATATTGCACGCCACCGATGGACCGCTGGCGTTGTGAGCGCTGGTGACATACCCCAGCTCCACCAGGGTGTGGGAGACGGTGGCGGGGTAACGATCGGTGATCAACAAATGGCCCTTCTTGGCTTCGATCGGCAACTCCGGGCACAGCTCGGTGGCCTGGATGCCATTGGCGAGAATCACCGCTTCTGCGTTCAACCAGCGACCGTCCTCAAGACGCACTCGATGGCCGTCCACTTCAATGACCTGGGCGCGTTGCTGAGCAATATTGGCCTCGTCCAGCATCCAGCGCGCGGCAGCCGGGGCGTACAGGATCCCGTCGCCCTTGATCAGCAGGCCGCCCTCCAGGCCTTCGCGCAGTTGCGGCTCACGCTGCTGCAGGGCCGCACGCCCGATCAGCTCGCAGTCTTCGCCATGAGCCAGCAGGTTCAGGTACTTGCTATGGGCAACGGCCATTTCCTCGGCATTGGCCGCCAGCCACAGGGTGCCGTTGTTGCGCCACGCGCAGGCGTCGGGCAGGGCCGGGGCCAACTGGCGCCAGCGCTGCAGGGAATATTGGCTGAGGGCCAGTTCCGCCGGGTTGTCGTCCAGCACCAGCAAGTGGCCCATGCCGGCGGCCGTGGCACCGTGCCAACCGGCATCGAGTACCAGGACCTTCAAGCCTCGCCGGGCCAACGTCCGGGCGCAGGCGGCGCCGATGATGCCGGCACCGATGATGATCACATCGGCGACGTGGCCGGCGTTCACGGGACGATGCCCCAGGCGAACGGATCATCCGGCTCAATGACCAGCGTGGTTTCGGCGCTGATGTAGGCGCGGCCGCGAATGGTCGGCACGATGCGCTCGCCGTCGAACTCATAGGAGCCTTCGAATTCACTGCCAATGACACTGGCCTGGCGCCAGATCTGCCCGGGTTGCAGTTTTCCGTCAGCGGCCAGGCACGCCAGTTTGGCGCTGGTGCCGGTGCCGCATGGGGAGCGGTCATACGCCTTGCCGGGGCAGAGCACGAAGTTGCGGCTGTCGGCGTGCGGGTCATCGGCGAACAGTTCGATGTGATCGATCAGGCCACCGTCCTCACCCCGCAGACCTTGCTGTTCCAAGGCCTGCTGCACGGCGTAGGTGTAGGCGGTCAGCGCGTCGAGGTTGTCGCCCGCCACGCGCTGACCATGGTCCGCGATCAGGAAAAACCAGTTGCCGCCCCAGGCCACATCGCCCACCACCGGGCCGATACCGGGCACCTCCAGGCTCAGGGCCTTGCGGTAACGGTAGGCCGGCACATTGCGTACGCTGACCGAACGGTCCTCATGCAAGGTCGCTTGCACCGTGCCCACCGGGGTTTCGACGGTGTGCACGCCAGGGCCGATCTTGCCCAGGTGTGCCAGTGACGTCACCAGGCCGATGGTGCCGTGGCCGCACATGCCCAGGTAGCCGCTGTTGTTGAAGAAGATCACCCCGGCACAGGCGCTCGGATCCTGCGGCTCACAGAGCAGCGCACCGACCAGCACATCGCTGCCCCGTGGCTCCAGCACACAGGCGGTGCGCCAGGCGTCATGCTGTGTCGCCAGACGCTGGCGGCGCTCGGCCATGCTGCCTTGGCCCAGGTCGGGAAAACCGTCGGTGACCAGACGGGTCGGTTCGCCGCCGGTATGGGAATCGATCACGGTAATGCGTTTCATGGGGGGCCACGTCCGTTCAGATGAGTGACGGCAAGCGTGGCCCGCGCTGGGGGGTGACGGCTTGATGGATTTATCTGTCACTCATGACGAAATCGGCACAGCAGCGGCGCATCAATGGCTCGAAGGCAGGAACTCGAACAGCGTTTTGCAAACGCCGGCGATGTGTTCGTCCAGTAACTTCACCGCCCGCTCCACATCACCGGCGCGGCAGGCCGCAAGAATTTCCCGGTGTTCGTGGTCGGCGCGTTCCTTGCCGGCCGAAAGGCTCATCTGCATGCGCAGGTAGCGCTCCAGCTTGTCGTGCACCGAGCGGATCAAACCCACCAGAAAGGGGCGTTGCGCCGGCTCGTAGAGACAGGCATGCAATTGCCAGTTCAGTTCAGCCCAACGACCCACGTCGTCTTCACCGATGAACTCACGGCAGATGCTCTCGGCGCGGACGAAGGTCTCTTCGGTCATGTTGGGAATCGCCAGACGCAGTACTTTGTCTTCCAGCAGCATCCGCACCTCGAACATCTGCGCCAGCTCCGCCTCGGAAATGCGCGTGACCATCGCCCCGCGATTGCGCTGGAACATCACCAGCCCCTCGGCTTCCAGGCGCTTGAGGGCTTCGCGCACGGGAATCTTGCTGACGTTGAACTGCCGGGCGATGTCGTCCTGGCGAATGGGCTCGTCCTCGGCAAAATGCCCGGCCACGATGGCTTCGCGCAGATGACGGGTGATGATTTCCGAAGTGGAAGGGGTGTTGCCCAGATCAGGCAGATTGAACTTGGATAAGGTCACGGCGGCGGTCGTTTGGCTTGGTTGGGGATATGGTATACGACTTTGCCAGCAGTCGCGTTGTGCAGTTGGCACGTGCCAGGAAGGGGTATTTTGCTAGGTTGTGAATGGGAATTTGTGTCAAACAAGAATGAGTTGCTGTATCTTTCGCGACACATTCTTGTCGGCCTCTGGGGGGCTGACGTATTTTCGTTAGGATTGTGCATCGATGCGTCGGATTCTCGTTTCACTGTGTGTGCTCCAGGCTTATTCCGTATCCACGTGGGCAGACGAGCCCATGGCCGCAACCTCCGCACCGGTGGAACTGCAAGCCACGGACATCGTGGGTCTTTCGGATATCGAGTCCGCGCAGGGGCCCGTCAAGGGATACCACGCGACCCGTTCGGCCAGCGCGACACGTACCGACACCGCGATTCATGAAACCCCACAGTCGATTTCCGTGGTTTCGCGCGACGTGGTGGAAGACCTCAGCGCCACCCGGCTACAAGACGCGCTCGATTACGCCGGCGGGGTCGGCAGGGCGAACAACTTCGGTGGCCAGGGCCTGACCACGTTCACGGTCCGCGGCTTTACCACGGGCGAGTTCTACCGCAACGGTTTCCCGATCAACCGCGGTTACCCGAACATGCCAGATGCCAACACCATCGAGCGCCTGGAAGTGCTGCGCGGCCCGGCGACGATGTTGTACGGCCGCGGCGATCCAGGCGGCACCTTCAACGTGGTGTCCAAGCAGCCATTGGCCGAACGCACTGTGACCCTGGGCAGCCAGGTCAGCGACCAGGGCATGCGTCGCGGGACCCTGGATGCCTCAGGCCCGCTGGACGAAGAAGGACGCCTGGCGTATCGCCTGAACGTGATCGGCGAGGGTGGCGATACGTTCCGCGACCACGTCGAGACCGAACGCTACGGCATTGCGCCGGTGGTGACCTGGCAGGTCAACGACACCACGCGCCTGACCTTCGAAGGCGACTTCATGCGCAACAATGCGCCGCTGGACCGTGGCTTGACCCATTACGCCGGCCAGCGCGGCACCGCCTCGCGCGATACGTTCTTCGGCGAGAAAGACGCCGGCAAGTTGCACAACGACAACAACATGCTGCAGGTGCGTTTCGAGCACATGCTCAACGACGACTGGACCTTGGCCGGCGGCACCCAATGGCTGGACGGCACCCTGCAGGGCAACGCGGTGGAAGGCAACGGCATCGCCGCCGACGGGCGTACCCTGGGGCGCAATTTCAACTATCGCAAACTGGAGTGGACTGACCGGGACACCCAACTTAACCTCACCGGGCGTTTTTCCACGGGTGGGTTCGAGCACACACTGTTGACCGGCATCGAGTATGAAGATTACGACTACCAGTCCATCATCAAACGTTCCGCCGCGGGGAGCAGTGCTTATCCAATCGATATCTTCGATCCGGTGTATGGCCAGCCACGCCCGGCGCTGACACGCACGCCCACCGATGATCAGGAAAACCTCAAGACGTTTGGCGTATTCGTGCAGGATCAGGTGGCGCTGACTGAGCGCTTGAAGCTGTTGGCCGGGGCACGTTTTGAGCGGTTCGAGCATCAGTACGAGAGTTTCGTCCCTCAGACCCCGCCTGGTAGTCGGAACTGGGACGTCACCGACAGCGCGGTCACCCCGCGCCTGGGTGTGATCTACGATTTGACCGACACCTTGGCTGTCTATGCCAATACCGCGCGCTCGTTCAAACCCAACAACGGTGCCAGTCGCGAAGGCGGCGGGTTCAAGCCGGAAGAGGGCAAGTCTTATGAGATGGGGATCAAGTGGGAAGCCTTGGATCGTCAGTTGAGTGTCGATGCGGCGGTGTACCAGATCGAAAAACGTAACGTGCTCACCACTGACCCAGTGGATTCCACCTTCAGCGTGGCCGCTGGCGAAGTGCGCAGCCGTGGTTTTGACCTGAACATGGCGGGCAATTTGACGCCGGAGTGGCGCGTGATTGGTGGTTACGCGTATGTGGATGCCGAAGTGACCAAGGACATCAATATCCCGTCCGGCACCCGCTTGCTCAACGTGCCCAAAAACACCTTCAGCCTGTTGAACGTCTATGAGTTCCAGGATGGCGGCCTCAAAGGGCTGGGCCTGGGACTAGGCGCCAAGTATGTGGATGAACGGGCCGGCCAGACGGCGGCGACTGCGTTCTCCATGGACAGCTACACGGTGGTGGACCTGCTCGGCTACTACAAGGTCAACGAGCGGATCCGCCTCAACCTGGACCTGAAGAACCTGTTCGACGCCGACTACGAAGAAGGCGCTTTCGGTAACGTCTATGCCTACCCAGGTGCACCGCGAACCGTGCAGGCCGGCATCTCCTATACGCTCTGAACTCCAGGCGTCATGAAAACCCCGGAGGTTGTGCCTCCGGGGTTTTTCTTTTTACCACTTGCCTGTATTACCACTTGCCCGTGCTCATCCCGCCGTCTACCGGCAGTATCGCGCCGGTCGTGAAATCAGCGCGCGCCAGGTACAACACGGCCTCGGCAATTTCCTCGATGGTGCCGACTCGACCGGCCGGGGCCAGGTTGTTGAGGAAGTCGCGGTGCGCCGGGTCATGCATGGGCGTGTCGATGATGCCGGGGGCGACCGCGTTGACCTTGATGTTGTGGGGCGAAAGCTCCAGCGCCAGGGCACGGGTCATCTGGTTGACTCCGCCTTTGATCAACACCGGCAGCGCCGCCGGCACTTGGATGTTCGGTTGCAGGGCCACGGCGGCGGAGATGTTGATGATGAAACCCTGCTGACGACCGATCATGTGTGCGGCAGCCGCCTGGCTGGCGTAGACCAGACCCTTGAGGTTGGTGTCCAGCAGCGCTTCCAGGTCCTGGGGGCTGTATTCGATGAAAGGTTTTGGCAGGAAGAAGCCGGCGTTGTTCACCAGCCCGTCCACGGCCCCGAAGGTTTCGATGGCTTTGTTGATGAGACGGGTTGAAGTCGCCGGGTCAGCGATATCACCGGCCACGCCAATGAAGTTCGCCGGGTGGGCGAGCTGTTGCGCGGCGCTGTCCAGGCCGGACTGAGAGCGGGCATTGCCCACCACGTTATAGCCCCGATCCAGGAACGCCTGGACCAGACCCAGGCCGATGCCACTGGAGGCGCCGGTGATGATGACGGTTTTGTTGAGGCTCATGATTGGACTCCTGATCAATTGAATTGAAACCGTTGCGCCGATGTTGGCGGTGGTTGAGATCAGGGTATTGATGCGCTTGGGTTTGATAAATACGGGGGCTGGTACTTGAGTTGATACGTCATGTAATTAATTCAATGTGGGAGCGAGCCTGCTCGCGATGACGGTATTCCAGCCAACATCAATGTGACGGGTCCATCGCCATCGCGAGCAGGCTCGCTCCCACAGGGTTAATCATCAGGCACAAAAAAGCCCGGTCAGTTGGACCGGGCTCGGGAAGGTAGAACCGTCACTCTTTGGGCAAGCTTCGGTATTGCGTCGTCGTCATACCCGCGTAACCCCAGTTATCGGTGTCGACTTCCTCGATCACGATGTGGGTCAAGTGCGGGTCCTTGCCCAGCACCCGTTGCAGGGTTTCGGTGATCTCGGAAATGACCTGGGCTTTCTGTTCGCGAGTGACGCCGTCGCGGGTTATACGCACATTGACGAAAGGCATGATGCACTCCTGCTGATGAGAAATGAGCGCAGGA
This sequence comes from Pseudomonas sp. N-137, assembly GCF_034555295.1. Classification (NCBI taxonomy): domain Bacteria; kingdom Pseudomonadati; phylum Pseudomonadota; class Gammaproteobacteria; order Pseudomonadales; family Pseudomonadaceae; genus Pseudomonas; species Pseudomonas sp. N-137. Next base: position 101,531 of record NZ_JAXUDQ010000026.1, read on the forward strand.
GGTTCCCGCGCCACGGGGGCCACTATATTTATACGCCTGCGGCTGATAAACAGGTGTCTGGAAACTTCAGTTGATACGCGGTGTAACGAATCATGAAGCGTCATTTCGAAGACTTGCAGTTGGGCAGCATAGAACTGTTCTGCCTGGCGGCGGAGGCAGGGAGTTTCACTGCGGCGGCGCAGCTTGCCGGTGTGACTCCGGCGGCGGTGAGTCGCTCGATTTTTCGTCTGGAGGAGCGCCTGGGTTCGCGTCTTTTCGTGCGCACCACACGCAGCATTCGGCTGACGGAAGCCGGCAAGACCTATTTCGAGCAATGCCGGCAAGCGCTGACGCAACTGGTGGAGGCGCAACAGGAGATGATGGGCGCGCAATCGGTGCCGTCCGGGCAACTGCGCATCAGCCTGCCCACCACCTACGGTCATCACCGCATCCTGCCCTTGCTGCCGGCCTTTCGGGCGCTGTACCCGCAAGTGACGGTGGACCTGCACCTGAGCAACCGAAACATCGACTTCGTTGCCGAAGGTTATGACCTCGCCATCCGGGTGCGAGCGCAACCCGACTCATCGATGATCGCTCGGCTGCTGGAAGACGCGAAACTGGTGGTGGTCGCGTCCCCGGATTACTTGCGCAAGGCCGGCACGCCGCAGGTCCTTGAAGACCTGGACGACCACGAGTGCATCCAGTTCGAGCTGCCTAGTAGCGGCCGGCGGATTTCCTGGTTGTTCAATGTCGAAGGCAAGGAAAAGGAGGTGTTCGGCGAAGGGGGTTATTGCTGTTCGGACGATGTGCTCGGCGGCGTGACGCTGGCCAAACATGGCGCCGGCTTGTTCCAGACCTACAAATTCATCGTGGAGCAGGAGCTGGCCAACGGACAATTGGTGGAGGTACTTGCGCCTTTCGCAGGGCGCTCACGTCCGTTCACCTTGCTGTATCCCCACGGTCGGTACGTGCCGCAGCGGGTGCGCGCCTTTGTCGATTTCCTGCTGCAGTACCGGGAGCAGTGGGCGGCGGATTGAAGTAACGGTGACCTGTGGCGAGGGGATAAATCCGCTCGCCACATTGAATCCCTGCCGCTTCACGTTAACTAACGGCGCCCACGGAGATTTTTAGCTCAGAACCGAAACGCCTGCCGCCCAATCAGCAGCCACTTGCCATTCTTCTGCTTCTGCCAGATCTGAAAGTTCTCGATTTCCGTCGGAACCACTTCGGTGCCTTTGAGCGCTTGCGCGGAGAAGTGGTGACGCACCAGGGCCACATCGCCTGACAGGGTGATTTTCTGATCCTTCATCTCCAGGGTCTTGAACGCGCTCTTGCCGGTTTCGATGTCGGCAATGAAGGCTTTCTTGTCCTGAATCTTCCCGCTGGAGTGCCCGTAGGTCAGGTTTTCGGCGGCCAGTGCCTGGAGTTGTGGGATGTCTTTGTGCAGCATGGCTTGGGTCAGGTGGTCGACGGCCTGGGCCACTTCCTGCTCGGCCGATGAAGAGGCAGCCGCGACGTAGCCGCTGAACAGGCACAGAAAGCTGATGACCAATGTGGCTTTTTTCATGGGTATTTCCTTATTTTTGTAGGTATCGGAGCGGATTAGCGTTTTCAGCTGATCTCGTCTGTCATCGTACAACTTGTTTGGGGTGACGGGAATAGGTCGTCAAGTTTGGTCACTGCGGAGGGCGACATCGGTAGGCTTCAGATTCAGAGACCCTCGCGAACCGCCCCGCGAATGCCCTCCAGCAACATGGCAAACGCCGGGTTGTCATTGTCCTGGCGCCATACCAGGTGCAACTCGCTTTGTACCCCTTCACCCAGATCGATCTCACGAAACACCACCTGCCTGAACACCACGCTGGTGGCACACCGGGGCACCAGTGCCAGACCCATGCCGGCGTTAACCAGCGCCAGGATCGTCAGTGAGGAACCCAGCCATTGCACGAACTGCGGTGCAACGCGGGCCGAGCGCAGCATGCCGGTGAGCAGTTCGTTGAAAGGTGGGTAGGCGGAGTGGGAGTACATCAGGAAGGGTTCACCGTCGAGATCTTCGACGCCCACCGAATCGGCACTGGCCAGCGGATGCCCGACGGGCACGGCCAGGACGAACGGTTCGCGCACCAGGCACTCGGTGGCGTAGCCAGTTTCCAGCAGTGGCGAGCGGACGATCCCCAGGTCGATGCGGCGAGCGCGCAGGGCCTCGTGTTGCTGGTAGGTGTTCATCTCCGACAGAACGATTTTTACCTGGGGTTGCTTCAAGCGGGCTTCGGCGATGACTTTGGGTAGAAACTCATACACCGCGCTGCCGACGAAGCTGATGGTGACTGAGCCGATGTCGCCCTGGGCAAACCGCTTGGCGGCCACGGCGGCTTGTTGCGCCTGCTCCAGCAGGTTCTGCGCTTCGATGAAAAACGCCCGTCCGGCGGCGGTGAGCGCCACGCTGCGAGTGCTGCGGGTGAACAGTTCGACACCCAGGTGATGTTCCAGCAACTGGATCTGCCGACTCAGCGGAGGCTGGGTCATGTTCAGACGTTCGGCGGCGCGACGGAAGTTGAGTTCGGTCGCCACCGTAGTGAAGCAGCGTAGCTGGGCCAGTTCAAACATTGATTCAATCCAGGTATCAATCAAGTGCCAAGTTAGATTAGACGGGAACAATACCCTCCGTCCATCATCGGCCCGTTCTCTACAAAAACAATGATCGGAGCCGCTGCATGAAGATCACCCGCGTCACCGTCACACCCATCGCCTTTCGCGATCCGCCGTTGCTCAACGCCAGCGGCATTCATGAGCCCTACGCGTTGCGTTCGATCATCGAGATCGAGAGCGACAACGGTTACATCGGCCTGGGAGAGAGTTACGGCGATGCGCCGGCCCTGGCGATCCAGCAGCAACTGCAAAGCCAGTTGATCGGGCTCGACCCGTTCAACCTCAACCAGTTGCGGGCCATCGTCCAGGCCACCGTGGCCGCCCACCGGCCCGCCAGCGTTGCCGGTGCGGAGCTGGCGCCGGGTTCCCATGCGAGCAAGGCGGTGAGCAATGCTTACTCAGCGTTTGAAGTGGCCTGCCTGGACCTGCAAGCCCATTACCTGAACGTGCCGCTGGTGGATCTGCTGGGCGGGGCGATTCGGGATGAGATCCCGTTCAGCGCCTATCTGTTTTTCAAGTACGCCGAGCACGTCGATTCGCCGTATCCGCCGGACAGCTGGGGCGAGGCGCTCAACGAACAGCAGATCGTCGCCCAGGCCCGGCGCATGATCCAGGACTACGGCTTCAAGAGTATCAAGCTCAAGGCTGGCACCCTGGAGCCGGAGCACGAGGTTTCCTGCATCAAGGCGTTGAAACAGGCGTTTCCCGGCTACCCGCTGCGCATCGATCCCAATGGCAACTGGTCGCTGGAAACTTCCATTCGCATGGCCGAGCTGCTGGGCGATGACCTGCAATATTACGAAGACCCCACACCAGGGCTCGAAGGCATGGCCGAACTGCACAGGCGCACGGGCCTGCCGCTGGCGACCAATATGGTGGTCACCGATTTCGACGAGTTCCGTCGCAGCGTGGCCCTCAACAGCGTGCAGATCGTCTTGGCCGACCATCATTACTGGGGCGGGCTGCGAGACACCCAGGCGCTGGCGAAAATGTGCGACACCTTTGGCCTGGGCGTGTCGATGCATTCGAACTCCCACTTGGGAATCAGCCTGATGGCCATGGCCCACGTCGCGGCTTCGGTGTCGAACCTGGATTACGCCTGTGACACCCATTACCCGTGGCAGGAACCGGATGAAGAGGTGATCAAGGGCGGCAAGCTGCCGATTGTCGATGGTTGCGTGAAAATCACCCGTGCGCCGGGGCTTGGACTGGAGCTGGACCGCGATCAACTGGGCAAGCTGCATGAGCAGTTCCTCAGTTGCGGCATCCGCCAGCGCGACGATGTGCGGCAGATGCAGCGCTACAAGCCGGACTGGAAAACCGTCAAACCGAGGTTCTGAGCCAAGGATCCTGTGGGAGCGAGCCTGCTCGCGATGGCGTTGGGTCAGCAGCATTTAGGGTGGCTGACACACCGCCATCGCGAGCAGGCTCGCTCCCACCTTAGTTTCAGGGTTAGGCCCTAAGTATTGCCCCTCCGTCACATCGCAGTCTTACACCCAAACTGCCGCGCCGGGCCGGCGCCTCCAAAGCATCCGCCAATTGCCTCCAAGGCAGCGTATGACGCGGCCTGTCGCCTTTCGATAATCGCCTCCGACATCCCGTCTCATGTTGCGGAGCGCGCCATGCACAACAATAAAAATACTCGCCACCGTTTTTTGCCTGCGGTCATCGCCGGCCTTTCGAGCCTTGGCCTGACGTCGTGGGCCCAGGCTGAAATCATGCTGTACGACAAGGACCAGACCACCTTTTCCACCGACGGCTATATCAACGCCTTTTACGTCAACAGCGATGTTGACCGGGCAGGGGAGCAGTTCGACCGTCGGCAGGCGCGGGTCAAGATGGGCTTCTTGCCCAACTACCTGGGCTTCAACATGGGCAAGCAGGTCGATGACCTCAAGCTTGGCGCCCGTGCCTCGTTCTGGGTGACCATCAACGACAGCGAAACCAACGGCACCGACACCGCCATCGACGTGCGGCAGTTCTACGGCACCGTCGCCAATCCGCAGTGGGGTGAAGTGCTGGTCGGCAAGGACTTCGGTCTGTTCGCCCGTTCCAACATTCTGCTGGACGAGTTACTGGCCGGTTACGGGCAGGTCAGCGACACCCTCGGGTTGGTGGACGGCGGCGGGGTGTCGTTCGGCAACATCGGCAGCGGCTACCCGTATCCGTTCCCGACTTCGCAGATCACCTACCGCACGCCGGTGATGGATGGGCTGCGGGTGGCGGTGGGCATCATGGACCCGGTGGACACCAACGACAGCAGTGCCACCGGCAAGGCCTACCAGGAAAATCCGCGTACTGAAAGTGAGGTGACCTACCAGTTCGACCTGGGTGGGGCGAAGATCTATAGCTGGCTCAACGGCAGCTACCAGACCTCGGACAACACCGACACCACGGTCGATTCAGTGACCTCCAAAGGCCTGGGCTATGGCGTACAGGCGAAGATGGGCGGCCTGTCGCTCACCGGTTCCGGGTTCCAGGCCAAGGGTATCAACCCGTTCTTCACCAACAACGCCGGCGAAGCGACGTTGCGCAATGTCGACAGTACCGGCTACCTGTTGCAGGGCTCCTACAAACTGGGCAAGAACCGCCTGGCGCTGTCCTACGGCAAGACCGAGGACGACGGCAATGGCGTGGTGGGCAGCGGCGCCGACTATGAAACCCGTGGCATAGCGCTGTTCCATGACGTCAACGACAACCTCAAGCTCGTGGCCGAATACAACCAGTTCGAAATCAACGGCCATGACACCAGCGCCCAGAACGAAGACACCGACACCTTTGCGGTGGGGGCGGTGTTGACCTGGTAAAGAGGATCCATCGGGAGCAATGCACAACCCTGTGGTGAGGGGATAAATCCCCTCACCACAGGAGCATTCCAGCCGAAGCCCGGGGTTTTTTGTGGTGGTCCCTGCCGTGCGCATCGCGGCAGGGGCCGCCACTGTTCTCCTCCCATGGAAGCGTCTACCCGCTACCCAAGTAGCATTCGTGAGTCGGGCGCCGCTTCGTACACTCAAGGTTCCTGTCACGCACCCGTCGGAGGCGAAGATGCTAAAGGCCCAGAGCGAAGGTGTGATAAGCGCCATGTCCCAGGCAACGAACGTCCAGCAAGTTGCCCAGGAGCTGGCGCGGCAGTTGTTGCACCCGCACTTGGGTTTCGTGCTGTTTTTCTGCTCCGCCGAATACGACTTGCCGGCTCTTGGCCAGGCGCTCTCCCAGAGCTTCGGCGGGATTCGCCTGGTGGGCTGCACCAGCGCCGGAGAAATCACCAGTCAAGGCTATGGCCGCAACTGCGTCACAGCGGTGGGTTTCGATCATCGGCATTTTTCCATTGCCGCCGAGCTGATCGGGGAAATGGAGCACTTCAGCTTGATCGACGCCCAGCAAATGGTCGAACGACTGGCCAGCGGTTGCCGCAGCAATGCGCTGGCGCCGATCAAGGGCCACAGCTTTGCCCTGACCTTGCTCGATGGGTTGTCCAGTCGCGAGGAGATGGTGCTGGCGGCGTTGAGCGCGGCGCTGGGGGACATTCCGCATTTCGGCGGTTCGGCCGGCGACGACAACTACCTGACTCACACCCACGTGTACTACGAAGGTCAGTTCCACAGCGGCGCGGCCGTGGTGGTGCTGATCAACACCTGGCTGGATTTCGAGGTGTTCACCACCCATCACATCCTGCCTCGGGAGGAGAAGTTGGTCGTGACCGGGGCCGACAGCACCTCGCGGCGTGTCTACGAGCTCAATGCCGAGCCCGCCGCCGAGGAATATGCCCGGCACATCGGTGTGCCGGTGAACGCGTTGAACTACCGGGTCTTCGCCGCCCATCCGCTGGCGGTGCGTATCAACGACCAGTATTACGTGCGGGCGATCCAGCAGGTGCACTCGGACCTGAGTTTGAGTTTTTACTGTGCGGTGGAGAACGGCATCGTGCTCACGGCGATGACCCCGGGCCCTTTGCTGCACAACCTGCAAGAACTGTTCAGCGGCTTGCAGGGGCGCCTGGGTGACTTGCTGCTGACCATCGGCTGTGACTGTTTTCTCAGGCGCATGGAACTGGAAGATCGCGGTGGCCTGGAGCAGATCGGCCAGTTCCTGCGCGACCATCGCGTGATGGGCTTCAACACCTACGGAGAGCAGTTCAATGGCATGCACATCAACCAGACCTTCACCGGAGTTGCCATTGCCCGCCATCGCGTCCCCGGCCATCGCTGACCTGCAGGCGCAGATCGCCAGCCTGCAGCACGAAAACCGCAAACTGCGGCGGATCAACGACGCACTGATCGAACGGGTGGAGTCCGGCGTGACCCGGGGCAACGACCCGTATGCGGCATTCCAGCATTCAGTGGTGCTGGCCGAGCAGGTTCGCGAGCGCACCGATGCCCTGAACCAGGCCATGGCCGAACTCAAGGCCGGCAATCACCTGCTGGGCGAAGCGCGGCTGCGCGCGGAAACCGCCCACCGGCACCTGATCGATGCCATTGAGAGCATTTCCGATGCGTTTGTGCTGTTCGACGAACAACAGCGCATCGTCCTGTTCAACAGCCGCTTCAAGGCGTTTTGGGCCCACAGTCGCGTGCGCATCATCGCCGGGATGCGCATTTCCGAGGTCAAGCGACTGATGACCGCCAACGGGTTGTTCAGCGAAGAACCGCGTGGCCAGGCCGACGAGCATGTGCTTTACCGCTTGCAGAACGGGCGCTGGCTGCAAGTCAGCGAACGACCAACCCAGGAAGGCGGTCGAGTGATTCTGTTTACCGACATCACCGACGTCAAACTCAGTGAAACCGTGCGTCGCGAACAGGCCATCGCGCAGAAATCGCACTTGTTGCAACGGGCCGTGGACAACCTTTCCCAGGGCGTGGCCATGGTCAATGCCCAGGGTGTGCTGGAGTTGTGGAATCGTCGCTTCCTGGAACTCAGCGGTCTGGCGCCAGTGGCGGCCCATCGGCCGTTTTCCGAGGTGATCGCCGACAGTGAACTGCAACTGCTGACCCCGGCCAGTCGCGACAGCAATGGCCGGCTCATCCACGAAAGCGAGCAGCGCCTGTCGGATGGCCGGGTCCTGGAGATTCGCACCCATCCGCTACCCACCGGCGGCTACGTCAACACCTTCACCGACATCACCGAGCGCTACCAGCACGCCGAGGCCCTGAGTGAAAGCGAACGCTGGATCCGCCTGATCACCGACCATGTGCCGGCGCTGATCGCCTACCTCAATGCCGACTTGGTCTACGAATTTACCAACAAAGTCTACGAGCAATGGTATTGCTGGCCCCGTGGCGTGATGCTCGGCCAGAGCCTGCGCGAGGCCCACAGCGAACAGCATTACCAGCGCCTGGAGGCCTACGTGGCCCGGGCCTTGGCCGGTGAGAGTGTGACGTTCGAGTTTGCCGAGACCAATATCAACAACCAGGAACGCTATATGCTGCGTTCCTACGTGCCCAATCGGCTGGCCAATGGTGAAGTGGTGGGAATCTTCGTGCTGATCCGCGACATCACCGAGCGGCGTCGCACCGCCGAGGCGCTGCACCAGGCCTATCAGAACCTGGAACAGCGCGTCCAGGAACGCACCGCCGAACTGACCACCCTCAATGACCAGCTATTGCGCGAAATCGACGAGCGCAGCCGGGTGGAGCTGCGCTTGCGCGAGGCCAAGCGCGAGGCCGAGCAGGCCAACCTGTCGAAAACCAAATTCCTCGCGGCGGTCAGCCATGACCTGCTGCAACCGCTCAACGCCGCGCGGCTGTTCACCAGCGCTTTGCTCGAGCGCCGTGAGCCGGTGGCGAATGCGCAACTGGTGCGCAACGTCAGCCACTCGCTGCAGGACGTGGAAAACCTGTTGGGCACGCTGGTGGACATTTCCAAGCTTGATGCCGGGGTGATCAAGGCCGATATCGCGCCGTTCGCCCTCAGCGAGTTGCTCGACAACCTGGCCGCCGAATACGTCCAGGTGGCGCGCAGTGAGGGGCTGGAACTGCACTTTGTGCCGTGTTCGGCCCTGGTGCGCAGCGACATGCAGTTGCTGGCGCGGATCCTGCGCAATCTGCTGAGCAATGCCATTCGCTATACCCCCAGCGGGCGGGTGGTGCTGGGCTGTCGCCGGCACCGCCAGCGCTTGTCCATCCAGGTCTGGGACAGCGGCATCGGCATTGCCGAAAACCGTCTTGAAGAGATCTTCCAGGAGTTCAAGCGCGGCGATGTACAGCGCCCGGATCAGGATCGAGGGTTGGGCCTGGGACTGGCGATCGTCGAGAAAATCGCCGGGATCCTTGGGCACCGGATCCAGGTGCGTTCATGGCCGGGCAAGGGCTCGGTGTTCTCCATCGACGTGCCCCTGAGCGCCACCGCGCCCAAGCCGTTGCCGAGCCTGGAGATGAGCGAGCCGATGCTTGAGCGCTTGCGCGGGGCCCGGGTCTGGGTGCTGGATAACGACGCGGCCATCTGCGCCGGCATGCGTACGTTGCTCGAAGGTTGGGGTTGTCGGGTGGTGACCGCGCTGTCGGAGCAGGACCTGGCGCGCCAGGTGGACAACTACCATGCCGAGGCCGACCTGCTGATTGCCGACTATCACCTGGACAACGAGCAGAACGGCGTCGACGCCGTGGCCCGGATCAACGCCCGCCGGGCCTCGGCGATCCCGGCCATGATGATCACCGCCAACTACAGCAACGAACTCAAGCAGCAGATCCGCGAACGCGGCCACACCCTGATGCACAAGCCGGTGCGGCCGATGAAACTGAAGATTGCGATGAGTCATTTGTTGAGTGGGCCCAAGAGTCATTGAGCCGAACGCTGTTGTGGCGAGGGGATTCGTGTGGGAGCAAGGCTTGCCCGCGATGCAGGCGCCGCGAATCCTGGGGAGATCGCGTCATCTTCATCGCGGGCAAGCCTTGCTCCCACAGGGGCGATGTGTCGCGGTTCAACGACGCAGATAAGCCCCGAAATCAATATCCCCGGCACTGAGAATCGCTTGCACCCGATTGTGCACATTGAGCTTGCGCAGGATGGCCGAGACGTGAGCCTTGACCGTGGTTTCGGCGATCTCCAGCGTGTAGGCGATCTGTTTGTTCGACTCGCCCTTGGTCATGCGTTCCAGCACCAGCAATTGTTTACGGGTCAGGGCCTGGAGCAGCTCGGGCGCAAAGGCCGGGGTTTCGTTCAGGCGGCGGCCCATCGGGCTTTTCTGCGTGCGGATGATGTCCGGTGGCAGGTACACGTTGCCGTTGAGAATCTGCTCGATGGCGTCGGTCATCTGCGAGCGCGGCGAGGACTTGGTGATGAACCCCACCGCGCCGTAGGTAATGGCTTGCAGCACCACCTGTTTGTCCTGTTCGGCGGAGACGATCACCACGGGGATGGTCGGCGCCTCGTTGCGCAGGTTGATCAGGCCATTGAGGCCGTGCATGCCGGGCATGTTCAGGTCCAGCAGGATCAGGTCGAGGTCGTCGTGCTCGCGGGTCAACGCCAGGGCGCTGTCCAGGTCGGCGGTTTCCATCACCTCGCTGCCAGGAAAACCGTCGCTGATGACGTTGTGGATGGCTTCGCGAAACAGTGGGTGATCGTCGGCTATCAGGATCTTATACATGGCCATTCACCTCGTTATTGTCGTGTGGGTGGAGCGGGGGCACGCACTCATTGAAATCAGGGAAAGGGTTCGGGCCGGGCCGCTTGCAAGGGCAGGCGGGCCGCCTCCCAGGCGTCGAGGCCGTCGCGGTACCAATACAACTGTTTATAGCCCATGGCGGCGGCGCGTTTTACCGCGTTCCAGCTCAACCAGCAATCAGATCGGCAATAAAAGACCAGCGGTTGATCCGCTCGCCCGCCCGTGGCTTTCCCCAGGTGATGGTTGAAGTAATCCTGCCAGGTCGGGTCGAGTTCGCCGTCGCCGGTATTGGCCAGCCACAGGCTGCCGGGGAGGTTGGCGTGGGGCTCGTTGTCGATGAAGCGTCCCTGGAGCCAGGGGCGGCGATAGACGTCGATCAGGATCGCAGATGGCGTTTGCATCATCAGCTGTTGCAGTGCCTGGGTATCGAGCGTCTCTGCGCCATCGACGGTGGCGGGCGTCGGGCTGCGGTACTGGGCAATGCGATAGCCCTGCGCGGAGAACAGCGCAGTGTCAGCCTGGGCGACATTCAGCCACAGGCCCAGCAAGACGATCACCAGCAAACGGGGCATGGGAATTTATCCTTTTTGTTATGCGCCCATTACATGCCAGGGTCGAGGTCTTGTGAATGCGACCATAGACAGGAAAACCGGTACTAAAGTAGTAATTTCGGGCTCAAAGACAAGTGTCAAACCTAGGTCATGCTCTATCCCCTGTGGGAGCGAGCCTGCTCGCGATAGCGGTGGTTCAGTTGGCAGAGACGTGACTGACGCACCGCTATCGCGAGCAGGCTCGCTCCCACAAGGGTTATTCGTCGTGCAATCAGCCTGCTTTGCGCAACGCCGCATGCTGCGGATTGAAGGTCCACACCGCCAGTAATGCGAACACCAGGGTCAAGCCCGCGCACACCACCATTGCCAGCAGATTGAACCGTTCATACAACGCATAACGCACCAGCTCCACCCCATGGGTGAACGGACTCACCGCGCACAGCCAGTACAGCCAAGGGCTGGCCTCCAGCATTTTCCACAATGGATACAGTGCCGAGGACAGGAAGAACATCGGGAAGATCACGAAATTCATCACCCCGGCAAAGTTCTCCAGTTGCCGAATGGCATTGGACAGCAGCAGGCCCAGGGCGCTGAGCATCAGGGCCACCAGCAGCAGCGCCGGAAATGCCAGCAGCAGACCCATGGCCGGTGGCTGGATGCCGTACAGCCAGGCAATGGCGAGAAATGCGTAGACCTGCAACAACGAGATCAGCGAGGTTGCCAGCAACTTGCTCGCCAGCAGGAAGGCCCGCGGCAGGGGGCTGGTGAGCAGCACGCGCATGCTGCCCATTTCCCGGTCATAGACCATCGACAGCGAACCCTGCATGCCATTGAACAACAGGATCATGCAGGCAAGCCCAGGCACGATGTACACCTCATAAGGGATGTAGGTGTCATAGGGGGCAATGATGGCGATGCCCAGTGCCGCACGAAAGCCGGCGGCGAACACCAGCAGCCACAGCAGCGGCCGCACCAGGGCACTGAGAAAGCGCGTGCGTTGCAGCACGAAACGCAGCCATTCACGCACCACGATGCCGCTGAAGCATTGCCAATACGCGTTCATGAGTGAACTCCCGCTGCGGTCAGATGTGTGAAGGCCGAACCGAGGGTGCCGCCGTGTGCCTGGCTCACGGCGTCGGCGCGTGCGCTAGCGACGAGGCGGCCTTGATGCAGGATCAGCAGATCGTCGCTGGGCTGTACTTCGTCCAGCAGGTGCGTGGTCCACAGCACGCTGATGCCCTCGTGGCACAACTGGCGGACGTGTTGGTTCAGAGCCAGCCGGCTGGCCGGGTCAAGACCAACGCTGGGTTCATCGAGCAGTAACAGGCGCGGTTCATGCAGCAGCGCCCGGGCGATTTCCACCCGGCGACGATGGCCGCCATTCAGGGCACGCACTCGTTCTTGGCGCCGCTCGGTCAACTGCTGGCGGGCCAGTTCCGCGTCGATGCGCACACTGCCCTGGCGCCGCGACAGGCCATGCAGCGCGACGTGGTAACGCAGGTTCTGCTCGACACTCAGGTCCAGGTCCAGGGTGCTCTGTTGGAACACCACGCCCAACTGGCGCAAGGCCGGCCGCGGCGAGGTCTGCAACGAATGGCCGCCGACGCGGACCTCACCACGCTGCACGTCATACAGGCGCGTGAGCAAGGCAATCAGCGTCGATTTGCCGGCGCCATTGGGGCCCAGCAACGCGGCGAAGCGCCCGGCTGCGAGGTTGAAACTCACCTGCCTGAGGGCTTCGCGCGCGCCGTAGGCGAAGCTCAGGTCGCTGACTTCCAGGGCGTTCATGGCGTCACCACTACACCCCAGGGGTAACGCCCCACTTTCACCGACTTGAGCACTTTGCGGCTCTGCACGTCGATCACCGACACATCGCCGCTGACGCCATTGGTTGCCAGCAGTTGGCGTTGATCGGGGGTGAATGCCAGTTGCCAGACGCGCCGCCCCACCAGCAGGTAATCCAGCACTTCGAAGGTCTTGGCATCGATGACGGCGACGTGATTGGCCGGGCCCAGGGCGACGAAGGCGAGTTTGCCGTCGGCGCTGAGCTTGATGCCCACCGGTTGTACCTTGTCGGGGTGAACGCCCTTGATCTGGAACGTCAGCGTCTTGAGCACCTGGCGACTGGCGACATCGAGAATCGTCAGCGTGCCGCCGATTTCCGCCGAGGCCCAGAGCTGCGAACCGTCACGACTGAACTCGACGAAACGCGGCCGTTGGTCCACCAGTGTGTTGTCGGCCAAGGTCTGGGTGCTGGTGTCGATCCAGTGCAGCATGTTGGTGGTTTCACTGGTGTTGACCGCCCATTTGCCATCGGGGCTGACGGCCATGCCTTCGGGCTCGACGCCGACGCCGATCTGTCCCAGCACCTCGGAAGTCTGGGTGTCGATCACGGTCACCAGGGCATCGTCTTCGTTGGACACGTAGAGCCAGCGGTCATTGGGGTGCAAGGCGAACTGCTCCGGGTCCTTGCCGGAGGGCAATTCCTTGATGATCTTGCGGGTGGCGACGTCCATCACCTGGACCCGGTCCGAATCGCTGGCGCAGATGTACAGCAAGCGGTTGTCGTGGGACAGCAACAGCCCTCGGGGGCGTTGGCCCACCGGCAGGGTCTCGATGACCTCCAGGCTCTGCATGTCGATCAGGCTCAGGCTGTTGTCTTTCTCATTGGAAACCCAGGCGATGCTGGCGGCGGCGGGGCCGGCGACCAACAACGCCGCCGCCAGGGTGAGGGTCTGGCAAAGCAGGGCAGGTTGGAACCGGGTCGGGTCAAGCAGGGGGCGGCGCATGGCGGTTTCCTTATTGTTGTTCTTGAAGGGATCAGGGGTAGCGGCAGCTCACTTCGGGCCGGTCGTAGCCCAGGCTGTCCATTTCGTTGGTAGGGTGCAGAAAACCGTCCTGGGGCGAGGTGCTCACCAGCGCCCGCGGCTGAACCAGGGGAATCGGCTGGCGCAGTTGCCCGTTCCACGGCCGGTAACTGAGCTTGCGCCCCTTGAAACCGTCCAGCGGCAATTGCTCGCTCAGCGCCAGTTGGCGGATGGCCAATGGGTCGTCCTGGCGCAGTTTGCTCACGGCGCTGGCGATGCTGCGCACGGCGATCCAGGCGGCGAAATCACGATCATTCATCCAGCGCCCGGCCAGGGCTTCGAAGCGTTTTTGCAGCTGTGCCGCACCGTAGGTTTCCACGGTCTTGTGCCAGGCGGTGGGGGTCAGGCCTTGCGTGCCGGCCACCGGACGCGGGTACCAGGTCTGATAGGGCACGTATTCGCCGAAGTCGCCGCGCTCGTCGGCCACCAGCACCACGTCGTATTCGGCGGTCTGGGTGAACAAAGGCATGTCGGCCTGGGCGCTGCGGCGTTGGTCGTTGTCGAACTGCCAGTCTTTTTGCGCGACGGCCTTCATGCCGAAACGCTTCATGGCTCGTCGTAGCGCGGCAGCATAGGCCTGGTCCTCGGCGGTCTGGCCGACGATCAGTAATGCCCGCTGCCATTTGCGTACGACGCTGAACTGCACCAGGGCATCGGCGAGCATCGCCCGGTCGGGCAGGCTGTGGAGCACGTTGCCCAGGCAATCGGTGGTGCGCAGGCTGTCGTCGGCGCTGCCGGCATTGAACAGCAGGCTGTCGGGCAGGGCGGCACTGAGTTGGCGCAGGCTGGCGGATGGTGCGTTGACCACAAACAACCGCAGGCCCTGGTCATGCTGCGCTTGGGCGGCCTGGAGCAAGGCTTCGGGGCTGTCGACGCTGGCGCTTTGCAGCTGGTAATCGTGCTTGAGAAAACGCCCGGTGCTGTTGCTGTCGACAATCGCCAACTGCGCCCCGCGCAGCCCGGCATCGGCGGGCTCTTCAATGACGTTGGACAGCAGCGGGCCCGGGTCGGGGCGGTAACCCAGGTAGCCGATGCGCACTTGCAGCGGCGCGCCGTCGCCAGCCTGAGCGGCGACCGGCAACCCGGCGCTGGCCGCTGCGAGCAAAGGGATCAAGGCGTAACTGACGAGCCGGCGCATAACACCTCCATTGCGGGTAGCGCCAGCATAGGAAGCCTGTGTCCAGGGGGAAATATGCAGAAAGTACCGCCGGGCCAGTACCAAGGTAGTAACCCGCTGTCGACGCCGGGGTTTTAGGATGCCAGTCATCGCCATTCATCAGGAGCGGACAGACCGTGCGGATTCTCAAAGCCCTGCTGCTACCGTTGTTGCTGATCTTGAGTCTGATTGGCGTGGATCGGTTGTCTGGCAAACCAAAGAGCTGCCGCGAACACAAAACCTGCGAGCACAGAGGTTCCCCTGTGGGAGCGAGCTTGCTCGCGATAGCGGTGGTTCAGTCGACAGCGCTGTTGAATGTGCCGATCTCATCGCGAGCAGGCTCGCTCCCACAGGAGTACTGTGCCGGCCATGGGTTGGGCCGCTAACCATGTCGGCCCTCTGGCGAATCAACCTCTGGGTGACGGCGTTTTTCGCCCTGGTCACCCTGGCTTGTGCGGTCCTGTTGCTGCATCAAGCCACGGCTGATGTGAAACGTGAGCTGCAATCGGCCGAGTCCGTGGTGCATTACCTGAGTGAAACCGCCGAGCGCAACCCGGCCAGTCTCCAGTCGCGGTTGACCGGCAGTCTGCGTCATGTACGGGTTCACTGGTTGGCGGCGGGGCAGGTGCAGCCGGGGAACAGCGAGGGCGGGGTGAGCGCCTGGCTTGGTCGCTGGTTACTGGGCGACGCTCCGGCTGCCGCGGTGGTGGATTTGCGCGACGGTCGCCGGGCCTGGATCGCGGTCGATCCTCGGGACGAAATCGAAGAAGTCCTCGATTCCCTGGTGCAACTGCTCGGCGTCTGTGCGCTGGCGCTGTTGGTCAGCCTGCTGGTGATCCGCTGGGCGGTGCGCCGGGGTATGGGATTGCTCGATGAATTGCTGCAGGCCCTGCGTCAGGTCTGCGCCGGCGATCTGCGGGTGCGGCTGGCCGCTGATGCTATCCCGGAGGCCCGGCAATTGGCGGTGCATTTCAATCGCATGACCGCTGCCCTGACTCAGGCGCAGGCCGATAACACCCGGCTTACTCAAGCCCTGCTGGCTGTGCAGGAGCAGGAACGCACGCAGCTGGCTCGGACCCTGCACGATGACCTGGGCCAATACGTGGCAGGGATCCGCGCCCGGGCATGCTTGCTGCGGCTGGTGATCGATCAGCCGCCGATGCTGGAGCAGACCGTCAGCCAGCTCGAGGGTCATTGCGAGCATCTGCAACAGGGATTCCGTGCGCTGGTGCAAGACCTGTATCCGGTGGTGCTTCAGCACCTGCCGCTGTCCGAGGCCATCGAGCTGCTGGTGGCTCAGTGGCAACAAAACCAGGGCATCGCCTGTCAGCTGCGGATCAACGCGCCGTTGCCGCCGTTGTCGGGCTCGAACAAGACCCACCTGTATCGCCTGTTGCAGGAAGCGCTGACCAATGTCGTCCGGCATGCCGGCGCCACGCAGGTGCGGATTCGCCTGCACCATCGGGCCGGGCGTTTGCGAGTGCTGGTGCGTGACAACGGCCGGGGAGCGACCGGGCCCCATCGAGCGGGCGTTGGCCTGCACTCGATGTCCGAGCGCGCCCGCAGCCTGGGTGGCGAACTGCGCATCATCAGCCAGCCCGGTGCCGGTTGGGCGCTGGCCTTGAATATTCCCCTGGAGGCGTGATGAACATCTTGTTGGTCGACGATCATGCGGTGGTTCGGCAGGGCTATGCCAGCCTATTGCGGGCGCTGATGCCGGAGCTGCACGTGCGCGAAGCCGCCACCGGTGAGGAGGCGTTGAGTCAAGTGCTGGAGCAGGTGCCTCATCTGGTGATCATGGATTTCGGCCTGCCCGGTATCAGCGGGCTGGAAACCACCCGGCGCCTGCGCCAGCGCCTGCCGCAACTGCGGGTGCTGTTCTTCAGCATGCACGATGAACTGCCATTGGTCCGTCAGGCGCTGGACGCCGGGGCTGCGGGCTACCTGACCAAGAATTCGGCACCTCAGATACTGGTGGAGGCCGTGCGCCGGGTGCTGGCCGGCCATGCCTACATCGAACAAGCCCTGGCCACCCAGTTGGCCTGCGCCAGTACCCGACACGACACCGACCCGCGCTTGCAATGCATGACCCAGCGCGAGCTGGAGATCTTCGTCATGCTCGCCAGGGGCACCCCGGCTCGCACCATTGCCGAACAGTTGTGCATCAGCGCCAAGACCGTGTCCAATCACTTGACGCTGCTCAAGAGCAAGCTGCAGGTCAGCTCCCATGCCGAACTGGTGCACCTGGGGATCGACATGGGCGTGGTGCGGGTGGCGGGGTGAATCCCATCCTTGAAAGCAATACACAACTGTGGCGAGGGAGCTTGCTCCCGCTGGGCTGCGAAGCAGCCCCAATACCAATCGCTTCGGTGCATCAGGAAGATTGAGTTGTCTGGATGGGGGCTGCTGCGCAGCCCAGCGGGAGCAAGCTCCCTCGCCACGGGATCTGTGTCGGTCCTTGAATGGGTACTAATCCCAAGTCGTCGGGCAACCCGTACACCCTTGCATATTCGCATCCTGAAAATTCCCGTAATGCTGGCGTGAACCGCTCATGTTGGCGTCTTCCAGGTTGCTTTCGCCAAGCTTGGCTTCCTGCAGGTTGGCGTCGCGCAGGTCGGCGCCCTTGAGGTCTGCCTTGCTCAGCCAGGCCATTTCCAGGTCGGCGGCTTGCAGGTTGGTTTCGTGCATTCGGGCGCCGGACAGCCGGGCGAATTGAAGATACGCGGCGCTCAGGTCGGCTTTCTGGAACTGCGCGCCCTGGGCAAACAGGCCCCAGCCCTGGATAGCCTTGAGCGTGGCCCCACTGAAATCCGCCAGGCGCAGGTTGCTTTGCTGCAAGCTGGCTCGGGTCAGGTTGGCGCCTTGCAGACGGGCTTTTTCCAGATTGGCCAGGTCCAGCCGCGCATGGCGCAGATCGGCGCCCCGCAGGTCGGCACCGCTGAGGTTCATTTTGCGCAGGTCCTGGTTGGCCAGCCGGGCGCCGCGAAGGTCGGCGCCGGGGCATTGGCTGGACTCGGCGATGATGCAGCCGTTGATGGTCAGGGGCATGTCGGGGTCGGCGGCGCTGGCATTTGCGGCGAACACGATCAATAAAACCAGTGGATAGTTCATGGCAGGAACTCGAGTTAACTGTGGGAGCGAGCCTGCTCGCGATTGCGGCGGTACATTCAACATCACTGCCAACTGAACCACCGCCATCGCGAGCAGGCTCGCTCCCACAAGGGATCTTTGCTAGACACAGAATCTGTGTCCAATGAGATCAAGAGTGGGAGCGGGCTTGCTCGCGAAGCCGTCGGCACATTCAACATCACTGCCAACTGAACCACCGCTATCGCGAGCAGGCTCGCTCCCACAAGGGATCTTTGCTGGACACAGAATCTGTGTCCAATGAGATCAAGAGTGGGAGCGGGCTTGCTCGCGAAGCCGTCGGCACATTCAACATCACTGCCAACTGAACCACCGCTATCGCGAGCAGGATCGCTCCCGCAAGGGTTATTGGCGGGCCACCTTGTTATCCCAACTCGGAATCTTGAACACCCAGAACGACCCGCCCTGGGCCACCGGCTTGGTCAGCTCGGCCATGTCGCCGCCCCACAACGGCACGGCGCCGCCGTAGCCGACGGTCACGCCGATGTACTGTTCGCCGTCCTGTTCCCAGGTGATGGGCGGGGAGACGATGCCGCTGCCGGTCTGGAACTTCCACAGCTCCTGGCCGGTCTTGGCGTCGAAGGCCTTGAAGAAGCCGTCGCCGGTGCCGGTGAACACCAGATTGCCCTTGGTGGCGAGCACCCCGGCCCACAGCGGCAAGGCTTCCTTGTGCTCCCAGACCACCTTACCGGTGGTGGGGTTCATCGCCCGCAGGCTGCCGACGTGATCGTCATACATGCGCTTGATGCGAAAGCCCATGCCCAGGTAGGCCGAGCCTTTCTTGTAGTTCACTTCTTCGGTCCAGTATTCCTCCTTCCACTGGTTGCCCGGCACGTAGAACAGCCCGGTGTCCTGGCTGTAAGCCATGGGATTCCAGTTCTTGCCTCCCAGGAAGGGCGGTGAGACCTCCACCGGTTTGCCCTTGGTTTCACCCGGCAGTGGCTTGGCCGGACGCTGACCTGGATTTTCCACCGGGCGGCCGGTCTTCAGGTCGATGTGGCTGGCCCAGGTGATGTTGTCGACGAAAGGGAAGGCGTTCTGCAGCTTGCCGTTGTTGCGGTCCACGACGTAGAAAAAACCGTTGCGGTCGGCGTGGGCGGTGGCCTTGACCAGCTTGCCGTCCTTGTCTTTGTAGTCGAACAGCACCAGCTCGTTGTTGCCGGAGAAATCCCAGGCATCGTTGGGCGTGTGCTGGTAGAACCACTTCACCTCGCCGGTACTCGGGTCGACGCCCACCTGGCCGGAGGTGTAGAGGCTATCGTAATCCTGCGGGTTGCCATCCTTGGCCGTGCGCGCCCAGGTGTTCCATGGCCCCGGGTTGCCGGCGCCGACGATGATGGTGTTGGTTTCGGGGTCGAAACTGGCGCTCTGCCAAGGTGCGCCGCCGCCGTGGCTCCAGGCCTCGACCTTGCCGGTTTCGGTGGTTTTGTCGTCGGGCCAGGACGGTGCTTTCACATCGCCGGTCGGCGTGCTGTCCTTGCCGTTGAGACGGCCCATGTGGCCTTCGACGAAAGGCCGCATCCAGACTTCTTCACCGGTGTCCGGGTCCCGGGCGAACAGTTGCCCGACCACGCCGAACTCATCCCCGGAACTGCCATGGATCAACAGCACCTTGCCGCTGGTCTTGTCCTTGATCAGTACCGGGGCTCCGGTCATGGTGTAGCCGGCCGCGTGATCGCCGAACTTCTTGTTCCACACCACTTTGCCGGTGTTTTTATTCAGGGCGACCACCCGCGCATCCAGCGTGCCGAAGTAGATCTTGTCGCCGTAAATGGCCGCGCCCCGATTGACCACGTCGCAGCACGGGCGAATGTTGTCCGGCAGCCGATGGCTGTAGGTCCACAGGCGTTTGCCGGTCTTGGCGTCGAGGGCGAATACCCGCGAGTAAGAGCCGGTGACGTACACCACGCCGTCGCTGACGATGGCCTGGGACTCCTGGCCGCGCTGCTTTTCGTCGCCGAATGAATAAGACCAGGCCGGCGTGAGCTTGAACACGTTCTTGTCATTGACCTGGGCCAGCGGGCTCCAGCGCTGGGCGTTGGTGCCCATGCCGTATTGCAATACGTCGCGGGTGGTCAGGTGGTCGTTGGCGATGTCTTCCCAGGTGACTGCGGCGTTCGCCTGCGGAGTCAGGGACAGGCTGCCGGCCAGCAGCAAGGCAACGGTCAGGGAAGAGAGGGCGGGGAGCGTTTTTATTGTCATGGTGGGCATTCCCAGTGAGGTTTTGGCCTGACTAGGTTGGGTCGCGTCAGGGCTCTACCGATACGGAAAAAGTCCCGCCCTTGCCGGGAAGACTTCCCGAACCAGCTGTCTTTGCGAACCGCGCCGGATGACCCGCTACCAAGGAACTAGAGTGCGGCCACCAAAGCAGCATTCGGCTGGGGTGCAGGCGTTCCTAAGATGACGGCACGGCCTCTGTAGAGAGGTCTTGCGTGCAAATTCGAGGGCATAACAATGACAACAAAACGCAACGCCATCATCGCTACCGCATTGCTGATAGGGCTGACCGGCGCAGGCTCCGTGTGGGCCCATGGCAACGTAGTGCCCCAGGCAGTGGAAACCAAAGGGCTGACCCCGATCAAGGACACCGGCCTGCCAACAGATGGCGATGGTTGGCTCGCGCAAAACCCTTACCGCAGTTCTCCCGAGCGAGACAAAGCGGTGGAAATCGGCGCCTCGGCCTACAACCAGAACTGCGCCGCGTGCCACGGCCTGGAAGCCAAGTCCGGTGGGATTGCGCCGGATCTGCGCATGCTGGACGCCGCCGAAGCCGGAGATGAGTGGTTTGTCGAGCGCGTGCGTCACGGCGCGGTGCGCGACGGCCGGGTCTACATGCCGAAAATGGCGGACTACTTAAGCCAGGAAGCCTTGTGGGCGGTGCGCACCTATCTCGACAGCGTGCACGTCGAGGAGTGATCGCCATGCGCCTGTTCGCGTGGATATTCTGCAGCCTGTTGCTGTGTGGCCAGACGGTTCAGGCACAGGTGCGTAACTACGACGAAATGATCGCCGCCGGCGAGCTGAAAGTGGCGGTGTACAAGGATTTTGCCCCCTATAGCTTCGAAGACCACGGCCAGCCTCGGGGCGTGGATGTGGAGCTGGCCCAGGCCCTCGCCAAAGCCCTTGGCGTGCGCCTGCGATTGATCTGGGCGCCGCCCGGCGAAAAGCTCGATGACGACCTGCGCGATTACATCTGGCGCAGCAGCGCCCTGCATGGTCGGCAACTGGCCGACCTGATGATGCGCGTGCCTTACGATCGCGACTACGTGCAAAAGCGCAACGACATCGGTGAACTGGAAAACGCCCAGGTCGCCATGTTCGGGCCTTATCAGCAGGAGTGCTGGCAAGTGGCGTACGACCGCCGACGGCTTGAAAGTGTAGGCAGTGTCGCGGTATTCCAGCAGCACCCCATTGGCGTTGAAGTCGACAGCGTGCCGTCGTTCTACCTGACCTCGGTGTTCAACGGCATGCTCAGCGCCAGGACCCATCACTTTCCCGGCGTAGGCCAGGCGTTCAAGGCCATGCGGGCCGGGCAGGTCGACGCGGTCATGGCCATGCGCGGGGAGATCGACTGGCAACTGCATGAGGCAGCCGATCCGCAACTGGCATTGGCCGAAAATGCTTACCCGAACATGGGCAAGCAACGGTGGGAAATCGGTATGGCGGTGCATGAGAGCAACCGGCAGCTGGCTTATGCGGTGGAAGAAGCGCTGGAAGGGTTGATCCGCGATGGCAGTCTCAAAACCATCTATGCCCATTACGGCCTGCGTTACGAAGTGCCCGAGATGTATCAATAGGAGCGCAGGGATGAACTGGCGAGCGTGGGGTCTGCTGTTGTGCTGCCTGCCGTTGACGGCGACGGCGCTCGAGACCGGGAAGGACCCGGTGCCCTCGGTGATGTGGGCCTTCTATCACAAACAATTGCTGGGTGAGGCGCCGTTCGTGTTCGACGACCGGGTCCGGTTGCTGGCGCCGCCTTTTGCCGAAGACGCGCGCCAGGTGCCATTGCAGATCGATGCCCGCGCATTCACCGGCGACGTGGTGCGCATGCTGGTTTGGGCCGAACTGAACCCACTGCCCAAGATCGTCGATTTCCAGCCGGGGGAGCGGGTGCTGCCCTGGCTGTCGATCCGCATTCGTATCGAGCAGGCCACGCCGTTGCGCGCTGCCGTGCAGACCCGTGACGGCCTGTGGCACGTCGGCTCGACGTTGATCGACGCGGCCGGTGGCGGCTGCACCGCGCCAAGCGTGGTGCGGACCCAGCCGGGCTGGGAAGAACACTTGGGCGAAGTGCTGGGAGCTCGTTACCCCCGAGGTGAAGACAGCCGCCTGCGCCTGCAAGTCGCCCACCCGATGGACAATGGGCTGGTGAGCGGCATCCCGGAGTTTTACCTCAACCAGGCGCAGTTGCTGGACGCCGACGGCCAGGTGCTGGCGCGCCTGGAGCTGTTCCCGGCCGTCAGCGAAAACCCCAACCTGAGCTTCGACATTCAAGGCCCCGGGCAGACCCGCCTGTTGTTGCGTGACAACAGCGGCAATGAATTCGAGGCAACGGTCCCCTGACCACAAGGAGCGCGCCATGCGTTGGTTGTTGCTGATCTGGCTGGGCCTGTGCCTGCCGACATGGGCCGCAGCGGACTATTCACTCAAGCCCCGGCAGATCGCCGAAGGCACTTGGTTGCTGGAAGGCAGCACGGACAATTTTGCCAAGGCCAACGGCGGCAACATCGTCAACACCGCTTTTATTGTCACCGAGGCCGGCGTGGTGGTCATCGACAGCGGCCCGTCCCGGCGCTACGGGCAGGCCTTGCGCCAGGCGATTGCCGCGACCACCGATAAGCCGGTGATCCAGGTGTTGCTGACCCATCATCACCCCGACCATGTCTTGGGCAACCAGGCCTTTAGCGACGTACCCATCGGCGCGCTGGCGGGGACCACGGATCTGTTGCGCCAGCAGGGCGATGCCATGGCCGAGAACATGTACCGGCTGGTCGGTGACTGGATGCGTGGCACCGAAGTGGTATTGCCAAACCAAGTGCTGGTTCCCGGTCCGCTGAAGGTCGGCAACCATTCGTTGCGTCTGCTGGCATTGGCCGGGCACACCGGGGCGGACCTGGCGATCCTCGATGAAACCACCGGCGTGTTGTTTGCCGGCGATCTGGTGTTCTACGAACGAGCCCTGACCACCCCGAACAGCCCCGGTCTGGAGGTCTGGCTCAAGGATCTGGACACCCTGCAAAGCCTGTCGTGGAAGCAGATCGTACCCGGCCATGGTCCAGTGGCGAGCGATGCCCGGCCTTTCTTGCAAATGCGCGACTACCTCAGCTGGCTCGACCAACTGATGCGCGACGGCGCGGCCCGGGGCGATGACATGGCCGAGATGATCCGCAGCCCCATCCCCGAGCGTTTTGCCGGAATCAGCTTGAGTCGGTATGAGCTGATTCGCAGTGTCAGTCATCTTTATCCGCGTTATGAGCGGGTAGGGATGAAGCGAGTAGATGCCAAGATTGAGTAGTCCCGGCAAATCCCCCGGCTAGCGCCAAAAATGAAAAAAGGCGGGCCTTGGTCTAAGGTCATTGTTAAGGACACAGCAGGGGTGTGGTGCCTGAAAAAATAGCCGAAGTCGCGGAACCGAAGATGTCATGGCCGCAGAGTGCTTTCTACGCAAGGCAGAACTCTGGAGCAGCGATGAAATGACCATCACAAAAATCCTCCACGACAAAGTCCACGCCAATGGCATCGAAATGCACTATCGGTTTACCGGGCAAGGGGCACCGATCGTCCTTCTCCACGGCTGGCCACAACACTCTCTGATGTGGAATCGGGTCATGGCGGAACTCGCCGACCAGTATCTAATCATTGCCCCGGATCTGCGCGGAGCCGGAGGATCGTCGATTACGCCCGGGGGCTACGACAAGCGGACCATGGCGCGCGATCTACGAGCCCTCATCGAGAAGCTCAACCTGGGGCCGGTCTTCCTTGTGGGCTACGATCACGGTGTTGGCGTTGCTTACCAATATGCCGGCGCGCACCCCAACGAGGTTCGACGGCTGGCCCTCGCCGAATATGCGCTGCCGGGGTTCGGCTACGAGGCCAAGCTGACGCCGTCTCGAGACTGGGACGTTGCCAGCAGCTGGCAACTCAGCTTCTTCACTCAGCCCGATGTTGCGGAAATGTTCATTCGCGGAAAGGAGCGCGAGCTGCTCTCCTGGTTTTTCTGGAAGATGTCCGCCAACCCTGAGGGCGTGAGCGGCGAGGACTTCGAGGAATATGTCCGGCAGATCATCAAACCAGGCGCGCTGCGAGCGGGCCTCAATTACTACGCTGCGGTCTGGCAGGACATGGACGACCATTCCGAAACCGCTCGGCGGGGCAAACTGCAGATGCCCGTGCTCGGCATTGGTGGTCGATGGGGGTTCGCCGAGAAGACCAGCCTGCTCCTCGAACCGGTGGCGCAGCACCTGAGTGGGACCGTCATTGAAGGTGCCGGACACTGGCCGGCCGACGAACGTCCCGACGAATTCGCCCGAATCTTGCGCGATTTTTTCCAAGCCGACTCGCCCTGAAGCCGGCATGCCGTTCACGTAAGGCTGGCGCCACCTTACCGGCTTCCTGAGGGAACAGCGTTGTAACGGTCCAATCCGGTCTTCACATGTACCAAGGAACTAGAAAACTCAACACAGCGGGCAATTGTTGACGACGGCCCCAAGGCCAAGAATCTGCGGCAGACCGGGAAAATTTCCCGGGTATAACAATAACCGCAGAGGTAGCCGTCATGACTCATCCCGCACGTCGCCAGCCCTTCGCCGTGAGCCTGCT
The DNA here is from genome assembly GCF_034555295.1 of Pseudomonas sp. N-137. Lineage (NCBI taxonomy): Bacteria > Pseudomonadati > Pseudomonadota > Gammaproteobacteria > Pseudomonadales > Pseudomonadaceae > Pseudomonas > Pseudomonas sp. N-137. Next base: position 126,299 of record NZ_JAXUDQ010000026.1, read on the forward strand.
GCTCAGTGCCATGCTGCTGTCCGGTTCGGCCTTGGCCGCCGTGACCGATCAGGAAATTCTCCAGGACCCGAAAAACCCGCAGCAGGTCGTGACCAACGGCCTCGGCGTGCAAGGCCAACGCTATAGCCCACTCGACACGCTCAACGTGAATAACGTCAAGGATCTGCGTCCGGTCTGGGCGTTCTCCTTCGGCGGTGAAAAGCAGCGCGGCCAGCAGGCCCAGCCGATGATCAAGGATGGGGTGATGTACCTCACCGGTTCCTACTCGCGGGTGTTCGCGGTGGATGCACGCACCGGCAAGAAACTCTGGCAATACGATGCGCGCCTGCCCGATGACATTCGTCCTTGCTGCGACGTGATCAACCGTGGCGTGGCGCTGTATGGCGACCTGGTGTATTTCGGCACCCTGGACGCCAAGCTGGTGGCCCTGAACAAGGACACCGGCAAGGTGGTGTGGAGCAAGAAAGTCGCTGACCACAAGGAAGGTTATTCCATCAGCGCCGCGCCCATGATCGTCAATGGCAAGCTGATTACCGGCGTGGCGGGCGGCGAGTTCGGCGTGGTGGGCAAGATCAGCGCCTACGACCCGAAAAACGGCGAGCTGCTGTGGACCCGTCCGACCGTGGAAGGGCACATGGGTTATGTCTACAAGGACGGCAAGGCTATCGAGAATGGCATTTCCGGTGGCGAAGCCGGCAAGACCTGGCCGGGGGATCTCTGGAAGACCGGTGGTGCGGCGCCCTGGCTGGGCGGCTACTACGACCCGGAAACCAATCTGCTGCTGTTTGGCACCGGTAACCCGGCACCGTGGAACTCCCATCTGCGCCCTGGCGACAACCTCTATTCCTCGTCGCGCCTGGCCCTCAACCCAGACGACGGCAGCATCAAATGGCACTTCCAGAGCACCCCTCACGACGGCTGGGACTATGACGGCGTCAACGAACTGATCTCCTTCAACTACAAGGAAGGGGGCAAGGACATCAAGGCTGCGGCCACCGCCGACCGCAACGGCTTCTTCTACGTGCTCGATCGCACCAACGGCAAGTTCATCCGCGGCTTCCCGTTTGTCGACAAGATCACCTGGGCCAGCGGCCTGGACAAGGAAGGGCGGCCGATCTACAACGAGGCCGGCCGTCCGGGCGCGCCGGGCAGCGAAGCCAAGGGCAGCTCGGTGTTTGTCGCGCCGGCGTTCCTCGGGGCGAAGAACTGGATGCCGATGGCCTACAACCAGGACACCGGGTTGTTCTACGTGCCGTCCAACGAATGGGGCATGGACATCTGGAACGAAGGCATCGCCTACAAGAAGGGCGCGGCGTTCCTGGGGGCCGGTTTCACCATCAAGCCGCTGAACGAGGACTACATCGGTGTGCTGCGGGCCATCGACCCCAAGACTGGCAAGGAGGTCTGGCGTCACAAGAACTTCGCGCCGCTGTGGGGCGGAGTGCTGACCACCAAGGGCAACCTGGTGTTCACCGGCACGCCTGAAGGATTCCTGCAGGCCTTCAACGCCAAGACTGGGGAAAAGGTCTGGGAATTCCAGACCGGCTCCGGTGTGCTCGGTTCGCCCATCACTTGGGAAATGGATGGCGAGCAATACGTCTCCGTCCTCTCGGGCTGGGGTGGCGCGGTGCCGTTGTGGGGCGGCGAAGTGGCCAAGCGCGTGAAGGACTTCAACCAGGGCGGCATGCTCTGGACCTTCAAGTTGCCGAAAGAGTTGGTGGCCAAGCGCTGAGTTGTCATTGAGCCGGGGGCTGCTTTTGTGGCGAGGGGATTTATCCCCGCTGGGCTGCGAAGCGGCCCCAAAATCTTTGCGAGCGCTGCGCACTCGAGCGGGGATAAATCCCCTCGCCACAAAGGCAGCGCTTGTTCCCGCTTTTCGTGTCCTGAAAAATCCACAAACCTACGACCAAATAACGAGAGCCCCCCTGCCAATGACGCATTCGTCCAGCATGCGGGTCTCTCTACCATCGGCCTATCGCCTGTCCCGCGACAGGCATCGACCAGGCAGAGGCCCATTATGATCTATGCACAACCCGGAACCCCAGGCGCCGTCGTTACCTTCAAGCCGCGCTATGGCAATTTCATCGGCGGCGAATTCGTCGCGCCGGTTAACGGCGAGTATTTCACCAACACGTCCCCGGTCAACGGCGAGGTCATCGCCGAGTTCCCACGCTCCAACGCCGCTGACATTGACAAGGCCCTGGACGCAGCCCACGCCGCTGCCGATGCCTGGGGCAAGACTTCGGTGCAGGATCGCTCCCTGGTGCTGTTGAAAATCGCCGACCGCATCGAACAGAACCTGGAACGCCTGGCTGTCAGCGAGACCTGGGACAACGGCAAAGCCGTGCGCGAAACCCTCAACGCCGACGTACCGCTGTCGGCCGACCATTTCCGTTATTTTGCCGGCTGCATCCGCGCCCAAGAGGGTGGGGCCGCCGAGATCAATGAACTGACCACCGCCTATCATTTCCACGAACCGCTGGGCGTGGTCGGACAGATCATCCCGTGGAACTTCCCGCTGCTGATGGCCGCCTGGAAACTCGCCCCGGCCCTGGCCGCGGGTAACTGCATCGTGCTCAAGCCAGCGGAGCAGACGCCGTTGTCGATCACCGTGTTCGTCGAGCTGATCGCCGACCTGCTGCCGCCCGGTGTGTTGAACATCGTCCATGGCTTTGGCCGCGAAGCCGGTGAAGCCCTGGCCACCAGCAAGCGCATCGCCAAGATCGCCTTCACCGGCTCGACCCCGGTGGGCTCGCACATCATGAAATGCGCCGCCGAGAACATCATCCCGTCCACCGTGGAGCTGGGCGGCAAGTCGCCGAACATCTTCTTCGAAGACATCATGCAGGCTGAGCCGGCGTTCATCGAAAAGGCCGCCGAAGGCCTGGTGCTGGCGTTCTTCAACCAGGGCGAAGTCTGCACCTGCCCATCACGGGCGCTGGTGCAGGAGTCGATCTACGCGCCGTTCATGGCCGAGGTCATGAAGAAGATCGCCAAGATCAAGCGCGGCAATCCGCTGGATACCGAAACCATGGTCGGCGCCCAGGCGTCCCAGCAGCAGTACGACAAGATTCTTTCGTACCTGGACATCGCCCGGGAGGAGGGCGCCGAGCTGCTCACGGGCGGCGCGGCGGAACATCTTGAAGGGGATTTGTCGAGCGGCTATTACATCCAGCCGACCCTGCTCAAGGGCCACAACAAGATGCGCGTGTTCCAGGAAGAGATCTTCGGCCCGGTGGTGGGCGTGACCACGTTCAAGGATGAAGCTGAAGCCCTGGCGATCGCCAACGACACCGAGTTCGGTCTCGGCGCCGGTCTCTGGACCCGCGACATCAATCGCGCCTACCGCATGGGCCGGGCAATCAAGGCCGGGCGTGTCTGGACCAACTGCTACCACCTGTACCCGGCCCACGCCGCGTTCGGTGGCTACAAGAAGTCCGGCGTGGGTCGTGAAACCCACAAGATGATGCTCGACCATTACCAGCAGACCAAGAACCTGCTGGTGAGCTACGACGTTAATCCGTTGGGCTTCTTCTAACCCAGAAACACCCCCCTGTGGGAGCGAGCTTGCTCGCGATAGCGGTAGATCATTCAACCTCTATGTTGAATGTTCCGACGTCATCGCGAGCAGGCTCGCTCCCACATTTGGATTTGTGTGATTGCAGCATTGCTACCAACGCACCCCACTCACCGCTTCGAAAGTAGCATTCGAGCCCTGGGCGCCCTGTGCATTAATGAACCTGCCGGAATGGCCCGGTACAAGAAGAGGAAAGACCCATGTGGACTAAACCCGCGTACACCGACCTGCGTATAGGCTTTGAAGTGACGATGTACTTCGCCAACCGATGAGCGCTGGCCCGGCCTGAGATGTTCAGGCCGGGCTACCCATTTGGTCTGATTGCAATCACGGTGGGATGCTTTAGGCTCAGGGTATTCCCGGAACAATAAGAACAGGCTTACCGATGAGCCAGAGTCTCAGCCCGCTGCGCAAGTTCGTTTCACCTGAAATCATGTTTGGCGCCGGTTGCCGGCACAATGTCGGCAATTACGCCAAGACGTTCGGCGCACGCAAGGTGCTGATCGTCACCGATCCCGGCGTGATCGCCGCAGGATGGGTCGCCGACGTCGAGGCCAGCCTCCAGGCCCAGGCCATCGATTACTGCATCTACAGTGCCGTCTCGCCCAATCCCCGGGTCGAAGAAGTCATGCTCGGGGCCGAGCTGTACCGGGAAAACCACTGCGATGTCATCGTCGCGGTCGGTGGCGGCAGCCCCATGGATTGCGGTAAAGGCATCGGCATCGTCGTTGCCCATGGTCGCAATATCCTGGAATTCGAAGGCGTGGACACCTTGCACGTGCCCAGCCCACCGTTGATCCTGATTCCCACCACCGCCGGCACCTCGGCGGACGTGTCGCAGTTCGTGATCATTTCCAACCAGCAAGAGCGCATGAAGTTTTCCATCGTCAGCAAGGCCGCGGTGCCGGACGTGTCGCTGATCGACCCGGAAACGACCCTGAGCATGGACCCGTTCCTGTCCGCCTGCACCGGCATCGATGCGCTGGTGCATGCCATCGAGGCGTTTGTATCCACCGGCCACGGCCCGCTCACCGACCCCCATGCGCTGGAGGCCATGCGGCTGATCAACAGCAATCTGGTGCAGATGATCGCCAACCCGGCGGATGTCGCCCTGCGGGAAAAGATCATGCTGGGCAGCATGCAGGCCGGCCTGGCGTTCTCCAACGCGATTCTCGGTGCGGTGCACGCGATGTCCCACAGCCTGGGCGGGTTCCTGGATTTGCCCCATGGCTTGTGCAACGCGGTGCTGGTGGAGCATGTGGTGGCGTTCAACTACAACTCGGCGCCCGAGCGTTTCAAGGTGATTGCCCAGACGCTGGGTATCGATTGCCGGGGCCTCAATCACCGGCAGATCCGCACCCGGCTGGTGGAACACCTGATTGCCCTCAAACGCACCATCGGCTTTCACGAAACCCTGGGGCTGCACGGGGTGAGTACTTCGGATATTCCGTTCCTGTCGCAACATGCGATGCATGATCCGTGCATTCTCACCAACCCTCGGGAGTCGAGCCAGCGGGATGTCGAGGTCGTCTATGGCGAAGCCCTCTGACGAACAGCAAAAAGCCCTGGCCGGGCTGCTCGGTCTGGGCAATCACTCCACGCGCAAGAGCCACTATCCGGAACTGGCCGCGCGCCTCGATGAGCTGGAACAGGCTCGGCAACACCTGCAACAGCTCAACGATCAGTTGGAACAGCGGGTGGCCGAACGTACCGACGCGCTGCTGGAGGCCAACCGCAACCTGCAACAACAGATCACCCAGCGCGAGCTGATCGAACAACAACTGCGCGATGCTCGGGACGCTGCGCAGGCGGCCAACCGCAGCAAGGACAAATACCTGGCCGCCGCCAGCCATGACCTGCTGCAACCACTCAACGCCGCACGCTTACTGATCGCCACATTACGCGAACGCTCGCTGACCACCTCCGAACACGTGCTGGTGGAGCGTACCCACCAGGCGCTCGAAGGGGCGGAGGACCTGCTCACCGACCTGCTGGACATCTCCCGGCTGGACCAGGCTGCAGTCAGGCCGGACCTGGCGCCGTATCGGCTGGATGAGTTGCTCGCGCCGCTGGCTTCGGAGTTTCAATCGGTGGCTGGCGCTGCCGGCTTGGAGCTACGGGTACGTTTCGGCGACGAAACAGTGATGACCGACCTGCGGCTGATGACCCGGATCTTGCGCAACCTGCTCAGCAATGCCTGTCGCTACACCGCTCAGGGCGGCATCCTGTTGGCCGCGCGGCGTCGGGGCGAGCGGTTGAGCCTGGAGGTCTGGGACACGGGGCGCGGTATTGCTGCCGACTGCCTGGAGTCGATCTTCCTGGAGTTCAACCAGCTGGACGTAGGTCGCGCTGCCGATCGCAAGGGTGTCGGCCTGGGTTTGGCGATTGTCGAGCGTATCGCCCACATTCTCGGTTATCGGGTCCAGGTACGTTCCCGCCCGGGGCGCGGTTCGGTATTCAGCATCGAGGTGCCGTTGTCTGCTGAAAGACTGCTGCCCATGGCCCAGATGCCCGCCCAGGCCGTCGCCGGTAACCCGCTGCCTGGCCGCCGTCTGCTGGTCATCGACAATGAGCTGAGCATTTTGCAAAGCATGGCCGCGCTGCTGGGGCAGTGGGGGTGTGACGTGTTGACCGCCACGGACGAGGCGGGTGCCTTTGACGTGCTGCAAGGCCGCGCGCCGGAACTGATCCTGGCGGATTTCCACCTGGACCATGGCGTGGTCGGGTGCGAAGTGGTCAAGCACTTGCGCGAGCATTTCCAACAGACGATCCCGGCGGTGATCATCACCGCCGATCGCAGCGACCAGTGCCGCCGCGCCTTGCGCAAACTCAATGCGCCACTGCTCAACAAACCGGTCAAGCCCGGCAAATTGCGGGCGGTGTTGAGTCAGTTGCTCGGGTAGCGGGTGGAGAGGTGACGCCAGATTTCACCAACAATCCCTTGTGGGAGCGAGCCTGCTCGCGATAGCACTGGGTCAGCTTGCATCACTGTCTAATGCGCCACCGCCATCGCGAGCAGGCTCGTTCCCACATTTTTCAGCCAGCGCGCCATCAAAACGCCGTCATTTGGTCGGTGTTTATGCCTTGAATGAAAAAAGAGGCTTCGGTCTGTTTAGTTCATTCTGTAAACTCCCCCCGCTGCGACAATCGGGCGCGGCCATGTCTGGCCCGATTACAAGCGTTTTGCAGTGTCCCTCACCCAGCTGAAGCCAAGACCTACAAGAAGTCAGCGCCGGAGAGACATAAAAGCGAGGCCGATGATTCTCGGCCCCTGTAGGTCCATCCTCCAGTCTCGTCTCGACCCCAGTCATGCCGTATGCCGGCCATGGCGTGGTCTATCATTGCCGGACTGGTGGGCGGAATGGCGTTCTACCCTAGGGATACACACATGTTGAAGAAAACACACACGGCGCTGCTGGGCCTGGCGATGGCGATGGGTCTTGCGACCACGCACGCCGCCGAGGCAAAAAAAGTGGATGTCCTGCTCATTGGTGGCGGCATCATGAGCTCGACACTCGGCGTTTGGCTCAATGAGCTGGAACCGGACTGGACCATGGAAATGGTCGAGCGCCTGGACGGTGTTGCCCAAGAGAGTTCCAACGGCTGGAACAACGCCGGTACCGGCCACTCCGCGCTGGCCGAGCTGAACTACACGCCCGAAGACAAGAATGGCAAGGTCGAAATCGCCAAGGCCATCGAGATCAACGAAGCGTTCCAGGTTTCCCGTCAGTTCTGGGCCTGGCAGGTCAAGAACGGCGTGCTGAAGAACCCGCGCTCGTTCATCAACTCCACCCCGCACATGAGCTTTGTCTGGGGCGAGGACAACATCGCGTTCCTGAAGAAGCGCTACGAAGCCCTTCAGGCCAGCCCGTTGTTCGCCGGCATGCAGTACTCCGAAGATCGCGAGCAGATCAACAAGTGGGTACCGCTGATGATGCAAGGGCGTGATCCGAGCCAGAAAGTCGCGGCCACCTGGAGTCCCTTGGGCACCGACGTGAATTTCGGCGAAATCACCCGTCAGTTTGCTGCTCACCTGCAAACCAAACCGAACTTCTCCCTCAAGCTGTCCAGCGAAGTGCAGGACATCACCCGCAACGAAGACGGCACCTGGCGCGTTGCGTACAAGAACTTGAAGGACGGTAGCGAAACCGAGACCGACGCCAAGTTCGTGTTCATCGGCGCTGGCGGCGGTGCCTTGCACCTGCTGCAGGAAGCTGACATCCCCGAAGCCCGTGAATACGCCGGCTTCCCGGTAGGCGGCTCGTTCCTGGTGACCGAGAACCCGACCGTCGCCCAGATGCACCTGGCCAAGGCCTACGGCAAGGCTTCGGTTGGCGCACCGCCGATGTCGGTTCCGCACCTGGACACCCGCGTGCTCGACGGCAAGCGTGTGATTCTGTTTGGCCCGTTCGCCACTTTCTCCACCAAGTTCCTGAAGAACGGTTCGTACTTTGACCTGCTGACCAGCACCACCACCCACAACGTGTGGCCGATGACCAAGGTGGGTATCGAACAGTACCCGCTGGTTGAATACCTGGCCGGCCAGTTGATGCAGTCGGACGAAGATCGCTTCAACGCCCTGAAGGAATACTTCCCGGACGCCAAGCAACAAGACTGGCGCCTGTGGCAGGCCGGCCAGCGCGTGCAGATCATCAAGCGTGATGAAGAGAAGGGCGGCGTCCTGAAACTGGGTACTGAAGTGGTCGCCTCCCAGGACGGCAGCATCGCCGCTCTGCTGGGTGCTTCGCCAGGTGCCTCGACTGCTGCGCCGATCATGCTGACGGTGCTTGAGAAGGTCTTCAAGGACAAGGTCGCCACCCCGGCCTGGCAGGAAAAACTGCATCAGATCGTGCCAAGCTACGGCACCAAGCTCAACGAAAGCCCTGAGCGTGTGGCTCAGGAGTGGGCTTACACCAGCGAAGTCCTGCAGTTGGACACGCCACCGACGATCGGCCAGCAGCGCACCGCGCCTGCACCGACTGCGCCGGCCGCTGCCCCGCAAAGCAACCCGGCGGCCGACATGGCGCTGTAAACCGGACGTTGTCTGGTGAATAAAAAACGCCGCTCATCGAGCGGCGTTTTTTTTCGTCTATGATTTTTCGATCCCCGAAGAGGATCCAACCATGACTCGCCTGACCGCCAAGGACTTTGCCCCCGAACTGCTCGAGCTTTACGATTTTTACGCCCACGGCCAGATATCCCGAAGGATCTTCCTGGAGCGGGCCAGTCAGTTTGCGGTGGGCGGGCTGACGGCCGGCGCACTGCTGGCGTCGTTGAGCCCCAACTATGCCCAAGCGATGCAGGTGAACTTCACCGACCCGGATATCGTGGCGCAGTACATCACTTATCCCTCTCCCAACGGTCACGGTCAGGTGCGCGGCTATCTGGTCCGGCCAGCCAAGGCTAGCGGCCCGGTGCCCGGTGTGGTGGTCGCCCATGAGAACCGTGGCTTGAACCCCTATATCGAGGACGTCGCCCGGCGTGTGGCCAAGGCCGGTTTCGTGGCGCTGGCGCCGGACGGCCTGACCTCGGTGGGCGGGTATCCGGGTAACGATGACAAGGGGCGCGAGCTTCAGCAGCAGGTTGATCCCGAGAAGCTGATGAACGATTTTTTCGCTGCTGTTGAGTTTCTGATGAAACACGACGCCATTGGCGGCAAGAAAGTCGGCATCACCGGTTTCTGCTACGGCGGCGGGGTGGCCAATGCCGCCGCCGTGGCGTATCCCGAGCTCGGCGCGGCGGTGCCATTCTACGGGCGCGGGCCCAAACCTGAGGACGTGCCGCGAATCAAAGCACCGTTGCTGATCCACTACGCCGAACTCGACACCCGCATCAACGAAGGCTGGCCGGCCTATGAAGCAGCGCTCAAGGCCGGGAAGAAGACCTATCAGGCCTATATCTATCCGGGCGTCAACCATGGCTTCCACAACGACTCGACCCCGCGCTATGACGAAGCGGCTGCCGAACTGGCGTGGGGGCGCACCCTTGAGTGGTTCAAGCGTTACCTGGGATGAGCGCCACGTCGCGGCTCAGTAGCGAATCATCACGGACTTGAGTTCCGTGTAGTCGTCGATGAAGGCGCTGCCGAACTCCCGGCCCATCCCCGAAGACTTGCTGCCGCCAAAGGGCACGGCCGGGTCGAGCAGGGTGTGCATGTTCACCCATACGGTGCCGGCTTCGATGGCGGGCACCATGCGCAGGGCCTTGCCCAGGTCATTGGTCCAGAGGCTGGCACTCAGGCCGAACGGCGTGTCGTTCATCAGCTCCAGTAGTTCTTCTTCACTGTCGTAAGGCAAGAACGTGGCGATCGGGCCGAAGGTCTCTTCGTGAAGCAAGGTATCGCTGCGACTGTTGGCAAGGATGATGGTCGGCTCGACATAACAGCCCGGTCCGTCGATCAACTTGCCGCCGTGAATGATGGTGTTGTCTTGCGCCCGGGCCTTGGCAAAGAACTCACCGAGTTTGCGCTGATGCTGGCGGTTGGTGACCGGGCCGAACTCGGTGGCTTCGTCCAGGGGCGAGCCGATATTGAGTTTGCTCAGGCGCTGGGCCAGTTTGTCCATGATCGGTTCAAGCTGCGAACGATGGACAAAGAACCGCTCGGCCGCCGCGCAGATTTGCCCTGAGTGCAGAAAACCCGCTTCGATGATGCCGTTGACCGCCACGTCCGCCGCCACGTCCGGCAGAAAACCCGCCGCATTCTTGCCGCCCAGTTCCAGTGTGGCACGGGTCAGCCCGGCGCCCATGGCGCTCTGGCCGACGGCGAGGCCGGTTGGCACGGAACCGGTGAACGAAACCTTGTTTGTGCCAGGGTGCTCGATCAACCCTTTGCCTACTTGACCACCGCCGGTCACCACGTTGAGGGCACCCGGTGGCAGGCCCGCGTCCATGGCCAGTTCGGCGATGCGCAGGATGGTCAGCGGCGTGAACTCGCTGGGTTTGATGATGATGCTGCAGCCGGTCACCAGTGCCGAGGCGAGTTTCCAGATGGCAATCATGGTGGAGAAGTTCCACGGCACGATGCCGACCACCACGCCCACCGGTTCGCGCAGCGTGAACGCGGTGTAGCGTTCACCGGCGAAGGAGGGCAGCGACGGGGTGATGGTCTGGCCGCTGATCTTGGTGGCCCAGCCGGCGTAATAACGCAAAAAATGCGCGGCCTGGTCGACCTCGAAAGCGCGGGATATCTGGATGATCTTGCCCGACTGGCAGGTTTCGATCTGCGCCAGTTCTTCGCGATGGCGCTCCAGTAGGTCCGCCAGCTTGAGCAGCACGTGACCGCGCACCGCCGGTGCCAGCGCAGACCACTGCTTGAACCCGCGCCGCGCCGACTCCACCGCCGCATCGATATCGCCTGGCGAGGCTTCGCTGACCTGTGCGATGACCTGGCCGGTGGCGGGGTTGACGACGTCCAGCGTCTGCGCGCTTTGGCTTTGGACATAACGACCGTCGATGAACAGCGCGTGGTGTCGGGCGAGAAAAGCTTCGACCTGAGGCAGCAGGGCAATATCGCTCATGAGGGTTTCCTGATCGCGGGCAAGGGAAAGTCTGGAGGTTAATCCCTGGGGGCCGATGCGGCTTGACTGTGCCTGCCGCGGGGTATGTCTGTGGCTGCCAGTTTCCGGGAGGGGCTGGCAGCCAGGAGCAAAAGCCATTGCAGCCATGTACAAGCCAGCGCGACCGGTTTGCGTTCAGATCAGTGTTTCGACTGACGGGCAAAGGGGCGGGCGATGTTTCTCCAGACCAACAAACAGAAGCTGGCGTTGATCGCGCAAATACAACGCGCATTGGCCGGAGAGGGCGGCGACGCCCCGATGCTGGAGGTGTATCCGTCACTGCGGGACTGTCTTGAGCAACACGCACGGCAGATGACGCAGGCAAGCGAAGACCTGCACAATGCCCAGGCACAGGTGAGCGAGCAGAGCGCGCGAGGCCGGCAACGTGAGCATGAACTTGAGGTGACTCGCCAGCAGTTGGAACAGGCCCTGGAGCGCGAGCATCGGCTTGAAGCACGCCTGGATGAACACCGCCAGCAGTTGCAGCAACTCCAGCAGCAAGCGCACATCTGGGAGCTGCTGCAATCGACCCTGACCGAAGGCTGCTGGGACATCACGGTGGTCAATGGCGATCTGCAACACCCCGCCAGCGCCATGCGTTTTTCCAGTCAGTTTCGCTCGCTGCTGGGCTACACCGCCGATGAGTTACCCGATGGCTGGGATGCCCAGGTCAGCATCACCCACCCTGACGACCTGCCAAAGATCATGGCGATTTTCGAGCGGGAAATCCTTGGCTCCCAGGGCAGCGGCGAGTACGTATTCGAATACCGGATGCGCCATAAGAGCCGGGATTACATCTGGTGTCGCGAGCGTGGTCGGGCGTTACGGGATTCGCACGCACGCCTGGTTCGGGTCATCGGTGCGGTGCGCGATATCAGCGATGAACGCTCGGCCCAATCCACCCACCAGCGCATGCTGGAGCAGAACCAAGTGACCTACGCCCAGATTGCCACCGTGGTGGGGGTGATCAAGGGCATCGCCGAGCAGACCAATCTGCTGGCCTTGAACGCCGCCATTGAAGCGGCCAGGGCGGGCGAGGTCGGGCGCGGTTTTTCCGTGGTGGCCGATGAGGTGCGCAAACTGGCAGAAAGCACTCGTCAGGCGACCCATCAGATCCAGACCATGTTGCATCAGCACAAACAATAATCCGCCCGGGAGCTGCCTTCGGGGCAGCTCCCGGTTGCTTCAGAATGGAACCGCTACCACCAGTTGGCTGTAGACATTGGTGCCGTTGCCATTCACTTGATTGCCGCCGTTGCTCGCGTCCTTTTCCGGCTTGTACAGACCCACCAGTGGCGTGACGATCAGGTGTTCGTTCACGGCCCATTCCACATACAGGTCCAGCTCCCGTCCATCGAGATTCAGCGCGTCGCGGGTGTGCAGGGTCTTGTAGTCGAAGAATAGCGCGCCGATAGTCACTGCCTCTGTTGGCTTGAGCTTGAGCCCCAGGTGCTGGACAGCGGTGTTGCTGTTGAACGGCCCGGAATAGTTGCCGGTGACTTCGCCCTGGAACCAGGTGCCATAGCCGCGACTCGTGCCGTTGAACATCGAGTCCCAGTCCTTGGAGTAGCGGCTGTAGCGATAGGTCAGGTCCGGGGACCAGGGCAGCTCAGCGAAGGTGTAGCCGGCTTCGGTGTACCAGGCTTTCTCCGGGCCCGCGTCCTTGTCCTGCCAGGCATATTCGAAGGCAAAGTGGGCATTGTCGATGCCGGCATTCCCCGCGCCCCGCAGGCTGTAGATGTCCATGCCTTCGCGCTGCTTCTGGAACTCGCTGGCGTAGCGATCATCGACGTCGATGCCATGGATGTAGGTCAGCCCCAGTGTGCCTGGTGCTGCGCTGTATTGCAGGGTACCGGCGGCCATTTCGGTATTGGCCTGGGCGCGGTTGTCGGACTTGATCCACATCAGGCTGCCGTGTACGCCTTCCTGGCCGCCCAGGCGCAGCACGGCGGTCTTGTCGAAGGCATGACGGGCCGCCAGGTAATAGGCGCCGCCGCGGTTGAACTCACCGTCGGCCACGCCTTTGCCCAGATTCAGACCGTCGTCATTGATGATGAAGCCATCGCCGAGGGTAATGACCTGGCGACCGTAGGACAGGTCGACGCCGTCCTTGCCCAGCGCCGGGAACAGATCCCCTGAACGCCAGCCGGCAAACGCTTCATCGAACTTGGTGGTGCGTTCGGATCCGTCGCTCAGGCCCGCGGCATCGCCGTCGCCCCAGGTGCCGGAGCTGACCAGATTGGCCGTCCCGTAGACGCTGCCCATGGCACCGAGTGTCTGGTCGATACTCAGGCCATACTTGATAAAACCCTCACGCCAACTTGAGCCGCCGCGGGTGCCGTCATAGTTCTTGCGACTATTGAACATCCCGTAGACCGCCAGGAAGTTGCCGGTAACCGTGGTGTCGTCGTCGGCGTAAAGCTCATAGGCCTGGGCCGACGAATCAGCCACCAGCAGGGCGATCCCAAGGCCGATGGCGTTGCGCAGCAAAGGTGTATTGCGGGTGTGCTCCATGGTGTTTTCCCCAGTGTGATAGGACATCAGAGCGCCCATTAAGGGGAGACCGGGGCAGGGAAGTCTTTTACCTGCCTGCCAGATAATTGATCCAGCCCGCCAAGGCGCGAGCGCTGGCAGGCAGCAACAAAACCGGCGGCAGACACGGGCAAGACGCTCGGGCCGAGGGCGGCGCACAGTGATCCTGCACGCGACGCCGTTTCGATCAGGGACTGGCTGGGGAAGGCTTGAGCGCCGGCTCCTGGACGGCAGTGGCATCCATACTAAAAATCCGCTTTCGAGGATCTTCACGATGTCGATCAATGACAGGCTCACCGAGCACTTGAACCGGGGTACGGTGGGCTTTCCCACCGCGTTGGCCAGCACCATTGGCCTGATCATGGCAAGCCCGGTGATTCTCACCGCCACCATGGGCTTCGGTATTGGCGGCAGCGCCTTTGCCGTGGCGATGTTGATCGCCGTGGTCATGATGCTGGCCCAGGCGACCACCTTCGCCGAAGCCGCCTCGATCCTGCCCACCACCGGCTCGGTCTACGACTACATCAACTGTGGCATGGGACGCTTTTTTGCAATCACCGGTACGCTGTCGGCCTACCTGATTGTCCATGTGTTCGCCGGGACTGCGGAAACGATCCTGGCCGGGGTCATGGCCCTGGTGAATTTCGAGCACCTCAACACCCTGGCCGAATCGGCGGGTGGCTCCTGGCTGTTGGGCGTAGGGTTCGTCGTGGTCTTCGGCGTGCTGAACGCGTTTGGTGTCAGCGCCTTCGGCCGGGCCGAGATCATCCTCACGTTCGGCATGTGGACGACCCTGATGGTGTTCGGCGTATTGGGCTTGATCGCCGCTCCGGCGGTGGAGCTGGAGGGGTGGTTTGGCGCATCCGTGGTGGGCACCGACCTGGTGACGGTGCTGTCGCTGGTGGGCATGGCCATGTTCATGTTTGTCGGTTGCGAGTTCGTCACGCCACTGGCGCCGGACCTGCGGCGCTCGGCCACGACCATGCCGCGGGCCATGATGCTGGGGTTGTTCGGCGTTGCCACGTGCATGTTCATTTATGGCGCGGCGATGAAGCGCCAGGTCGAAAACGTGCTGCTCGATGCCACCAGCGGCGTGCACTTGCTGGACACGCCCATGGCGATTCCGCGATTCGCCGAGCAGGTCATGGGCGATATCGGCCCGATGTGGCTGGGGATCGGCTTCCTGTTTGCCGGAGCGGCGACCATCAACACCCTGATGGCCGGTGTGCCGCGGATTCTGTATGGCATGGCGGTGGATGGTGCGCTGCCGCGGTTTTTCACCTATCTGCACCCTCGTTTCAAGACCCCCGTGCTGTGCATCCTTGTGGCGATGCTGATTCCCTGTCTGCACGCGCTGTGGCTCGGCGGCAATACCGACAACATCATGCACCTGGTGCTGGCTGCAGTGTGTGCCTGGAGTTTTGCCTACCTGTTGGTGACCGTGTCGGTGATCAGCCTGCGGATCCGTCGTCCGGATCTGCCACGGGCCTATCGCTCACCGTTTTTCCCGCTGCCTCAGATCCTGTCCAGTGTCGGCATCGTCATCGGCATGTGGTTCATCACTCCACCAGGCATGAATCCGGCAGACATTTACGTTCCATTCGCGGTGATGCTCGGTGGCACTGCGGCCTACGCCTTGTTCTGGACCCTGGTGGTGCAGAAGGTCAATCCATTCAAGCCCGCGTCGGTGGAAGACGTGCTGGCCAAGGAGTTTTCCCATGAGCCAGGGCAACCTGTCAGCGAGTTTGACGAACGTGCTGCGAAGACTGTCTGAGCTGTTCAGTGCCCACCGCGCCCCGGTCGGTTATCGTCCCGGGGTGACGCTGGAACACTTGCGGCGCAACCTCGGGCTGGCGCGATTCGAGATGTCCGGCCCGGTGACGGCGATGGCCGTCACCGATGATGGTTGCTTGCAGGTGGAGATCGTCGAGCGCACCGAGTCGCAGTTGTTGATGCACCTGGTGATGACCGAGTTCGTGCTGCGCGTGCCTGCGTCGAGAGAGGGCACGGCACGCGTGGAACTGCACCATGGCGGGGCCGTGCGTCGCCAGGGTATTCGTTGTCGGCTCAAGGAAGGGGACAATCAGATGTCGGCTCGTTTGAAGACGGCGATAGAGGGCGATCCGGCGCTGTACCAAGCCCTCATGCCGCTGGACTTCAAACGCCTGCGCATCGATCTGCAAGACCACCAGTGGTGCGTGCGGCTGGAGCACATGGGCGGCAGTGAGGTGGTGAATCGGATGCCGGCCTTTCGGCGCTACATTGCTTTGAGCCGCGAGCAACGGATTGCCTTGTGGGCGGTCTTGAGCGGCTTGCAAAGGGTGCTGGGAACACTCTGATTTGTGGGCTTTGCCCTGGCATCAATTGTGCTACTGCTCTGGCGATCAGGTACTTGTTGCGTGCATATAGATAACATGTTAACTATTGCCGTACAAAAACAATAAGCCACTGCGGAGAGCGCCATGAGTATGCATCAGGTTGGGCAAGACGGGCTGGAGACCTGGAACCGGGATCTGCGCGCGACTTGCGGCCATTTCGAGACGGAACTGGCCTTTAATCGCGCGCTGTTTATCGGTGAGGTGTCGAATTTCTTCCGTGGCGGTCTTTCCCTCGCCAACTTGCGTACCAACGCTGGCTGTATCAAGCGTCACTCGCCAAATCCCGACCACGATGACGACCAGGATTGCTTCCTGGTCAGTCAGCGCAGTGGATACTCGCGCATTACTCAGAACGGCCTGAGCATCCAGCTGGCGCCCGGCGAACTGCTATTGATGGATTCGGTGGGCTCGCTCGAGATCAGCCCGTTCGGCCTGATTGAACACGCGGTGTTGTCTCTGTCCCGCCAGGATGTGTCCAGGAAACTGGGCGGGGAAACCCGGACCTTCGGCAAGATCTCCTCGCGCAAGGCTTGTGGGCGCATGTTGCACGTCTTGATGGATCAGCTGTGCAAGGACACTCCCGACGGTGAGGGCGCCACAGGAGAAGGCGAAGCCTTGCAGAATGCGTTTGTTTCGCTGCTCGGTTCGGCCCTGGAACAGGGCACCGGATCGGAGGATGACGGCGTTGCGTTGCAAGGCAGTCACTTGCGCAGTTATGTGCAGAAAGTCATCGACGAGTCCCTGGCCCAGCCCGGCTTGAGCCCGGTGGGCCTGGCCAACCGTCTGAACATTTCGGTGCGCCACCTGTACCGTTTATTCGAAGAACAGGATGACAGCGTCTGCCGCTACATCCAGCGGGCCCGGCTCAAGCGCAGCGCCGATGACCTGACCAATCCGTTCCTGCGGGACGAATCCATCACTTCGATCGCCTACAAATGGGGCTTCACCGATTCGGCCCATTTCAGCCGTTCGTTCAAGAAACAGTTCGAGCTATCGCCCAAGGAATTTCGTGCCAGCCATCTGCAACAGGTACAGGGGGTGGTTTGAGTGGTGGGCGCATTCAGGGTCGGCTCAAGCTGACCCACGGCTATCGCGAGCAGGCTCGCTCCCACAGTGGATGGGGGGAGGATGGGGCTGTGGGAGCAGGGCTGCCGGTGATGACGGCTGCGTCGACATCATCGCCAGCCGACGCACCGCTCCCACACGCTCAAACTTCGGGCAAGGTCGAGCCGCCGTCCACCACCAGGGTTTGTCCGGTCACATACGCGGCCAGGTCCGATGCCAGAAAGAGCATGGCGCCGGCGATGTCGGACGGGGTGCCCAGGCGTCCCAGCGGTACCCGACGGGCGATGTCTTGATTGACCGCATCATCCCCCAGGTTCGCCATGGCCGGTGTCGCGATCATCCCGGGTTCGACGCCGTTGACCCGGATATGCTCACTCGCCAGTTCCAGTGCCGCATTGCGGATGAACCCGTTGACTCCGGCCTTGGACGCCGCATAGTGACTGAGCCCTGGATAAGCCACCCGCGGGCCGGTGACCGAGGAGGTCACCAGCACGCAGCCCTGGCCCTGCCGACGGAACATCGGCAATGCTCCCTGAGTCAGCCAGAACAGCGCCGAAAGGTTGACTGCCAGCGTGCGCTCAAGCATCGCTGGTGTGATCCCGGCAAAGGGTGTCAGGGGAAAGTACCCGGCGTTGTGCACCAGAACATCCAGCCTCCCCAGACGCTGCTCCAGATCAGCCATCAGCGTACTGATCGCCGTTGCATCGGCCAGGTCCACGCCCACGGCCTGTACCTGACAACCTGTAGCGGTCAATTCGCTCGCCACCGCCTCGGCCTGTGCCAGGTCCAGGTCAGCGATCACCACACGGCCCCCACGCCAGGCGAAGGCTTCGACGATGGCCCGGCCTATACCCTGGGCACCGCCTGTGACCAGCACCGTTTTTGCGCTGAAATCCAGATCATCAGGCATCCATGACCTCCATCCGGCTGAAGGCCAGGGTTGGTACGTCTACGATGCTGGAGCCACCGTCGACCACCAGTGCCGCGCCAGTGATGATCGAGGCTTGATTCGAGGCCAGGAAGCGACACACATGGGCAATCTCCAGCGCGCTGGCGGGCCTGCGCAATGGCACGTCCGCGCAGACCCTGTCGTAGGCCTGCTGCAGCGTTTCGCCGTGAAACTGCATCAAGACCTGCATTTCCTCATCAGCCATCGGCGTGCGCACCCAGCCCGGGCAGACGGCGTTGACCCGCACCCCGCGCGGGCCGTAATCGCGCGCCAGGGAGCGGGTCAGCCCCAGCAGCGCGTGCTTGGCGGTGGTATAGCCGCAAACTTGCGGGCCTGCCGCCAACGACGCGATGGATGCGATCAGCACAATGTTGCCAGCGCTTTCCTGCAGCAGCGGCAGGCACGCCCGGGCGCTGTAGAAGGCGCTGTCGAGATTGCTGCGCATGGCCGCTTCCCAGGTCTGCGGGCTGGTCTGGGTGGCGCTGCCCAGGCCCATGCCGCCAGCGCAGGCCAGCAGCACATCGAGCCGGCCATAACGCTCGCGGATCTGTGCGACGAAGCCGTCCCAGGTCGTCGGGCACGCGGCATCGCCCACCAGCACCAGGCCGCCTATTTCCTCGGCCAGTTGCGCCAGAGGTTCGCGGCGTCGGCCGATCAGCACCAGGTTGGCGCCGTCAGCGGCATACAACCGGGCGCAGGCGGCACCGATGCCAGTGCCCGCGCCCGTGATCACGATGGTGCGCAATTCAGGCATCGGGATATTCCGTCCGGTTGAGAACCTGGCAGTAGGAACTGACGGGGAAATTGGAAAACTCATCGAAAGACGCGCCGGCATAACCGAAAATCTTGCCGTCGCTGCGGTGCTGATGCATGTCGATCAGCACCAGGCCCAGGGTCGGGATGATCTTTTCCCGCCAGACGAACAGGTACAACTGATCGGCGATCTTGTAGGTGTCACACCGGTCGGTATCGCACAGGCCCTGTTCGACACCCTTGAGGCACTGCCAGGAATAGAACCGGTCGTTGAGATAGATGTGTTCGTAGACTTCGCTGGGGCTGTAGCGATACAGGTTGCGCAGGCCCACCAGTTCGGTGGTCGGTGCATGTGGGCACAGGCCCTGCTGCCAGGGGCGGTCGAGACTGCCGTGAAGGAACTCCACTTTCACGCCCGTCAGTGGCTGGCCGGCCAGCGCGCGGCTGTACAGACCTTCGCGAGTTTGTTCTTGCCCGGGCATGCTGCCGATCACTGCGGTGAACGCCGCGTGAGCGGTATCAAGTACCAGGCTGACCGACCAGGGTTGTGCGCCTTCGTGCTTGACGAAATCCACCAGGTAGAGGCCTGGCCGCACCGACGTGGCCCGATAAGGCGCGGTGCCGCTGGAATGACCATCGGCTGCGTTCCATGACAGGGTTTGCTGTTCGAAGCGGTGTTCGATCTGCCAGCCATTGGCGAAATTCAGGGTGAAGGTCTTACCGTTCAGGTCGGCCAGGTTCGGCAGGATGAACGCTTCAGGGGCAAAGCCGTCGGCCAGGGCGCCGACGGTGATCCAGTCTGTAGGTGTGGTCATTGCAAGACTCCGGTTGGATGAGATAGCCACCCGGATCATGGCGCCTTGCGCGGGGCTGGCCCATCAACCGAATGGTTGAACCGGCACAGGCAATGGCTTAGAGGAACAGGCTGCTGACCAGCTCGGTTCGATTGCTCACGCCGGTCTTGCGAAACAGGTTGATCAGATGCGTCTTGACCGTGGGCAGGCCGACGTCCAGCTCTCGGGCCAACTCTTTGTTACTGACGCCCTGGCGCAGCAGCAACGCTATCTGGCGTTCCTTGGGGGTCAGGCTACTGAGCGAGTCGTCCTGCGGCGGCAGGTTGGCGACGGCCAGTTGCAGTAACGCTTGCAGCGCTGCGAGCTGCGTCAGTTGCTCGCTGGTGAAGACGCCTTGCTCGGCGGTGCGCAACAAGGAAATAGCCGCTTGAGGCCGACTGCCCCAATGGGCGAAGACTTCCACCACATCCACCACGTCGTAGCGCTGTAAAAAATGGCGGTAGCGATGGCTGTCACGGATTGGCTGGCGGGCCATGGCCAGCCCAAGAGGCACCACGGCCAGGTCGCTGGAAACGTAGTTGCGCGGCTGCAACGGATCGAACTGGCGATAATTGTCCAGATAGTCGCGATGCATCTCGCCGCTCATGCCATGCAGGCTGAAGTCATGGGCTTGCAACTGTCGGTCGACGCAATAGAAGGCCGCTCGACTGGCGGGAACGAGCTGGGTGAACGCGTGCAGGCAATGGCCGGCGATGTCCTGGGAGGGGATGACGTACATGCTCGCAACCTTCGCCAAGAGGGCTGCCGGTGAATCCGGCAGCCGGGTCCGGTCAGACTACCGCGAAGTAGTGTTTGACAAAACTTTCGCTGACCACTTCCCACAATACCGGCGTACCTTTGGTCACGAACCAGCTGTCGCCGGCCTTGTAGCGGGTGCTCTGGCCGCTGGCTTCATCGGTCAGCACCACTTCGCCAGTGACCACGGTGGCCTGTTCGGCGAACGGATAAACCATTCGGAACTTGCCCTTGGTCGTGCCGAAGTAGGCGCTGCTGACCGCATCGGTGGGGGCGCCGAAGGTCATTTTGCCGAAGGCTTTGACTTCGCCTTCGAGAATCTGCGAACCGAGATCGGCGACGGTGCCCCAGGCGTCCAGGTCGGACAGCTGGATGTCTTTCTTGAGGTTGATAAGGGGCATGGCAGTGACTCCTGATGAGTGAAAAAAACAGCGGGTATGTATGTCTAGTACCGGTCCGTGAAGGCGCTGGGATCTGTGGGAGCGCCTAACTGACTGGCATCATGGCCATCAGCGACGGCCATTCCAGTAACCCGACAGCTGGTGCCAGGACTTGCCGGCGGTCAGCAGCAGTGGACGGATGGCGTCCTTGCCGATGATGGTCGGACGCCTGACGGAGCTGACCAGGTCGTAGCGCGCCGAGCCTTCGCTCATGCCTTCGGCCAGCACCTTGCAGATGATGTGGCTGGGGGTGACGCCAAAGCCTGAATAGCCCTGGACGAAAAACGCATTGCTGCGGCCGGGCAGGGTGCCGATCTGCGGAAACAGGTTCGGGCTGCACGCCATCGGGCCGCCCCAGGCCAGGTCGATCTTCACGTCCTTGAGGTACGGGAAAATCTTCAGCATCAGGCGCCGATTCCAGGCCTTGAGGTCCTGGGGGATGTGTTCTATCAACGGCGTCGCCGCACCGAACAGCAGGCGGTTTTCATTGGTGACGCGGTAGTAGTCGATCACCGGGCGAATATCGCTGTAGGCGCCGCGAATCGGGCTGATGCGCTGGATCAGCTCCTCCGACAATGGCTCGGTCATCATCTGGAAGGCATAGGTATTGATGGTCGAGCGATGCAGCTCCGGCTCCAGTTTGTTGAGGAAGCTGTCGCAGGCCCACAACAGCTTGCTGGCCTTGACCGAGCCACGCCCGGTGCGCACGGTGATGCGCTCGCCGTAGCTGACTTCCAGGGCCGGACTGTTCTCGAAAATCCGCACGCCGTGGCTGACCAGTGCCTTGGCTTCGCCCAGCAACAGGTTCAGCGAATGCACGTGCCCGCCGCCCATGTGCAGCAATGCACTGCTGTAGGCCTTGGACCCGATGATTTGCTGCACGTCGGAACCGCCGAGAAAGCGGATCTCATGCTTGCTGTTGATCGACTTGAAGTCTTTTTCCCAGGCCCGCAGGGTTTTTTCCTGGCGAGCGTTGAAGCCCATGTAGCCGTAGCCATGGCAGAAGTCGGCATCGATGTCGTACTTGGCGATGCGGTCCTTGATGATGTCCGCGCCCAGATCGCTGATCTCGAAGACCTGCCGCAGCCCGTCTTCTCCCACATCCTTCTTGATTTTTTCCAGGTCATGGCCGATGCCGGCCATGATCTGCCCGCCATTGCGCCCGGTGCCGCCGAACCCCAGGTAACGCGCCTCCAGCACCACGATATTGGTAATGCCTTTTTCAGCGAGTTCCAGCGCGGTATTGATGCCGGAGAAACCGCCGCCAATCACCACGACGTCGGCTTCCACGTCCTGTTCCAGGGTTGGGAAACTGAGGTTGTATTTCTTGGTGGCGGTGTAATAGGTGGGCGTTTCGATATTGATCATGACGCAACCTGACAAAGTGAAAAGAAACGCCGTGACAAGCGCCTTCGCAAGACACTGCACGCGATGGCCCTATTAAGAGCCCTGGTGCTGGCGCCTGTCTTGATCATCCGTGCCGGCGGATTTGATCGAGCGCGCCATGGCAGTGAAGGTCGCACCGTGGAAAGTACAATCTTGGGTCTGGAAGGTGCATTTTTCAGTTGCCCCGGATTACCCATACTGAACGGGCCTTAATCACTGATTCCGCCATTTCTGCAGCACCGGGTTGCCGGGCAAAGGCGGGATCGGCAGATGCCAATAATAAAAGAGCCCGTCCATGAAAAAGCCAAATCCGTTGCTCGAAGACCTCAAGCCTATCCTGCCGGTCATTGCCGCCAATGCCTTCCAGGCAGAGAAGGACCGTAGCGTTCCTGTCGAAAATATAGCCTTGCTCAAAGGTATCGGCATGCACCGGGCTTTCCAGCCGAAAAAGTACGGCGGCATGGAAATATCGCTACCGCAGTTCGCCGACTGCATCGCGTTGCTGGCCGGCTCCTGCGCCAGCACCGCCTGGGCCATGAGCCTGTTGTGCACCCACAGCCATCAATTGGCAATGTTCCCGGCCAAAACCCAGGAAGAAGTCTGGGGTGACGATCCCGATGCGACTGCCAGTAGCAGCATTGCACCTTTCGGTCGCACCGAGGAGGTCGAGGGCGGTGTGATGTTCAGCGGCGAAATGGGCTGGAGCAGCGGCTGTGACCATGCCGAGTGGGCGATCGTGGGATTTCGCCGCAAAAATGCCGAAGGAACCCAGGACTATTGCTTCGCGGTGCTGCCTCGCAGCGATTATGAAATCCGCGATGACTGGTACGCGGTAGGCATGCGCGGCAGTGGCAGCAAGACCTTGATCATCGACAACGCGTTTGTGCCGGAACACCGGATTCAGAAAGCCAAGGACATGATGGAAGGCAAATCCGCCGGGTTTGGCCTGTACCCCGACAGCAAGATTTTCTACTCGCCGTATCGCCCGTATTTCGCCAGCGGTTTCTCCACCGTGAGCCTGGGTGTGGCGGAACGCATGCTAGAGGTTTTTCGCGAGAAAACCCGAACCCGCGTGCGCGCCTACACCGGCGCGGCGGTCGGCGCCGCCACTCCAGCGCTGATGCGCCTGGCCGAGTCCACTCATCAGGTGGCGGCAGCCCGGGCGTTTCTGGAGAAAACCTGGCAAGAGCATGCCGAGCACAGTGAGCGCCACCAATACCCCAGCCGCGAAACCCTGGCGTTTTGGCGGACCAACCAGGGGTACGCCACCAAAATGTGCATTCAGGCAGTGGATCGCCTGATGGAAGCAGCCGGGGGTGGCGCCTGGTTCGAGACCAATGAACTGCAACGACTGTTCCGCGATGCCCATTTGACCGGTGCTCACGCCTACACCGACTACGACGTCTGCGCGCAGATTCTGGGCCGTGAACTGATGGGCCTGGAGCCCGACCCCACCATGGTTTGACCGCCTGCTCGCTGAGCCTGGCTCATATAAAAACAATTGAGGCCGTCGACTGAGGCGGCCGGGAGTCTTGTATGTCTGATGTGTGCGATAGCGCTTTCGACACCCGTGCGTTTCGCCGGGCCCTGGGTAACTTTGCCACTGGCGTGACCGTGGTCACCGCGGCCGCCGAAGATGGTCGCAAGGTCGGTGTGACGGCCAACAGTTTCAACTCGGTGTCCCTGGATCCGCCGCTGATTCTCTGGAGCATCGACAAGCGCTCCAGCAGTCACGGTGTGTTCGAGGCCGCCAGCCATTTTGCGGTGAACGTGCTGGCCGCCGATCAGATCGACCTGTCGAACAACTTCGCTCGGCCCAAGGAGGATCGGTTCGCCGAGATCCAGTTCGAGGCCGGGGAGGGAGGTGCTCCGGTGTTTGTCGATTGCTCGGCGCGTTTTCACTGTGAAAAATTCCAACAGGTCGATGGCGGTGATCACTGGATCATGATCGGTAAAGTCGTGGCGTTTGATGATTACGGCCGCTCACCGTTGCTCTATCACCAGGGCGCCTACTCGATGATCTTGCCCCACACCCGCATGACCAAACGGGAGGAGGGACAGTCCCCCAGCAGTCACTTCCAGGGCCGTTTGAGCCACAACCTGTATTACCTGATGACCCAGGCGCTGCGGGCCTATCAGGCCAGTTACCAGCCGCGCCAGCTGTCCACCGGGCTGCGCACCAGCGAAGCACGGATGTTGATGGTGCTGGAAAACGATGCAGGGCTGAACCTGTGCGACCTGCAACGGGAAGTGGCGATGCCGGCGCGTGAGATCGAAGAGGCCGTGGCTAACCTCAAGCGCAAGGGCCTGGTCACCGATGAGGGCGAGCGAGTGCGTCTGACCGTCAAGGGCGTGGACGAAACCGAAGGACTCTGGGCAATTGCCAAGGAGCAGCAGGACAAGGTATTCGGCCAGTTCAGCGAGCAACAGGTGGAGCATTTCAAGGCCGTGCTCAAAGGCGTCATCAAAGGCGCTTGAGTTGTTACAGGGGTTCAAGCGCGACACTCAGCCTTGTGGCGAGGAGAGAAATCCCTTCGCCCCAAGGTAACTTGGCGCCGAAGCTGTTAAGATTTAGTTAACTCATTAACTAAATTTCCTCGCGAACACACCTATGCCCAAACCGCGCCAATCCTTGACCCTCACCCTTCTACAGGCCCGTGAAGCGGCCATGGGTTTTTTCCGTCCCTCCCTCAACCAGCACGGTTTGACCGAACAGCAATGGCGAGTCATCCGTATCCTCAGCCAGCACGACGAACTGGAGATCAATCGCCTGGCTGAACTGGCCTGCATTCTCAAACCGAGCATGACCGGCGTGCTGACGCGCATGGAAGCGGCGGGCATGGTGGAACGGCGCAAGGCCGAACAGGATCAGCGGCGGGTGCTGGTGCGCCTGGCGCCGCAGGGGCAGGCGAGCTTCGATTCGATGAGCCAGAGCATGGAAGAGAATTACCAGCGTTTGCAGGGCAAGTTGGGGGAGCAGAAGTTGCAGACGTTGCTGGAGTTGCTCAATGACCTGAAAGCGATCAGGCGTTGAGATCCCGGGTTGGTTAACGTCTGTGGGAGCAAGGCTTGCCCGCGATGAAGGCACCGCGGTCTCTCAGAAACCGAGGTGCCGGTTTCGCGAGCAAGCTTTGCTCCCACAGGCCCCCTCTCCACAGAGGTTTGTGTTGCTATCAGTACACACCTCTAGCCGCAGGTTTTGGTGTGTCTTTGAACGTCGCCGCAAGGCTTTGCAAACCGCGCATCAACACGGTTGTATCCACCCCCACCGCGACAAACCCAGCGCCCAGCTCGATATAACGCCGGGCGAGCTGTTCATCGGCGCTGAGAATCCCGGCCGCTTTGCCGGCCTGGCGGATGCGGGCGATGGCGTCCTCGATGGCGGCTTGCACGGTCGGATGCCCGGGATTGCCACGAAAACCCATGGACGCGCTCAGATCCGCCGGACCTATGAAGACCCCGTCAACACCTTCCACTGCGGCGATGGCATCCAGGTTGGCCAGGCCCTCGCGGCTTTCGATCTGCACCAGCAGGCACATCTGTTCGTCGGCCTTATCGAGGTAACCGGCAATACTGTTCCAGCGTGATGCACGGGCCAGCGCACTGCCGACGCCTCGGACGCCTTGAGGCGGGTAGTGAATGGCGCGCACCAGTTCGCGAGCCTGGCCGGCGCTTTCGACCATCGGCACCAGCAAGGTTTGCACACCGATGTCGAGCACCTGTTTGATCAATGCGGTGTCGCCGACCACTGGGCGGATCACCGGTTGGCTGGGGTAGGGGGCCACGGCCTGGAGCTGGCCGAGCATCCCGCGCACATCATTGGGCGCGTGTTCGCCGTCGATCAACAACCAGTCGAAGCCGGCGTTGGCCGCCAGTTCCGCACAGTAGGCGTCGGCCAGGCCCAGCCACAGGCCAATCTGCGCCTCACCGCTGCGCAGCCGTTGCTTGAAGGTATTGATGGGCATGTCCATGAGTCAGTCTCCGATCAGACGAAACGGCAAGCGATGGAACCGAGCATGTCGTAGTCGACATGGAAGGTATCCCCCGGGTTGGCCGCCACGGGACGGGTGAAGGAGCCACCTAGAATGATTTGCCCCGGCTGCAGGGTGACGTCGTAGGCCGCCAGTTTGTTCGCCAGCCAGGCCACGCCTTTGGCCGGGTGATTGAGCACCGCTGCCGAGACGCCGGATTCCTCGATCACGCCGTTGCGGTAGAGCACCGCAGGCACCTTGCGCAGGTCGATTTCAGTGGGGCGCACCGCGCGCCCGCCCATGACCACGCCGGCGTTGGCGGCATTGTCGGAGATGGTGTCGAAGACTTTGCGGGTGGCCTTGCTTTGTGGATCGATCTGCTGGATGCGGGCATCAATGATTTCCAGTGCCGGGATCACCCATTCGGTGGCGTCCAGCACGTCGAATACCGTCACGTTCGGGCCTTTCAACGGCTTGCCGAGGATGAACGCCAGTTCCACTTCCACCCGGGGCACGATGAAGCGCTCGAACGGGATGTCGGTGCCCTCGTCGAAGAACATGTCATCGAGCAGGGCACCATAGTCCGGCTCAGTGATGTTCGACGAGACCTGCATGGCCCGGGAGGTCAGGCCGATCTTGTGGCCGACCAGCTTGCGGCCGTCCTTGATCTTTTGCGCAACCCAGGCGCGCTGGATGGCGTAAGCGTCGTCCAGGGTGATATGCGGATGGTCGAGGGAAAACTGCCGCACCTGTTCGCGCGAACGTTCTGCGTGGTCGAGGCGGGCGGCGGCCTGCTGGATGAGGTTTTGATCGAGCATGAAGAGCATCTCTTATTGAGGGTTGACGATGGCGGCCTGGGTGCGAAGCACCAGCAGGCCCCCCACGGCGATGAGCAGCGCCAGCACATAAAGGGCCAGGCTGGCGCTCTGGGTGGTGTCGCGCATCCAGCCGATCAGATAGGGCGCCAGGAATGAGGCAATGCTGCCGAAGGAGCTGATCAGTGCGATGCCGGCGGCCTGGGTGCTGTTGGACAGGAAGGCCGGTGGCAGTTGCCAGAACATCGGCAACGCTGCACTGGCACCCATACCCGCGATGATCAGGCCACCCAGTACCAGGGTTGGGCTGGTGGGTGAGAGACCGGCGATGGCAATGCCTGCCGCCGCCATCAGCAGCGGTACGCAGAGGTGCCAGCGCCGTTCGCGATGGCGGTCTGACGAACGGCCGCAGCCGATCATGAAAAAGCAGCCGGCCAGATACGGCACGGCGCTGAGCAATCCAACCTGACCGTCACTGCCGATTCCGGCGCCGTGAATCAACGTGGGCATCCAGAAAGCCAGGGTGTTCACCGCCAGCATCACGGCGAAATACACCGCCACCAGCAACCAGACCTGCGGGTTGTTGAGAATCGCCGAGAACGAGGTGATGGATTTGCGTTGTTCTTCAACGCTCAGTTGCGCGCGCAATTGCTGTTTGGCTTGCGGTGTCAGCCAGTTGACCGTCTCGAAACTGTCCGGCAGGCACTTGAGCACCACCAGGCCGAGCAGAATCACCGGCAGCCCTTCGATGACGAACATCCACTGCCAGCCGCGCAGGCCACCGAAGTCATGAAAGTGTTCAAGGATGCCGCCCGACAAGGGCCCGCCAATCACGCCGGCCATCGGCACGGCAATGGCAAACAGCGCGGTCACCTGGGCGCGGCGTCGTGCCGGGTACCAACGGTTGAGAAAGACCAGAATGCCCGGGAAGAACCCGGCTTCGGCCACCCCCAGCAGAAAGCGCAACACGTAGAACCCAGCGGCGCTTTCGATCAGGAACATGCCGGTGGACAAAGCCCCCCAGACCACCATCAGCGTGGCGATCCAGCGGCGCGGGCCGACCCGGTCCAGGGCGATGTTGCTCGGCACGCCGAACAGCGCGTAGGCGATGAAGAACAGGCCCGCGCCGAAGCCATAGACCGTGTCGCTGAACTGCAGGTCGGCGCTCATCTGCATCTTGGCAAAGCCAATGTTGATGCGGTCCAGGTGGGCGAAAAGGTAGCAGACCAACAGCAATGGCATCAGTCGCCAGGTGACGGTGGCATGGGTGCGGTCGTGGGCGATTGTGCCGGCAGTGTCGGCGGTATTGGCTGTGCTCATGATTTTGTACTTTTTGTCAGAGAGGCCGAAGGGCGAACGGGCAGGCGGGTTTAATGGGCCTGGGCGTTGAGGAAGGCGTGAACGTTGTTGGCCTTGAAGTTGAGCTGTTCGTGCAGCTCGATCATCTCGAACGACAGCGCCAGCAAGCGCTGGGCCTGGAGTTCGGCGAAGTGCGCGGTGATCACTTCAAAGAGCTTTTGCGCCACTTTCTGGCGGGTAGCCAGGTCACGGCCATGGCCGACCTTCAAGGTCATGTGGACGAAGGCATAGTCGTGCTTGCCGTCGGCCATGCGCCAGGTATCCAGGCGCACACCACGGCTGCGGATACCACCCAGGGGAAACACACCGCTGTCACCCAGCAGGGTGTGAACCTTTTCAAACAGGCCGGGCAGATCGGCCTGTTGTTCGATGTTGTCGGTGTATTCGGCAATGAAGTGGGGCATGGAGGCCTCCTGCGTCGGCAGCTGTGAGTGGCAAGCTTCAAGCGGCAAGTCGAGGGTGGTCGGCTGCCGCTGTGGCTCAAACTGGAAAAATGGCGTTGATCTGGCCCGTACCGGAACTGCCGAAAGGTTCGGTGATGATTTCGGCGGGTTTGGCATAGTCCGGCCCACCGAGCAGCCCCAGAAGCATGGCGGTGTCATGCATCTTGCCCTCACCGAAACAG
Source organism: Pseudomonas sp. N-137 (assembly GCF_034555295.1). Taxonomy (NCBI): domain Bacteria; kingdom Pseudomonadati; phylum Pseudomonadota; class Gammaproteobacteria; order Pseudomonadales; family Pseudomonadaceae; genus Pseudomonas; species Pseudomonas sp. N-137. Next base: position 155,294 of record NZ_JAXUDQ010000026.1, read on the forward strand.
TGCTCGGCGTAATCGGGCAGCATGGCGCAGAACTCTTTCCAGCGACCCTGGCGCCACAGCTCCACGACATGCAGGTCGACCTGTTTGTCGAACTCGCGCGTCCAGTTGTGGATGTTGGCTTCGGCATTGCGATCATCGGAAAAGCGGTGCGACAGCGAGCCGGAAGCCAGCACCAGCACCTTGCGATCACTTTTTTCGATGGCCCGGCGCACGGCGGCACCGAAGGTGAAGCTGTCTTGCAGACGGTGCCAGGCGCACCAGGCGGCAACCGACACCACGTTGAATTTCTGGTCTTGCGGAACATCCATGTGCATGTAGCGCATGGGCACCAGCGTGCCGTATTCCAGCTCCAGGCTCGGGATGTTGTGGGCCAGGGTGCGCACGTCGGCGGCATTGGCCTCGGCGGCGATCAATTCGCCCAGTTCCGGAGCGCCGGAGTATTCGTACTCCATGTTCTTGATGAAGTGCGGCAACTCGTTGCTGGTGTAGATGCCTTTGAAGTGCGCGCCACTGTTGACGTGGTAGGCGCTGTTGACCAGCCAGTGCACGTCAAACACCACGGCGGTGTCGGCGCCCAGTTCACGGGCGCGGCGACCGATTTCCTTATGGCCGGCAATGGCCGCTGCGCGGCAGCCGTGGTGTTTGCCCGGCAGCTCCGACAGGTACATCGAGGGAACGTGGCAGATTTTCGCAGCCAGGACGACTTCGCCCATGATGATTCTCCTGAAAAATTGTTCTTGTTGAATCTCGGATAACGGGTGAATCGGGTCTTGATGCTCTGGGTAGATCACTGCACTTGTGGCGAGGGGATTTATCCCCGCTGGGGCGCGGAGCGGCCCCTCAATAGGCCTGACACACCGAGTCGTCGGGTGTAGGGCTGCTGCGCAGCCCAGCGGGGATAAAAAATCCCCTCGCCACAAGGTTAATCACCCGATTTGTCTGTGATCATGCCCCCCAGCGCGGAATGTGATGCCCGCCCATGGAGATGCAGACGTTCTTGATCTCGGCGAAGACTTCAAAGCTGTACTGTCCACCTTCGCGGCCGGTTCCGGAACCCTTCACGCCGCCGAAAGGCTGGCGCAGGTCGCGCACGTTCTGGCTGTTGATGAACACCATGCCGGCCTCGATGCCATGGGCCAGGCGATGGGCCTTGCCGATGTCCTGGGTCCAGATGTACGAGGCCAGCCCATAGTCAGTCTCGTTGGCCAGTTGCAAGGCTTGTGCTTCGTCCTTGAACGGGATCAGGCACACCACCGGGCCGAAGATTTCTTCCTGGGCGATGCGCATGTTGTTGTCCACGTCGGCGAACACTGTCGGCTGGATGAACTGGCCGCGACTCAAGTGCGCCGGCAGGTTGGCCGGGCGCTCCAGACCGCCGGCCAGGAGCGTGGCGCCTTCTTCGAGGCCGATCTTGATGTAGCCGGTGACCTTGTCGTAGTGGGCCTGGGTGATCATCGAGCCGACCTGGGTTTTCGGGTCTTGCGGATCACCGACGATCAGGCGTTTGGCCCGGGCGGCGAATTCGGCCACGAACTGTGGGTAGACGCTTTCCTGGATGAAGATCCGGCTGCCGGCGGTGCAACGTTCGCCATTGAGCGAGAAGATGGTGAACAGCGCTGCGTCGAGGGCCCGTTCAAGGTCGGCGTCTTCGAAAATCAGTACCGGCGACTTGCCGCCCAGTTCCATCGAATACTTTTTCAGCCCGGCGGTCTGCATGATCTTCTTGCCGGTGGCGGTGCCGCCTGTGAAGGAAATCGCCCGCACATCCGGATGCCGCACCAATGCGTCGCCGGCCGTGGCACCGTAACCCTGGATCACGTTCAACACGCCGTTGGGAATGCCGGCTTCCACCGCCAGGCGCCCCAGCTCGTTCGCGGTCAGCGGCGACAGCTCGGACATTTTCAACACGGCGGTGTTGCCCAGCGCCAGGCACGGCGCGGTCTTCCAGGTTGCGGTCATGAACGGCACGTTCCAGGGCGAGACCAATGCACAGACACCGACTGGTTGGTACAAGGTGTAGTTAAGCATCTGGTCGTCGACCGGATAGGTGTGGCCGTCCATCCGCGTGCAGACTTCGGCGAAAAAGTCGAAGTTGTGGGAGGCGCGCGGGATCAGCACGTTCTTGGTCTGATGAATCGGCAAGCCAGTGTCGAGGGTTTCCAGTTCGGCCAGTTTCGGCACGTTCTGCTCGATCAGTTCACCGAGCTTGCGCATCAGTCGGGCGCGCTCCTTGGCCGGCGTGTTGGCCCACTTCGGGAAAGCGTCCTTGGCCGCAGCCACGGCCTGGGCAACTTCTTCGGCGCCGCCGCTGGCAACTTCGCCAATGGCTTCACCGGTGGCCGGGTTGTAGTTGACGAACACATCTTTGCTTTCGACCTCACGGCCGTTGATCCAGTGCTTGATCATGCTGCTCACGCCTCTTTACGGGATGCGAAGAACTCGGCTTCGCTGACAATTCGATTGACCAGGCGGCCGACGCCTTCCACTTCCACCACTACTTCATCACCGGGCACCACGTCCGCCAGACCTTCGGGTGTGCCGGTGGCGATCATGTCGCCGGGCTGCAGGGTCATGAAGCTGGACAGGTATTCGATCAGGTAGGGGATGTCGAAAATCATGTCGCGGGTCGAGCCTTCCTGGCGCAGTTCGCCGTTGATCCAGGTACGCAATTTCAGGTTGCCGGGGTCCGGTACATCGGCCACATCGACCATCCACGGGCCGACAGGTGTGGTGGCATCACGGTTTTTCACCCGCAGGTTGGGGCGGTAGTAGTTTTCCAGGTAGTCGCGGATCGCATAGTCGTTGCACACGGTGTAACCGGCCAGGTAACCCAGCGCGTCCTCGCGCTTGACGTTGCGCGCGGCTTTGCCGATGACCGCCACCAGCTCGCACTCGTAGTGCATGTAAGCGACGTTGTCGGGGCGCCAGGTCATCTGGTTGTGGCCGGTGTAGGTGCCCGGGGATTTGATGAACGCCAACGGTTCGGTTGGCGGCTTGAACGCCAGTTCGGCGGCGTGATCGGCGTAGTTCAGGCCCAGGGCGAACATGCTGCCGGTGGCCGGCGGCAACCACTGGACCTGATCCTCGGCCAGCAGCCTACCGTCGGCCAGGCGAACGGCGTTGTGAGCTTCAACGGTGACCGTGTGGACCTGGCCTTCAAAACCAATGCGCGCGTGTTTCATGAACGTGCTCCTGTGTGCTCGGCCACAACGCTATTGACGAGGCGGCCCAGGCCGCTGATCTCCACTTCGACGCGATCGCCAGGCACGACATCAACCCGGCCCTCGGGCGTGCCAGTGATCAGAACGTCGCCGGCATGCAACGTCATGAACTCGCTGATCTCGGCGATCAATTGGGGAATGTTGCGAACGAAATTGGCCGTGTTGTTGTGCTGGCGCACCTCGCCGTTGACGTACAGCCTGATTGTCAGGCTATGGGGGTCGGCAACGTTGGCCGTGGGCACCAGTTCAGGCCCGATGGCACAGAAGCCGTCCCGGCACTTGGCCTTGACGGCGGGGCGGTAATAGCTGTCTTCCGGCAGGCTGAATTCATTGACCACGGTATAGCCGGCCACATAGTCCAGTGCTTCGGCGGCGCTGACACGGCTGGCCGACTTGCCCATCACCACGCCAAGCGCGGGCCCCGGTTGCAGCCGCTGGCCGTGACCTGGATGAACCACGTCGGCGTCGTGCCGGTTGCGGGTGTTGGGTGTCTTGATGAACAACACCGGTTTGACCGGCGGCTTCTGGTAAGGCGGTTGCTCGAACTCGGCGAGGCGCTGTTTCAGCAGCCCCTGATAGTTCAGTGCAACCCCAAACAGGGTGCCGGTCGCGACGTCATGCAGGGCACGGCTCATGCTTGTCTCCTGGCAGCGGCAGAGATGAGGGCTCTGCAGATATTGTTAATGTGTTAACAGTTATAATTAAGATGTTAACTATCGTCAAGCGTGGCAGAATCACCGGACACTGGTTGCCCTCGGGAAATCGGCGCAGGATGAATCCAAGCCGCTGCCTGAATCAGAATAAAAAACGAGAAATGCGTGATGACTGACCGTCAGCCAATCCCCAACATCAACATTGGCCAGGTGTACGACCAGCGTTACAGCGATGCCGAGGTTCACTACGATCGGCTTGCCAACCTGGCGGGTTTCTTCGGTCGCAATATGCCGGTGCATCGGCATGACCGTTTCTTTCAGGTTCACTACGTGAAAAGCGGCGCCGTACGGGTGTATCTGGACGACCAGCAATACGTCGAATCCGGGCCTATGTTTTTCCTTACGCCACCCACCATTCCCCATTCCTTTGTGACCGAAGCCGACAGTGACGGGCATGTGTTGACCGTTCGTCAGCAATTGGTGTGGCAGTTGATCGACGCTGATCCGAGCCTGGCGCCGGCGGGTGTGCAAATGCCTGCGGCCTGCGTTGCGTTGGCGCAGTTGGGGCCGGAACAGGCGGGGGAGGTGCGGCGACTGGAGTACCTGTTCGAGGAGCTGAGCGAGGAGGTCTGTGCCGAGCGGCCGGGGCGCAGCGCGGCGCTGGACGGTTTGACGCGGCTGATCATGATCAGTCTGCTGCGTCTGTGTTCCAATTCTCTGCAGGCACGACCGGCCCGGCATGAGGACCTGAAGATTTTCCACCGCTTCAATGAGCTGATCGAAGCTCACTATCTGCAACATTGGCCGTTGTCGCGCTACGCCGAGGGCATCGGCGTCACCGAGGCGCGGCTCAACGATGTGTGCCGACGGATCGCCGACCTGCCTTCCAAGCAACTGATCATGGAACGGCTGATGCAGGAGGCCAAGCGGTTGCTGTTGTTTACCGGCAGTTCAGCCAATGAAATCTGCTACCAGCTCGGGTTCAAGGACCCGGCGTATTTCAGTCGTTTCTTCCAGCGCTACGCCCGGCTCACACCAGGGGAGTATCGCCAGCGGCAATCGGGGTTGCGTTGAGCGTCGCTGCTGGTGGAGCACTCGCCACCGGCGTCATGCAGCCGTCCAGTGCGCGGCGTTGTTTCTTGCAGCCGCTTGTCCGCAACACTAAGCTGCCAGCTCGTCCATCCAAACAGTCCGAACATGGCCAACCCCAGACCTTCATTGACACTGACCCTGTTGCAAGCGCGCGAAGCGGCCATGGCTTTTTTCCGCCCGGCGCTGAACCAGCATGACCTTACGGAACAACAATGGCGGGTGATCCGTATCCTGCATCAGCAAGGAGAGCTGGAGAGCCACCAGCTCGCTCATCAGGCCTGCATCCTCAAACCCAGCATGACCGGTGTGCTCAGCCGTCTGGAGCGTGATGGGCTGGTGCGTCGGCAGAAGTCGAGCCAGGATCAGCGTCGGGTTTTCGTAGGGCTGACCGAGCGTGGGCAGCAGTGCTTCGTGTCGATGAGTGAGGGGATGGAAAGCAACTATCGCCGCATCGAAGACCAGTTTGGTGAAGAAAAGATGCAGCAACTGTTGGCGCTGCTCAACGAGCTGAAGAACATCAAGCCGTGAGCCAGGCAAACATTCGGGGTGAGAGGGCAAGCTCCCTAACCCCGAATAATCCATTGCGCTGAGACTTCGATCCAAACTCGGCACGGCTATCGGCAACTCTTAAGCGTTGCGTTCGCGCAGTTCCTGAAGACGATCAGCGCCACCCTCGGCCACGCGGTTCTGAAGCAGACGATCGGAGCCACCTTCAGCCACGCGGTTCTGAAGCAGGCGATCGGAGCCTCCTTCGGCTACGCGGTTCTGGCTCAGACGATCGGAGCCGCCTTCAACCACCAACTGTGCAGCCTGACCCTTCGCCGCTGCACTCATGGCCGTGGCCGAAGCGATGTTTGACAGGCCGAGCCCGCCCATCAGTGTCAGAGCGATTGCCAGGGACGAAACTTTCGAGAAAGTGAACATGGTGATTCTCCTTGCGCTTGATTGAGTGGGCCGGTGGCAACGGGTGTGCTGCTGTCCGGTGATCACAGTTAAACGCGAAGGTGTATCGACGTTGTGTGTCGGCAAGGCTCGAAGTCAGCGATTTCGTATCAACTCGCCGTTCATATACACAGCGATACAAATCTATGGGGCCAGGCCAGGACGAAGGCCTCGAGCCATGATCACGGCTTGGCCAAGGATTGCTCCAGCTGCTCCACCAACTCAGGCGTCAGGTAATGTGGGCCGTCGAACAGGTACAGCGGATAGCCGGCATAGGCGGCCAGTTGGGGTGTGAGTTCGGCAACCGTGGCCGAGCGAAAGCCGCCGCCGAACTTGGGGCGGAAGGCTTCGACGATGATCCGCACGCGATCCTTCCCGAGCCGGTCACGCAGGGTGTCGGCGTAGTCCCGGGCCACCGGGGCGGTGCGGGCGTAGACGCCGACGCCATCCTGGAAGAACACGCCAATATCGTCCGGCAACCATTGCTTGAGCCAGTCGGCAGTGGCGGCGGGGCCGATGTTGGCGCCGTCGTAGACGCTGATCCACAACGGGCGCGGCAGCTTGGCCAGCAAGGCGGGCAGTTCCTTGGCGCGAGACCAACTGGGATCGACCTCGGCCGGAAAGTACCACCCGGTCACGTGCAGTGGCGTCGGCAGTTGCGCAATGCGCTCCGACACCGTGGCCAGTTGCTCGATGTTGTCCCTGGAGCGGTTTTCACTGAAATGGCCGGCCAGCCCGAGGATGACATCCTGGGCCCAGGGCGCCTTGGCAATGCGCGCCCAGTCAGGCAGTAGCGGCACGCTGGGCAGGCCGGTGCCGGGCACGAAGGCCTGGTCATCCACCACCGTCCATTGCACCAGCAGCTCGCGCACCCCCAGCTTTTCCCACTCGCCTTTGATGCCCACGGTCTGGTTGTCTGGCTGCCAGACGATGCCAACGATGTCCGGTGCAACCTCCTGGTTCATCATGTAATACGTCCCTGTGCCTGCGCCGAGGGCCGTGGCCAGCGAGAGCGCCGCCACAGCCGTGCGACTGATGATATGGCCGAAGATTTTCAAGCGAACGTCTTCCTGCAATTGCACATCACATCAACGGCCTCAATAGGAGTAGGTCAAGCGAGCGAACACGCCTTTGGCGCGTTCCTCGCCAAATACCCTGGCCCTGTACTGCAGGGAAAAATCCACATAGGAGCGCGGGGCGTTGTAGGCGTCTTCGCGGAACCAGTAGCGTACGTTGTTGCCCACGCCGATCCCGCCGGCGTTGCCTGACGAGAAGTCACCGTCGGCGCCGCTTTTCATCTTGGAATCGTAGTCGACCGCCGCCACGACATGGGGGAAGGTCACCCAGCGCGAGCCGGTACCGCCGATGGCATAGCTGCGTCCCACTTGCCATTCGCTGTTGAAATAATTGCGTTCGTCGTTGATGTATTGACCGACTTCGGCGTACAGCTGCGAAGTCCACCAACTGGGCGCATCGACCCGCAGGTCGGTGCCGATACTCGAACCGTAGCCCAGGCGCGCGAGCCAGTCGCCCTCGACGTTCGAGGAGCCTAGGGGAAAGGTGCGTTCAAAGGCGGCCATGATGTTGATGGAGCTGAAGGGTTTGATCCGTACCCCCAGCGCCCCTTGCAAGGCATCCGCACCGGTGTCCGAGTCGCTGTTCTTGCTCCACAGGGTGTCGGTGACGCGCCCGTAGAGTTCGACGAAACGCGCATTGCGATACCCCAGCGGCCGCCAGGACAGCTCAGTGCTGTTCTGCAGTTGATCATTGCTTTGGCTGCCGCTGTTGCTGGTGCCCGGAGCAGCGCTCAGGCCACTGGAACTGTTGCCGCGATAGCTGGTGGTGCTGGTCAAGCCCATGGTGCGTGAAATGTCGCCCACGGCACGACGGGTATCGAACAGCTGTTGTGCTGACATGGGCGACTCAGCGGTTGCCTGGGCATCGATGACGCGCTTGAAATACGCCACCGCTTCGTCGTCTTCATGAACGCGCATGGCGTTGTAAGCTGCATCCTGAGCCGCTGCCGGGGCGAGCCGGGTGCTGGCATCGGCCCTGCGGAACGCGGCGTGGGCCGCCTCGTCGTCACCGGCCCGGACTGAATCATAGGCCAGCTGCAAATCACTGACCGGTGCCTGTCCTTCGGTATTATCCGGCCGGGTGGCGCACGTCAGGCCGAAGGTACTTTCCTGGCACTCGAGAATCGGTGCGTCGCGATCCTCGGCCGTCAGCAGCGCGCTGTTGAGCAATTGTTGGTTGGCGGCGATTTCCGGAGCCCAAGCCACGGCTTGGCGAGCCTTGTCCACGGCCAGCACCGCATCGCCTTGCTGCAAGGCACGGTAGCCCTGGACCGCCAGCGGCGCCGCCAGTTGGCGACGAATCGCCGTTCGACGCATCAGGAGCGCGTCATCGTTGGCGAAGACCCTGAGCGCCTCGCCCACAGCCTGGTCGGCTTCGACCAGAAGATGCTGGCGCTGCAAGGCGTCGATCAGCAATAGCCGGTACTCCCGGCGACGGGGAGCCTGGGCAATCGCCTCGCGAGCCGATTGCGCAGCCAGACCGAACCGTTCGCGATCATAGGCCCTGTACCCTTGGGTGGCGGCCATGAAGCCCGGTGCCGCGGCCACGGCGGACGAAGCGGCGGTCCGGGGCTGGTCGCGCCGTTTCTTGTCACGTTCGGCCATGGCGATCAGGGTGTGCAGACGCGTCACGTCGGCACGCAGTCGCAGGGCCTCGCGCGCCTTGGCGATGGCCAGGTCGTAGTCCTTGCGCTCGTAGGCGCTGTAGGCTTGGTTGGCGGCGGTGTAGGCCGGGCCGGACAACGGCAATGGCAAGGTTTCGGCAGCAGCCACGGCCGGTATCAGGCTCAGCCCCGTGGCCAAGAGGGTCAGAAGGGCGCGGTTCATGCCGGAAGCTCCATGGGGTAGACGCTGTGCTGACGCGCCACCACCTGTTCGATAGTGGCCCGGGGCAGCACACCGCTGTCGACCAGGTAATCGCCGATCCGACCGTGGTGCTGCGGTCGATACTGCAACATGGCGCGGCTGAACTGATCGCGATCGAGCAGGCCCATTTCGATCAGCAAGTCACCCAGTAGCGGTGCACTGGCATTCGGTACGGCGTGGCCGTTGCGTTCCGGCAATTGGCGCAACAGCGCGAGAATTTCACTTTCCCTGGCAATCAGTTGCACCGGCTCGCTGCCCAGTTCGGCGGCGATCTGTTGCAGGCCTTCGTCGGACAGGGGGTTGGCAACGGCGATCTGTTCGCAGCCGTCAGCGTTGCGGCCCAGGGGAATGACCCGCCAGCGCAGGGCAAACTCGCCGGTCAGTGACGAGGTGGAGGCGGCGGCTTTTTGCGCCACGTCGAAGACCCGGGGCAGGTCATTCTGGAACGCGATGGCTTCGGCCAGGGTTTCGTCGTCCAGCCAGCCGTTGTTGAGCAAAATGCGCCCCAGGGGCATGTTGCGTGATTGTTGCTGGTCCAGGGCACTCTGCAGGTGGGTGTCGGTAATGGCCTGCCAGGACAGCAACACGCTGCCCAGGCGGCGGGGCGCGATGGCCACCAGGTCGGTGGAAGGGAAGTCGTGCATGGTCTTGTCCCAGACCAGTTTGCGATTCATCACCTTGCCCACCAGGAACATCCGCCAGGCTCTGGACGCGGCCATGAAGTTGACGAAGTTACCCACCAGCATGCGCGGGATCGACAGCAAGCCATGCTGCCAGCCGTACAGCACGGTGGTGAAATAACAACGGTGCAGGATCCGCCAGAGCAGGGCAATGCCGTTGGCCACCAGCAGGTATTTGATCAGGTCGTTGGTTTCAAAGGGCGTCGGGAAGGTGACGTCCCACCAGCCGCTGTTGCGCAGAATGATCAAGCCCAGCAGCTGCACCAGAATCACGTAGGCGATGATACTGACGAACGCCGTCACCACGCCCTTGCGGTCGCGAAACAGCAGGTAGCGGTTGGCCAACGAGCCGCTCCAGCCCATCTGTTCCCAGCCTTGCAGGCCGATGCCCAGAGTCCAGCGGGCCTTTTGTCGGAACGCCGTGCGGAAGGTGTCTGGGAAGAACTCGCGCACGCACAGTGGCATTGTCAGGGTCGATTCGTAGGGCTTGCGGAACCAGGATTTGCGCAGCACCCGAAACTGCACCGGGAAACGCACGAAGATGGCGTTCATGCCGACCTTGGCCAGTCGCGCGCCGACGTCGTAGTCCTCGGTGAGGCTGTCGGTGTTGAACGGCTGGTTTTCGGTTTCGCCGGCCAGTACCCGCAACGCGCGATGGGAGAAACAGGTGCCGACGCCGGCCGAGGGCACGGTGTCGGTCATGCTTTCACGCACCACCAGGTCCTTGCCGTGCCATTCGGCGAACTCGTCCATGTAGACGCCCGCCACCCATTCGTACCAGTTGCGCTCCAGCGACACCACGGGCAACTGGATCATGTCCTTGCGCGGCAGCAGGTAGTTGAACAGCCGCAATTCCAATGGATGCAGCACGTCTTCGCTGTCGTGCAACACCACCCCAGCGAAGGTCATGCCATGGGTTTTCTCGTGCAGGAAGATCGCCTGGATCACCCAGTTCAGACAGTCGGCCTTGCAGGTCGGTCCGGCATGGGGCACTTCCACGCGGTGCAGTTGCTTGTAGCGCCGGCGCATCCGCTCGACTTCGTCGATGGTGCGCTGGTCGTTGACATAGGTGCCGACGAAGACCACGTAGTTCTGGTAATCGAGCGTCGAAACCATGTTCTCGATCATCGGTGCGATGACGTCGTATTCCAGCCAGGCCGGCACCATGATCGCCAGGGGCTGTTCGTCCCGGGCCAGCAGTTGGTCGACGGTCAGCGACCGGTATTTGCGGTCCGCGGTGAGCTTGCGGTACAGGCGGCGAGACCAGTACCACAGGTCAATAATCAGGTCGTCCAGGCTGGAGATCAGGATCACCACCGCGACGACGATGGTCGCCGCTTCCAGGTAGTTGTAGTAGTGGGCCAGCCAATAGGGCCAATAAAGCGACGTCATCGAAGGGTACCGTTACTGGCGATTGCGACGGGCGCTACGGCCAGCCAGCAACAGGAGAAGGAACAACACAATGGCGCCAGGGATCAGCCAGAGCAGCGAGGGTTTACGCCAGGCATCCAGCCCTTTGGGTTCTTCACGGCCGAGCAACCGACTGCCGCTGGGGTCCTTGCTGTCGATGATCGTCACCGCGCCGCTGTCGCCGAGAATCGCCACATCGCCACGGGTCAGCACAATCGGCTGGGCGAAGTCGGGCGCTTGGCTGCCCAAGGTCCGATACACCAGGCCATGCTGTCCCGAGGCTTGCACCACTTGTAGCGAAGCCAGTTGGTTGAGAGGCTGCACATCCAGCAGCAAGTGATCTTCATGGTTGATGCGCAGACGTCCCTGTTCATCGACCAGGACCGATTCCTTGCTGTCCTCAAGCGGCAACTCGAACGCCAGGAAGGCTTTGTCCGGGCTGACCACGGCTTTGGGATCGGCGCTGACGTTCAACTGCGCGCGCAACGGTGAAACACCGGCGGCATCGGCCACCGAGATCACCCGGGCCAGACTGGCGGCCGGTTGGTCGAGGTATGCCTGGGGAACGAGGATCTGGGTCGCCACGGCGAAGCGCGCGGCCATGCCGGAGAAACCGTCGTCCAGGGCAATTTTTTCCAGCACGATATGGCTGCTCGGCAGCACCGCTACCGGGAAGGCCTGGGGTGTTTCCAGGCAGCGATCGCTGACAGGCTGGCGCTGGAACGAGACGCGCAATACGTTTTTTGAACCCAGGGCATAGCTGGGGATATGGGCCTGGATGCGTTGTGACTGACCATCGGTGGTCAACTGCTGGGCCCCGATCAGGAAATCGTTGAAAAACAGCGAGGCCACGGGCGGGGTGTGTGAAGCCCCCGGTGCTGCGGACAGGTCCACCACGGCTGTCACCGGCAAGCGACCGTCATACGCCACGCTGCCCAAGGGGAACGAAGTGCTCCAGTCGAATCGGGAGGCCACGTCATAGGTGCCAGGTGCGCCGCCCAGTCGCGACAGGGCCACGCGGCCATCCTTGCTCAAAGGCGTTTGCGCTTGGCTGACGTTCAACTGACGGCTGCGCGCCAGTTTGTTCCACGCTGAACCAAGCAGCGACAGGGCTTTGCCGGTGGCGTGCGGGGCGATCATCAGGACCGGGCGAGTACCCAGCAGCGCCAGGCGCACATCGTCTGGACCGGCGCCTGCTGTGGCTGCGTTGACGTGTTGTGCGCGCCATTGGGTCAATGCACTGGCCGCCGTTGGGTCGACGCTTTGGACCTGACTCTGCAACGCATCCAGGGACTGATTGATGGCCTGGAGCAATTGCGGGTCGTTGATGGCCAGATCGGCCTGTACATTCGGGGTTTGCCCCAGCATCAGCAGCGCGCCGATCTCAGCCGGGTTGGCCAGGCTGTGCTGACCCTTCGCGTTGAGGCTGGCGAAGGCCGGGAGGCTCAACAGTTCGGCCGGGATGCGCAGAGCGCTCAAATCCACACTGTCTTGTACGGCAGGGAACGGCAGGATGCGGCTGTGCTTGCCCATTCGCTCCAGGGCCACGCCCAATCGCCAGGCCGCGTCATAGCTGTCGGCGGACAACGAACCGGGTGCAACCAGGATCCCGGGTTGAGCAGGCAATGCCGTCCAGGCGGCACCGACATCCTGCAGTTGGCTGGCGTCGTAGCTGTAGTTCAGGCGTGTGTCGGGCTGGATGCGCAGCACGTTGCCGATGACTCGGTCGTCTTCGCACAACGGCCGGGAGACCACCGAAGACCAGGCAATGCCCAGCCGCACCAGGCCGTTGTCGCGCGCAGCCTTGTCGACGCCCAGTGTGGCGCTGGCACTGCCCTGAGGTTCGCTGAGTCCTTCGGCGCGCACCGGATAGCCATCGAGCGACAGCAGCAGGGTGTTGCGGCCCCCTTCGCCATTGAGATAGCTGGCGTCCAGTTGCAGGGTCGCCTCATTGAGGGCAACCCCGGCCGGCACGGGTAGATACAGTTCCCGTCGGGAATCGCTGGCGCCCAGCAGGATCGGCGCACTGATGCCCAGGTCGCTCAAGCGGACTTCGCGCTCCTGGCGGGTATCGGCGTTGAGCCGATGGATTGCCTGGGTAAGCGGGCTATCGGCAGCCAAGGCAAAGGTTGGCATGAGCGCAAGCAGGCTCAGGCCACAGGCAAGGGCGCTGAGCGCACCCGTAGAGATGGCAACGGAAGGCTTCATTCAGGTAAATCTCGATTCTGATAAGGGGGAGCAGCGATTAGGAGGCGAGCAACTGGCGTGGCGCGTACATCGGTGGGTGAGCCCAGCCTTGGGGCAATTGCGACTGGCCCACGAGAAATTCGTCCATCGGGCGCCCCATCAGGGTATCGACGATGCGCTGGCTGGCCTTGCCATCACCATAGGGGTTGGCTGCCTGAGACGCGCGGCGCCACAAGGCCTTGTCGTCGAACAGTGCGTCCACGCCGGCAATGATCGAGGCCGGGGAGGTGCCGACCAGACGCACCGTGCCCGCAGCTACGGCTTCGGGGCGTTCGGTGACGTCGCGCATCACCAGCACCGGTTTGCCCAGGGACGGCGCTTCTTCCTGCACACCACCGGAGTCGGTGAGGATGACGTGGGCGTGTTGCATCAGGCGCACGAACGCCAGGTAATCCAGGGGCTTGATCAGGTGCACGTTGAGCAGGTCACCCAGTTGTTCCGTCACCGGGCCCAGTACGCTGGGATTGAGGTGCACCGGGTAGACGATCTGGATGTCGGGACGCTGGGCCAAGTGACGCAAGGCCTTGCAGATGTCCAGGAAGCCTTCGCCAAAGTTCTCCCGGCGGTGGCCGGTGACCAGCAGCAGCTTGCGTCCGGTTTGCAGGAACGGGAACTGTTGGTCCAGTGTTTGTCGCAGTTGTGCATCCTGCTCGATGCGCCGGGCGGTCATCTGCAACGCATCGATGACGGTATTGCCGGTCACCAGGCAGCGGCCCTGCAGACGTTCGTCCAGCAGGTTATCGCGAGATTGTGCGGTGGGGGCAAACAGCAGGTCGGCGCTGAGGTCGATGCAACGACGGTTCATTTCTTCCGGCCATGGGCTGTAGATATCGCCGGTGCGCAGCCCGGCTTCCACATGGCCCACGGGAATGCGTCGATGAAAGGAGGCCATCGAAGCCACCATGGCCGAGGTGGTGTCGCCATGGACCAGCACCCGATCCGGCCGGGTCTGTTCCAGTACCGGGTCGATCGCGCCGTACAACGCAGCCGTCAGCGAGTTGAGCGTCTGGTGCGGCGTCATCACGTTGAGGGTGAAATGCGCCTTGAGATCGAACAGGTCCAGCACCTGCTCAAGCATGCTCTGATGCTGGCCGGTGACACAGATCAGCGACTCAATGCCCGGTTCGGCGGCGAGGGCCTTGACCAAAGGTGCCATCTTGATGGCTTCCGGACGGGTACCGAAGATCGAAAGAATCCTGATCCGTGACTGATGAGTAGCGATGACGCCCTTCCTCGCGCAGTTTGCTGCGCTGCACAGCCGTTCGCCCAAGCGCGATCATGCGTTTGAGTAAACAAGCAAGTTGAATTAAGTGGGATCCAATATCAGGCAGGCGCGTTACGCACGCGGAAAGTTGCGTAATGGCCTATTGCAGTTTGGAGCGGCGAAGTAATAACACCAAAGAACACGGGCGCAAAGTTTTATTTGAAAGGTATTTTGTTGTTTTGACTAAGAAGGGTTGAGGGGAGGTTGGAAAGTTGCGCTCTTATTCTGAAATAAAAATCGTGTAAGATTCTGAAATATAAGGTTTTTTCGTAATTTATTGAGTGCTGGAAAGGGCGGCTTGATCACGCCAAGTCTATTGAGGTCTTATTTTTGGCGCCGCTTTATATAAAGGTGCCTGGATGTTTGTCATTGAAATGACGCCTGTTTGTTGTCGAGGTTGGAAGTGTTATCGAGTTGGCGGGTTGCCGGTGAAGTGCAGAAGTTAAATAAGGTTCAATTTTATTATTGGATTTTCAGATCGGCGGAGTTGAACAGTTTTGTGCAGTGCTAGTTCATAAATAAAGTTGTCTGTTGATAAATAAAAAAACGCACTCGGGCACGGGGTCGAACAGGAAAAAGACCGGATAAGCCGGCCCACACGCTTATCCGATAATCGCACGCTTTGTGTGGGCCTCCCGCCAAGGTGATTGACCGAACTAACCGGTTGGTACATTTTAGGCGCAACACCTCTTGCTCAGCTTGACCAAGACCATAATAAAAAATTGAGGAACCCCCATGCGTACCCGTCTGCAAGCGCTCAGCCCCTATCCCTCGCTTCGTTGCTCCGGCCCCGGAACAACGCTCAGTCGCTGTGTCCTGACCCGATAGCTCCCCGCCCATCGTTGCGGTCCTATCGCGCCGGTTGCGAGATGCCGGTGCTTCGACAAGTCCGGGAGGTCTTCAAGATGACAAAGGTCGTCGATCTGTATTTCAAACTGCTCAAACTGCTGATTGTGCTGTGCATGGTCGCAATGATCGTGCTGGTGTTCGGCAATGTGGTGCTGCGTTATGCCTTCAACTCAGGCATCAGCGTCTCGGAGGAACTGTCGCGCTGGTTCTTCGTCTGGATGATTTTTCTCGGCGCCTTGGTGGCGCTCAAGGACCGTGCCCATCTGGGGCTCGACAGTCTGGTCAAACGCCTGCCTCCGGCCGGCAAGCGCCTCTGCCTGGTCATCGGGCACCTGATGATGTTGTACATCTGCTGGCTGATCTTCAGCGGCAGTTGGCAGCAGGCGGTCATCAACCTGGATGTGGTCGCGCCAGCCTCGGGTATGTCGATGGCAGTGTTCTACGCTGCCGGCCTGGTGTTCGGCGCCAGCGCCGCCGCCATCCTGGTCTATGAGCTCTACCTGGCGCTGTTCGGCAAGCTCAGGGATGACGAAATGGTCATGGTCAAGGACAACGACGCCGCCGAAGTGATCGCCCATAACCCCATCAAGAGTACCCGCCCATGACACTGGTTATTTTCCTAGGGTCATTGATAGGCAGCATGGCGCTGGGCATTCCCATTGCCTTTGCCTTGCTGGTGGTCAGTGTGGCGTTGATGTTTTATCTGGATCTGTTTGACGCACAAATCATCGCCCAGAACCTGCTTAACGGTGCCGACAGTTTTCCGTTGATGGCTGTGCCGTTCTTCATGCTGGCCGGCGAAGTGATGAACTCCGGCGGCCTGTCCAAACGCATCGTCAACATCGCCATGGCGCTGGTGGGACACAAACGTGGCGGCCTGGGTTACGTGGCGATCATCGCGTCCTGCCTGTTGGCATCGCTTTCGGGGTCGGCGGTGGCCGACGCGGCGGCGCTGGCGGCCTTGCTGGTGCCGATGATGGTGCTGGCGGGGCACAACCGGGCGCGTTCGGCCGGCTTGATTGCCGCCGGAGGCATCATTGCCCCGGTCATTCCGCCGAGCATTGGCTTCATTGTGTTTGGCGTGGCGTCCGGGGTATCGATTTCCAAGCTGTTTTTGGCCGGGATCGTGCCGGGTCTGATGCTCGGTGTCGCCCTGGCCATCGCCTGGTGGTTCATCTCCCGCAGCGAGCATGTGCAGACACCACCCAAGCGCTCGCGGGCCGAAGTGATGCGGGCCCTGGTCGAGGGCAGTTGGGCCATGGGCCTGCCGCTGATCATCATCCTGGGTCTCAAGTTCGGCATTTTCACCCCGACGGAAGCGGCGGTGGTGGCAGCGGTCTATTCGTTGTTTGTGTCCTTGGTCATCTACCGGGAAATGAAAGTCAGCCAGCTGTACGAAGTGATCCTGTCCTCGGCCAAGACCACCTCGGTGGTGATGCTCCTGGTGGCGGCGGCCATGGTGTCCTCGTGGCTGGTGACCATTGCCGACTTGCCGGGCCAGTTGGCGGCAGTGCTCGAACCGTTCATGGACAGTCCGACCTTGCTCCTGGTGGTGATCATGCTGTTGATCATCATGGTCGGTACGGTCATGGACATGACGCCCACCATCCTCATCCTCACCCCGGTGCTGATGCCAGCGGTGACCCAGGCGGGTATCGATCCGGTTTATTTCGGCGTGCTGTTTCTCATCAACACTGCCATCGGCCTGATTACGCCACCGGTGGGTACCGTGCTCAATGTGGTGAGCGGGGTTTCGAAACTCAATATCGAAGAAATCGTTCGTGGCGTGTGGCCGTTCCTGCTCGCGCAACTGGCGGTGCTGTTCCTTCTGGTCCTGTTTCCGCAACTGGTTCTGGGACCTTTGAAATTCTTCACCGGTTGACGCCGGTGCAAGCGGTAGTAGCTCGACTTCTAAAACAATAATGATCGGAGAGTGACATGGGACAACTGATGAAAACCTTGTTGGCCGGGGCATGTGCAACGGGGCTGCTGCTGGGCAGCGTGGTCAGCCACGCGGACGAGATCCGCGAGCGTACCCTGCGATTTGCGTTCCAGAACGTCAAGGAGCACCCCCAAGGGCAAGGCGCACAGAAGTTCGCCGACCTGCTGAGCGAGAAGAGCGGCGGCAAGCTCAAGGTCCGTCTGTTCCCCGGCGGAACCCTGGGTGGTGACGTGCAGACGGTCTCGGCCCTGCAGGGCGGTACGCTGGACATCACCGTGCTCAACTCCGGCATCCTGGCCGCCCAGGCAGCGGATTTCGCGATGCTCGATTTCCCCTTCCTGTTCAACAACGCCGAAGAAGCCCACGCGGTGATCGACGGGCCGGTCGGCCAGAAGCTGGCGGCGCAATTGGACAGCAAAGGGCTGGTTGGCCTGGGCTACTGGGACCTGGGTTTCCGCAACCTGACCAACAGCAAGCATCCAGTGGCCAAGCTTGAAGACATGCAGGGCTTGAAGATTCGCGTGATCCAGTCACCGATCTACCTGGAAACCTTTACCGCCCTGGGCGCTAACCCGGTGCCGATGGCGTTTCCCGAGGTCTACACTGGCCTTGAGCAGCACACCATCGACGGCCAGGAGAACCCCTTCACGGTGATTGAGGGCAACAAGTTCTTCGAGGTGCAGAAGTACCTGTCGGTGACCGGCCACATCTTCAATCCCCAGTCGCTGATCATCAGTCAGAAAACCTGGAGCCGTCTGAATGAGGATGAAAAAAACCTGATCCGCCAGGCCGCCGCCGAGGCGCAGAAGTACCAGCGGGAAGTCACCGCTGCGAGCATGGACAAGGCCAAAGCAACACTGGCCGGTGCGATGACCGTGAACGAGATCACTCCGGCCGAGAAAGATCGCTTTCGCGAGCGTGTGCAACCGGTGATCGACAAGTTCGCCAAGTCCCTGGATGCCAATCTGGTGAAGATGATGTACGACGAAATTGCCAAGGTACGCGCCGCGCAGTGAGCTGAGCGACACACAGGCTGATCAAAGGGCGCCGGGGCAATCCCGGCGCCTTTTTTTTCTTTGCGATTCAGGCTTTTCCCAGCCGTGATGCCGGTCCCCTGAGGGCTCGCGCACGGGCCATTTTCCCAGCCGGGGAACGCTTGAACGGCCGCAATGTCCCAGACTGGCTCATAAGCTTGTTAAGATACATGCGCACACATCTCGTTTTTACCATAGGAACAGCGGGGCTTATCAGACCATGCGCGCCTAAGCGCGCGGATAACAAAAGGAGGTTCTCGTGGGAAAAAACCCTGTAGACGATCTATCAGGACAACCCCAGTCAACCGGCACAGAGGGGATACCAGCCCCCAGCGGCAAAGCCAATCTCATCGACACCGACTACGTGATCGGGCAAGACAATATCCGAGGTCAATTCTCTTTCTCTCTGGATATCCACGGCAAAGTTTTCATCATCTCCGCGGCGACCATTCTGCTGTTCGTCATCGTGACACTTGCACTGCAGAATGAAGTCGAACCGCTTTTCAGCGCCATGCGCAGTTGGTTGACCAAGCATCTGGCCTGGTTCTTCATGAGCGTGGCCAACATCTTCGTAGTGCTGTGTCTGGCGCTGATCGTCTCGCCCTTGGGCAAGGTTCGATTGGGCGGTCAGGATGCCACGCCGGACCACACCTATGTGGGCTGGTTCTCCATGTTGTTCGCCGCCGGGATGGGCATCGGCCTGATGTTCTACGGTGTGGCAGAACCCATGTCCCATTACGCTGCCTCTATGGGGGGTGTCACACTCGACGCCAGCGGGGCACGTACCGACTGGGCGCCTTTGGGTGGTGCGGCGGGCGATGTGAAAGCCTCCGCCGACCTGGCCATGGCCGCGACCATTTTCCACTGGGGTCTGCACCCTTGGGCCATCTACGCCATCGTCGCGTTGTCCCTGGCCCTGTTCTCCTTCAACAAAGGCTTGCCGCTGTCGATACGCTCGATCTTCTACCCGCTGCTGGGTGAGCGCGTTTGGGGATGGCCGGGCCATATCATCGACATCCTGGCGGTATTCGCCACGCTGTTCGGGCTGGCGACGTCGCTGGGCATCGGTGCCGAGCAGGCCGCTGCGGGGATTGAACACCTGTTTGGCATTCAATCGACCAGCGTGAGCAAAGTCGTGCTGATCATCGGCATCACCCTGATTGCCCTGTGGTCGGTGCTCGCCGGGTTGGAGAAGGGCGTCAAGCTGCTCTCCGAAATCAACATGGGCCTGGCCCTGTTGTTGCTTGTGTTCATTATCGTGGTGGGACCAACCCTGGCGATCCTCACCGGCTTCTTCAAGAACCTGGTGACCTACGCCGAGTACCTGCCGGCGTTGTCCAACCCCTTCGGTCGCACAGACACTGAATTCACCCAAGGCTGGACGGCGTTCTACTGGGCCTGGTGGATCAGCTGGTCGCCGTTTGTGGGGATGTTCATTGCCCGCGTCAGTCGCGGCCGTACTGTTCGCGAGTTCCTGATCTCGGTGCTGCTGGTACCTTCGCTGGTGTCGGTATTGTGGATGACCACCTTTGGCGGGACAGCCATCGACCAGGCCACCCTCCAGGGGCTGAGTGGGGTCAAGGATGCGGTGTTGGAGCTCAAGCTGTTTGCCATGCTCGAAGGGCTTCCGCTCAAGGAGATCACGTCACTGCTCGGTATCGTGCTGGTGATCGTGTTTTTCATCACCTCTTCGGATTCCGGTTCGCTGGTCATCGACACCATCACCGCTGGCGGCAAGGTCGATGCGCCCGTTCCACAGCGGGTGTTCTGGGCCATCATCGAAGGTGTGATCGCTATTGCGCTGTTGTTGGGCGGCGGTTTGATCGCGTTGCAAGCCATGGCGGTTTCCACCGGCTTACCGTTTGCCATTGTCCTGCTGCTGGGCTGTATTTCCCTGGTCAAGGGGTTGATGTCGGAGCCGCGCACCTGACCTTTTAATCCCACAGCTGGCCGATGGGGACGGACGGGCTGTAGTGAGTGGCTATTTGCGCTTGCAACAGCTCGGCCGTCGCCAGGGCATCGGTCAAGGCATGATGGGCATGATAGGGCGGCAGGTGGTAGCGCAAGCGACTGTCCGCCAAGCGGATGGACTCGGGTGGACGGCGTAACAGGCGGTCCAGCCAACGCCGCTGACCGCGCACCTGCCGCGCTTCCAGTTGCATCGTGTCAATCACTGGAAATTGCAGGCCCTCCCCAAGGTGATTGCGTAACGCCTGATCCAGGAAGTTGCGTTCGATGGCCCGGTAATGCACCACCATGATCTTCCCTGCCATGGCTTCCAGCACTTTCTCCATGACGTCCGGCAATCGGGGAGCATGACGGATGTCGGAGTGCGTGATGTGGTGAAACGTCACCGACTCATGACTGAGCTGCGAGGGCTTGATCACCCAGTACAGGGCTTCACCGCAGCGTATGCGCCTGAGGGTGAACGGCAGCAGGCCGATGCTGACGATACTGTCGGTGCGCGCGTTCAGACCGGTGGTTTCAAGGTCCATGGCCAGCAGTTCCACCTGCTCCAGTGCAGTCCCGGCATCGATGACACCCTGTTGGTAGAAGCGTTGCAGCAGCGGGTGCCGAGCTTGCTGTTCCAGACGTTTGAAACGTGCCGCCCAATCCAGCGTTTCTTGCCCCTTCGGATTGTTCATCGGGATGGCCGAGCGTGACCGGGGTAGCGGAATCGCAGGAATTTCTGCGCATTGCTCAATACCTGAAACGCTTCCTTGAGGTTGTGCCGCTCGGTGGTGGAAAAGCGCTCCGGCTCGATGTAGTTATCCGGTTTCTGGCCCTGTTCGATGGCGTCGACCTGGTGTCGGATACGCACCATCGACAGGAATTCCAAGGCATAGCGCAGATGCTCAATGGCCTGCGGTTGCACGAGCTGTGTGGTGCTGATGGCTTCGAGACGATCAAAGGAATTCTGTGCCGTGGTCCCGCAGGCCAGGGCGTGGATACGGATCAGATCGGTCAATGGCGCCGTGCCACGGCCCTTGAGGTTGATGATCTGTTTTTGCTTGCCGTCGGTTTCCATTACGAAGGTGCGAAAGAAGCCCAGGGGGGGCGTGCGGTTCAAGGCATTCCGGGCCATCGCCGCCAGGAAGGCGGGGGTCACCCTGGATTTTTCAGCGCAGAGCACCTTGAGTTCGTTGACCATTTCCAGTTGCCCATAGACCCCGTCCAGGTCAAAGAAGATGCAACTGTTGAGCAGGGTGGCGGCATTGGGCTTCTCGATCCACTGGCTGAAATACTCGCGCCATACTCGCAACGGCTGCCGCCATTGCGCGTTGGTGGCCATGATGCCGCCCTTGCAGTAGCTGTAGCCGCACTCTGCCAGGCCGTCGCTGACGAAGGTGGCCAGGCTTTTGAAGTATTCGTCGTGCAGGGCCGGGTCGAAACGATCATCCAGCACCAGGGCGTTGTCCTGGTCGGTCACCAGCAGCTGCTCGTCCCGCGCCATCGATCCCAGCACCATGAAGCAGTACGGAACCGGCGGCGGCCCCAGTTCCCGCTCGGCCAATTCGAGCAACCGCTGGGTGAAGGCGCGGCCAATGCCCGAGATGGCGCTGCCGATCATGTGAGCCGTCGCACCGTCGCGCACCATGCGAATGTAGGTGCCGCGCAGATCCCGCAACAACGAGCGCAAGCCCTCGACAGAGCTCTGGTTGGAGATGCTGTTGACCAGGTACAGGCTGCTCTGGGACTCGTGCCGGATGATGTCCGACAGGTTGATCAACCCCAGCGTGCGTCCCTTGTGCACCACCGGTAGGTGGTGGATGTTGCTGCGAAGCATGCACAACATGGCTTCGAACAACGAGTCATCGGCCTGGATGACCACCGGATCGGTCGACATCACTTCACCGATGCAGGTATCGCCGCTGCGGTTGGCGGCCACTACCCGGGTGCGCAGGTCGCGGTCGGTGACGATGCCGAGCATTTTTTCCGGGTGATGCCCGGCAGGTTCCAGGACGACGACGCAGGAAACGCTTTCCTGGGACATCAACCGTGCCGCTTCATGAACGCTGGTGTGCGGGGTGACCCAGACCAGGTCCCGGGAAATCAGCGCGCGGGATTTCAATTGGATCAGTTCGCTGGCGCGGCCCTGGGCCTCGACGGCGGATTTGAGCCTGGAGTGTCCTTCGGCCTCGACAAAGTCGGCGAAGCTGTCATGTTGCTCGCACAGCTGGGCAAACACATCCGCCGGGATGAAATAGATCAGGCTGTCTTCAAGGGCCCGCGCCGGAAAACGCACTTTGTTGCTGCGCAGCAGGCTGGCCTGACCAAAGATGTCGCCTTCCACCAGCCGGTTGTACAACTGGCCGTTGCGCCGGTAGATCTCGACTGCGCCACTGCGCACATAATGCAGGTCGTGGACGATGGAGCCTGCCTCGAGAATATCGCTGCCGGCCTTGAAGTAGCTGACTTCGACGCGCTGCGCTATGGCCTCCAGGGTTTGCTGGGGCAGGGCATCGAAAGGGGGAAAACGATGCAGGTGCTCGCTGATTTCCAGTAACTCGATCTGCATGGAACCTCGTGGCTGATCAATTGAGAGACCAACATGCCAGTTCCAGGGGCCGCACACAAACCCTGGGTGAGTGAGTCGTGTGCGGCGCAGGCGTTGTCACTGTTGCTGGGGCACCGCCAGCCACTGGCCGATGACCTTCTGGTAGCTGCCATTTGCTTTGCTCAGGTGCAGCCACTGGTCGACGTACATTTTCCAGGTGATGTCGTCCCGTGGCAGCAGGTAGGCCTTCTCGCCATACTGCAAGTAGCGGCTGGGGTTGACGGCGCAAAGACCGGGCTTGAGTTTCTGCTGATAGAGCGCTTCCGAGGCATCGGTGATCATCACGTCGGCCCGCTTGTCCAGCAGCTCCTGGAAGATGGTCACGTTGTCGTGGAACTTGAGTTGCCCTTTGGGCAGGAACGCCCGGACGAAAGCTTCGTTGGTGCCGCCGGCCGGTTCCACCAGGCGCACCGAAGGCTGGTTGAGCTGTTCAATGGTCTGGTAGCGCGCCTGGTCCTCGCAACGCACCAGTGGGATTTTGCCATCCACATCCAGG
Source organism: Pseudomonas sp. N-137 (assembly GCF_034555295.1). NCBI lineage: Bacteria > Pseudomonadati > Pseudomonadota > Gammaproteobacteria > Pseudomonadales > Pseudomonadaceae > Pseudomonas > Pseudomonas sp. N-137. The sequence continues at coordinate 178,624 of NZ_JAXUDQ010000026.1, forward strand.
GTGGTGCTGAAGTTGGCTTTTTTCTGACGCTCCAGGGTCACGGAAATCCCGCCCATGCCGATATCGCATTTACCGGCGACCATGTCCGGCATCAGGGTTTTCCAGTTGGTCTGCACCCATTGAACCTTGACCCCTAGGCTGGCGGCCAGCGAACGGGCCATGTCAATGTCGATCCCCTCGTATTCACCTGTTTCGGCTTTGTAGGTGTAAGGCTTGTAGTCGCCCGTCGTACACACTTTCAGCTCGCCGCGTTGCAGGACCTGATCAAGGTGCGAAGGGGCTGGCTCGGCAAGGGCGCTGCCGCAGAACGCCAGCAGGCCACAGAACGTCATTGTGTTTGTTATGTTTTTCATAGGGACTGCACGTCTCGCAAGGGAGGGGACAAGACGGGCAGTGTAGTGAAAAGGTTGGCGGGCTGTCATTGGCGCCTCAAACTTCGCAGGTGTGCTGCCTTCGCCTCTGTCATCATGGGCGATGGCAGACTTGGGTCAGGGGAGAAACACGTTTCGGATGGACGCATCAGTCGTCAGAATTACGCTTATGTTGATGGTCCCAGGGATCCTGTCGGTCTTTGGGGTTGCGTTCGTCTGCGCCTGGTTTATCGACAAAAAACGCGACTATCTGCTGCTCCTGGCTGGTGGCTGTGGCCTGTTTGCGTGTGGTGCCACGTCGCAGCTTTTCGGCTGGCCTCCTGGGGTCGGGCCCAATGCCATTGTGTCCGGCGCGCTGTATACCTCGGCGGTCCTGGCAGTGGCCGAAGGCGTTTTGCTGCGCTCGCAAAAACGCCTCGGCTGGCGGCTGGACGTGGCCGTGGTATGCGTCATTTCCCTGGCACTGGCCTGGTTCTTTTATATCGACCGCAACCTGCTTGCGCGCATCTACATCCAGAACTTCGGCTATGGTGCGATTTTGCTTGTGGCGGCGGTCAAGCTCAGATCGCTGTTACGCGGGCGACTCGTTGACAAGGCGCTGTTCTGGGTGTTGCTGGTCTTCGCGTTGCATTTCTTTCCGCGGACCCTGCTGACTGTCGGGCTGTCGGTGCCGCTGGACCGGGTCGCTTTCGCCAACTCGGTGTTCTGGCAGGCGCTCCAGTTGTCCCTGGCGGTGCTCGGTATCGGACTTGCCTTTGTGATTCTCGCCGCGGCCATTGCTGACGTGATCGATGACCTGCGTCGCGAACGCGACTTTGACCCGTTGACCGGTGTCTTGAACCGGCGCGGCTTCGAAGAACGGGTGTCGATGCTGCTGATGAAGAGCCCGCGCGGCACGACAGCGCTGGCACTGTGCGATATCGACAACTTCAAGAACATCAACGATAGCCATGGCCATGACGTGGGCGATAACGTCTTGCGCGAAGTTGGCCAACTGCTGCGCACTTCGGCGCGCAAACGGGACATCGTCGGGCGCCTCGGTGGTGAAGAATTTGCTGTGCTCCTGCCGGATACCGATGCCCGGGAAGCTTACGAATGTGCCGAGCGCTTGCGGGCGGCTATCGAGAACGGTACGCCTGTCACGCGCGATACGGTCGGGCCGGTCACCGCGAGTTTCGGTGTCGGCAGTCTAGGCCCCAGGGAAACCTGGCAGGATCTTTACAAGCGCGTAGATACCTTGCTTTACCAGGCGAAGCGAACCGGGCGCAATCGCACGGTGGCCGATGAAGTTCCGGGTCGGATCGAAAGGCCCACCGAGGTTCAGTCATAAGCCGCGAGCGCGAGCCGGGGTTGCTAGCGTGAAATGATCCCGTGATCGATGGCGTATTTCACCAGGGCCGCGGGCTTGTCGATGTTGAGCTTGCGGCGGATGCTCAGGCGATGGGTTTCGACGGTGCGCACGCTGATGTCCAGTTCCCGGGCCATTTCCTTGTTGTTCAGCCCCTGGACCATTTTGTACAACACCTGACTCTCGCGCGGCGTCAGCTCGTTGTCGGTGGTTGGGTCGGTGGCCAGCCGTTGGGCAATCTCGGCACTGTAGAAGGTGCCACCGCTGATGATGGCTTCAATGGCCGCGATGATTTCCCGCGAAGGGGCATTCTTGAGCACGTAGCCACTGGCGCCGCAGCGCACGGACTCACTCACATACTCATAATTGTCGTACATGCTCAGGATGAGGATCTTGAGGTTGGGGTATTGCTTGCCCAGCAGGCGGGTCAGTTCAAGTCCGTTCATGTCCTTGAGGCTGATGTCCATCAGCAACAGGTCCGGTTGGCAGCGCCCGACCATCTCGATGGCCTGTGCACCATTCTCGGCTTCGCCCACCACGTCCAGTTGGGGCATGACGGAGAACAGGGCCCTGATGCCATCGCGGACCAGGGAATGATCATCGACCAGCGCGACGCGGATCACAGAGGGCAGGTTCATCGGCAGGTGCTCTTGTCAGGTTGGGCGCGCATCAGCTTTGTGTCGCCATCATGTTCATGGGCAGCAGGATATCCAGCTCGCTTCGTCCCGGCACCGAGGTCATTTCCAGCCGTCCGCCGAAATGCTCGACCCGCTCACGGATATTGCGCAGGCCGATGCCGGCGTGGCCACGTTCGACCTGCGGTACGTTGAAACCCATCCCGTCGTCCACCACCGTCAGGCGCAAGGACTGGCCGGACCCGAACAGGGTGATGCCGACACTTTTCGCCCCGGCGTGACGCTCGATATTGGTCAAGGCTTCCTGAGCAATGCGAAACAGCGAAACCGGTGCTCCATTTTCCAGGCGGCAATCGAATTCGTTGCTTTTGTACGACACTTCAAGCCCGCTGCGTTGCTGGAATTCGGCCGCGAGCTGGCCGATGGCGGCGGACAGGCCCAGGGTGTCGAGCAGGGAGGAGCGCAAGTCGTGGGAGATGTTGCGGATCTCGCCAATGGCTTCCCCCAGCCGGTCTGTCGCGTTCTTCAGGATGCCCAGGCCGTTTTCCTGCCCCTTTTCGAGGACGTGACTGGCCAGTTCAAACTGGAATTTTATCGACACCAGTAATTGGCTGATGCCGTCGTGCAGCTCGCGTGAAACTCGCGCGCGTTCCTCTTCCTGCAAGCTGACGATGCGCTGGTTCAGTCGTTGCAGCTTTTTGTCGGCCAAGCGATGTTCGCTGACGTTGAGGGTCATGCCGCCGGCAAACACCAGCAGGACCGCCACCAGCGCAATGGCGGCGATGGCCTGCATGGTGGTGTGGATGCCCTGGGCCACTTCAGCGCGGGCTTGCTGGGTGGCGCGCTCGACATCCTCCAGGTAAATCCCGGTCCCGAGCATCCAACCCCAGCGATCCAGCATCACCACATAGGCCAGCTTGTCGGTCACCTGGCCGGAGGAGGGCTTGTTCCAGGCGTAGCGCTGGAAACCTTCGCCGGATTCAGCGCTCTTGAGCAATGCCTGGATCACCGGCAGCCCCTGGGGATCTTTCATGTCCCAGAGGTATTGGCCCACCAGTTCGGACTGCCGGGCATGCATCAGGCTGCGCCCTTGGCGGTCGTAGACGAAGAAATAGCCATTGATGCCAAAACTGAGCTTGCGCAGCTCCTCCAGCACCTGCTGCTGCGCGCGTGCGTCGCCCTGGCCGTTGTTATACAGCGGGGCGATCAGGCTTTGCGCCATTTCGACGTAGTTTTTCAGCTCTGCTCGCTTGCTGGCCAGGATGCTGTCTTCGATCAGTTGCGCCTGTTGATCACCCAACTGGCGATTAAGCGAGATCACCAAGGCGCAGATGACGGCAATCGCCAGGACCAGGGGCAGAATTCCCAAGGCGACGATTTTGTGTTTGAGCAGCATGTGTACTCCTGTCCGGACTCAACGGGGGGAGGCGAATGGTCGGCATCATAACGCTGTGGGAGCAAAGCTTGCTCGCGATCGCGACGGATCAGCCTGGACTGTTGCCAACAGACCCAGCGTTATCGCGAGCAAGCTTTGCTCCCACAGTCGTTAGCCTGCATTGGCTTTGCATAGGCTCACACAGAGGGATCCCACGAGAATCTACGTAGAACTACGTAGATGGCCCGTACGTAGTACTGCGGATTTATTTATTGACGGCTTCCACGGATATTGGGCCGGCTCCGAATAGTCGGGGCACACTATAAAAACAATCGCCGCAATCCACTGGATATCGGCAGGAGACACGCAATGACAACCCGTCTGGTTAAACACCTTGCCTGGTTTGCCGTGGCTGTTCTGGGAGCTTGTGCGTTGAGTGTCGTGGCCTTGCGCCGCGGCGAGCCGATCAACGCCCTCTGGATCGTCGTCGCAGCCGTGGCCATCTACCTGGTCGCCTACCGCTACTACAGCCTGTTCATCGCCAATAACGTGATGCAACTCGATGCGCGCCGGGCCACCCCCGCCGTGCTCAACAACGATGGCCTGGACTATGTCCCGACCAACAAACACATCCTGTTCGGCCACCATTTCGCGGCCATTGCCGGTGCGGGGCCGCTGGTCGGGCCGGTACTGGCGGCGCAGATGGGCTACCTGCCCGGTACGCTCTGGCTGATCGCCGGGGTGGTGCTGGCCGGTGCCGTGCAGGACTTCATGGTCCTGTTCCTGTCCACTCGTCGCAACGGTCGCTCCCTGGGCGACATGGTCCGCGAAGAGATGGGCCGCGTTCCCGGCACCATCGCGCTGTTCGGCTGCTTCCTGATCATGATCATCATCCTCGCGGTGCTGGCGCTGATCGTGGTCAAGGCCCTGGCCGAGAGCCCGTGGGGGATCTTCACGGTGATGGCGACCATCCCGATCGCGATGTTCATGGGCATCTACATGCGCTACATCCGCCCGGGCCGCATCGGTGAAATCTCCCTCATCGGCGTGCTGTTGCTGCTGGGTTCGATCTGGCTCGGCGGGCAAGTGGCCGCAGACCCGGTCTGGGCCGAGGCCTTCACCTTCACCGGTGTGCAAATCACCTGGATGCTGATCGGCTACGGTTTTGTTGCCGCGGTGTTGCCGATCTGGCTGATTCTGGCGCCGCGCGACTACCTGTCCACCTTCTTGAAGATCGGCACCATCGTCGCCCTGGCGATCGGCATCCTGGTCACCATGCCCGAGCTGAAAATGCCGGCACTGACCCAGTTCACCGACGGCACGGGCCCGGTGTGGAAGGGCGGATTGTTCCCGTTCCTGTTCATCACCATCGCCTGTGGCGCGGTCTCGGGTTTCCACGCGCTGATCTCTTCGGGCACCACGCCGAAGATGCTCGATAACGAAGTCAACGCCCGCTACATCGGTTACGGCGGCATGCTGATGGAGTCGTTCGTGGCCATCATGGCAATGGTCGCCGCTTCGGTGATCGAGCCGGGTGTGTACTTCGCCATGAACAGCCCGGCGGCGATCGTCGGCGGCGATGTGGTGAGCGTGGCGCAGACTGTCAGCAGCTGGGGCTTTGCAATCACCCCCGAAGCGCTGCAGGCGGTGGCCAA
>NZ_JAXUDQ010000027.1:0-19163 GCF_034555295.1 Pseudomonas sp. N-137
AAAGGCGGCCGGCACATGTTCGACCAGGGATGGTAGATCGTAATGGGTGGGTTTGAGAAACGCCGTGCCCACTGAAATTCGCCGCTCAAGCGCTCCTGTTCATGCATGCCGTAGCTGGGACTGCCAGCGGTATTGAGTGTGAGCCCGTCGTGCCAAAGCGCCGGGAAACGGTGGCGCACAAAATCCACACAGGCGTTGTAAATGACCATCACCTTGTCGAACAAGTCCTGGGGTGAGCCGAGAACGCCGGGCACGCCCATACCCACGAATGGGTCGTACCCCATGAAGCCCGAAGCTCCAGATGCTGCGGATGTTCGCTGATCAACGAGAGCATTGTTCCCAACAGAGCGTCGTCAGCGATGCCTCCACGATGCAGGCCAACATCCAGTTCGATATTGACGCGTATTCGCGTACCCAGGCCTTCAGCCAACGCCAGGTACTCCGTCAATCGCTGAGGCGTATCAATCAGCCATTGCAACTGCCTGGAGGGATCGAAGGATCCCCGGTGGGTTTGATAAAACACTTCGGCGGAGCGTGCCGGCAAGGGTTTGCCGATCAGGATGTCCGATTCGGGAAATGTCAGCGCATCGTGATTCACAAACGGCTGATGAAACGACATCAGCCGTTGGGTATTCGCACGTTTTGCGATATAGGCAGCAGTCCAGGTGACGGCAGAGACGTCTCCACCAGCCGCAAGTGTTTGCCGGCACGCCTGACTGATCGCATCACCACGTCGATATTGTGGTCGAGCAGGTCGAGATCAATCAGCATCACTGGCCGCATCGGGGCATGGGCCTTGAGCTCAGTTATTCAAAACCGTCCTACTCAGCGCATTACGACCAAGTATTCAAATGCCCTATACGTTATGACCAGTCGGAAAACCTATTCTCCTGCGACGCCCATTGGGGAGAAAAACGCATAGCGACCTACGACCCGCTTAGCCACCGGTAGGTTTTTTTTCAGATGAATGTTGCCAAACAGTCGATGGAAGATGAGTTTATCGAATCCATAGAACGCATCGTACGCCGAGATCTACGCCAGACTCCGTCTCTATCGGCGGTCGCTACACAACTGCGCACGAATGATCGGTTTTTGCGACGGCGTCTGGGAGACCAAGGGAGGTCATACCAGAATGTCCTGGATCAACTTCGAATGGTGCACGCAGTCGCCCTGCTCACCAACCCACGGTTGACCATCGACGAAGTGGCGTATGAAGTAGGCCTCAGCGACGCACACAACTTTCGCAGAGCGTTCAAGCGCTGGTCCGGACATGGGCCTCGGAAGTCCCATTAAGTTGTAGGTTTCCCGGCACCGCGTGGTAATTGAAGTAGCCCCTGACCACTTGGGTGAGCCATTGCCCTTGAGCCCGGATGGGCTCATGACGTCGGCACTTCAGTTCATCTCGAATGGCCAGCAGCGTCGTACGCATTCGCTTCCTGACCGTCAGTCGCAGTATTTGAAATTCGCCGCAGCGCGTCATCAGGTGGTGTCCGTTACGCATCCACCTCGGGTACAACACTCTCCTTGAGTGTTTACCCCCTGATTGTTCCCTTCGGAGGTACCCTGTGAGTACCCTACTCACCCTGATTGAAACCTCGGATTACCTGCCTAAGAAACTCGAGGCGATTCAAATTGAAGCACGGCATGCGTAATGCTATTGGCTCTAACGAGAATTATTAATATGACCTAGTCTTATTGCAAGAGGAGCTCATGTGATTGAGCCCCTCTTCGTATTAAGACCTATAGTTAAATCGCGTTTACCGTAACCTACGCATCTGCCTCTGCACGGCGTGCGCGTTGGCTTTGCCTGCCGATCTCCTCCATGGTATCGAACAAGGCGCGCATCTTCTTCGGGTCGGTGCCTAGCATGCGTACTGCGCGAGCCTGCTCGGGCGGCATAAATACTTCTATTGATTTTTTCTTAATGGCAGTGAGCAGTGTCTGTGCGACGAATTCTGCAGTGACCGGCTCGCTGGCAAAAGCGAAAGACGAAGCGTCGTCTTTAGCTTCCTGTTCAAGCATCGGTGTTTCCGTTGACGTTGGATGCAAAATGGTGAAATCGATTGGGCCATTGCGTTCCTCCAGAGCGAGTGCATGGTGAAATGCTCGAAGCGCCTGTTTTGACGCACCATAGCTGGCGATACCGGGAAAAGGCATGAACGCGGTCATGCTGCACACCGTAACGATGTGGCCATGACCTTGCGCATTAAATTGTTTGAGGACTGCCAAGGTGCCGGTAAGTGGCCCCATGAAGTTGGTATCAAGTGTTCGCTGATGTTGTGCCAGGGGCACGTCACGTGCGTAACCTGTATAAACGATTGCCGCATTATTGACGAGTATATCAAGCTGGCCGAATTTGCTGATCGTCGCCTCGATGGCATTCGTCCATTGTTTTTCCGAGCAGATATCTAGGCCCACAGCCCCCGCATTAATACCCAAGGACGCCGCCAGTTCGCGTGCCCCTTTAATATTAATGTCTGCCAGCATGACACGATAACCCTGAGATATAGCGAGCTTCGCAGTGGCTGCACCAATACCGCTGGCGGCACCAGTTAACAGCATAACTTGGTTATTTTTTTTCTTCATGGGTATTACTCCTGCAATTACCATAACGCAAGGCAATCAAAATAAGGGGAATGACTGGAAGGTTATTCCTGATTCTTTGCCAACGAATGACCTCTTCAGTCAGCGTAATCCGATCGTAACGACGTTTTGAGCGAAGGCTTTCTCCAAGTATATGTGACGTGACCGTATCGAATATGAGCCGCAACGACTCCGTCTATTAACCTCCTCAAAGGGAAGTTGTCACTGGGTTCGTGTTCATGAAGCTGCATGGCAGGGCCGTCCGCCGTATTCAAGAGATTATGAGGGTGGATGCTTAGCGACCAAGGGGGAATAAGGCCATTTTAGGGGTTCGGTCAGGCCAGTAAGCTCCTGGCGCATGCGGCCCACTAGGTTTGGGGTGGTCTTAAGCCGGTTGCAATTTCGTAAGGGTATTTGGCAGAAGTGGTTTGGCAGGCCGTTCGTTCGCGGCGACCTGGGTTAAATGCCACGTGAAGAAAAGAGTAACTGATCCATAGCGGCCATCATTGTAGTGTGCTCGGCATCATGGCCTCTGCGGATAATAAGACACGATTCAGCCGAGAAAGGACGACACCTCTAGTCCAATGGCTTCCTTGCGCGACATCGTGCTCCTTTTTCATGGCCTTGGCAGACCCTTCTCTGGCCGAAAGCGCCCTATCGTCGTCGGGGCGCAGATACTATATTTTTATGAAAATGCAGAAAGTTAAATATGGGCGCTGGCGCAGCAACCTTAGCGCCTCAAGATAAATGCTTCAGGCTTCAGTCGGTCTCAATTACCTATACAATAATTAAGGAGATAGTTGAATGACAATCGGTAACTTCGATGTTGTAGTTATTGGCTCTGGTGCATTTGGTGCTAGCGTGGCGTTCCATCTTTCTGCTGCAGGTCGTAACGTAGCTCTAATCGATCAGGCGGCGATAGCTTCCCAAACTTCTCCCCGGGCTGCAGGCTTGACAGGTCAGGTTCGTCGTTCAGAAATGATGACGCATATCGCGTCGCACTCAGTTAAAAAGATCATCGAATTTACCGAAGAAACTGGCGAGCCACTGGAGTATTTTCAAACAGGCAGCCTTACGCTGGCTCGCACGGCGGAACATGCCACCTTGATTCACGGAGGTGTTGAGCTCGGCAAATATATGGGGTTGGACGTTGACCTTGTTTCCGCCGAGGAAGCCGCTCAATTGATGCCTTTCTTGAATCCAAAGGATATTCTTGCAGCAGGTTACGTGCGGAGTGACGTCTATTTAGACCCGGGACAACTACCGCTTGGTTATGCGCGTGCCGCACAGAAATTAGGCGCTACTTTATTGCCTCACACTAAGATAGAGCAGATCATTGTGGAGCGCGGACAGGTAACTGGGGTGGCTACATCCCGAGGTGATCTCAAAGCCCCTGTCGTGGTAGATGCAGCCGGTGGCTGGCTAAGACTTGTAGCATCCTTCGCAGGTGTTGCTTTGCCGGCATTTCCAGTTCGACATCAGTTGATGGTTACCGAGCCACTCGCTGAAGTCACGTCAGCGCAGCCCACAGTCCGAATTCTCGATGCAAATATATACATCCGTCCCGACAGGGGCGGGCTAATGTTTGGCGGTTATGAATCCAATCCGATTTTTTACGGTGCAAACTCAATGGGCAAGGATTTCCGCATTGAAGATCTAGATTTGGATATTGATGTATTGAAGCGCCTGGCAAAATCTGTTGAAGCACAATTCCCAGTTTTTCGTGATGTGGCTATAAAAGAACATCGCGGTGGGCTGCCTACCATGACAACCGATGGCGATCATATTCTGGGCCCTGTACCAGGTGTAGCCGGCTTGTATGCTATCGGCGGTTGCAATGTTGGCGGTTTCTCGGTGTCTCCAGCGCTAGGTGAATTGCTGGCCAACTGGATCATTGCGGGTCGGCCTTCAATGAATTTGTCACGAATGCTTCCCTCCCGGTTTGTTGAGAAATTACCCGAAAGCGATATGCTCGAACAGTGTCGTTCTCGTTATGCTAACTACTACAGTGCAAATCCAACAGAGAACAGGACTTCTGCGGAGACCCCGCGGTGAAGGCGCAATTGATTGTAAGGGAAGCATTGACGATCCAATCAATAATTCGCCTCGCCTTAGGCTACGCAATTGCGACAAACGGGCTCGTTTTTATACCGTTTCTCGTTGCGGGGGTAATGTCCCGTTTCAGTTTAGATGAAGGTGTCGCAACGCAGATTGCGGGGCTCGAAATTATAGGCATCGCGATTAGTTGCGCTGTATTTCCTCGTTTGATAACCAAGGCCGCACCTATATTTGTGGTTATCGGTGTACTCGGCACGGGCGTCGCACAGGCCTTAAGTTATTTTGCTCCAACCATTGAGGTAATGGGTGCTGCGCGGAGTATGGCTGGACTGTTCGAGGGGATGATTTTCGTAGTGATTGCATCTGCTCTTTCGCAACGAGCATTAGCGGAGCGCGTTTGGGGACAAATCAATGTGATCGCAGGCGGATTGAATGGCAGCATTCTGATATTTGCCTCCCTTCTACCGGCTGCGTGGATTAATCGAGGGATTTTCCTCACGTTATTCTGCTTGGTTATTTTGACATCAAAGTATGTACTGCCTATAGGAGGTTTAGCTGAAAGTGGCGAAAGATTGCGATCAAAGTTACCAACTGGTAAGCCGTCAAGAGAGTTGATTTTTGCGATATGGGCTGTAACGATACTAATTTATGGCGTTCAGGCATCTCAATGGGCAGTTGCCGGTCTGGTGAGTGAGCGTGCCGGTCTGACGACCTCAACAATAGGTATTTTTCTTTCGATTTCGTCACTTATCGGTTTTCTCGGCGCAATATTTCCCGCCATGAGTAGAAGCCATGGTCATCGTTTAGTACTTATACTCCTGGCACAGGTAGTGATGATTGTCTCACTTATAGGGTTTTTCGAGTCAAACACACTGTTATACCTATTTCTAAATCAAGTTGCTTTGAATTGTTCTTTTTTTGTGGTTATTCCTTTCCTCACTGGGCTGCTTTCAGAAATAGACTCCGATGGGACGTTGGTGGCTCGAACGGTTGTGCTGACCTTCGTAGGCGCGGGCATCGGCACAGCAATAGCTGGACAACTTTATCATTCTTTTGGTGGCCGCCAGTTCGCAATCTTGCTTGGTATCGGTATAGTTCTAGCTATTCCTTTTGTTTGGACGGCTTTTCGAGAACGGAGGAAGCACCCCTTAAGCTATTCGAGCTGAGTTGTTTTTTGCTTACCTGTGAAGGAAAATAAAATGAATCAAATAGCCCCTCAGATGACTGTGTGTACTAATTTGCCTTTTGAGATTGCGGAAAGCCCACTATGGGATGATAGGCGGTCATTGCTTTGGTTTGTTGATATAAACAACCATGCAATTCATTCGTACGACCCAAAAAGTGGCGTACTCAATCGTTATCAGATGCCCGCCCTTGTTGGAAGTATCGGCTTATCTGAGGATGAGCGTCTAGTCGCGGCGCTTAAAACAGGCATACATCTGTTTGATCCTGCAACGGGCGAACTTGAGTTTATCGTGAATCCGGAAGTACACCGCCCCAGCAATCAGCTAAATGACGGAAAAGTTGGGCCGGATGGCTGCTTCTGGGTCGGCAGTATGGACGAGAACAGCATGAATATTTCCGGCGCGTTATACCGTATTACCGCATCCGGAGAAGTAACCCTGGTTAAGGATGGGATTTTTATCTCCAACGGGCTCGCATGGAGCCCTGATGGGAAAATTATGTATCACTCGGATGGGTTAAGTTCAACAGTCAAGGCGTTTGACTTTGATGTTGCTACCGGTACGATTTCTAACGAGCGAGATTTTTTCACTTTCGATCATGAAGAGTTTGGCTGGCCCGATGGCGCAACTATGGATGTACATGGAAATTACTGGAGTGCCGGTATTTTCAGAGGAAGAATAAATCAAGTTTCTCCCGAAGGAAGATTGTTACGCAGCTTGCAAATGCCTGTTTTAGCTACAACGATGCCTTGTTTGGGGGGGGATGATGCCTCAACTCTTTTTGTGACATCTTTAGCATCAGATGTTGATGATGTGCGACAAGAGGGGACTTTACTTTCATGCGAGATTGACGTTGCAGGTGTTCCTTCATACAGGTTCAGTGTCGAGACCTTACGCTGAGTTGACGGGAGTTGCGACGGATCTTCCACTGCGGCTTGCATAAAACGTTGCATAACGGTATGCAAGAGGTCCTGCCGGAGAACCGGTGGGTACCTCTGGCGCTCTGCTTTCAGCCAATTGATGATTCGAATTATCCTTTAACGATGCGGTTGTATTCCATACCGCGCAACGAACTGGAATTTTGGTTTTTGATTTCGAAAGCCACGAGTAGCTCCAGAGCAGACCACATTGGCAGTCCCCCCTCAATTTAAAATTGCTGCACTAGGCCGCTTCCCCCTCCGGTGTCAGGATAGTTGTCGCCTCTCCGACTTTTCCTGAAAAAGAACCTCGGGACGGATAAAGACTACGCGTAATAAGCGAGGTGCCTGTACCTTGTCAGCTGTTCAATGGCACTAAGGGGGTCGGCTGAGTTCTAGCTCCAAGCAGTGTGGCGCACTTCCTTACGACCAGGCCAAGATGGATCGTCCAGTCGGCATGTCTCGCTAAAGCATGCGTCTCCGACACCGGGAAATCCTGATACTACAGACAATTGAACAACGTGATGAAATCCCGTACGACTTGCTTCATATATTCACTTGATGGCTCGGACAGATCACCGCTCTTTCGGATCAGATGACCCAAAGTGGACATTGCTTTCTTTGGATCGCTGTGATAAGGCTCACCTACACCAGGACATTCCCTGGAAAAGCCGCCTCGGTGTAGACCAGATGAACCTACGGCTGTTTAAGGCGGCTCTGAGCTTGAACAGTGCAGAGTTCAGACCAAGATCCTAGCGATGGGATGGAGGCTCCTGATCTTGGTTTAGCAGGCTCCAGAAACGACGAAGCCCGCACTACGCGGGCTTTCGATCATCGATTTCAGTTTAGTTATCAAGCGCCTATATTAGCTGCAAGTGACCCTTCAGGTGAGCCACAGGGTGCTTCCGACTCGTCAGCATGTTCCGCGCAGATTGCGCGTGTTCGTTGAGCACTTGGAAAAGGCGCTCTACAGATGAAAGGAGCCGCGACAGCATCAAAGCGTTAATCTACGCCGAGGGCCGCGGCGTATGACTCAGCGGCGCAGGAGACGGTCCAGCACCAACAGCGCTACTGCACCGATTGCAAGTGCAGCGACAGGTTTCTCTTTTACGAACGTAGACACGCGATCCAGTGCGTCGCCGTAACTCTGGGTTAGTTGACCAGCAACCTGTCGACCAGCACCTTCAGCTTCCAGCTTCGAATCACCGAACAATTTCCCAACGGCACCCTGCGCTTTGCCGGCAAGTTTTTCTGCAACACCTTCCACTTGTTCACTCTTCATAATTCACCACACCTAAGCGCGTAATAGGTAGATACTTCAGGTCGACCTGAGCCAGAGCAATCTGCACAGCATTAGGGGGATGGGAATTATGATTAGTTCAAAATTGATGAGGTCCGAATCTGCGCGCAATGCGCCTACTTTGGCATGTTGCAGGAATACGAGGTGCTCTCACTCTTGAACTTCAATAGTTTTGTGCATAAGCGAAAAAAGATGCCGAAGCATCTATTCAGTAAATCGCAAGCAAAAAAAAGCCACTCGTTAGAGTGGCTTTTTTTCTTTGTGTTTGGAACGGGAAACGAGACTCGCATCTGGCGTACGACCCGTTGAAAGCTAAAAGGTTTCTGTTATTCCTAAAGCAGGAATGGACTTGACTCTGGACTTTTTTGAAGCCGTATCAAGAGCAAAAGCAGTAGCCATTCCAAGCCATGCTATCGAGGTCTATCGACAGCCAATCGGAGAGAGCAGTCATCCAGCCAACGACCTCTATTTCGCTGTATTGCCTCGGAAGCACACTACCGTCGAAAAAACGTGTGGCCAAACACCCTCAAACCTTCACCGTGGATCGATTTGTTCTCCATCGCCATTAAATCCTACCGGCAAAGCGCCCTCCTTTCGCGACGTTGACAGCTTTCAGTAAAGGCTGAAGCTCCGCATGAAGACGATGGTACTGCGCAAAGTCGGATGAGACATCCTGATCAACCAATGCCAATTTTTCTCCGTTTCCAAACGTTTCAAGCTTAGTTAGATCGACCTTACGATCTTGGCAAAATCGCTCCAGCAGTATCCAAAACGGCTCCCTATGATCGATGTGCAAATCTTTTCGCTGTGTGATGATCACTCCGCTCGCCGCACACATTACAGGCAGACCAAGTGCATCGCGAAATGCGACCAATTGCGGACGCACTGCAAACCTCAACGCCTCGTATACCTTGCCATGGGATGATTGAACGACGCCTCTGATACACCGCTTGTAGGAAAAGGTATCTTCACTGCCATCCACGCAGACGAGCCAGATCCCCTTCCCCGCCCCCAATGCATTTCTCTCGATCCTGAAGTGTTCAATTCCGACGCCAATTTTTCTGTCCGCGTCCGGATGCATCGCAAGCAACAGGTGCAGTTTTTTGAATGCAAGCTTATTGGTGATCACGCCTGCCGGTGCTTTTTGTAGATAGTTCTTGAGCCGATCCAAAAGCTTTTTGTTTGATTTTTATTCGAATGGCCCCAGCCAGAACATTCGGAAGCCTCCCTACCTCATCAGTAAACTCAAAACCGCAACCGCAAGGTAACGTATCCAAGACACGTCAGAATATCCGCAGCTATAAATGAAACCTTAGGCCAACGTCCTGCAGCACTTGCCAAACTGCGCCCCCCCATTTTCCCCGAATATTGTTCAGGCGAATTCAAAGCCGAGCGCAGTGAGCACTTTTGCCTGCGCAGGTTTCAGCTTTTTCACCACCCAGATGAGCAAGTGGCGCGAGGAAACCACCACGGTTGCACACGTCGCTGAGCTCAAGTTAAAACTCTGGCCTACTGCCGGGCCACTGTGAGAAGGCATGGCGATCACGCTGATGGGCGGCCTGGTGCTAGGGACGCTGGTTACCCTGGGGTTGATTCCGGTGCTGTTATGTTTCGTTATTCAAGGAAACGGACCTGCGTGGCTAACCCGATGTCTGTCGGGTTAGCCGTGGAGCGCACTCAGGCTCAATCAAGATTGCGGGAAACCACGTACGCAGAAATGATCCCGGTCAGGGTTCTGGACGGAGAAATGCGGGCCAACCAAGTGACAATCTTATTGCTGATGCCCGGCATGACCGCCGTTCGCCCCGCGTGCATAGCTCGATAACCAATCAGCGCGATGTCGTGCGGTTGGCTGTAGCCAAGCTTGGCCATACGGCGCTCATCGATCAACCCTGCGGCATTGAAGAAGTTGGTACGTGTTGGCCCAGGGGCAATATGGGTACAACTTACGCCCGTGCCTCGCAGGTCATGGGCCAAGGCTTCGGAAACACTGATAACGTAGGCCTTCGATGCAGCGTAAGCCGCCTCGAGACCATGGGGAACCACATACCCGGCCGAAGAACTGAGATTGAGTATGCGGCCGCGACCACGCTCGATCATCGGTCGCACATACTGCAAGGTCAATTGCGACAGGGCCACGACGTTCAGTTGCAACATGCCGGTCATCTGAGCAGGGTCGTGGTCTTGAAAAGACTGGCCAACAATGCCAGCACCCGCGTTGTTGACCAGGTATTCGATCGGCAGTGTCAACTCATTGACCTGGAGAACCAGGCGTTCTGCCGCTCCCGGCAACGACAGATCCTCACACAGAGCATAAGCGTCGACCGAGTGCAGTCTTTTCAACTCCGTGGCCAGCGCCTGCAGTTTGTCACGACTACGCGGACTGGAACACAGCACTACGCCGATGCCGTCCCGCGCGAACAACCGGGCGAGCTCGGCGCCGATCCCAGCCGATGCTCCTGTAATCAGTGCGTAACGCATGCCTTCACCTCTGTTTTTGTTATCAATTATTGAGAGCTGTGTACCAAGGGTGAGTGTAGAGGCCCGCCCGGAAATACCCGCACAGGCCCCAAGGCCAGTTTCGGGTCTGTAGCGGCCATGCATCCCCCGAGTTGGCTGGCCTGTTCCGACCCCTTGACGGCCATCTATAGCCTAGGTGGCCATCACCCGCCCCCTATATCCTTGTCCAATACGGCGCCGTATTTTTCTCGCCAAGACTCGATATTTCATCCAGAGACCACCCGATGAGCCGTGTAGACACAAAAACAACAACACGCCTTGAAGTACCGCCTCGCGACTATCTCTATTACCGCGATGCTCTGGCCAATCAACCACTGCCCGCCGCATTCATAGATCTCGACCAATTCGCCGCCAATCTTGAACGACTGAAGTTACGTGCGGGCAGCCTGCCTGTGCGGCTGGTCACCAAGTCAGTGCGTTCGGTACACGTCATTCGCCGGATCCTTGCAGCCGGACCGTTCATGCAAGGCTTGCTGTGTTACTCAGTGGGTGAGGCGGCGTGGCTGGCCAGCGAAGGCTTTGACGACATCGTTGTGGCCTACCCCAGCGTCGAGCTGGCGGACATCAGGGCGGCAGCGGTGCAGATAAAAAAGGGCCGTTCGATCACGTTAATGGTCGATTGTGCCGAACAGGTCATCAAAATCAGCCAGATCGCACTGGAGGAAGATGTGGTGATTGCTCTGTCCATTGACCTGGATATGTCTTCGGCTTTTCCGGGCGTCTACTTCGGCGTGCACCGCTCACCTGTGCATGACGTACCGACCGCGCTGACCCTCGCGCAATTCATCGCCAAACGCCAAGGCGTAGTGCTGGAAGGGTTGATGGGATACGAAGGGCAAATCGCAGGCTTGATGGACGATGTACCGGGGCAGGCTATCAAGAATGTGGTGGTCCGCTACCTTAAGCGCAAGTCGATCCGCGAGGTCAATGCACGACGTCAGGCCGTGGTTGCGGCTTTGAAAAAGGATGGGCATACCCTGCGCTTTGTCAACGGTGGTGGCACCGGCAGTTTTGAAAGCACCCGTGAAGACGCATCGGTCACTGAGTTGGCCGCAGGCTCCGGTCTCTATGCACCGACGTTGTTCGATCATTACCAGGCGTTCACGCCGCTCCCCTGCGCAGGCTTTGCCTTGGCCATCACTCGCGTGCCGAAGGCAGGCGTCTTGACCTGTTCAGGGGGGGGCTACATCGCCTCTGGGCCGATGGGCCCTGATCGCCTTCCACAGCCTTGGCTGCCTGCCGGTTGCACGTTGATCCCCAATGAGTCCGCCGGTGAAGTACAAACTCCGGTGCGTCACTCACTTGCGACCCCGCCTTCGATTGGCGAGCCCATCCTGTTTCGGCACGCCAAGGCCGGTGAGCTGTGTGAGCGCTTCAATGAACTGTTGCTCATTGAGGGCGGCAAGGTCGTCGACAAGGTGCTCACTTACCGAGGAGAGAAAAAGTGTTTCTTTTGATCTGATTAAGGTTGTTCGCCCTGCCCACACTGCGATTCGCTAACGGAAAATAATAATGAGCCATCCCGCATTTTCAGCGCCCGCCCCCCTTGCCTCGGCCAATGAGCTGCAATCGATCTTCGAGGCGCAACAGCACGCCGTGCGCCTCCATGGAGCCCCCACCTACACGCAACGCATCGACGCGTTGGACAAGTTGGAGAGGATGGTCAAAAGCAACCGACAGCGGTTTCTGGACACAATCTCCATGGACTTCGGCAATCGCTCGTTCAGCGAAACCGAGCTAGGCGAACTGATGCCAATTCTGAACAGCATCAAATATGTGCGCTCGCACCTCAAACGTTGGATGCGCCCCCAGAAACGCCAGGTCGGGATGGCGTTCAAACCCGCTAGCGCAACAGTGGTCTATCAACCATTGGGCGTGGTCGGCATCATGGCGCCCTGGAACTACCCGCTGACACTGACGCTGGTCCCATTGATCGAGGCGCTGGCGGCCGGTAATCGCGCGATTATCAAACCGGCGGAACTGACGCCACGCACCGCTGAGCTATTGAAGGAGCTGATCAGCGCAACCTTCCCCTCAGATCAGGTTGCCGTTGTCACCGGCGGGCCGGAAGTGGCAGCCCATTTGAGCACCCTGCCCTTCGATCATTTGCTGTTCACCGGTTCGACACGCATCGGCCGCCAGGTCATGGCGGCCGCCGCCGCCAACCTGACACCGGTCACACTTGAGCTGGGCGGTAAGTCGCCAGTCGTGTACTGCCGCGATTATTCGCTGGAAAAAGCGGCGCGGATCATTGCCATCGGCAAGTTCTTCAATGCCGGTCAGACCTGCGTGGCGCCGGACTACGTATTGGTGCCCGACGACCTAGTCGAAACATTCGCGCTCGCCTTGCTGGATGCGGCAAAAGCGCTTTACCCGCGCATCAGCGCCAACCAGGACTACACCTCGATCGTCTCCCAGCGACATTACGAGAGGCTCGATGACATGATCGAGCAAGCCGAGTTTTCTGGCGCGAGGGTCTGGCGGCCAACTAATGAAGGCTCAGCGCAGGAGCGCAAGATCCCGCCGACGATCCTGACTGATGTGTGCCTGGACAATACCGTAATGCGCGAGGAGATCTTCGGGCCCATTCTGCCGGTTATCGGATATGCAACCCTGGATGACGCCATAAAACTGATCAACGACAGACCCAAGCCCTTGGCCCTCTATTGCTTCACCCATAACGGGGCGAGCATTGAGCAGGTGCTGGACCGCACCCGCTCCGGCGGCGTCACGATCAATGGCACGATGCTCCATGCCACACAGGAAGACTTGCCCTTCGGCGGTGTCGGCGAAAGCGGCACCGGGGCTTATCACGGTTACGATGGTTTCGTGCAAATGTCCCACGCCCGCGGTGTATTCAAGCTGAGCCGTTTCAACATGTCCCATCGGATCGCAGCGCCCTACGGAAAACTCACACGCTTGATCACGCGTCTGATGCTGGGAAAGTAACGGTTCTCTCATAACAATAAGTAAGTTAGGTGGACCCATGAAATCAGCTTCAGTGGCAACGTTACCCTTGCGTCCTGAACTCAAGTCCCGCGAGGTTATCAGGCTCGCCCTTGCTTACTCGCTGGCGACGAGCGGACTAGTCCTGTCCCCCTTCCTGGTCGCCGCGGTCATGTTGCGGTTCCAGCTTGATGAGAGCATCGCGACGCAAATCGCCGGCGTGGAAATACTTGGCGTGGCCCTCAGTTGCGCCTTCGTGCCGCGCTGGATTGTCCGGGGTACGCATCGTTTCACACTGATTGCCGTCCTTGGCACGCTGGGCGGTCAGTTAGCCAGCGCACTGGTCACCACCGCCGCGGCCATTAGCATCGCCCGTGGTTTCACCGGGATCTGTGAAGGCATTCTGTTCGTCATCGTCGCCGCGGGCATCTCTCAGCGAATCGCAGCCGACCAGCTCTGGGGCAAAATCAATCTGATGGCCGGGGCCATCAACGGCAGTATTCTGGTGGTGATTTCCTATCTGCCCGAGAGCTGGCTGGGCCGCTGCTTGTTCGTGCTGCTGCTCGGCGTCGCCGTGATCGTGGCGCCTGCAATACTTGGAGTAGGCCAGTTCACGCAACAGTCGACTCAATCGCGTTCGTGTGCCCGCGTGCCTATTGGCCTGGTGCTGACCATTTGGGCCGTCACCGGGCTGGTCTACGGCATCCAGGCCTCGCAGTGGGCGGTCTCCGGCATCGTTGGCAGCCATGCAGGGCTATCGCCCTCGATGATCGGCATCCTGTTGTCCGTATCGTCCCTGCTGGGCTTCTGCGGCGCGATTATTCCTTCGTTGCGCGCCAGTCACGGGCACCGGCTGGCGATCATCTGGCTCGCACAACTGGGTTTGATCGGCTCGATCATCTGGTTCTTTCGCGTCACGGACAGTTGGTCCTACTTCTTCAGCCAACTGGCGCTCAACGCCTCATTCTTCGTGATCATTCCGTTTATGACCGGGCTGCTGTCCGAGGTTGATCCGGATGGTTCACTGGTCGCCTGGGGCGTGGTGGTGACCTTCATCGGCGCAGGCGTCGGCACCGCAGTGGCCGGTTCACTCTTCGCGCAGTTGGGCGGCATGCCGTTCTCCTACTGGCTGGGCGTGGGTATCGCCCTGGCCATGCCCCTGGTCTGGCTGTCGTTGCGTGGCGGCGGACAGCACAGGGCACACGTAGCGACTCAACAAGCAATCGGCTGATCCATTCGCTTACTCCACCAGGAAAATTGATCCGTGAATATCATAGAACCCGTGATGGCCCTGTGTATCGATGTGCCCTTCCACGTGGGAGAGAGCCCGCTCTGGGATGCCGAACGGAATGTACTGTGGTTTGTCGATATCGACGCACCGGCGCTGTTCAATTTCGATCCGCAGACCCGCGCCCTCACGCGCTTCGACATGCTCTCGCCTATCGGCTGCATAGGCCTCACTCAGGATGACCGGATCGTAGCCGGTCTCAAGTCGGGGGGTGCACCTGTTCGATCCGCAGCCCCATGCGCTTGAGTTTCTGGTCAACCCGGAGCCCGACCGACCGGATAATCGGCTGAATGATGGCAAAGTGGGCCCCGATGGCTGCTTCTGGGTCGGCAGCATGGACCAGAACACGATCAATACCACGGGAGCGCTGTACCGGGTGACGCCTGACGGCACGTCTACGCGGGTACTGGACAACCTGTTTGTCTCGAACGGTCTTGCATGGAGCCCGGACCATCGAACGCTCTATCACACAGACGGCATCAGCGCGACGATCAACGCGTACGATTTCGACCTCGCCAGTGGCGCGATTTCCAACCCCCGTGTGCTGATCTCGTTCGACTTCGAACAAACCGGCTGGCCTGACGGCGGCACCGTAGACATGCAGGGCGACTATTGGAGCGCCGGAATCTATCGTGGAATGATCAACCAGGTCTCCCCTCAGGGCGAACTGCTGCGCAGCCTTCAGATGCCGGTCAGCGGCACCACCATGCCGTGCTTCGGCGCTGTCGATGGACGTACCCTGTTTGTCACCTCACTCACGGTGGAGCTCGACGATCAGGAGCAGGCAGGCACATTGCTCGCGTGTAACATCGATGTTCAAGGTGCGCCGACCTACAGATTCGACCACCCCGCCCCAGCACATTCTCGTTAACCCTCTCTCTTGTGGCAGCGACAGGAACAGCACTATGAAGAATAAAAAACCACAGGTTATCTTGCTGACCGGTGCCGCCAGCGGTATTGGCGCCTCAAGTGCCAGGCTCGCGGTTTCATTGGGTTACAACGTGATGCTGGCAGATATCGATGCAAAAGGCGCGCACGCCTTGGCAGCCTCTCTGGGTGAAAAAGCCCGCGCCGTCGAGTTGGATATCTGTTCGGCCGTATAGTGGGAGCATGCGATCGATGCGACCTTCGAGCAGTTCGGCCAGCTCGATATTCTCATCAAAAATGCGGCCATCGTGTGCCCCGGTTACGCCAGGGACATTGCGCTGGAACAACACCAGCGCACCCTGAATACCAACTTTCTCGGCCCCCTCACCGGCACCTTGGCGGTGCTCAGGCGTTTTACCAAACAGGGTCATGGCCACATAGTGACGGTGTGCAACATGACCGCTCATGCCCATCCCCGGGATCGCCAGTTATAGGGCGTCGAAACAGGCATTGCGCGCCTTTCATCATGCGCTGGCGCTGGAGGAGCGCCACGGCCCGGTGAACTTCACCATTCTCCACCCGACATCAACGCAAACCCTGATGCTGGAGCAGGAAGCTCAGCATGGTGCCTCGGCGTTTGCCTTTGCCAGTGAACCGGTGACGGCCGAGTTCGTCGCGCAAACCCTGTTCAAGGCCATCAAGAAAAATCCGTTGAAGTGTTCATGCCGCCCGAACAGGCCCGCGCGATCCGAATGCTGGGACCGACCCGAAAAAAATGCGCAATCTCTTCGACACGATGGAAGAAATCGGCAAACAGGCGCAACAGGCATGGCGAGCCGAAACTTCTCACTAAGCAAAAGGCCCCAATAACGCCGACCTGTCGGTGCTATTGGGGCCCTTGAGCCATGGCGATACCAATCGCCATGACTTTTTTCTTTAACCTCGCTGAAACACCGGCAGCCATTGCAAGGCAGCCCCCGGATCGCCCTTGATCTTGATCTTGCCCTGCATGAACGCCACCGGTGCGTTCAACTTGCCCGCCACCAGGCTTTCGAAGTCCTTGCGTGAAATGGAGATGGTTGTATCGGCCTCGATATCGTCGTTCGACACTGTGGTGCCCGAAACGCAGAGAAATCCTATGTCCTTGAGGTGGACTTTCAGGCTGGTAGCGGGAACAGGGCCGCTTGCGATAGAGGACTTGAATTTTTCGGTCACTTCGGCGAGGTATTCCATCTTGAAACTCCAATACAGTGCTCAAAGCACTCGGGATAGATAAACATGATTTCCCGGACCTACGCCCGGAAGTCGAGCGGTACGTGGCGCGAAGGCGCCGATCAGTCCTTGTAGTGGGGATCCAGGCGATCGAGCTTGCGCAGCAAGGCCGGCCAGACAAAACCGCCTCCCAGACCTTCGGTCTGCACCCGCGCTGCGTCAGCCACGCCTTTGAGGATCTGCGGATCAATGGTCAGCAAGTCGCCGCTGGCCTGCGCGCTGATCTGGATCTGGCAGGCACTCTCAAACATGTACATCGCCAGGAACGCATCGGCGACGGTTCGGCCGACCGTGAGCAGCCCATGGTTGCGCAACATCAGGAACGTATTCGGGCCCAGGTCGTCCTGCAACCGCGGCTTCTCTTCATCACGCAGGGCGACTCCTTCGTAATCGTGATAGCCAAGCCCGCTGAGGACGAATGACGCCTGCTGCGACACCGGTAACACGCCGGCCCGTTGTGCGCTTACGGCAACGCCCGTGCGCGTGTGCGTATGCAGCACGCACTGCACATCGTTGCGAGCGGCGTGGACCGCACTGTGGATGACAAAGCCCGCACGGTTCACATTGAATCCGGATTCGCGAACCTGATTGCCCTCCTGATCCACCAGCACCAGTGAAGACGCCGTGACCTCCTCGAACAGAAGCCCGTACGGGTTGATCAGAAAATGGTGTTCCGGGCCTGGAACACGGGCACTGATGTGAGTGAACACCAGATCCGTCCAGCCATACAACGCAACCAGTCGATAGCACGCCGCCAGATCACATCGCAGCTGCCACTCCTGCTCACTCACTTGCGCCTTGAGCGAAGGCATGTGCATTTGAATCTCCTTACCGTATGGTTCTTATTGTCAGTTCTACACGGTAAGCATAAAGCCAGGCCCAGGGCTTCTCCGTTGCTCAAAGGGACAGCTGGGAGTCATTTCAGGTCAGCATCAGCACAGGGTTGCGCCTGCACGCGAGTTCGCCGATACGGCTGTTGGATGCCCTGAAGAAACCGACTCAATCGCGTGCCCGAAAAGCACTGGGGGTCTGTCCCGTCCAGCGCCTGAACGCGCGGCGAAAACTGCGTATGTCGCTGTAACCCAGCTCATGGGAAACGCGCTCGACGGACAGGCCCGGGGTTTCCAGCAAACGCTGGGAGCGCATGTAACGTACCTGGTCGCGCAACATCTCATAAGTCAGGGCATGTGCGGTCAGCCGACGACGCAGGGTGCGATCACTCATGTTCAGGCTTTGGGCAATGCTCCTGATGCTGCTGCCTTGCAAATCGCGGAATATTTCGCGCTCCACTGCCTGGATCAAGTCCATCTTGCGATGCCATTGGGTGCTTTGTGTCTCCAGCAACTGCAATGCCTGACGCAAGGCGAGCGGATGGTGATTGGGCAGACGTGTGTCCAGCCAGTGAGTCGAAAGCACCAGCCGGTATTGCAGGCAACCGAAGCGTATATCGGGGCCGAATATCGCTTGATAGGCGTCAGTATGGCCTGTAGCGGCGTGCATGAACTCTACGCGTATCGGGCTAAAGTCAACGCCCAGCAAGGCCCGGCCATATACCATGAGGCTGGCGAACAGCTCTTCGGCGCAAAAGACCTGGACACCGTTATCGAACAGTTGGCTCTCGATCTCGACAAAGGTTTCACGCGGCCCTTCGTGAAAGGTCGCATGAGCGATGCCACCACTGGTGCTCTGATAGCGGGCGCTGATCGTAAATGCATCGCGCAGGGTCCTGCACAGTGACAGGGCATACCCAAGCAACCCAAGTGTGCCCAACACGTTCCGGCTACCAACGCGCAAGCCCACCCCCTGGCTAGGCACCGCCTTGAGCGCAAGCTGGATCATTGCCAACGCCTGACGATAGGAAATGCGCTGTTCCGGATCCTGCAGATCCTCCAGGGTGGAGCCCAGGCCGCGATACAGGCTCTGGCCACTGACGCCCTCTTGCATCGCGGTTTGTGCCAGCGTCAGCATCATAAAGGGCGACACCAGAGCAAGTTCCTGGTGCTGATCGACGTCCATCTGCATGTTCAAGGTTCCTGACTGAATGAGCCGCCTGGGGATTCACCGGGAGGGCATCATAGACATTTGCCCGCCTGAATCCACGCACGAACAAAGACTGTCCTCATATGCCCCCAATCTGGCCTCCCCCCCCCCTGCCCCGCAACGCATCAAAGGATTATTTCTATAGGGCGTCTTGGCAAGTTCACAGCGCGCCTAACAATAATAACGAG
>NZ_JAXUDQ010000028.1:0-23769 GCF_034555295.1 Pseudomonas sp. N-137
CGATCGATTATTCCCTCGCTGAATTAGATGCAAGGGTACACCCGGTATCAAGACGCGCGCTCTACGTGGCATATAGGGAGAGTCCTTCTCATACAAGTCGATTCAAAAGCTTAGTCAACCCAGAAAAAGACATCACCTCCTTATATTTTCTACTGTTTCAGCCCCGCAAAATACATTACAAAAAACGTGGTCTGTCCCCGTTTTCTTTTTTTCTAGTAGCTTTGGGCAAAAACTCGATAGCTGTCGCTTTTGCACCGCTTGAGCTAACTCGTTAAAAGTGCCTCCACTGCACGTCGATCAGCTGTTCGAAAGAAAACTTCCAATTCATGTTCCTCATCTGCCGCCCAATCAAGAATCGCGTCGCGCAACACCTTCAGATAAACCTTCAACTCTTCTTCTGGCAGATCTGGAAGATTTTTATGCACAAGAACCACCTTGCGGCATGGGATCCATTCAAGATCTCTCAAGCAGTCATACAGAGCATCCCAGTTGAATCCAAAATACCCTGGGAGCCACAGTAGGTAATATAGCGCCCTCAACAACTCTCCCGGGAGGGAGATCTCCGGATCAATACGCACATAGAAGACCTCCGCAGTGTTGTATGAGGGCGCGACATCAGAAAACTTGAACGGAAACATTCTCACTCCCTAGTTTATTTGTTAATCGGAATAAATGTTTTGTAATGGTCAGCCGTGTAGAACATCTCACCACTCTTCCCTACAACTATTCGCTGGGGCCCTGGTCCTGAAACACCAGGGGTTGGGTGCACGTACTCCGTGTAGTAACCGGCGGATTTCTGCGGCAAATCGCCAGCACGATTCTGGAATATAGACCCGTCATTTCGATGGGGAAACGAACCACCCGACTTTATCCGGTCTAAGGTTGGGCCGAGATCAACAGTACCTTGCAAAACCTGCCCGGTCTTTTGATCAACAACCTTCACTCCATCAATGAAGCGGGTCGGCTCTTTTGCACCAATCGCCCTCCCTCCCCCAAAGAGTATAGCCGCCCACTTGGCAAAATCACCTACGGTTTCGGGTTTTACATCGATCCCAGCCTGCCCTGCGAGATTGCTAGCGGCTTGGAATGCTCCTGACGCCAGCCCCATCTCTGCGAGCCGAATTTTGGTAGTCGCATTCATTAGCTGCGCTACGGTTAATACCCCTTTCATCTGGCCAGGGATATCACCGGATACTCGCCCCTGAGCAAGTAGTTCCTGAGTTTTGTCGAGTTCCACTACTAGATCTTTAAACTCAGCTATACACCCATTAGGGTCCCTCTCACAAAACGACTTTAGTCGCGTTTCGTTAGCATCATTCAGATCTGCATATTTTTCCCTAACCTGATCGCAAGTATTTGTGGCAGCACAGGTTTTTGACTCTTCGATTAGACTCTCAACCTCTTTGTGGGTCAGATAGTTATGAACTGTGGCCATCTGCGCCACCCAACCCGCGACCTGTTGGTCTTTATCACTCCCACCAGCCGCCGCCGCGACCGTCATACCCAAGAGTTGAGAGGTCATAGCCAGCACTTGCTCGTGCGCAACACCAGGGAAAATTTTGTCCCCAACCATCTGAATCAAGGCTTTATTGGCTCCGGCAGCCAACGCTGAAGTAGTGAAATCACCTCCGGCGGCCTCTCCAATCAGACCACCTACGATGGCGTGAACTGCGACTTTGGTGGGGAGACCACTTCCTAAAAGACTGTCCCCTACTTGTGCATAAATGGCACCTGCCAACATATCAGCGGCCAACGCCACCGCAGCCTGTCCCAAGTTGTCCTTAAACTTCCCGCCGTCGACAATTGTCTTCAAAGCCGCATTGACCGCTAGGCGGGCACCGACATTTGCCCCTCCTAGACCGCCACTAATGCCTGCGACCGCAATATTTTTGAGGCTATCGCTAGACGTAACATCTTTAACAACAGCACCAAGGTCGCCCTTATTATTGATAGTGCTGATCGCAGCACCACTGGCCGCCGTGGTGATCATGGAAGTGACAGCGATATTGCCCCATCCTGCTGCTGCAGTGGAGCTGGCCGCAGCCATTGCCGTGCCGGAACCCGCCGTCGCACTGGCTGCGGAACCCACCGCCGCACTGGCGGTTCCCGCCGTCAATACGGTAACAATAATAATAATCGCCAGCATCGCACCCTGCCCAAGGCTCGAGCTGCTGTACTTGAACGACTCGTGAGTTTCCTTGATCAACCGCCAATCCACATCACCGCGCTGCTCGGCCTCCTTGAGCCAGGCCAGTTGCGGGTCAGCCTTGACCATGGCGTCGATGGTTTGACTGACGGTCTTCTGATTGATGTGCTTGATATCGATGTTCAAGCCATCGACAGCCTTAATGACCAAGTCGCCTTGAGCCACCAGTTGGCTCTGGCGGAGGTTTTCATCAGTGTGACCTTTACCCTTCATCGAGTTCCAGGCCAAGCTGGTGTTGCTCTTGGTATGGCTTTCCTGATCTAGATCCTTGACGCCCTCGAAGGTGATCGCCCCCCCGCTGTGTATTGTCAGGTCATCGCCACTGTTCAGCTTGGCGACTTGATAGCGCTGGTCACTTCCACTGAGCAAAATCAGATCCCCACCCGTGGTGATCTGGCTCCCAACATGGGTGACCTTGGTCAGCTCATCACGCCGGAACTGTTTCTTTCCCCAACTGCCGTTTTTCTTTTTCTGATACAGCGAGTAATCACTGTCTTGCGCAGCCAACAAGTCAAGATTTTCGCCAGCCACCAAGTAAGCTTCATCACCGGCGGTGACGCGGCTGGAGATGAGCGCCATGTTTTTTCCGGCACTCATCGACACATTACCCCCAGCGCTGATGGTGCTGCCGATCTGTTTGACGTGATCTTTCTGGGACGTGACCTTTTTCGACTTGTAGTAATAGTGTGATTCGTCGGCGCCGGAAGAGACCGTCATATTCTCGTTGGCGGCCAGGGCTACGTTGCGATCAGCGCTGATCTGGCTGGCAATGGCGTTGAAGTCTCGGCCAGCATTCACAACGACGTCGCGACCGGCGTCCAGGTCCGAGCCCAGTTGAGTGATCGAGCTTCTGCGAATCCCACCCGTACTGGAGCTTTGCTGTTGAGCCGAGACGATATTGACATCCCGTCCAACATCGATCCGGGTATCACGACCGCTGACCATGACGCTGCCAACGCTCTTGTAGTCCCGACCGGCGCCCATGGTCAGATCATTGGCGGCTTCGATGCGCGAAGCGCTGTCCGCGTAGTCCTTTAGCTGGTTGTAGCCTTTGTTGCTGAAGCTGGCAGTGGTGATGGTGCGCTCGTTAATCACGTCTCCGACTATCGCGTTCATGCTGATGTCACGCCCAGCGATGATCCCGCCGGATTTATTGACGATGTCGTTGCCAGCCAGCATGTCGAGACGGTTTCCGGCTTCGATCAACCCGCTGTTGGCGAGGTTCTGGCCGGCGGTCGCGGAGAGGTTATTGGTGGCCCGGAGGGTGCCAGCATTCTCAAGATCCTTACCGGCGATCAACGTGACGTTCTGGCCGGCAATCAACGCACCATTAGGCGCCAAACGATTGTTGGCCTGCGCCATATACAACACCGGCACCAACACCTTCTCACCGTTCACTTCATGCTCTTCAAGCCAGACGATGTCGTGGGTCAGCGCGGCGACTTGCTGGGCGGTGAGGGTGACGCCCATCGACAGGTTGAGGGCGTCTTTGCTAGCGAGGGCGTTGTTCATTAGGTACTTGAACATCGCGTCGTCAGAGGTCTGGCCGTCGATGAAGCGTTGGCCGGTGCGGGCGACGACGGCTTGCTGGATCAGACGTTGTTCGAACAGACCGTCGCCCAGGCGTTTGGCGCTGATGTCGGGGTCGTAGCCGAGTTTGGTCAGCAAATAATCCGAGCTGGTGAATGACTTGAGATTGGTGAGGACCGGGTTGGTCTCGATCAGGTATTTATGCGGCTTCGAGGTAACCGTTGCGCTCGGCAGGCCCGTGACTCGTGCCAGGGTCTGGCTGGTCGGAGGTGTTGGGGTTCCTGCAGAGCCACCGCCTGCTGGAGAGGTTACCTGGAAGGCGGACCCGCCAGCGTTGTCACCATTCAATAGCTGCAACTGACGATCAGAGGCCGAAAGCGGGGTGACGTCGGTGACCTGAATATCGCGCACATTAGCGATTGGGGCGACGGTGGAGCGATCCGATGCGCTCACGCTGGCGTTGCCAATTGTCCAGTTCTGCGGCACGGCCGGAGCCGGGGATGCCGAGGCATTGCTGGAACCCTGCCCGCTCAATCGGAACAGGCCATTTTGCCCGGTCGGGAGGCTGAAACCGGGAAGTGTCAGGGGGTTTATCTGTTGTTGAGCCAGGTCCGGTGGGAGTTGGCTGTTCAGTGTGACGACCGTGGTTCTGCCTGATCCTGACGCGGCGGTTGTGGTGTTACGGGATGAGGTCGATATGCCTGTGGAGAAGGGGCGCTCTACGCCGTTGGTGATTTTGTTTGTTGCGGTAATGGAGACGTTGCCGCCGGCTTGGATGATGGCCGGAGCAAAGTTGTCGGATGAGGTGGAGGAAACAACTATTTGATCAAACGGAGTGGAATTTTTTATAAAGCTTGGCAACGCACTTTTAATGCCAGTCGAATACTGGGATGCGGCAAACTCTATTTCAGGGATACGTTTACTCACATTTCCGCCAAGCGCTATAATGATCGGGCCAAAAATCTGAAAGTATTCCTTTTCAAACGGCTTCGCCCCTAGCACTCCGCTCTGAGAATAGATAATAGTCTCAGTGCCAGACGCGTTCCAAAAATGCATGCCACCACTGTAATCGGCATCATTATAGACGTTATATTTTACAAACTCAGCCATTTCATTATATGTAGGCTTGTAGTACGAATAATATTCCCTACTTACATAATCCCCTAGAGCCGTGCCTGAATTCTCAAAATCCATCACTGAAATATCTATATTACCCGCCGCTGCAATCGATGAATTTGAGTTTAAAAATGAACCCCCTCTAACTACAAAATTACCAGAGGAACTGAGCGAGGCCGCGTGGGCTGTGGTATCTCCCGAAACTACTACTCGGTACTTCTTCTCATATACAAAATGCGATACCGGCTGCTCACGCGTCCAATAACGGGGAAGCGAATCACAGCTATAACACTGAATCCCTATCGCCGAAGAATACAACTCCGCCTCAGTCTTAAAATCCCCCCGCTTATTAATAATCGAATCCGCATTAATAGAAAAATCCCGTCCACTCTCCATAGTGCCCGAATCATTTTCCATCAGCGCCGACCGTCCACCCAGGTCATTGCGTGCTACATCAATATCCCCCAACGCATAAACATCCGACTTACGGTTGGTCAAACTCCCCACCCGAAACTTCAAATCCCCACCGCTGAACAAAAACCCACCCTGGTCGTTCAGCAATGTCGAAGCCGTCAGTTTCAATCCATCCGCGCCGGCCACGGTCCCGTAGTTATTGACGGTACCCGCATTGATATTCAGCGCACCCGCCGATGTCAGCCGCCCGTAGTTATTCAGGCTGCTCAAGCCACCGCGGCCACCAATCGTCGTGGTCCCGCCGCCGGTAATGCTTGCCACGCTGCTCAGGTCGATCGCGGCGGCGTCTACCGTCATGTCGCCCAAGCTGGTGACGCGGCCATTGCCGCTATACCGCCCGGTCAACTGCAAGCCCATGCTGCCATCACTGGCGATCAACCCATGGTTGATCCAGTTCCCGCCCTTACCCTCCAGCCGCGTCGAAGCCAGCAGTTGCCCGGTCGCGGTCTGGGTGAAGTTCTTGACGTTGACGTTCAGCCGCCCGGCCTGGATGACGCTGGTGTTGGTCCAGGTGTCGGCGTTGAGTGTCAGGCCGCCGCGAGTGACGATGGTGCCGCCGGCGCCGGTGACGTTGGGCAGGGAGATGTCGAACGTACCGTCGCCCAGATGCAGCAATTGGCCGCCGCTGTTAAGGAAACTGTTGGCGGCCAGGGTCAGATGAGTGTTGGCGGTTTCCAGGTTGCCGTTGCGGTTGTCGAAGAGGCTGCCGATCTGGAAGTCGGTTTTGCCGCCGGTGCCCAAGGCGCGCAATTTGCCGCTCTGGTTGTCGAGGTTCGCGGCGCGCACGGCCAGGGTGCTGTCACTTTCGAGGATGCCGCTGCGGTTGGTCAGGGTACCGCTCAGGCCGAGGTCGATGCGGTTGCCGGCGATCTGGCCGGCGGTGTTGTCCAGGCTGGCGCCGGTGGCGCTGAGCAGTCCGGTGGCGTAGAGGCCGCCGTTGCGGTTGTTCAAGTCGGCGGTGTTGATGACGACATCGCCGGTTTGGGCCGCGATTCGGCCACCGTTGTTGTTCAGGCCGGCCAAGGCGCGAATGTTCAGGCTCTGCGCCTGGATCACACCGCCCTTGTTGTTCACATCGAAGCCGTTGCGCAACACGCCCACGGTGCGCGCTTCAAGGGCGCCCTTGAGGGCGGCAAGGGTGCCGCCGCGGTTGTCGATGTTGGCTGCGGTGAGGCTGACATCGCCGGTCTGGGCAATGAGTTTGCCGCCTTGGTTGTCCAGGTTACCGCTCAGCTCGACGGTCAGGCCGGTCTGGCCTTGCATCTCGCCCTTGCCGTTGGCCAAGCTCGCGGCTTTCAGTTTGACGTCGGCTGTCTGGCTGTAGATCAGGCCGTTGGTATGGTTCTGCACGGCGCCAGTGGCGGTGATTGCCAGGGCGTTTTTGGCGGCGACGGTGCCGGTGTTGCTGTTGTCCAGGGAGCCGGTGGTCAGGGTCATTTGATCCTGGCTGGCGATTTGGCCGCTCTGGTTGTTGATCGTCGTCGCGCCCTTAACGGTCAGCGGGCCGGCGCTGGCGAGCTTGGCGCCGCTGTTGTCGAGGGCACCGTTGAGGTTCAGGTTGACCGCCGCGTTACCGATCAGGTTGCCTTGGCGGTTATCCAGGTCGTTGGCGTTAAGGGTCAGTGCTTGTTGAGCGTTGATGGCACCACTGGCGTTGTCCAGAGCCGTGGTCTTGATGATCAGGCCCGCGCCGCTGTCGATCAGGCCACCCTGGCCATTGTCGAGGGCGCCGCTGAGGATGAGGTTTTGGGCGCCGCCGCTACTGAGCACCCCTTTTTGTGAGTTGTTCACCGCAACGGCCTTCACATCAAGGGTGCCCAGGCTTACCAGCGCACCGCCGTTGCTGTTGAGCAGGTTGCCCAGCAGAGTCAGGTTCAAATTACCGTCGCGGCTGGAAAGCGTGCCGTTGTTGCGGTTGTCCAGGCTGGTGCCGTTGACCTGCAACCCCTGCCACCCGGAGATCAAGCCGTTCTGGTTGACCAGGGTTTTGCCGTCGAAGCTCAGGTTCTGGCTGCTGATCAGCTTGCCGCCGCTGTTGTCCAGCGTCCGGCCGCGCAGGTTGAAACTTTGGCTGCTGGAGATTTCGCCGCCCTGGTTGTTCAGGTCGCGCAGGGCGTTGAAGGTCAGCGGGCCTTTGGCGGTGATCAAGCCATTGCGATTATTCAGGTCGCCGTTGCCCAGGTTCAGGGTGACGGCTTTTTCTCCCAACAGGCGGCCGCCGTCTTGAGTCAGCGATGCGAGGGTCAGGCTGATGTCGCCCTTGGCCGACACTTCACCGCCGTCGCTGGAATCCAGGGACTCGGCACCGAGGGTAAGGTCGCCCTGGGCATTGATCAGGCCATCGGCGCTGTTGTTCAGGGCCATGGCGTTGAGGACCAAGGTGCCGCCTGCCAGCACGCTGCCGCCCTGGTTGTTCAGATCACCGCTGTTGAGCGTGAGCAATTGCGCGGCGCTGATCAGGCCTTGCGCCTGGTTATCCAGTTGCCCAATCGTCGTCAGGTCGAGGTTGCCGCGACTGGTGAGGGTGCCGCCGTTGTTGTTCAGGCTTTGCGCTGTGGCATCCAGGGTCGCCGCGCCGATCAGGCCTTTGACGTTGTTCAGCGCCTGGGCGATGCGCAGGGTCAGGCCCTGGCTGCTGAGCAACCGGCCACTGTCGTTGTTGAGATTATTGGCCGCCAAGGTAAAGGCTTCGGCGCTGGAGATTTCACCGCCCTGGTTGTTCACGCCGTTGAGTTTTTTCAGCAACAGCACGCCGGGGGCGTTGATCAAACCGCTCTGGTTGTTGAGCTGGCCATTGTTCAGGTCCAGGCTCAGCGAGGTGTTGCTGAACAGCTTGCCGCCCTGCTGATCCAGACCGGACACCGACGCGGTCAACGCGCCTTGGCTGCCGATGCTCCCGCCATCCTGGTTGGTGACTTGGCCAGCCACGAGGTTCAGCGTGCTGCCGCTGTTGAGGCGACCGCTCTGGCTGTTATCGAACGCGCCCGTGGTGACGCTCACCGTGCCTTTGCCGCTGATGTTGCCCTGCTGACGGTTGTCCAGCGCCGCGCTGGTGAGCAGCAGCGCGCCGTCGGTGACCAGTTCGCCGCCCTGGTTGTCGAGACGCCCCAGGCTTTTCACGGTGAGGTCGGCGGCGCTGGACAGACTGCCGTCGGTGTTGGTCAGGTTGGCGGCGCTGACATTCAGCGTGCCTTCGCTGCTGAGTTGGCCTTGGGTGTTGAGCAGATCGCGGCTCAGGTTGATGCGCTGGTTCTGCTGGCTGATCAGGTAGCCGCCGCTGTTGTCGAGGGAGCCGCCATCCAGCTCGAGTCCAGCCTTGGCACTGAGCAGGCCTTTGGTGCGGTTGAGCAGTTTATCCACGGTCAGCTTCAGCGCCTGGCCGGCGAATACCTGGCCGCCATCGCTGTTGTCGAGGTTCTGGCTGATCAGGGTGACGTCTGCGTTGCTCGACAGCTCACCGCCACGGTTGTCGAGGTCGTCGACATCGAGATCCAGCGCTTTTGTCGCGCCGATCAAACCGGCCTGACGGTTGTCGAGACTGGTCGCCTTGAGCGTCAAGGCATCGGTGCTGATCAACGTGCCTTCGCGGTTATCCAGCGAGGTGACGGTGGCCTCAAGCCCGGTCTTGCCGGCGATGCTCCCGGCGCGGTTGTCCAGGCGATCCGCGACCAACAGCAGGGCTCCGTCGGCGATCAATGAGCCGCGCTGGTTGTCGAGCAGGGTGTCGACCGTCAGGTCGAGTTGATCGCGGCTGCTGATCAGGCCATCGCTGTTGTCCAGGCTGTTGCTGCGGCTGTCCACGGACGCCGCCGAGATGACGCCCCGGGCGTTGTTGAGGAGCTGGGCGGTTCTGAGCACCAGGCCTTGATTGCTCAGCAATTTGCCGCCGCTGTTATCGAAGTTCTGCGCCGCCAGGGTGAAGGCTTGCTGGCTGGAGATTTCACCGTTCTGGTTGTTGACGTCCTTGAGGTTGTTCAGCAGCAACGCACCCGAGGCGTTGATCAGGCCGCCCTGGTTGTTCAACTGGCCCTGGTTCATGTCCAGGCTCAGGCTGGTGTTGCTGAACAACTCACCTTGTTGTTGATCCAGACCGGTAACACTGGCGTCCAGAGCTTTTTCACTGGCGATGCGGCCAGCGGCGTTATTCACCTGGCCGGCCTTCAACGACAGCGTGTCGCTGCTGATCAGGCTGCCTTCGACGTTACTTAGTGACGCGGCGCTGTCGATGCTCAACGCGCCCAGGCTGGAAAGCTGACCACCGTCATTATTCATCTCGCCCGCTTTGACGCTGGCCGTGGTGTCGCTTTTCACGCTGCCCTGGGCGTTGAGCAGTTGTCCACGCAGGTCCAGATTCAGTCCTTGCTGTGCATAAAGAGATCCCTGGCGGTTATCCAGTTGCCCCCCATCAATAGCCAGAGCGGCGCGGCTGGAGATCAAACCCTTGGCCTGGTTGTTCACGCGTTCGAGAGTCAGGCTCAGGTCGCCATAGGCAATCAGTTTGCCGCTATCGCTGTTGTCCAGCTCGGTGCCGGCCAGCGCCAGGACGCCCTGGCTCGACACTTCACCGCCCCGGTTATCCAGGCTGCCTACGTTAAGACTCGCTGCCTGGGCGGTGGTAATGACGCCGCCCTGACGGTTGTCCAGGCTCGCCGCATTGAGGGTCAGCAGCCCGGTCGATGACAGCAACCCAGCCTGATTGAGCAGGTGCGCCGAGATGCTGGCGGTGAGTGCGTCACCGCTGAGCAACCGACCTGCGGTGTTATCCAGCGAGGCGACATTCAAGGTGACGTCACTCAAGCTGTTGAGCTGGCCGTTGCGATTGTTCAACTGCCCAACATTGGCCGTCAGGTTGCCGTTGCTGCTGACCACGCCTTGAGTGTTGAGCAGCTTATCGGCCGTCACGCTCAACGCACCACTGCTCAGCACTCGCCCCTTGCTCTGGTTATCCAACGTCCCGGCTTTTACCGTGCCGGTTTGCCCCGCACTCAAGGTCCCCCCCTGGTTGTTCAACGTCTGCGCAACATTGGCCGTCAGATTGCGACTGGCGATCACACTCTTGCCGTTGTTGCTCAGAGTTTGCGCAGTAACGCTCACATCCCCCGCCGCATTGCGCGAGTTATCAGCATTGACCCCGGCCTCAATGATGCCGTTGTTGCTCAACTGCCCACCGGCATTCAGGGTGATGGAGTTGCGCGCCGCGAGGGTTTTCCGGTTGGTCAGGTTGCCCTGGGTTTGCGCGTTCAACGTGGTGCCGGCGTAGACCGGACCACGGGCGTCGAGGCTGGCAGCCTTGAGCTTGACGGCGCCGCTGGCCGAGGTGTCGACCATGCTGAGATGCCCATTGGCATCGAGCTGAATATCCCCACCACTGGCGATCAGTTTTCCGTCCAGCTTCACGCCAACACCGGCCTCGGTGCCCACCAATTTGATGGCGCCGGCGTACATCCCGCCCAGCGCCGAGGAGTCGATGGCCAGTTCCGGTTTAGCACTGCCGTCATCGGCGCGGGCGGTGGCGCTCAAGGTGTCGGCGTTGACGTCATTGCGTCCGGCAATAATCGTCAGGTTCTTGGCCTGGATCTCGGCGTTGATCTTGGCGCTGCGGGTGATGATTTCGAAGTGGTCGACGTTGTTGGCGTTGAGGCCTGCGCCTTCGATGGCGACGCTGCCTTTATCCACCTGATAACGATCCAGCCGACCGTTTTCCACCACCGGTTTACCGGTGCTCAAGGTCACTTTCGGGCTGTTGATAAAACCGCAGCCGTTGCAGGTGATGCCGTACGGGTTGGCGACGATGACGTGGGCCGATTGCCCCGCCACTTCGGTGTAGCCGCGCAACTGGCTCGGGTTGCCGCCGTTGACTTCGTTGAGGATGGTCTTGGCCGCCGTGCCATTGAGGTTCGGGTTGCCGAGGATGATCCCGCCCAACTGGGTGGACTGGGTGCGGGCGGTGGCGTTGTTGAGAATCACACCGTTGCTGCCGACGTTGTAATCCTTGAACTGGTTGTGGGACAGGCCGCTGCCGTTGGGCTTGGCGATGTTGACGATGGGCACGCCGTTGCCGGCCCGGTCCAGGCCAGTGCCGGGCGCGCTGACCACAATGCCTTCGGCCTGGGCCCACAGCGGTTGCCAGAACATGACGTTGGCCAACAGGAACGCCAGGCCGCGCTTGGGCATGCCCCAGAAGTGCTCGCGGGTTTGCAAGGCAGCAGAAGGCTGGCGGGCCAGAAAGGCGTGTTGGCGGTCGTCCATGATCGGGTCTCGTTGCAGCAGGAATTTAAAGAAGCACTTCCATGCGAATGTCGAGCGGCGGCAAAACCAGACACGACTTTGCTCCAGGGGTGGGTGAAGGCAGGTGCTTACCCCCGGGCCAGAAAGTGACATCAAAATAGTGGCGCGATATTAGATAGCCATTATTCTGGCGTCAATGAATGAATGCGCAAACAAGGGGGCTGTACGGACCACCGGTCTGGAGATGGAGGGGTAATTGTCAGGCTGCCATCGCGAGCAAGCTTTACTCCCACAGAGGATCAGTCACATGCAGTAGCGCGCAATACACACAAAGGCCGCGTGGTTAAACACACAAGGACCCTTGGGTTGCACCCCTCTATCTCGCGGGTTTCATGGGGTGACACCTGCCCCAATACGGTGCACAAATACCTTCGAGGCGCACAGGAATCGGGCGCGACTTGTATCAAAAACGGCCACGCAAACGATCAAATGCGTCAGAAGTTACACAGATGCGACATTAAGGTACGTTCGTGCCACTGTTTCAGGCCTGTAACCGCTCTGGATCTTGCATTGGGTATGGGGCCTGCATAAGTATCCGCAGGACGACTCACGAGGTCGCCCTCAAATCCAAAAATGACAACAAATCATGAGGCCAACATGCTTAAACACGCGGTCATTCCGTTTTTAGTCGGCGCAGGCTTATTAGCCAGCGCACCTTTCGCCCATGCGGCGACTAACCTGGTGTTCTGCTCCGAAGGGAGCCCGGCCGGTTTTGACCCTGGTCAGTACACCACCGGAACCGACTTCGACGCCTCTGCAGAAACCATGTTCAACCGCCTGACCCAGTTCGAACGCGGCGGCACCGCTGTGATTCCTGGCCTGGCGACCAAATGGGACATTTCCGAAGACGGCCTCACCTACACCTTCCACTTGCGTGAAGGCGTCAAGTTCCACACCACCCCGTATTTCAAGCCGACTCGTGAATTCAACGCCGACGACGTGCTGTTCACCTTCAATCGCATGATCAGCAAGGATGACCCGTTCCGTAAGGCCTACCCGACCGAATTCCCGTACTTCACCGACATGGGGATGGACACCAACATCACCAAGATCGATAAAGTCGACGACCACACCGTCAAGTTCACCCTCAAGGATGTTGACGCCGCGTTCATTCAGAACATGGCCATGAGCTTCGCCTCGATCCAGTCCGCTGAGTACGCGGCCCAACTGCTCAAGGAAGGCAAGGCCCCCGACATCAACCAGAAGCCGGTCGGCACCGGCCCGTTCGTGTTCAAGAGTTACCAGAAAGACTCCAACATCCGCTACACCGGGAACAAGGATTACTGGAAGCCTGAAGACGTGAAGATCGACAACCTGATCTTCGCCATCACCACCGACCCATCGGTACGCATCCAGAAGCTGAAGAAGAACGAGTGCCAGGTCACCCTCTTCCCACGCCCAGCCGACCTCAAGGCGCTGAAGGAAGACAAGGCACTGAAGATGCCTGACCAGGCGGGTTTCAACCTGGGCTACATCGCTTACAACGTGATGGACAAGATCAAGGGCAGCAATGAGCCGAACATTCTGGCCGACCTGAAAGTTCGCCAGGCGCTGGACATGGCGGTCAACAAGCCACAGATCATCGATTCGGTCTACCAGGGCGCTGGCCAACTGGCGGTCAACGCCATGCCGCCGACCCAATGGTCCTACGACACCACCATCAAGGACGCCAAGTACGACCCTGAGAAAGCCAAGACGCTGCTCAAGGAAGCCGGCGTCAAGGAAGGCACCAACATCACCCTGTGGGCGATGCCGGTACAGCGTCCGTACAACCCGAACGCCAAGCTGATGGCTGAAATGCTGCAGTCCGACTGGAAGAAGATCGGCCTGAACGTCAACATCGTCAGCTACGAATGGGGCGAGTACATCAAGCGCTCCAAGGGCGGCGAGAACCAGGCCATGATCATTGGCTGGAGCGGTGACAACGGTGACCCGGACAACTGGCTCAACGTGCTGTTCGGCTGCGACTCGCTGGCCGGCAACAACTTCTCCAAATGGTGCGACAAGAAGTTCGACGACCTCGTCAAGCAGGCCAAGCGCACCACTGATCAGGCCCAACGCACCGAACTGTACAAACAGGCGCAACACGTCCTCAAGGACGCTGTGCCGATGACACCTATCGCTCACTCGACGGTGTATCAACCCATGCGCGCCAATGTGCAGGACTTCAAGATCAGCCCGTTTGGCTTGAACTCCTTCTACGGCGTCAGCGTCAGCAAATAAAGGTAGGCAACGGCGGCGTTTCTGACGGCGCCGTTGCTTTATCTGCCGAGACCAAGACTCAGGAAAACGCCTACATCCAAAAGCACTGCGTACCACAGCAGCTGGTTTAGGACGTATCGCCTTTTCCCACAAGTCTTTCAGGCGTTACGCATTTACTGCCTGGCCCGCGGCCCATACCGTCGGGAGCCAGGTCGATCTGCTGGCGCTGCGGCATCGCTGTTCGCAATGGATTGAACTCAGTGCCCGGACAGGTCCTGCAAGGGCGCCTGTCACTGTTAAACACCCCATAGAGAGAGGGAGCGTCATGCGCCATACCTTGGTTTTATCCGCATTGCTGGGCACCGGCCTGCTGGCCGCCACTTCCATGGCCCAGGCCGCCGGCGGCAGCCTGGTGTTCTGTTCCGAAGGCAGCCCCGCCGGTTTCGACACCGCGCAATACACCACCGCCACTGACAACGATGCCGCCGAACCGCTGTACAACCGCCTGGCCGAGTTTGAAAAGGGCGCGACTAACGTCGTACCTGGTCTGGCGACTAGCTGGGACATTTCCGAAGACGGCCTGAAATACACCTTTCACCTGCGCGAAGGGGTGAAGTTTCATACCACCGATTACTTTACGCCGACCCGGGATTTCAACGCCGACGACGTGCTGTTCACCTTCAACCGCATGCTTGACCCGCAGCACCCCTTCCGTAAGGCCTACCCGACCGAGTTTCCATACTTCAACGGCATGAGCCTGAACAAGAACATCGCCAAGGTCGAGGCCACCGGGCCGCTGACCGTGGTCATGACGCTCAACAGCGTGGACGCCGCGTTCATCCAGAACATCGCCATGAGCTTCGCTTCGATCCTGTCGGCCGAATACGCTGATCAGTTGCTCAAGAGCGGCAAGCCCAGCGACATCAACCAGAAGCCGATCGGCACCGGGCCGTTCGAGTTCAAGAGCTACCAGAAAGACTCCAACATCCGCTATGTCGCCAACAAACAGTACTGGGCGCCGGAGCGGGTCAAGCTGAACAACCTGATCTTCTCCATCAACACCGATGCCTCGGTACGGGTGCAGAAACTCAAGGCCAACGAATGCCAGGTCACCCTGCATCCACGTCCAGCCGATGTGCCGGCCTTGAAGAACGACCCGAAACTGCAACTGATCGAGAAACCCGGTTTCAACCTCGGCTACATCGCCTATAACACCCGTCACAAACCGTTCGATCAGGTCGAAGTGCGCCGGGCGCTGGACATGGCGGTGAACAAGCAGAGCATCCTCAACGCCGTGTACCAGGGCGCGGGGCAACTGGCGGTCAACGCCATGCCGCCGACCCAGTGGTCTTACGACGATACGATCAAGGACACCGCCTACAACCCGGAAAAAGCCAAGGAGTTGCTCAAGGCTGCCGGGGTCAAGGAAGGCACCGAAATCACCCTCTGGGCCATGCCGGTCCAACGCCCGTACAACCCCAACGCCAAGCTGATGGCCGAAATGCTTCAGGCCGACTGGGCGAAAATCGGCCTGAAGGTGAAGATCGTCAGCTATGAATGGGGCGAATACATCAAGCGCACCAAGAACGGCGAGCACGATGTCAGCCTGATCGGCTGGACCGGTGACAACGGGGACCCGGACAACTGGCTGGGCACGCTGTACAGCTGCGATGCCATTGGCGGCAACAACTACTCCATGTGGTGCGATCAGGACTACGACAAGCTGATCAAGCAGGCCAAGGTCGTCACCGATCGCGACCAGCGCACCGTGCTCTACAAACAGGCCCAGCAATTGCTCAAGCAGCAAGTGCCGATCACCCCTGTCGCTCACTCGACGGTCAACCAGCCGCTGAGCGCCAAAGTCGAAGGGTTCAAGGTCAGCCCCTTCGGTCGCAACGTGTTCTCGGGCGTCAGCCTGAACCCATAACTGATTAGCCATACAGCAGGGCCCCATTTGGGGCCCTCACGCAGACGTCTTGCCGAAATTCACCGTTCAGGCGTAGTGCAAACGTTTGCGAAGCCAAGATGAGTTGTAAAAACCGATAGCCGTATCACTAAAAAAGACCGGCATTAAAAAAGAAAGAAAAGGAGCGTTACCGATGAAACTGAGCAACACCGCGTTACTGGCCTTGGCCATCAGCAGCGTTACGGCCACGGCCTATGCTGAATCTGCAAGT
Source organism: Pseudomonas sp. N-137 (assembly GCF_034555295.1). Classification (NCBI taxonomy): domain Bacteria; kingdom Pseudomonadati; phylum Pseudomonadota; class Gammaproteobacteria; order Pseudomonadales; family Pseudomonadaceae; genus Pseudomonas; species Pseudomonas sp. N-137. Next base: position 15,994 of record NZ_JAXUDQ010000028.1, read on the forward strand.
CAGGAATTCGTCCCGACCACCCTGGCTGGCAGCAGCGCTCAAAGCGAGGCTAAAGGTTTTATCGATGGACAGAGCTTGGGCGGCACGACCCGTAACTGGTACGCCAACGAACTGAAACGTCGTGATGACCGATTCAGCTATAAGCCTAACAGCGTAAAAAATGATCCTTCCGTGCCGGCTACGCCCATCGCACGTCGTATCAACTGGGTTCAGGGCACCATCGTTAACTACACCTCGGGCTTTACCCAAGGTACAGTCGGCGTCAGCACGGAAGTAGCCGCCTACAACGCCATCGTGCTGGATCAAGACCGCAAGCACATCGCCGGCGGTTCCAACCGCACCCTGGCCGACTCCAACGGTGATGCCGTCGACCAGTGGAGCAAGCTGGGTCTGGCCAACGTCAAGTTCCGCGTATCGAATACAACGCTCACCGCCGGACGTCAGAATTTCAGTACGCCTATCGTCGACGTTATCGGCAACCGCGCACTGCCTTCGAGTTTCGAAGGTGTGAGTCTGCATAGCGAGGAATTCAACAACCTGTCGTTCGACGTGGCCGGTTTCGATCGCGTTTCGCCGCGTACCGAGCAGAGCTTGTCGAAGTTCCGCAGCGAGTACTCCGCCACTGGCGTGGAAACCGACAAAGTCCTCACCGCCGGCGTGAACTACCAGCCGTTCAAGAGCCTGAAAACCAGCCTGTATGGCGCCAATGTTGAAGACTTCTGGAACCAGTACTACTTTGGCGCGACCCACGAGTTGGGTGACAGCCAGGTGCTGAGTCTGACCACCAGCCTGAACTACTACAAAACCGTTGATGAGGGCAAAAAGCTGATGGGGAATATCGATAACGATACCTACTCCCTGTCGCTCGGCCTTGCTCACCAGGCCCATAGCCTGACGTTCTCCTATCAGGAAGTGAACGGCGACGAGTACTTCGACTACCTGCACGAAACCAATGGCATCTACCTGGCCAACTCCTTGCTGTCGGACTTCAACAGCCCGAACGAGAAATCGTTCCAGATCGCCTACGGCCTCAACATGGCCGAGTACGGCGTACCGGGCCTGAAGTTCAACATCTATCAGGCACGCGGCTGGGGCATCGACGGCACACATTACCGTGGCACGGCCTACACCGCACCAGGTACCCAGCGCGGCGACCTGAGCCTGATGGACGGCGAAACTCACTACGAATACGGTGTTGGCGCCTCCTACGCCGTGCAAAGTGGCCCGCTCAAGGCCACCGCGATTCGTGCGACATACACCACGCACCGCGCCAGCGAAAACCAGGCTGATGGCAACATCAACGAATTCCGTCTGGTCACCACCATCCCGTTCAACATTCTCTAAACCATCCACCGAACGGCCGACTCACAAGGTCGGTCGTTCGGTTTTTGCCATTGAACCGATTGCAGAGGATAGCCGATGAACATGAATCCCCTACGCGCAGCCATCGCCGCTGCGTTGCTGAGTGTCGCCGTAGGCGCCACGGCCAAACCCCTGGTGGTTTGCACAGAAGCCAGCCCGGAAGGCTTCGACATGGTCCAGTACACGACTGCAGTCACTGCCGATGCCGTGGCAGAAACCATCTTCAATCGCCTGGCCGACTTCAAGCCCGGCACCACCGAAGTGATTCCGGCCCTGGCCGAATCCTGGGACATCAGTGACGACGGCCTGACGTACACTTTTCATCTGCGCAAAGGCGTCAAGTTCCACACCACCGATTATTTCAAGCCGACCCGCGACATGAATGCCGACGACGTGGTCTGGAGTTTTCAGCGCCAGCTGGACCCGAATCATCCCTGGCACAAGCTGTCGAGCGTAGGCTTCCCCTACTTTGAAAGCATGGGCTTCAAAGAGCTGCTCAAGAGCGTCGAGAAAGTCGACGAGCACACAGTCAGGTTCAGCCTGACCCGCCGCGAGGCGCCATTTCTGGCGGACATCGCCATGGCCTTCTCCTCGATCTACCCGGCCGAATACGCCGACCAGTTGCTCAAGGCAAACAAGACCGGCGACCTCAACAGCAAGCCGATCGGCACCGGCCCGTTCATTTTCCAGCGCTACAACAAGGATGCCCAGGTTCGCTTCAAGGCCAACCCGGACTACTTCCGTGGCAAGCCACCGGCCGATGCGCTGATCCTGGCCATCGCCACCGACAACAACGTGCGCATGCAAAAGCTCAAGACCAACGAGTGCCAGATCGCGCTGTATCCAAAACCCGATGACATCCCCAGCATCAAGAAAGACCCGAACCTGAAGGTGACGGAACTGGACGCGATGACCGTTTCCTACACCGCCCTGAATACCAGCCACAAATACATGAGCGATGTGCGGGTGCGCAAAGCCATCGACCTGGCCTTCGATAAGGAAGCCTACGTCAACGCGCTGTTCGGCAAGGGCAACGCCACCGTGGCGGTCAACCCGTACCCACCGACGCTGCTGGGCTTCAATCATGATCTGAAAAATCCGCCCCGGGACCTGGACAAAGCCCGTCAACTGCTCAAGGAAGCCGGCGTACCTGAAGGCACTGTGTTCACCCTGTTCACCCGTAACGGCGGCGGCCCGACCAACCCCAACCCGATGCTCGGCGCGCAGATGATGCAGGCCGACCTGGCCAAAGTCGGGATCAAGGTCGACATCCGCGTGATGGAATGGGGCGAAATGCTCAAGCGCGCCAAGAACGGCGAGCACGACATGGTTTCCGCCGGATGGGCGGGCGATAACGGCGACCCGGATAACTTCCTGACGCCTATGCTCAGTTGCGAAGCGGCCAAGAACGGCGAAAACTACGCGCGCTGGTGCAACGAGCAATTCCAGGCGCTGATCGATCAGGCCCGCGCCACAGTGAACCCCGAGGAGCGCACCAAGCTCTATGAACAGGCCCAGGTGCTTTTCAACCAGGACCAGCCGTGGATCAGCATGGCCCACACCCGAATGTTTACCGCAATGCGCAAGAACGTAGAGGGCTATGTGATTAGCCCGCTTACGACCAATAACTTCGCCACCACCCAGGTGAAGTAGATAAGAAAACGCCCGGCAACTCTTATCCAGGAGCTGTCGGGCACGCCTAACCGGCTGATGAGGTACACCTTAAGATGTTTAGTTTTATTGCCCGCCGACTGGGATTATTGATCCCCACGTTCTTCGGCATCACCTTGCTGACTTTCGCGTTGATTCGCATGATCCCCGGCGACCCCGTGGAAGTGATGATGGGCGAACGTCGGGTCGATCCCGAAATGCACGCTCAGGCAATGGAACGCCTTGGCCTGAACAAACCGCTGTATGCCCAGTACCTGGACTACATCGGCAAACTGGCCCAGGGCGATCTCGGCGAATCGCTGCGCACCCGCGAAAGCGTCTGGACCGAGTTCAGTTCCCTGTTTCCCGCGACCCTGGAACTGTCCATGGCCGCCCTGTTGTTCGCCGGTATCCTGGGCCTTTTGGCCGGGGTGATCGCGGCACTCAAGCGAGGATCCCTGTTCGACCATGGGGTGATGGGCATCTCCCTGGCGGGGTATTCGATGCCGATCTTCTGGTGGGGCCTGATCCTGATCATGTTCTTCTCGGTGTCCCTGGGCTGGACGCCGGTGTCGGGACGGATCGACCTGCTCTACGACATCGAGCCGAAAACCGGCTTCATGCTGATCGACACCCTGCTGGCCGATGAGCCGGGCGCGTTCCTCGACGCCCTGCACCACCTGATCCTGCCGGCCATCGTGCTGGGTACTATTCCGCTGGCGGTGATCGCCCGCATGACCCGCTCCTCGATGCTCGAAGTGCTGCGTGAAGACTACATTCGCACCGCACGCGCCAAGGGCCTGTCGCCTTCGCGAGTGGTATTCGTGCATGGCCTGCGCAACGCGCTGATCCCGGTGCTGACCGTGGTCGGCCTGCAAGTCGGCACATTGCTGGCCGGTGCGGTGCTGACCGAAACGATCTTCTCCTGGCCAGGTATCGGCAAGTGGCTGATCGAAGCCATCGGCGCCCGGGACTATCCCGTGGTGCAGAACGGCATCCTGTTAATCGCCTGCCTGGTGATTCTGGTCAACTTCGTCGTGGACATCCTCTACGGCTTTGCCAACCCACGTATTCGTCACCAGCGCTGAGATCAAAACCATGAGTACTCCAACTACCTCGGTAGCAGTCGATCAAAGCCTGCTGTACCCGTCCCCCTACAAAGAATTCTGGCAGGCGTTTTCCCGCAACAAGGGCGCCGTGGCCGGGCTGATGTTCATGACCCTGATCGTGTTCTGCGCGATCTTCGCCCCGTGGGTCGCCCCCCATGACCCGAGCGAACAATACCGCGACTTTTTGCTGACACCGCCGGTCTGGCTCGAAGGCGGTCAGATGCAATTTTTGCTGGGCACCGACGAACTGGGGCGCGATTTGCTGTCGCGGCTGATCCAGGGTTCGCGTCTGTCGCTGCTGATCGGCTTGTCGTCGGTGGTGATGTCGCTGATCCCGGGCATCCTGCTGGGACTGTTCGCCGGGTTCTTCCCGCGCCTGCTCGGCCCGACCATCATGCGTTTGATGGACATCATGCTCGCCCTGCCCTCGCTGCTGTTGGCCGTGGCGATTGTCGCCATCCTCGGCCCTGGCCTGATCAACACCGTGATCGCCATCGCCATCGTGTCGCTGCCGTCCTACGTGCGCCTGACCCGCGCCGCGGTGATGGGCGAACTCAACCGTGACTACGTGACCGCCGCCCGCCTGGCCGGTGCCGGCCTGCCGCGCCTGATGTTCATCACTGTGCTGCCCAACTGCATGGCGCCGCTGATCGTGCAGGCAACCTTGAGCTTTTCCTCGGCGATCCTCGACGCCGCCGCCCTGGGCTTCCTCGGCCTGGGCGTCCAGCCGCCAACCCCGGAGTGGGGCACCATGCTGGCCTCGGCCCGAGACTACATCGAACGCGCCTGGTGGGTGGTGAGCCTGCCTGGCTTGACCATTTTGCTCAGCGTGCTGGCAATCAACCTGATGGGCGACGGTTTGCGCGATGCGCTGGACCCGAAACTCAAGAATGCCGCCTGAGGAGATTCCCATGTCACTGCTAGAAATCAAGAATCTCAACGTACGCTTCGGCGACGCCACCGCCGTGCCGGTGGTCGACGGCCTGGACCTGAGCGTGGAAAAGGGTGAAGTACTGGCCATCGTCGGTGAATCAGGCTCGGGTAAATCCGTGACCATGATGGCGCTGATGGGGCTGATCGAGCACCCCGGCATCGTCACCGCCGACGCGCTGAACTTCGATGGCAAGAACATGCTCAAGCTGAGCAACCGCCAGCGTCGGCAGATCGTCGGCAAGGACCTGGCGATGGTGTTCCAGGACCCGATGACCGCGCTCAACCCCAGCTACACAGTGGGTTTCCAGATCGAAGAAGTGCTGCGCCTGCACCTGAAGATGTCCGGCAAGGCCGCCCGCCAGCGCGCCATCGAACTGCTGGAGAAAGTCGAAATCCCGGGCGCCGCCAGCCGCATGAACGCCTACCCGCACCAACTGTCCGGCGGCATGAGCCAGCGGGTGGCGATTGCCATGGCGATTGCCGGCGAGCCGAAACTGTTGATCGCCGACGAACCGACCACCGCCCTCGACGTGACCATTCAGGCGCAGATCATGGACCTGCTGCTGGCCCTGCAAAAAGAGCAGGACATGGGTCTGGTGCTGATCACCCATGACCTGGCCGTGGTGGCTGAAACCGCCCAGCGTGTGTGCGTGATGTACGCCGGCCAAGCGGTGGAAGTGGGCAAGGTGCCGGAGCTGTTCGACATCCCCGCCCACCCGTACAGCGAAGCACTGCTGGCGGCGATTCCGGAACACAGCATGGGCGCCGAGCGCTTGGCGACGCTGCCAGGTATCGTCCCCGGTCGCTACGATCGTCCGCAGGGCTGCCTGCTGTCGCCGCGCTGCCCGTACGTGCAGGACAACTGTCGTCAACAACGCCCGGCCCTCGATCCGAAATCCAACAGCCTCGCCCGCTGCTTCTACCCGTTGAATCAGGAGGTGGCGTGATGGCCGTCGTACTTACCGCCCGTGACCTGACCCGTCATTACGAAGTGTCCCGTGGCATGTTCAAGGGCCATGCCACCGTACGTGCCCTCAACGGTGTGTCGTTCGAACTGGAGGCCGGCAAGACGCTCGCCGTGGTGGGTGAATCCGGTTGCGGCAAATCCACCCTCGCCCGGGCCCTGACGCTGATCGAGGAACCGTCCACCGGCTCCCTGAAAATCGCCGGTCAGGAAGTGGCCGGGGCGAACAAGGCCGAACGCAAGCAGTTGCGCAAAGACGTGCAGATGGTGTTCCAGAGCCCGTACGCGTCCCTCAACCCACGGCAGAAAGTCGGTGATCAACTGGCCGAGCCCTTGCTCATCAACACCAACCTGTCGGCCACCGAGCGGCGGGAGAAAGTCCAGGCGATGATGAAGCAGGTGGGCCTGCGCCCCGAGCATTACCAGCGCTACCCGCACATGTTCTCCGGCGGCCAGCGCCAGCGCATCGCCCTGGCCCGCGCCATGATGCTGCAACCCAAGGTGCTGGTGGCGGACGAACCGACGTCGGCGTTGGACGTGTCGATCCAGGCCCAGGTGCTGAACCTGTTCATGGATCTGCAGCAGGAGTTCAACACCGCTTACGTGTTTATCTCCCACAACCTGGCGGTGGTGCAGCACGTGGCCGACGACGTGATGGTGATGTACCTCGGCCGTCCGGTGGAAATGGGCCCTAACGAGTCCATCTACAGCCGTCCGCTGCACCCGTACACCCAGGCGCTGCTCTCGGCCACCCCGACCATCCACCCGGACCCGAACAAGCCGAAGATCAAAATCGTCGGCGAACTGCCCAACCCGCTCGACCCACCGTCCGGCTGCGCCTTCCACAAGCGCTGCCCGTACGCCACCGAGCGCTGCCAGACCGAAGAACCGGCCTTGCGGTTGCTGGATAACCGGCAGGTGGCGTGTCACTACGCCGAGCAATTCCTCGACGGCGCGGCGTAAACCCGTCAAGGACTAGGCGCGCCCCTGTGGCGAGGGGATTTATCCCCGCTGGGGCGCGTAGCGGCCCTAAATCGACCGCCTCGGTCTATGAGGCCGGAACACAACTAACCCCTTCCCTCCGATCAACATCAATCGGCCGGAAGGGGTTTTTTGTTGTCTGTACCCTACGTCTGGCTATCACCCTCATCACCATCACCGGCATCAGGATCATCAATCGTCGAATCGTCATCATCCTGATCGCCAGGTTGCTGTTCTTCGTTGGCGGCAAGCATCCATTCGCCCTGCGCCACCTGTCCGTTCACCGCTTGTTTTTCATGCTCATCGCATTCGGCCCAGGCCGCTGACGAACCGAGGGACAGCATCAGCAAAACCTTCAGCAAAATCATCGCGCGTAGAAATGCGTTCATAGCCGATTCCTTTTTTTCTCTGGTTAAAGCCCTAAGCCTGACGGCGTTCAAGAAACGCTGATCCTGAACGGTCGGTTCCTCAGATAAGACGCCCATGTACAGGCAGAAATGCCGTCCGCTGACAGAATGGTTTCGCATAACGTTTATCCCGAACGGTTATGAACTGAGCCTACTTACCAACCCACCCCGGAAACCTTGTGGGAGCAAGGCTTGCCCGCGATGGCGAAGGCACATTCAACACCCCCGCAAGCTGACCCACCGCTATCGCGAGCAAGCTTTGCTCCCACAGAGGAATCTGGGCCGAACACATTTTTTTGCCCGCTGAAGTTCCAGTGTGGGAGCGAGCCTGCTCGCGATGGCGGTGGGTCAGCAGCTTTGAGATTGACTG
>NZ_JAXUDQ010000028.1:23778-319715 GCF_034555295.1 Pseudomonas sp. N-137
TTTTTTGCCCGCTGAAGTTCCAGTGTGGGAGCGAGCCTGCTCGCGATGGCGGTGGGTCAGCAGCTTTGAGATTGACTGACACTCCGCTATCGCGAGCAAGCTTTGCTCCCACGGAGGAATCTGGGCCGAACACAATTTTTTTGCCCGCTGAAGTTCCAGTGTGGGAGCGAGCCTGCTCGCGATGGCGGTGGGTCAGCAGCTTTGAGATTGACTGGCACTGCGCCATCGCGAGCAGGCTCGCTCCCACCGGGGGTTGGTGGTGCCCAGTCGTTAAGTGGAAATAAAAAACCCCGCAGCTTTCGGTGCGGGGTTCTGGGTGTAAAGCTCAGCGCTTAGTGATGCTCACGCGTCGCACGGAAGTTCACATCCGGCCAGCGCTCTTCCATCAGCGCCAGGTTGACACGGGTCGGGGCCAGGTAGGTCAGGTGACCGCCGCCATCCAAGGCGAGGTTTTCCACGGCCTTGTTGGAAAACTCTTCGAATTTCTTCTTGTCGCCACATTCGACCCAACGAGCGGAGTACACGGTGATCGGCTCGTAGGAGCACTCGACCTTGTATTCCTCCTTCAAACGGCTGGCGACGACGTCGAACTGCAGCACACCGACAGCGCCGAGGATGATGTCGTTGCTGCGGGTCGGGAAGAACACCTGGGTGGCGCCTTCCTCGGCCAGTTGCTGGAGGCCCTGGCGCAGTTGCTTGGATTTGAGCGGGTCTTTCAGGCGCACGCGGCGGAACAGCTCCGGGGCGAAGTGCGGGATGCCGGTGAAACCCAGGGCTTCGCCCTCAGTGAAGGTGTCGCCGATCTGGATGGTGCCGTGGTTGTGCAGGCCGATGATGTCACCGGCAAAGGCTTCTTCCAGTTGCTCGCGTTCCGAGGAGAAGAACGTCAGGGCATCGCCGATGCGTACGTCCTTGCCGGTGCGCACGTGGCGCATCTTCATGCCTTTTTCGTATTTGCCCGAGCAGATGCGCATGAAGGCGATGCGGTCGCGGTGCTTGGGGTCCATGTTCGCCTGGATCTTGAACACGAAGCCGGTGAACTTCTCTTCCACCGGCTCCACGGTGCGCTCGTTGGCGACGCGGGCCAGCGGGCGCGGTGCCCAATCGACCACGGCGTCGAGCACATGGTCGACACCGAAGTTGCCCAACGCGGTACCGAAGAACACCGGGGTCAGTTGGCCGTCGAGGAATTCCTGCTGGTCGAACTCATGGCAGGCGCCTTGCACCAGCTCCAGCTGCTCGACAAAACGGTCGTACTCGTCGCCCAGGTGGGCGCGGGCCTCGTCGGAGTCGAGCTTCTCGATGATTTTGGTTTCGGTGCGTTCATGACCATGCCCGGCGGTGTAGACGATGATGTAATCGTCGGCCAGGTGGTACACGCCCTTGAAGTCGCGATAGCAGCCGATCGGCCAGGTAATCGGCGCGGCCTTGATCTTCAGGACCGCTTCGATCTCGTCGAGCAGTTCGATCGGGTCGCGGATGTCACGGTCGAGTTTGTTGATGAAGCTGACGATCGGCGTGTCCCGCAGACGGCAGACATCCATCAGGGCGATGGTCCGTGGCTCGACGCCTTTACCGCCGTCGAGGACCATCAGCGCCGAGTCCACCGCCGTGAGGGTGCGGTAGGTGTCTTCGGAGAAGTCTTCGTGGCCCGGGGTGTCGAGCAGGTTGATCATGTGATCGCGATACGGGAACTGCATGACCGACGTGGTAATGGAAATACCCCGCTGTTTTTCCATTTCCATCCAGTCGGAGGTGGCATGGCGGTCGGACTTGCGAGATTTCACCGTGCCGGCCACCGCAATCGCCTTGCCCATCAGCAAGAGCTTTTCGGTGATGGTGGTCTTACCGGCATCGGGGTGGGAAATAATGGCGAAAGTGCGGCGTTTCGCGACTTCGGCGGCCTGTTTGGTCATGGGAAATCGCCTGGCAGGTGATTCAAAAAAGGGCGGCGATTATAGCCCAGAACCCCCTCTATGGACCACCTGCGCAAGAGCAGCCTAACGACTCGCCCCCCCTCGACGGCACACGTCCAACGCAAGAATCAGACATCTTCATCACCGCTGCCCAGCCCCAGAGGTTCAGGATGAGATAGCCTGATCAGCGGGAATAAACTCAAATCTCGCGTCATTTGCGGCCGTTTGGGGAAGCGTAATCTTGATCATGGGGATCCAAATGCCGGTCTGCGTTTTAAAGTCCCGTTGATCATATTGAGCGCCAACCTTACCCGTATCATTGATGTAAAAAACGGCCTCAATCGGAAGGGTCTGACCAATATTCTGAGCCCACTTTCTCACGCGAAATTCATTCTGCGTACCAAATGCGGAGACTGGAAGTTGCCCCTGGGCCTTCACGCCCTCGGTGAACGCGACGGCGCCTCGTTCATCCAGCTCGTCACGAACATCGAAGCCACACAATGCACCGTACATACCTGCGTTAGCGTTGAAATGGGCAATATAGTGCGCGGCTGTGGTAATACCTTGGGATTGGCAAGGTCGGCTGTTGGGGCGATTGGGATATTGACCACAACCTTCGTCAGGTCGATGGTCAGTGGCGCCGTCGACTGGAAAGAAGCACAGCACCGCCAATGCGATCTTTCCTGTCGGTTTAAAAAAATCGGGATAAAGAATAAAGCCGTTATTGTAGCCAAATACTAATTTGCTGAACTTCGCGTCTTTACGCAGCCAGGAAAAAGAGACGCCCGTCGATGCTGGGTTGGGATTCCAAAAATGAAACTGCGTGGAGTGTTGGGTTGCCCGTAGCGTCACCCCTGTGCATAAAAACGACGGCGCCGAGGGGTTGTTGCGACACATGGTCAAGACGTTGTTATAGGCTTCCGTGAGATAGGCCGCTATTTCTGGACCGGTACCTGCGCCTTGGACGCCAACAGCCTGTCCTGACGGCTCATCAATAGTGCTCCTATCCAATTCATGTGTTGCACAGCCAGCCGTCAACAATAAAAACAGCACAATGCAAAATTGTCTTTTCATTTCAGACTCCCATACATGAACAGACAAGGCTCTAAGTAAGCTATGTCTTTTTCAGGCTTTTTCCGTTAACAGTTTTATCTACGCTACAAGAGCGCTCCCCTTCGAACACCTGTCAACTTTCACAGTGCTCAATACTTATTTGAAATAAAAAACCGAGTGTTCCTTCTTAATCCACCAGAGAAGAAGTGATCAGCGAGAGCAATCAGAACAAGGCCCAGGGTTTTGTACGACGCCGCGACTTGCACCGTCAGAACGGCGCCTGCTCGCAGTACCTGAGCGAATGAATCGATGCCGAGTACCTAAGCTCCGGCAAGTCCCGTGGGGTAAGACCAGTATTGTTTCGCCAGCCGAGACAGCGTTGGCCTGACGTTTATAGCTGGACCCGGAGCACTTGGGAAAACAACCACTGCGGGCTGAGTTTGGTAAACACCGAATAATTGATCAGCACCGTTTTTCCCTTGTGTTTCGAGACCCAGGTCGGGTCAAGAACGAAAGAATTGGGCTTACCGGCCGTAACCAGCTGATGGGCCGTATCAAGGAAGGTTTCCCCTATGACACGTACGCGCAGGGTCGAGCCCGACGGAGCTGGAGAGTTGACTGTGACTGTCCCCGAGGCATAACTGGGTGCCGGAAGCACCAGCGCCTGGGGATCGATGGTCAGAAACCGCACCCCAGACTCCAGGGTTTCACCGGCACCGCTTTTCTTGATGGTGTAGCTCACCGGTACGGTGAGCCCGATGCTATCGACGACCTCAGTGCGGGGAATCAGCACCTGTTTGTTCGCGGGAAGCTCGCCGTATGCGACCGGCGGACTGCTGTATGGCACCCGGCCTCCCCACCGAACGCTCAAGATATCGGAGGCGGCAATTGCTTCGGTGGGCAATTGCACGATGAGGTATTCATCCCTATAGATATCCTGAGTGTTCAGACGGTCGCCAGAGACTGTGCTGTAAGCCTTGGGAATGGTGGGTGCAGCAAAAGCGGGCATCGGGATAACCGGGGAGATCGCCTGGTCCGCACTCACATATTGGAAACTGAAATGACCTTGTGGGCTGGGGGGCAATGTGACACGAACGATGGGGACAACAAGACCGTTGGTGCGCTCATGATATTTTTTTTGGTCGATTCGGGAGGCTTCCAGATCGTTTGAGCCGGTGATCCAGAAAAACGCCTGGATGGGCAGCGCAGCCGGATTTTTTTCTGGCCAGGCTTCGATGCGAAGCTCGTTGTGATTCTTGAAATTAAAATCGGCGCCCCCTGCCTCAAGCTCAACAAGTTTTCTGACTTGCAATCCCGCATTGAAGTTAGCCACGGCTTGCTCATTCAACGCATCGTTGAGCATCCACGCGCAACTGGCAGGATTTCCGTAACTGACCCTTCGAAAATGGGTCAGCCAGGCCCTGGCAGTGAAAATATTCTGTTCATTACAGGGTTTACTCAGGGGATAGACGAACTGAGTAATGCTGTCACGGCAACCGCGGGCGCCCGGTTTGCTGCGATAGATCGTCGCGCCATCGTAGGGAAAATAACAGATGATCGAGGGCCTTATTTTTCCCTGCGGAGCCCGGAGGGTGGGATAAAAAATATAGCCATGCCGCGCTTCGTTGTTGCCCCATGGCGCACCACCGAACTTGGCGTCGGCCCTCAGGTAGGAAAATGAAACCGCGCCGCTGGTCCTGGAAAATTCGCTATGGTCCCAAGGATCGAAGTTTCCTGCGTTGGTCGTGCGTGCCACGACACCCGTGCATAAAAAAGCAGGTGCCGTGGCAGCGCCACAGTTGACCGCGGTGTCGTAGTAGTTGCGAGTCAAGGCGGCTGCGGTTGCTTCTCCTGATTGCACGCTCGTGGCCACGAGCGCTTCGCTAAAGGACAGCGGCGAAACACAAAGACTGCCCAGTAGAATCAGCAGCTTTGCTGATTTTTTAAGCGTGAGAGTTGCCATGTTCGTCGCCTTGAGTATCCCGGTCGGGTCAACAGGCTGATCTGACCCTTTCAATGAGGATTACACCGGTTATCACCCGGCAATTTAATAATCACATCATGGGCCACATAGGGACGAGCGGGCTCAAGGCTCCACGTAGGTTTATTCTCGGCGATATCGGGGGAATCAAGATGGCAGGCCAACTGACGGCGCATGCTGCTGCCCATGTTATCGAAATTCCAGTCCTTGCGATTCGGATCAAGGGCAGCAGCCTTGATCGCCAGCTCGGCCAGCACGACATTGGTTTTCCCTACGCCGGCTTTTCTTCCGCAGGCCGTGGGCGTGACCTTAAGCGATGAAATTTTTCCCAATACGGGTTCTACATAATTGTTATCCCACTCGATCTTTTCTATGTAGTTATCGCAGGAACGACTATCCACCGGGGGTTGAACATGCTGATCGGCGGGATAGTAAGCAAATTTCGCGTCCTCAGCGATCGAGTTCGGAAATTGTATTTTTATGATCGGCTTCCACGTATTGTCTTGCTCTACCCATCGGCGCTGATCATCTCGAGCAAGCTCACGGGACGTAAAAGTCTTTGTAGTTCTGTCAATGTAATCAATACCACTCTCATAAATAAAAGCAGCGATAGGGAGCTCCAGGTACGTGGCTTTTGCTGAGTCGCTGTCACTGGCGACAGGCGCATCAAACTTCACCCGTGCCTGACTGCCCCAGTCCCTTTTCCAGTGTTTATTAGGTGGCCAGGTTTCAATTCGCAGCTCCGACTGGGTATGGATCGCATCGTCCTTTTCCTCAGGATCATTGGCCAAAATTTTTCGTGCTTCGACAAACGTATTGAATGCATCAGCCTTGTTGTAGGTACCGAAGTAGTCTCTCGTGGTATCAAAGCCGCATTGAAACTTGTGCGCTTTCGTGGCTTCAGGGTCTCGGGTTTGACGGTCATAGTGCTCCATCCACGCCTTGGCATTGCTGATGCCCAGCTTCTGGCAATAGTCCTCGACAACGCCGAGGGAGTTCCCGTTCTCCTGATAATCGCCGCAGCCGCTGTTGTTTCGATAATTCGTCCAGGAATCAATAGGAAAGGCACACAATACTTTGATTTTGAATTGCGTCTTTTCATTCACAAAATCATTGGGCACCAAGGCAAAACCATTGAACCTGAGCATACCCAGCCCATTGTACTCAACATCTTTTCTTAAATATGAAACCGATGTACCTCCGGCCGCTATACCGGTGCCCCCCGCTTCCAGGCTCTGCGATAACGGACTGGGATCCCACGGCAAATAACTCTGTTTACTGGCGATCCCTCTAAGTATCAATCCAGAGCAATCAGACGCCAACCTGCCACTTCCACAATCCCGTGCGGTCAATCGATACCAGTACTCCATCAATTTGGCCGTATCGGTGCCAGGGCTTGCCTGCAACAGGCTGGAGCCCGATACAAAACCGAGAAACAAAGAAATGTTTAATATCCGTATGACCCGACGCCTGCGCATGACTCTCTCCTAGAGCTTTTCATCGCTCAGCTCAATCAGTTATGCAATCCCGCCTAATAACCTGCGTTCCCGGCATAAACCCAACACCGGTTTTATTCAGCGGCGAGTACAACTGGAGTCTTGAGTATTCGATGATCGCTTCGTCGCGCCCACTGTCGACACTTACAGTTTTTTAGATCTGTTTAAACGATTTCCTCATAACCGGCCGCCAATCAGTCAACAAATGATCTGCCATGAAACGCCCTTCCAAGCTGCCATGTGCAAATGGCCAGCCTGGAGGCCTGTGTCGCATTGCCGAGGAACATCTGACTGTCACACAGGTCGGTTACATCAGGAGCTGTCGCGGGCCGCACGACGAATGAGTGCAAAAACGCGACATTTTTTGTTGATCTCAGGCCCCTCACGCCCTAAAGTTCGCGCCGAACGTCCATGCTGGAAACGATCCATCCGGCTCAAGTACTGACGACGAGACAGCAAGGCCAAGGGAATCAAGCATCCCGTGGCCTTTTTGCTTTCGGCGACATGCCTTGGGAAGTAGGCGAACCAAAGTGGGGATACGGAGGACGTTCACGAGGGCTGCTTGCCCTTACACCCATTGATCCTGATGTTTGCCAGTAGGAGTCCCAAGTATGTCGATCCAGGTCGAAGATTATTTCGCGCGCGAGACCTTTCAGAAAATGAAGGCGTTCGCCGACAAGCAGGAAACCCCGTTCGTGGTGATCGACACCGCGATGATCTCCCAGGCCTACGATGACCTGCGCGCAGGTTTCGAATTCGCCAAGGTCTATTACGCCGTCAAGGCCAACCCGGCAGTGGAAATCATCGACCTGCTCAAGGATAAAGGCTCGAACTTCGACATCGCTTCGATCTATGAGCTGGATAAAGTCATGAGCCGTGGCGTAGGCCCGGATCAGATCAGCTACGGCAACACCATCAAGAAATCCCGGGACATCCGCTACTTCTACGAGAAGGGCGTGCGCCTGTATGCCACCGACTCCGAAGCCGACCTGCGCAACATCGCCAAGGCCGCGCCGGGCTCGAAAGTCTACGTGCGCATTCTTACCGAAGGCTCGACCACCGCTGACTGGCCGCTGTCGCGCAAGTTCGGCTGCCAGACCGACATGGCCATGGACCTGCTGATCCTGGCCCGCGACCTGGGCCTGGTGCCGTACGGCATTTCCTTCCACGTCGGTTCGCAACAGCGTGACATCAGCGTCTGGGACGCGGCCATCGCCAAGGTCAAGGTCATCTTCGAGCGCTTGAAAGAAGAAGACGGCATCGTGTTGAAGCTGATCAACATGGGCGGTGGCTTCCCGGCCAACTACATCACCCGCACCAACAGCCTGGAAACCTACGCAGAGGAAATCATCCGTTTCCTCAAGGAAGACTTCGGCGACGAACTGCCGGAGATCATCCTGGAGCCGGGCCGTTCGCTGATCGCCAACGCCGGCATCCTGGTCAGCGAAGTGGTGCTGGTGGCCCGTAAATCCCGTACCGCCGTCGAGCGCTGGGTGTACACGGACGTGGGCAAGTTCTCCGGCCTGATCGAAACCATGGACGAAGCCATCAAGTTCCCGATCTGGACCGAGAAGAAAGGCGAGATGGAAGAAGTGGTCATCGCCGGCCCTACTTGCGACAGCGCCGACATCATGTACGAAAACTACAAGTACGGTTTACCGCTGAACCTGGCCATCGGTGACCGTCTGTACTGGCTGTCGACCGGTGCCTACACCACCAGCTACAGCGCGGTGGAATTCAATGGCTTCCCGCCGCTGAAGTCGTTCTACGTGTAATTCGCTGGTCGCTGGACCCGAAAGCCCGTGACTGTGTCACGGGCTTTTTTGCAATAGCGCGCAACGCGCCCATCAGCGCAATGCTATTGACTTCAGGCTTGTCTGAATCATGTGGCTTTTATGTGTGTTTATGAATGGTTCTCGATAACATGCGCGCCATGATGAACAGCAATGACTGAAAGGCGAGTGACGTGTTTAAGAAAACCCTGTTCCAGTTGCACTGGTTTTTCGGCATCAGCGCCGGGCTGGTCCTGGCGTTTATGGGCATTACCGGTGCCGCGGTGTCGTTTCAGGACGAAATCCTGCGGGCGTTGAACCCCCAGGTGTTGATGGTCCCGAAACAACCGGAAGGCGTCCTGCCGCCTGCCGAGCTGGTGCAACAGATCGAGGCCGCTTCCGGTAAAACCGTCGCCATGCTTTGGGTCGAGACCGACAGCGGCCACGCCGCACGGGCAATTTTCGCCGCCCCGCCTGGGGAAAAGCGCGGGCCCATGCGCTATTTCAACCCGTACAACGCACAATTCATGGGCGATGTGGTGGGCCAGGATCTCTTCGCTCTGATACTCAGGCTGCATCGCGTCCTGGCCTTGGAGGATGTGGGTCGACAGATTACCGGTGCCTGCACGCTGATCCTGGTGTTTTTCTGCCTGTCCGGGCTGTACCTGCGCTGGCCACGCCAATGGAAAAGCTGGCGTGCCTGGCTGACCCTCGACTGGGCGAAAAAAGGCCGCAGCTTCAACTGGGACCTGCACTCGGTGGCGGGCACCTGGTGCCTGGCGTTCTATCTGCTGGCGGCCCTGACCGGCCTGACCTGGTCCTACGATTGGTACAACAAAGGCGTGACCCACCTGCTCTCCGATTCCCCCGAAGAAGAACGGGTGCGCAACCGCGGCCCAGCGCCGAGCGGCCCGCCGCCGGTGGCCGATTATCGGGCCATGTGGAGCAGCATCTACAGCGCCGCGGGCCCTGGCCTGATCGCCTACAACGTGCGCATGCCGCCGGTGGCCGGGCAACCGGCAACGGTGTTCTACCTGCTGAAAAACTCGCCTCATGACCGGGCGCTGAACCAGCTCATCCTCGACCCGGCCACCGGTGTCATCAGTGGTCACAGCCGCTACAGCGACAAGAGCCTCAAGGCGCAGTTGCTGACCAGCGTCTACGCCTTGCATATCGGCAGCTATTTCGGCCTGATCGGGCGGATCCTGGTGACGGTCGCCGCGCTGACCATGCCGCTGTTCTTCATCACCGGCTGGTTGCTGTACCTGGACCGTCGCCGCAAGAAGCGCCAAATCAAGAATGCCCGCCAGGAGCTGGGTGCCAACCGCAGCGATGCGCCCGCCTGGCTGATCGGGTTCGCCAGCCAGAGCGGTTTCGCCGAGCAACTGGCCTGGCAGACCGCCGGCCAGCTCCAGGCTGCCGGTTTGCCGGTGAAGGTCCAGCCGCTGGCCGGTGTCAGCGAGCAGGAGCTGAGCAATTGCAGCCACGCCTTGTTCGTCGTCAGCACCTTTGGCGACGGCGAAGGACCGGACAGCGCCCGGGGTTTCGAGCGCAACGTGTTGGGTCGGGCCATGAGCCTGGAGCGCCTGCAGTATTCGGTGCTGGGCCTGGGCGATCGGCAATACGAAAACTTCTGCGGCTTCGCCCGACGCCTGCACACCTGGCTGTCGGAGCACGGCGGCAAGACCCTGTTCGCTCCGGTGGAAGTCGACAGTTGCGACCCTTACGCCTTGCGTCACTGGCAACAGCAATTGGCCGAACTGACCGGCCAGGCTCCGCTGGACACTTGGCAGGCGCCCAGTTTCGAGAACTGGACCCTGCACCAGCGCACCTTGCTCAACCCCGAGAGCAGCGGCTCAGGCGTGTATCTGTTGGGCCTCACCGCGCCCGGCCCGAGCAGTTGGCTGGCCGGTGACCTGGTGGAAATCCTGCCGCGCAATGACCTGTCGGCCATCGACCATTTCCTGGAGGGCCTGGGCATCGCCGGCGTTGCTCGCGTGCAGGTCGATGGCTTGCCCCAGCGCCTCGATCAGGCCCTGGCCAACCGCCAACTGCCGGAAAATCGCGCCCATCTGGTGGGCATGCATGCCCAGGCCCTGGTGGATGCCCTGGCGCCACTGGCACTGCGCGAATATTCCATCGCTTCGATTCCCGCCGATGGCCTGCTGGAACTGATTGTGCGCCAGGAACGTCACGCCGACGGCAACCTGGGTATCGGCTCCGGTTGGCTCACCGAACATGCGCCGCTGGGCAGCGCCATCAGCCTGCGGGTACGCCGTAACAGCGGCTTCCATCTGCCGCCTCAAGGCGTGCCCATGATATTGCTGGGTAACGGCACCGGTCTGGCCGGCCTGCGCAGCCTGCTCAAGGCGCGGGTGGCCGAGGGCATGCAGCGCAACTGGCTGCTGTTCGGCGAGCGCCAGCGCGAGCATGATTTCCACTGCCGTGATGAATTACAGGAATGGGTGACCTCCGGCGATCTGGAACGCCTGGACCTGGCGTTTTCCCGGGATCAGGAACAGAAAATCTACGTCCAGGACCGCCTGCGCGAATCCTCGGTCCTGCTCAAGCAATGGCTGGTCGATGGTGCGGCGATCTATGTCTGCGGCAGCTTGCAGGGCATGGCGTCGGGCGTGGATCAGGTGCTCAACGACGTGCTCGGCGCCGCGGCAGTGGAGCGCTTGATCGAACAGGGCCGGTACCGGCGGGATGTCTACTGACAAGCCACCCGCTAAAACACTGCCCTCTGTGGGAGCGAGCCTGCTCGCGATAGCGGAGTATCAGACGGCACTCTTGTCGACTGACACAGCGCATCGCGAGCAGGCTCGCTCCCACATTGATTGGTGGCGTACTTGAAACTCAGACCGGCTGCAACTTCTTCTCGAACACTGCCACGCCCTCCAGATCCCGCAACACCACGCTCATCTCCCCGCTCGACCCATCGATGTTCACCTCGCCAAAGAACTGGTATCCGGCAAACGGCGACGTGTTCTGCGCCGGGGGCGCTTTCTGGAACACCACTTCGGGACCGAACGTCTTGTCCAGAGGATTAGGCCCGAAGCTGCCGGCATTCAACGGCCCGGCGACAAACTCCCAGAAGGGTTCGAAATCCTGGAACGCGGCCTGTTCCGGGTGGTAATGGTGGGCGGCGCAATAGTGCACGTCAGCGGTGAGCCAGACGTAGTTGCGCACCTGATGCTTGCGTAGGTAGCCGAGCAACTCGGCGATCTCCAGTTCACGGCCCTGGGCCGGCCCCGGATCACCGTTGGCGACCGCTTCCCAGCGCGACACGCCGGGGCTGACTTCGCCGTCGGGCACACCCAGGCCGATGGGCATGTCGGCAGCAATGACTTTCCACTGGGCACGGGACTGCTTCAGTTCGCCCTTGAGCCAGTCCAACTGCTCGCGACCGAGAAAGGGTTTGGCCCCGCCGAGGTTGGCGTCGTTGGCTTCGCGGTAGCTGCGCATGTCCAGCACGAACACATCCAGCATCGGCCCGTAAGCGAGCTTGCGGTAGATCCGCCCGCCGCCGTCGGCCTTCTGCAAGCGCATGGGGGCGTATTCCAGCCAGGCCTGCCGCGCACGGCCCACAAGACTGTGGATATCCTTGGTCTGGTAGCGTTCATCCAGTTGCTTGCCCGGCGACCAGTTGTTGACCACCTCATGATCGTCCCATTGCCAGATCTGCGGCACTTCGGCGTTGAAGCGACGCACGTTCTCGTCCATCAGGTTGTAGCGGTAGTTGCCACGATATTCGTCCAGGGTCTCGGCGACCTTGCTCTTGGCTTCAGTGGTGAGGTTGCGCCAGATACGCCCGCCTTCGGTGGTGATCTGCGCCGGCACCGGACCGTCCGCATAGATGGTGTCGCCGCTGTGGATAAAAAAATCCGGCAGGCGCAAACGCATGGCTTCGTAGATGCGCATGCCGCCAATGTCCGGGTTGATCCCGAAGCCCTGGCCGACGGTGTCGCCGCTCCAGACAAAGCGGATGTTGCGCTTGAACTGCGGCACGCTGCGCAGGTGACCGAGCCAGGGCTCACTGGCGACGCCGGTCTGGGCGTCTTCAAAATGCACGCGGTAGAAAATCGCCTGGTCAGGCGGCAGCCCGGTGAGCTCGACCC
Organism: Pseudomonas sp. N-137; assembly: GCF_034555295.1. Taxonomy (NCBI): domain Bacteria; kingdom Pseudomonadati; phylum Pseudomonadota; class Gammaproteobacteria; order Pseudomonadales; family Pseudomonadaceae; genus Pseudomonas; species Pseudomonas sp. N-137. The sequence continues at coordinate 36,118 of NZ_JAXUDQ010000028.1, forward strand.
GAGCGGTAAAATCGCTGCGGCTGTCGACCAGTGGCGAGACGAAACGCCGCGGGTTGGGCAACTGGCTGCGGGTGTCCCATTCCACCACCATCCGGGCCGGGCGGTCGCAGCGGCTCCAGATCATCGCCCGGTCGCCCTGCAAATCGCCAGACTGCACGCCATCGGTGAGCACCGGGCGATCCTTGACTGAGGCAATCACCGCCGGCGCCAGCCCCGGCAACAACAACCCCGCACCCACGGCTTGCATCACACGGCGACGGCCCAGGTCAAATTCGCTCATGGTGTTTCCCCCAAATGGGGAAACTTAAGCATGGCAGTGTTAATCAGGCGTGACAGGGATCTTGTGAACACCCCAAAACCACTGTGGGAGCGAGCCTGCTCGCGATTGCAGAGTATCAGGCAACCCATTGTCGACTGATACACCGCTATCGCGAGCAGGCTCGCTCCCACAGGGAATTTTCATTGTTCAAACTTAAGTGATCAGGCCTTGGCCGGCTCCAACGCCATCTCCACCACTTCCGGCCGCTTGAGCAGCGCATAGGACACCGCCGTCAGCAGGCTCCCCGCCACGATCGCCAGCAAATACAACAACGCATGGTTGATGGCATTGGGGATCAGCATCACGAACAAGCCACCGTGAGGCGCCATCAGTTTGCAGCCGAAGTACATCGACAGCGCACCGGTCAGTGCGCCGCCGGCGATGCTGGCCGGGATCACCCGCAAAGGGTCCTTGGCGGCGAACGGAATCGCCCCTTCGGAGATGAAGCACAGCCCCAGCACCAGCGCCGCTTTACCGGCCTCGCGTTCGGTCTGGGCAAACTTGCGACGGGCGATAAAGGTTGCGATGCCCAGGCCAATCGGCGGCACCATGCCAGCGGCCATGGCCGCCGCCATCGGAGCATAACTTTGCGACGCCAGCAGTCCCACGGAAAACGCATAGGCGGCCTTGTTGATCGGCCCGCCAAGGTCGACACACATCATCGCCCCCAGCAAAACACCCAACAGAATCGCGTTGGTGGTGCCCATGCTGTCGAGGAAATGGGTCAGGCCATCCAGCATGCCCGCCACCGGTTTGCCGACGATGTAGATCATCACCAGACCGGTAAACAGGCTCGCCAGCAGCGGGATGATCAGGATCGGCTTGAGCGCTTCCAGGCTCTGGGGCAGGCGCGCGTAGCGGTTGATCGCCTTGGCCGCGTAACCGGCCAGGAAACCGGCGATGATCCCGCCGATGAACCCCGCGCCCAAGGTGCTTGCGAGCATCCCGCCGATCATGCCGGGCGCCAGGCCGGGACGGTCGGCGATGGAATAGGCGATGTAGCCGGCCAGCAACGGCACCATCAGTTTGAACGCGGTGTCACCGCCGATCTGCATCAGCGCCGCCGCCAGCGTGCCGGGCTCCTTGAACGCGGTAATGCCAAACACGAACGACAAGGCGATCAACAGACCACCGGCCACCACCATCGGCAACATGAACGACACGCCGGTCAGCAGGTGCTTATAGACACCGGTCTTCTCCGTTTTTGCCGCAGCACTGGCACCGCCCGACGCGCTTTCCTGGCGGCCTTCGGCAAGCGCCTTGTTCAGGGTGGCTTCGGCCTGCTTCAAGGCAATGCCGGTGCCGCAGCGATAAATTTTCTTGCCGGCAAAACGCTCGGTGGCGACTTCGATGTCGGTGGCCAGCAGCACCACGTCGGCCTCGGCGATGGCCTCGGGGCTCAACGGATTGCGGGCGCCCACCGAGCCCTGGGTTTCCACCTGCAAGTCGTAACCGAGCTTCTTCGCTGCCTGCTGCAACGCCTCGGCGGCCATGAAGGTATGGGCCACGCCGGTTGGGCAAGCAGTGATGGCGACCAGACGAGGAGCCCGCTCAGCCGAAACCGCAGGTGCCTCTTCCAGCACATCCGACTCGACAAAAACCTTGGCCTCTTCGGCGCCGCGACGCAGCACCGAATCGACATCCTGCAGGGCCTGGGCCGGGGTGCTGCGGAACAGACGTTTGCCGACGAACCGCGACATATCCACCGGGCCGCTGGCTACCAGCAACACCCACTCGGCCGCTTCCAGGGTCGCCGCCGATAACTGGCGCTCCGGATGGGCCGCGTCATGGACTTCCACGCTGGTGCTCCAACCCTGGCGCTGGGCTGCCGCGTCCAGCAGGCGGGCGCACAACACACTGGTGACCATGCCGTTCGGGCAGGCCGTCACAATGGCTAATTTCATTCTTGCGAACCCTCTTATTGTTCGGTCAGGGGGCGCACGCGCACGCCCTGTTCAAGCGACGCCAGCAACGCGGTGTCATGGATGCCAAAACCGATCTGCGTCACGGCCATGGCGGCGATGGCCGTGGCGGTGCGCAGGGTCTGTTGCGGCGTATCGGCGCTGAGCAGGCCATGCAGCATGCCGGCCAGCAGCGAATCGCCGGCCCCCACGGTGCTGGCGACAGTGACGCTGGGCGGCGAGGCATGCAGCGCCGAACCGACACTGAACCAGTTCACACCGTCGGCGCCGTGGGAAATCACCACATGCTCGATGCCTTGGGCGTGCAATCGTTGCGCCGCTTCCGCCTGGGCAAATTCGCTCACCACGTCGCAACCCAGCGCATCGGCCAGTTCCTCGGTGTTTGGCTTGATCAGCCACGGCCCCGCCGCGAGGGCGACGCGCAAGGCTTCGCCGCTGGTGTCGAGGGCCACGTTCAAGCCCAGTGCCTTCAAGCGAATGATCAGCGCCTGCAACCATTGCGGGCTGACGCCCCGGGGCAGGCTGCCCGCCACTACCACGGCATCGTGGCCCGGGGCGATGTGTTCCAGTCGCTCAAGCAGCGCTTGCTGCGCGGCGTCATCAACTACCGGGCCTGGACCGTTGAGGTCTGTGATGCGTCCGTCCTGCTCGGCCAGCTTGATGTTGCTGCGGGTCTCCCCTGGGACGCGAATAAAGGCGTCGACAAAACCGCGCTGGGCGAACAGCGTTTCGAATGCCTGGGCGTTGTCTTCACCGAGAAAGCCGCTGACAGTCACGGTGTGGCCGAGGTCAGCCAGCACCTGGGCCACGTTCACGCCCTTGCCGGCGGCGTGGCTGTGCATGGCATCGCTGCGGTTGACCTGACCGGGTTCCAGGCGCGCCAGTTCCACCGTGAGGTCGAGCGCCGGGTTGAGGGTCAGGGTAAGGATCTTGGCCATTACAGCGCCTCCACTAATGCGCGCACGTCATTGGCGCTGCCCACGGCCAAGGCCTCTTGGGCGAGGATTTTTACCTGCGCCAGGCTCACTTCGCGTACCCGCGCCTTGACCTCGGCAATGCTGCGTGCCGAAACACTCAGCTCGTCTACGCCCAGGCCCACCAGCACCGGCACCGCCAAAGGGTCGGCCGCCAGCTCACCGCACACGCCGACCCACTTGCCATGCGCATGGGCGGCACGCACGGTGATGTCGATCAGTTGCAGCACCGCCGGGTGCAGGCCGTCAGCCTGAGCCGAAAGGGTTGGGTGACCGCGGTCAATGGCCAGGGTGTATTGCGTCAGGTCGTTGGTGCCGACACTGAAGAAGTCGACTTCCTTGGCCAGCACCGGCGCCAGCAATGCCGCGGACGGCACCTCGATCATGATCCCCAGTTGCAGGTCCGCCACCGGGATCTCCAGGCGCAGGCGCTCGGTCATGTCCCGGGCCTGACGCCACTCATCGACGCTGCCCACCATCGGGAACATGATCCGCAACGGACGGTTGTCGGCAGAACGCAACAAGGCGCGCAATTGCGCTTCCATGACCTGCGGACGTTGCAAGGTCAGGCGAATGCCTCGCACGCCGAGAAACGGGTTTTCCTCTTTCGCGATCGGCCAGTACGGCAGCGGTTTGTCGCCGCCCACATCGAGGGTACGCACCACCAGCGGTCGCCCGGCCAGGCCATCGAGCACCTTGCGGTATTCGGCTTCCTGAGTCGCTTCATCGGGAGCCTGGGTATGAGCCATGAAAATCAGTTCGGTGCGCAACAGGCCAATGCCTTCGGCGCCCTGCTCCACCGCACTGGTGACACCGGCGCTCTCGCCAATGTTGGCGAACACTTCCACGGCGTGACCGTCACGGGTCAGCGCCGGTTGATGACGTTGTTCGGCTGCGACCTTGAGACGTTGCTCACGGGTGTCGCGCTCTTCGGTGGCCCGCTGCAGCGTAGGCGCGTCGGGGTCCACGTGCAGGCGACCGCGCTGGCCGTCCAACAACAGTGAAGTGCCCGGCGCCAGCAGCAACACCGCCGCACCGGCCCCCACCAGCGCCGGGATCCCCAGGGCTCGGGCGACGATGGCACTGTGGGCGGTGGCGCCGCCGCGCGCGGTGAGAATCCCCGCTACGCGGGCGGGGTCCAGACGGGCGACGTCGGATGGGCCAACCTCGTCCATCACCAGAATGTAAGGTTGCTCGGGTTCGCTCGGGGTTTCGACGCCGCACAACTGCGCCAGCACACGCCGACCGACGTCCCGCAGGTCGGCGGCACGTTCGGCGAGCAGTGCGTCCTGCAGCGCTTCCTGTTCTTTGGCAGCCGCTTCGATCACGCCCATCCACGCCGCTTGCGCACTCTCGCCCAGCTTCAATCGAGTGTCGACCTCATCGGTCAGCGCCGGGTCGTCGAGCATTTCCTGATGGGTGATAAAGATTTCGCGGATGGCCTTGGCCTTGGCGCGTTCGACCAGACCTTCGATGTCGCGGCGCACTTGGTTCAAGGCGTTTTGCAAGCGCTCACGCTCGATGGCCGCTGATTCGCCGCGCAATGGATACTCGAAGGCCTGCAACACCTGGATGTGGGCCGGGCCGATGGCAATGCCTGGAGCGGCGGCAACGGCCTGGATCAAGCTGCCGGATTCGGGCGCCAGCACGACGGCAGCCACTTCGGCCATGGTGGTTTGCTGAGGCGCACTCGGTGGCGGCAGCGGCTCGACTTCTTCGCCAAGGCCCTCTTCGATGGCGGCCAGCAGCGCCGGCAAGGCGTCAGCGGCGATGCTCGGTTCGGCGATGAACTCCAGGACCTGGCCGCGACGAGCGCCCAGGCTCAGCAATTTGCTCAGGCTCTTGACCGACACGGCGCTGTCCTGGCCGTCGACGATGCGCACGCGGATCTCGCCTTCGAAGCTTTTCGCCAGTTGCGCGAGGATCTTCGCCGGACGCGCGTGCAAACCATGGGCATTGGCTAGGCCGATGCGGGCGCTGGGCCAATCGGCGGGCAGTTCGCCGCCCAACACTTCCAGCACCTTGCGGCTGCTGGTGGCGCGCCCCAGTTCATGGCCGCGGCCTTCGATCAACAACGCGCAGAGCCTTTCGAGCAAAGCCTGGTGAGCCTCGCCGAGGCTGGCGAGACAGAACAGACCGCTCAAGGGCTGACCGAGGTAACGGATGGGCTTGTCCGGCGTGACGAAGGCCAGGCCCGGACGCTTGACCGTCTGTTCGCTGTGCAGCCACCACAGGCCATCGCCCAATGGCAGCGCCTCGACCTGCTGCAACACTCCAGCAAAGCCGTTGCTCACACAGTCTGCCTGGCGCAGCAGACGGGCACCGCGCCAGACCAGCTCTTCGAAATCGTCGGCCGACACGCCGAGGCCGATCATCTGCGCATCCAAGGCCAGTTCCTGTGGCGCGCCTTGCAGCAGCTTCAACAGCGCTTCGGCCGAACCTGCGCGGCGCAGGGCCTGGCCCAGGTCGGTCTCGCCGAGGGCGCGGGTCAGCAGTTGCAAAAGACGCAAGTGTTCGTCGGACTTGGCCGCGATACCGATCGCCAGGTAAACGATCTGACCGTCACCCCAGTCCACACCGTCGGGGAACTGCAACAGACGCACACCGGTGGAGTACACAAGATCGCGGGTTTGCGGGGTGCCGTGGGGGATGGCAATACCTTGGCCAAGAAAGGTCGAGCCCTGGGCCTCGCGAGCCTGCAAGCCGGCCAGGTAACCCTCGGCTACAAGGCCATCGGCCACCAGTTTGTCAGCGAGCAATTGCAGCGCGGCGTCTTTATCCACAGCCGTCTGGGCCATGGATATCTGCTCTAGAGTGAGCTCGAGCATGCTTTCTCCTTTTTGGCGTCGGGTTGGCGCCAGGTATTGTTTTGAATGAATCAGCTTAGCGTTACAGGACGGCATTTGGCGCTATCGCGGCAGACGGGCCAAAAAATCCTGCTAACCTTGAAAATACGCCTGCTGAAACGTTTAATCTAGAAAGATTGGCACGTTACTCGATAATCTCTCATCCTTGAAGTGCAACTTGTCGCCGCCGTCGCGACAGTAACCGTCGTCCTGAATCGGGTAGGATGCCCCTCATTGTCGGGGCAAACTCGAAAAAACAAGGAAAACCGGGTTGAAACTCAGTGATATCGCCCAGTTGGCCGGTGTGTCCGTGACCACCGCCAGCTATGTCATCAATGGCAAGGCCGAACAGCAACGCATCAGCAGCGCCACCGTCGAACGTGTACGCGCCGTGGTCGAGGAGCATGGCTTCACGCCCAACCCCCAGGCTGCCGGGTTGCGCAGCCGGCATACGCGCACGCTGGGTTTCATCCTGCCGGACCTGGAAAACCCCAGTTACGCCCGCATCGCCAAACTGCTGGAACAGGGTGCCCGAGCGCGGGGCTATCAATTGCTGATCGCCAGCTCCGACGATGCGCCCGAGAGCGAACGGCAACTGTTGCAACTGTTCCGCGCCCGACGTTGCGATGCGCTGATTGTCGCCAGTTGCCTGCCTGCCGGGGACGACAGTTATCGCCAGTTACAGGCCAAGGGTATCCCGATCATCGCCATCGACCGGGTGATGGAGCCTGCGCACTTCTGCTCGGTGATCAGCGATGACCGCCAGGCCAGCCTGCAACTGACCCGTAGCCTGCTGGAAACCAATCCCCGCCAGATCGCGCTGATCAGCGCCCGGCCCGAATTGAGCATCAGCCAGGAACGCACCGCCGGGTTCAACGAAGCCCTGGCCGGGTTCGAAGGCCAGGTGCTGATCGAGCACGGCGAGTCGTTCAGCCGTGAATGCGGTCGCCAGTTGATGGACGAATTGCTCGCGCGACTGGGGCACCTGCCTGATGCGTTGATCACCACCTCCTATGTGCTGCTGCAAGGGGTGTTCGACGCCCTGCACGACTTCCCGCTCAAGTCGCGCCCACTACGGTTGGGCACCTTTGGTGATACGCAACTGCTGGACTTCCTGCCGCTGCCGGTCAACGCCATGTCCCAGCAGCACCAACTGATCGCCGACAAAGCCCTGGCGCTGGCCCTGGCCGCCATCGAAAACGATGATTACCAACCCGGTGTGCAGGCCATCCCACGCACGTTCAAGCAGCGCATTCATCAGGGCTGAGCATTCTTCAGGATTGAAGCATGGAACTGATCGATACCCACACCCATCTGGATTTCCCCGACTTCGATGCGGATCGCCCGGCGCTGCTGGCCGAAAGCCGCGCCTTGGGCGTGCGGCAGATGGTGGTGCTGGGGGTGTATCGGGATAACTGGCAACGGGTGTGGGATCTGGTGCAAAGCGACCCGGACCTGCACGCCGCGCTGGGCCTGCATCCAGTGTATCTCGACCAGCATCGCCCCGATGATCTGGGGCAATTGCGCCAATGGCTGATCCGCCTGGCTGGGCATCGGCAGTTGTGTGCGGTGGGGGAAATCGGTCTGGACTACTTCATCCAAACCCTGGATCGGGAGCGCCAGCAGGCATTGTTCGAGGCGCAACTGCAACTGGCGGCGCAATTCCAATTGCCGGCGCTGATCCACGTGCGCCGCAGCCACGCCACCGTGATCGCCACCCTCAAGCGCATTGACCTCAAGCGCGGGGGGATTATCCACGCTTTCGCTGGCAGTTTTGAGGAGGCTCGCGAGTACATCAAGCTCGGCTTCAAGCTCGGCCTTGGTGGCGCCGCCACTTGGCCTCAGGCCCTGCGCATGCATCGGGTACTGGCAAAACTGCCGCTGGACGCGGTGGTGCTGGAAACCGATTCGCCGGACATGGCCCCGGCGATGTTCCCCGGCCAACGCAACAGCCCGGCGCATTTACCGGCCATTTGTGAAGCACTGGCTGGGATCATGACAATCAGCCCTGAGCAGCTGGCAGAGGCCAGCACGGCCAACGCCCGCCAATTGTTCAATTGGTGACCCCCTGTGGGAGCGGGCTTGCTCCCACATTGGATCGGTGGTGAGCACCATCCTTTAACTACACCCGAAACGCATTGATCAACTGCTTGAGCTGCACCACTTGGGCGGACAACTCACGGCTGGCGTCCTCGGTCTGGTGCGCGCCTTCGGCGGTGCGTTCACCGGCGCGATTGATCTCGACGATGTTCTGGTCGATGTCATGGGCCACGGCCGTCTGCTGCTCCACCGCTGCAGCGATCTGCTGGTTCTGGTCGACGATCATGCCGACGGCGCCGAGGATATTTTCCAGCGCCTGCTGGACCTTTTCCGACTGCCCCACCGTGCCACTGGCCATCTCATGGCTGGTGCCCATGGCTTTGACGGCAGCGCCCACGCCGCCGTGCAGGCGGGTGATCATTTCTTCGATTTCTTCGGTCGATTGCTGGGTGCGCTTGGCCAGGGTCCGCACTTCGTCAGCCACCACCGCGAAACCGCGCCCCTGCTCTCCGGCCCGTGCGGCTTCGATCGCGGCGTTGAGCGCCAGCAAGTTGGTCTGTTCGGCGATGCTCTTGATCACGTCCAGCACACGACTGATGGCCTGGCTGTCAGTCGCCAATTGATTGATCACCTGCACCGACTGATCGATCTCGCTGGCCAAACGCACGATGCTGCTCTGCTGTGACTCCACCAGCCCGCGCCCGCTGAGGGTTTCGTCGTTCACGCTGTGGGCGCTACTGACCGCCGCGGCGGCGCTACGAGCCACTTCCTGGGCGGTGGCCGACATCTGGTTCATCGCCGTGGCGACCAGTTCGATCTGACTGCGCTGCCCGGACACGGCCTGGTTGCTCTGGGCCGACACCGCCTCCACCTGCCCGGCCTGGCGCTCGACCTCGGCAACGGTTCGGCCGACCTGTTCGATCAGGTCATGGATCTTCGCCACCGTGCCATTGAACACTTCACCCAACTCCCCCAACTCATCCTTGCTGCGCGCCACGAAGTTGACCGTCATGTCGCCCGCTGCGACCTTGTCCATCATCTCGCCGAGATGTTTGAGGGTGGTGCGGGTCGAGGCGTAGAAGCCGGCGTACAGGTAAAAGATCAGCAGAAATACGGCGACCAGCGCAACGGCTTGCAGCACCATGTGGCTGCGGTTCTGCTCCAGGCGATGCTGCAACTGAACATCCAGAAAACCCAGGGTTACGTCGTTCAGTCGGTAGGTTTGCTCCATCAGACTGCTGACCTGCTCGTAAAACGGCAGCCATGGAGCATCCAGCGTGTCAGCCATCACCACCTGATCTTCGATCAGCTCACCGGCTTTCTTCAAGGTTGCCTTGCTGCCTTCGGCCTGACTGGCAAGCGCCTGCTCGGCCGCCTGGCTGGAACCCAGGGCGTCCTGAAGCTTGAGGTCATATTCACCCTGCAGCTTTTCGATTTGCCCCAGCAACTCGTCGAACCGGGTGCTCGACGCCGAATTGAGAAAGCCCAGGCCCAGGGACGCAGCGCCCAGCGCACGGCCTTCACCGAGGGTTTGGGTCACGTTGGGGGTCACGCTGATGATCAATTCGCTCAGTTGGCGGATGTCGCCCTGGTTGTCGCGGCTCAGGCCAGCCTGGCTGGCGATGATTTGACTGAACATCTGCGCGCTGTTGAGCAGCTTGCCAATCAGTGCGCTTTTGCTTTGCAGGGAGCGCTCGGCCTGCTGGGCCTTGAAAGCGGCAATCATTTCGTCGCGCTTGGCATCGAAGGCGCTGACCTGTTCAGGATCGACGGCCATGGCTTTCAAGCTCTGCAACCGCGCCAGCACCTGCTTTTCAAGGGTGCCGATCTTCGCTTCCACGTCCCCGGCCTTGCCGGACTGACCGAGGCTGGCATTGATCTGCACCAGATTGTTCAGGGTTTCCAGCTCGCGCCGCAGGGTCAGGCTGTTGCCCAGCAGATCGAGGCTTTGCAGCTCCACTTGCGTGCCCTGGAATTCGCGATAGGAATCGCGCACCAAAAAGAAATTGGTCACCAGCATCGGCAGCAGGAACAACACGCTGATCAGGCTGAACTTCATGCCGAAGCTCAGGCGGTTCATCAGCGCGACGGCGGGCCAGAGCAAACTCTTCACAAGGAAGTCTCCCGGTTGTATTTCTTGTTTTTATGGGCAGGCGCACAGAGACAGCAGATAGCCACTATTTGGGCGCTGTCCCTGTATAGCCTAAATCGGCGGGAAGATTTGTAACTTAAGGTTAACGACGAGCCGTGGCACGGTTCTTGTGGCGAGGGGATTTATCCCCGCTGGGGCGCGAAGCGGCCCCTAGCTATCTTAAAGCCCGCAATCAATGGGGCTGCTGCGCATCCCAGCGGGGATAAATCCCCTCGCCACAGAGCGTGCGTATGCCTAAGCCAGCACTGTCCATAGTGCAAACCCGGCATACCAGAGCACCGCCGCACGCAACAACAGCTCCCACAGCCGATCCAGGCTGTTGATGCCGTCCGGGCCCGCGACAGGGTCGGGAATCTCGCCGGCCACCAGCCCGACCTTGCCGATCAGGTCTGCTGCGCTGATATTCCAGTTCAGCAACTCATGCAGCATGACCCGGCTGACTGCCACGAAGTTGCCCACCAGGGCGAAGCTCGCGGTCAGCAACCGCACCGGCACCCAATCGAAGGCATGGCGCAACTGCGTCGCCCGCTCGGCCACGCCGGGGTTCTGACTGTGCTCGGCGGCCAGCGCCAGCAGGCGATAGCTCAGCGCCGCGACCGGCCCCAGCAGGAAATACCAGAAAATCACCGCGAAAAAACTCTGATAGGCCTGCCACAGCAGATGCCCCTGGACCCGCTCCAGCAACTGCTCGCCGCTATCGGCCTCGATATTCAGGTCGCGCTTGGCCACATGGTCGGCCGCCTGCAGGTCTTCCCGTCGCCAGGCGTCACGAAACGGCCCCAGGTCAGCGAGCAGATCCCCTCGACCGAGGCTGTAAATCACCACCAGCAGATGCACCGGTAGTGCCAGCAGACCATAGGCCACCGGCTCCAATACCCACAGTAACAAGGCCAGTAGCGCCACGGGCAGCAGGACCAGCACAACCAGCACCAGCCAGGGCCGGTTGACCCAGTGTGGGTTCGTCTCGAGTTTGTTCAGTTCGCGCAGCCAACCGCCGTCACGCTGGACCCGATGGCGCAACGCCGAGAATTTCTCGATCCAGATCGCCAGCAGCAGCACCAGAAAACTCATTGCCCTTCCCCTTCTATCAAGGCAGCGCGGTAGCGCGCCCAGTCGAATGCCGGTCCCGGATCGGTCTTGCGACCCGGGGCGATGTCGCTGTGCCCGCAGATGCGCTGCAGCGTGATCGCCTTGAACGCCGCCTGCAACTGCCGGGTCAGGCAGACCAATGCGGCATATTGCGCGTCAGTGAAGGGCAGATCGTCGGTGCCTTCCAGCTCGATGCCCAGGGAAAAATCGTTACACGTCTCCCGCCCTTCGAAACACGAAACGCCCGCGTGCCAGGCACGATCCAGACAGGAGACAAACTGGGTAATCGCACCGTCACGCTCGATCAGAAAATGCGCAGACACGCGCAGATCGGCGATACCGGCAAAATAGGGGTGTTGCGTGACATCCAGACGATTCTGGAAAAACTCCTGCACCTTGCCCGTGGAAAACTGTGCCGGCGGCAGGCTGATGTTGTGGATCACCAGCAGTGAAATTTCGCCTTCGGGGCGCGCATTGAAGTTGGGTGATGGGCAATGCCGCACGCCATCGCACCAACCACTGGCGAGGTCCAACTGCATACAGGTTCCTTCGATGACGTCAGTGAATGCCGCCAGTATGCCGCGATCGGCCCTGGCTGTGCGATCACTTGCCGCGATTGAGCTGACGCAGATTGCCCAGCACCGATTCCAGCGCCCGGTCGAACAGCAAGGTGTCGTCCAACAGACGCGCCGTCCCCCGGCGAAATTCCAGGGCCAGGCTGGTGCGGCTGTGCTCCAGCACTTTGAGGCCCGTGCGGTTGACGAAGACGTATTTGCCGGTGGCCTCGATGATCGCCGCCAGTTTGCAACGCAGGCTGTTGTCATCGTCCTCCTGGAACTCAACCCAGCTTCCCAATCGCAACTGATCGACCTGAAGCAGGCCCACATCATCGGCCGGCAAGTGCACCGCCGCACTGTCTTCCGGGGCCTTTTGAGCGGTGCGCAGGACAATTTTCTCCGAGACCTGGACCATGACCGGCGAATTGAACGACTGGGTTTGTTCCGTTGCCTGTCCCATGCGTTCGAGGGCCAGCACGTGGAGGGTTTCCAGCTCGCTGAAAAACTCGCTGGTGGCAAACGGGTCGAACGCCGAACGGCTCAGGCCTTCACGCAAGGCTTTGAGCAGCTGCGGCACTATCGTCAGCAAGCGCAGGCCGGCATCCGGTTCTTCGTGATGCTGGACGCTCCAGATCAGCTGTTCCAGCGTCAAAACGTCGGCCTGCCACTCGGCTGAATATTTGCCGTGCTTGAAGCAGGTCAGCAATAACACCTGGCTCCAGGCGTGCTGCACGAACTCCACCACCGCTTGCGGCAACACTTTGCCCAGCATGACCTGATTCAGCACGCCTTCGACGCGCAGGCGCGCCAGTTCGGCCTTGGCCCGACCTTCTTCGGCGTCACGAATACGCTGTTCGAGCAATTCGCTGCGACGTCTTTCATCGCTGGTGAAGGCCAGGAAATCGGCCAGCAATTCAGAGAAGATCGCCGGGTCATCGACAAAGTCATTCAACAACCGCTGCACCACCTGTTCGATGCGCAGATAGAGGCTGTCGCGCTGATGGTCGTCGCAATCGCCCCAGCCGGTGGCAGCAGCGGCGATTTCATTGAGCAGCCGTCGGGCCGGATGATTGCCCCGACTGAAAAAGCTCTTGTCCTGCACCGCAACCTTGAGCATCGGAATCTGCAGACGGCCGATCAACGCCTTGAAGGAGTCCGGCAGGTTATGGTCGTCGAGGATGAATTCAAACATCATCGAGATCAGGTTGATCACGTCTTCATCGGCGTCGTCGACCACCCGCGACTTGCCGCTTCTGACGCTGACCCGGGTCAGCAGCTGTTCGAGTTGGCTGCGCAGGTCGAACTCATCCTCGATGGCAGGCGCCGGCACGTACTGCTGCAAATGGGAGAGCAGGCGCAGCAAATCACGGGTCGAGATCGGTTGGGCCGGTGCGCTGGCCTCCAGAGTCGGCGCCACGCTGCCACGCACCTGCATCAATAGTTTCTGCAACGCAGCAAATACTTCCTGCACGCTGTCATCGACTTCGGCGGCCTTGGGGCCGGCACTTTCAGTCTTGGTACGCGGGGCCTCATCGGCGCGATCCGACGCTCGTCGCGAGGGTGAAATCTTGAGATCCGGCAGGATGCCCGTAGCGGCCAGCAACTGGTTGGCCTCGGTATACAGTTGATCGCACTCGCTGAGCACATAGCGCTCGAACAATTTGAGCAAGATCAGCTTGACCTTGATCTCCACCCCCAGGTTGCGACCGGCCTGTAGAAAGTTTTCACACAGCAGCGCTGGGCTCAAAGGGTTCTGCTGGTTTGCCAGCGGCCTGGTGAGCAAGACGCTGAGCCGTGCAGTCAGTTGCTCAAGAGCCACGCTATCGCGACTGAGCACACGGGTGACCATGGCCTCCACCGCCAGATGGCGCTCCAGGTCATCATGCGTGCGCTGAACCTGAGGGCCGGAGGCGTGCGCCGGCGCCAAGGTGGCTTGGGTCGGATCGTATTGGGCGAGGCTGACAAAGGCTTCGAAAAACTGCTCGATAAATTCGCGCTCAATGCTTTTGCGCTTGAGGCGCAAGTCCCGCATGGCTTCGAAGAACAGGTTCTGATCGACATCGTTGCGCGCCCGATCGGCCATTTCAAACAGCGTGTCGTCGGCATTGTCGAACAGCCCCTGCAAACCAAGGCGCAACTGCTGGGCGGCCTTGTCGCGCACCTGAAGCAGAATCACAGGCAGGCGGGCGAGCGGCGAACGGTTCGCCTGATCGGTAGAAACCTTGTGCAAGGGCACTACATTCCCGTCGTTGTGCATCCTGGTCTCCTGAAAGGGTGCTCTTGCGCTCGAAACGTCAAAGCCATGACGTCAATCGAAAGGCGGATTATCTGGTAAAAGAACCCGGTCATGCCAGCAGACTCTGTGACCCAGGTCGAAATACTCCGCAATAAGTGACCGGACAATCGGGGAAATGTTGCGAGGATGCGACCAAATGCAGGTTTCGATGCCTGGCGCAGACGTCCGGCGCCGTCACCCATAAGGAACATTGTTTGTGAGACAAGCCACTGGCCCTATAATCGGGCCACTTTGTTTGTGGAGCCCGTTATGCCGAATCTACGTCTCGCCGATCTGACCGCCGAAATCGAGGCCAACGTGCGCCGCGCGTTGCTCGAAGACATCGGCAGCGGCGACATCACCGCGCAACTGATCCCCGCCGAACGCCTGGCCAAAGCCACCATCATTACCCGGGAAGCCGCAGTCATCAGCGGCACGGCCTGGGTCGATGCCGTGTTCCGGCAACTGGATCCGCGCGTCGCCGTGCATTGGCAAGTACGCGATGGCGACCGGGCAAGCCCCGACCAGGCGCTGTTCCACCTCGAAGGCCCGGCCCGCTCGCTGCTGACCGGCGAACGCAGCGCGCTGAACTTTCTGCAGATGCTTTCTGGCGTGGCCACCCGAGCCCGCTACTTGGCCGACTTTGTGGCCGACACCCAGGTCAAGCTGCTGGACACTCGCAAAACCCTCCCAGGGCTGCGCCTGGCCCAGAAGTACGCCGTCACCTGTGGCGGTTGCCATAACCACCGCATCGGCCTCTACGATGCCTTCCTGATCAAGGAAAACCACATCGCAGCCTGCGGCGGCATCGCCCAGGCCATTGCCGCCGCCCACAAGATCGCACCGGGCAAACCGGTGGAAATCGAAGTGGAAAGCCTGACTGAATTGAAAGAAGCGCTGGCGGCCAATGCCGACATCATCATGCTCGACGAACTGAGCCTGGATGACATGCGCGAAGCCGTACGCCTGAACGGCGGCAAGGCGAAGCTGGAGGCCAGCGGCGGGATCAACGAAAGCACGTTGCGCCCGATTGCCGAGACCGGGGTGGACTACATCTCGATCGGGGCAATGACCAAGGATGTGAAAGCGGTGGACCTGTCGATGCGGCTCAGTCTCTGAGCAGCTTCAAGCCCCAAGCTGCAAGCATCAAGCCATTCCGTGCTTGCCCTGCAGCTTGTAGCTTGTAGCTTGTAGCTTGAAGCTGCTTTTAAACTACAAGATTATTCATCTCGCAGTATTCATCCCATTCCACACCCAGTACCTCGGCCGCTTCCTTGTGCAAGGCAAGGCGCTGTTCCTCGAACTCTTCAGGTGTGCTGGTGTACTTGAGCGTCAACTCCCAAGGCTGTAATCCCTGGGCTTCGGCCTCATCCTCGAACGCCCACTGGATCTGGTCTTTTTGATCGTCGGCGCTCAGGTCCTTGATCTCTTCGAGCAACTGGGGCGCATCCAGCACGTACTTCTTCAGTGCTTCTTCGTGTCTGGCTTCCTGGGTGAGTTCTTTAGCAGTCATGTCGTTCTCGCTGATCGGAGGAATGGAAGATGGATCTGGATCATCAAGGATCTCTCTGCCGCAGAAACCGTTACAAGCCCGGTTTTCCTGGCCTTCAGAACCATTCGGGGATCATCTGAAAACTGCTGGGCGATGCTCATGCAACGACGAATATAGGACGTTTTGCCGATGATTTACACGGCTCTTTACATCTATCCCACAAAAAACAGTTGCGCAAGGTGCGCAAGTAGTTGGGAACATATGTCAAAACATCCAGTCATAGCCATGTGCCACATCAGCATTTCACAAGGAACCCAGTGATGCGCATTTTTTCCAAGCTTCCCTCTACCCCCCTTGCGATCGCCACCTTGCTGTTCGGCAGCCTGACAGTGGCCAGCCTTGCTCAAGCCGCTGTCGAAGCCACCTCTGATTTGCCGTTGGCCTCCGACACAATTCCTGCTCTTCGCAACTCATTTGACAAGGACATACTCGTCAAGACCAACATCAGCGTAGGGGCCTTGGAAAGTCTGCCAAAAACGGTGAAGGACAACGCCGCCGAACTGGAAAATCAAAAGCACATCCTCCGCGAGCAAGCTCGCCAGATTGAGGAGCTCAAGCGCAATAGTGGGACCAGTTCCAACTCCAGCAGCAAGGAGATTGAGGATCTCAAACGCACGATCAAGGACCAGGAAAGCGATCTGAAAGACCTTGCCAAGCAAGTGGAAGAACTCAAGCGCAACAGCGGCTCGAACTCGAGCTCGAACAACAGCGAAATTTCGTCCCTGAAACGGGAACTCAGCGATCAGGATCGCGAGATGGATCAGCTCAAACGCACTGTCGATGAACTGAGCAGAAAGATGAAATAGCGAGGGGAAATGGTGCCCGAGACAGGAATCGAACCTGCGACCTTCGCGTTACGAGTGCGCTGCTCTACCGGCTGAGCTACACGGGCGGTGGGCTAAACCTAGCACTGAGCTTATGGCCAGGCAACCTGCGACACGGTGATTTCCCGCGCATAGCAAAACGCCCCGAACCAGTCGGGGCGTTTGCTTGTTCAGCGGCTAAGCGAGGGGGTGATTAAACGCCCGACGCCTTGGCTGCCGCTACGTCCTTGATGGACAGTTTGATACGGCCGCGGTTGTCCACGTCCAGTACCAGCACTTCCACTTCCTGACCTTCTTTGAGGATGTCGGTCACTTTCTCGACGCGAGCATCGCTCAGCATGGAGATGTGAACCAGACCGTCCTTGCCCGGCAGGATGTTGACGAACGCGCCGAAGTCGACGATGCGCTCAACCTTGCCCACGTAGATCTTGCCGATCTCGGCTTCTGCGGTGATGCCCAGGACGCGCTGACGTGCTGCTTCTGCCGCTTCCTTGGTTTCGCCGAAGATCTTGATCGAGCCGTCGTCTTCGATGTCGATCGAAGCCTTGGTTTCTTCACAGATCGCACGGATGGTCGCGCCGCCTTTACCGATGACATCACGGATTTTGTCGGTGTCGATTTTCATCGCGATCATGGTCGGAGCGTTTTCCGACAACTCGGTACGCGACTGACCAATGATCTGGTTCATCTGGCCGAGGATGTTCAGGCGCGCTTCCAGGGCTTGGCCCAGGGCGATTTCCATGATCTCTTCGGTGATGCCCTTGATCTTGATGTCCATCTGCAGTGCGGTCACGCCTTTGGCGGTACCGGCCACTTTGAAGTCCATGTCGCCCAGGTGGTCTTCGTCACCCAGGATGTCGGTCAGGACGGCGAACTTCTCGCCTTCTTTCACCAGACCCATGGCGATACCGGCAACCGGAGCCTTCATCGGCACACCGGCGTCCATCAGGGCCAGGGAAGCGCCGCAGACCGAAGCCATGGAGCTCGAACCGTTGGACTCGGTGATTTCCGATACCACGCGAATGGTGTACGGGAACACGTCAGCGGCTGGCAGCATGGCCTGGACCGAACGACGGGCCAGACGCCCGTGACCGATTTCGCGACGACCGGCGCCACCCATGCGACCACACTCGCCCACCGAGAACGGAGGGAAGTTGTAGTGCAGCATGAACGGGTCTTTTTTCTCGCCTTCCAGGGTGTCCAGCAGTTGCGCGTCACGGGCGGTGCCCAGTGTTGCAACGACCAGGGCCTGGGTTTCGCCACGGGTGAACAGCGCCGAACCGTGGGTCTTTGGCAGAACGCCGACTTCAATGTTCAGCGGACGCACGGTGCGAGTGTCGCGACCGTCAATGCGTGGCTTGCCGTTGACGATGTTTTCGCGAACGGTGCGGTATTCGATTTCACCGAAAGCGGCTTTGACTTCAGCGGCAGTCGGCTGGCCTTCTTCACCGGACAGCTTGGCAACCACCTGGTCTTTCAGCTCGCCCAGGCGCGCATAACGATCGGCCTTGACGGTGATGGTGTAAGCCTGGGAGATCGCTTCGCCGAACTCGGCACGGATCGCGCCCAGCAGTTCGGTGGCTTCGGCTTGTGGAGCCCAGGTCCAGGTTGGCTTGGCGGCTTCGGCGGCCAGTTCCTTGACGGCGTTGATCACCACCTGGAACTCGTCGTGGGCGAACAGTACAGCGCCCAGCATCTGGTCTTCGGTCAGCTCTTTGGCTTCGGATTCAACCATCAGCACGGCTTCGGAAGTACCGGCCACGACCATGTCCAGGCTCGAAGCTTTCAGTTGCTCGTAGGTCGGGTTCAGCAGGTAGCCGGTGCTTTCGTGGAACGCAACACGGGCAGCGCCGATCGGACCATCGAAAGGAATGCCGGAGATCGCCAGCGCGGCCGAAGTACCGATCATCGCAGCGATGTCCGGATCAGTCTTCTTGCTGGTGGAAACGACGGTGCAGACAACCTGCACTTCGTTCATGAAGCCTTCTGGGAACAGCGGACGGATCGGACGGTCGATCAGTCGGGAAGTCAGGGTTTCCTTCTCGGAAGGACGGCCTTCGCGCTTGAAGAAACCGCCAGGGATCTTACCGGCAGCGTAAGTCTTTTCCTGGTAGTGGACAGACAGAGGGAAGAAGCCCTTGCCTGGATCGGCTTGCTTGGCACCGACAACGGTCACCAATACGCTGACGTCGTCGTCAACGGTGACCAGCACTGCGCCGGAGGCCTGACGGGCGATACGGCCAGTCTCGAGGGTAACGGTCGACTGACCGAACTGGAATTTTTTGATTACCGGGTTCACGGTGTCCTACCTTCTTTGTGGCTCTTGGGGAACTTGTCTTCTTGCGAAATTCTTGGGCAGTGCGGGGAATCGGCCCAACGACTGTCCAGATAAAACTTGAGGCTGGGAGCCTGCCGGCTGCCGGCGCAAAACGCAGGCAACAGGCAGACAACCAACCTCATAGCGCAATCGCTGATTAGCGACGCAGACCCAGGCGACCGATCAAGGTGCTGTAACGACTTACGTCCTTACCCTTGAGGTAATCCAGCAGCTTACGACGCTGGTTTACCATGCGGATCAGACCACGACGGGAGTGGTGATCTTTACCGTTGGCCTTGAAGTGACCCTGCAGTTTGTTGATGTTGGCGGTCAGCAGTGCAACTTGCACTTCTGGCGAACCAGTATCACCAACAGCTTGCTGGTAGTCGGTCACGATCTGAGCTTTTTCTTCAACGCTGAGTGCCATGTGGCTTTCCTCTTGTAAGGTACCGTTCCCAAGGAAACCGTACCAACAGGCCAGGGACAAATCCCTGTATTTATAAATGAGTAGTGACCGTGCCTGTTAACAGCCACACTCGCCAACCTGCTGTTACACAGGCTGGTTCCGGTCATTCCGACCGAATCAGTCGACGCGGCGCAATGCGCCCGTCTTCGCTCACTTCACCGATACCGATGAAGCGGCCATTGTGATCCTGTACCCGTACCATGCCGAACTTCGGTGCATCCGGAGCACGTACCGGTTGGCCGTTGAGCCAGTAGAACGCGCTGTGCTCGGAGAACTGCAACAGTGGCCAGTCCAGCAGGCCGCTGTCCGATGGCATCAGGAAACGGTCAACCGCTTCGTTGCCGCCTTCGGCATGTACCGCTTCGAGCTCTTCCAGCGTGACCGTCTGGGCTAGCGTGAAAGGTCCGGCCTGGGTCCGTCGCAGTTCGGCCACGTACGCACCACAGCCGAGCTTTTCACCAATATCCTCCACCAGGGTGCGGATATAGGTGCCTTTGCTGCAATCGACTGCCAGCCGCGCAGTATTACCGTCAAAGGCCAGCAATTCCAAGCGCGCAATAGTAACAGAACGCGGTTCACGCTCCACTACTTCGCCTGCACGGGCCAGTTTGTATAACGGCTGGCCATCACGCTTGAGAGCAGAGTACATCGGCGGTATCTGGCTGATTTGTCCGCGAAAACCCGGCAACACAGCCTCGATATCAGCCTGACCAACGGTCACCGGCCGCTCCAGCAACACCTCACCTTCGGCGTCCGCCGTGGTGGTGGTCTTGCCCAGTTGCGCCAGGGTTTCGTAACCCTTGTCCGAATCGAGCAAATACTGAGAGAACTTGGTCGCCTCGCCAAAACACAGTGGCAACACGCCGGTAGCCAGCGGATCAAGGCTGCCGGTGTGCCCGGCTTTCTCGGCATTGAGCAGCCAGCGAACCTTCTGCAGCGCCGCATTGGAGGTGAATCCCAGCGGTTTGTCGAGCAGGATGATGCCGCTGACGTTGCGGCGGATACGTTTGACCTGAGCCACCGATTACTCCTTGGTGTCTTCGGGTTCAGCCGCAACCGGGTGCTGACTGTCTTCAGCCACGGCGCGCTCGATCAGGGCCGACAGATGCGCGCCCCGCACGACGCTTTCGTCGTAGTGGAAGTGCAACTGTGGAACGCTGCGCAGCTTCATCTCACGGGCCAACTGCATCCGCAGAAAACCGGCAGCCGAGTTGAGCACCTTGATGCTTTGGGCGATTTCTTCGGCGCTGTCCTGCCCCATCACGGTGATGAAAATCTTTGCATGACCGACGTCACGGCTGACTTCCACTGCGGTAATGGTGACCAGGCCGACGCGCGGGTCTTTGACTTCGCGACGGATCAGTTGGGCCAGCTCGCGCTGCATCTGATCGCCGATTCGTTGGGTACGGCTATATTCTTTTGCCATGTCTTGTTACCTGTTACTGCCCCACGGTCAAACCCGTGAGGTCTGAAAGCGGCAAACGCCCGGCCTGACAAAAGCCAGACCGGGCGTTGCGTTTAGAGTCCGCCTGAGAGGCAGCGCATGTTCATGCGACTGCCCGGTGCGGCTCTTGAAGTACGCGAGTCAGAGGCTGCGAGCAACCTGGACCTTCTCGAAGACTTCGATCTTGTCGCCGACCTTGACGTCGTTGTAGCTCTTGACGCCAATACCGCATTCCATGCCAGCGCGGACTTCCGAAGCGTCATCCTTGAAGCGGCGCAGGGATTCCAGCTCGCCTTCGAAGATAACGATGTCTTCACGCAGTACACGGATTGGACGGTTACGGTGAACGACACCTTCGATCACCATGCAACCGGCGATCGCGCCAAACTTCGGCGAACGGAACACGTCACGCACTTCAGCGGTACCCAGGATGTTCTCGCGAACATCGCTGCCCAACATACCGGTCAGGGCTTTCTTGACGTCTTCGATGATGTCGTAGATCACGTTGTAGTAACGCATATCCAGACCTTCCTGCTCGACGATCTTGCGAGCGCCGGCATCGGCACGCACGTTGAAGCCAAACAGTACAGCGTTGGAGGCCAGTGCCAGGTTGGCGTCGGATTCGGTGATACCACCGACACCGCCACCGACCACGCGCACTTGCACTTCGTCGTTACCCAGGCCATTCAAGGCGCCGTTCAACGCTTCCAGCGATCCACGGACGTCGGATTTGAGGACGATGTTGAGCGTCTTCTTCTCTTCCTGACCCATGTTCTCGAAGATGTTTTCCAGCTTGCCGGCGTGAGCACGAGCCAGTTTGACTTCGCGGAACTTGCCTTGACGGAACAGAGCCACTTCACGGGCTTTCTTCTCGTCAGCCACAACGCTCATCTCGTCGCCAGCGTCCGGAGTGCCGTCCAGGCCGAGGATCTCGACCGGGATAGCAGGACCTGCTTCCTTGATGGGCTTGCCGTTCTCGTCGAGCATGGCGCGCACGCGGCCATAGTTCGAACCGACCAGCACCATGTCGCCCTGGCGCAGGGTACCGTCTTGAACCAGAACGGTCGCAACCGGGCCACGGCCCTTGTCGAGACGCGATTCGACGACCACGCCACGGCCAGGAGCCGAAGGTGTAGCGGTCAGTTCCAGAACCTCGGCTTGCAACAGAACGGCTTCGAGCAGCTCGTCAACGCCGGTACCCATCTTCGCGGAGACCGGTACGAATGGAGTGTCGCCACCCCACTCTTCGGAAGTCACGCCGTGAACCGACAGTTCGCTACGGATGCGATCGAGATCGGCGCCCGGCTTGTCGATCTTGTTCACCGCAACCACCAGAGGGACGCCAGCTGCCTTGGCATGCTGAACGGCTTCGATGGTTTGTGGCATCACGCCGTCGTCCGCTGCGACCACCAGGATCACGATGTCGGTCGCTTTGGCACCACGGGCACGCATTGCGGTAAACGCAGCGTGACCCGGGGTGTCGAGGAACGTCACCATGCCGCGGTCGGTTTCAACGTGGTAGGCGCCGATGTGCTGGGTGATACCACCCGCCTCGCCTGCCGCAACCTTCGCACGACGGATATAGTCGAGCAGGGAGGTTTTACCGTGGTCAACGTGGCCCATTACGGTCACGACCGGAGCACGGGAAACCGCCTCGCCTTCAAACTTCAGGGACTCGGCCAGGGAATCTTCCAGGGCCGTGTCGCTGACCAGGGTCACTTTGTGGCCCAGCTCTTCAGCAACCAGTTGGGCAGTTTCCTGATCCAGTACCTGGTTGATGGTGGCCGGCGTACCCAGCTTGAACATGAACTTGATGATTTCAGCAGCCTTGACCGACATCTGCTGGGCCAGATCGCCCACAGTGATGGTCTCGCCGATTTTCACTTCACGCACGACAGGGCCGGTAGGGCTCTGGAAACCGTGGGCGTTGCGTTTCTTCAGCTTGGCCTTGCCGCGACCGCCACGACGGAAGCCATCGCTTTCTTCGTCGGTGGTACGTGGCGCAACGCGTGGTGCTGGCGCCTTTTCCTTGACCGAAGCACGATGAGGAGCGTTTTTGCGCTCGCCATCGCCACTGCCCCGACGGTTGTCGTCGGCACGTGGTTTGTCCGGACGACGCTGTTCGTCGCGCTTGCGGGTATCGGCCGCAGGTGCTGGAGCGGGTGCCGGGACCGGCGCGCTTTCACGCACAGGCTCGGCTGCCGGGGCTGGAGCCGCAACGGCTTCGGCCGGAGCGGATTGCGCAGCAGCAGGCTGGCGACGCGCTTCTTCTTCGGCGCGACGCTTGGCTTCTTCTTCAGCCTTCTGACGTGCAGCATTTTCTACTGCGCGACGTTCTTCCAGTTCGCGTTTGCGCTCGGCTTCGATTTCTTCCGGGCTGCGCTGTACGAAGACTTTCTTCTTGCGTACTTCAACGCTGATGCTTTTGCTACCGGCAACACGCAGGGTGCTGGTGGTTTTACGCTGCAGAGTGATCTTGCGCGGTTCTTCCACTTTCGCCTTGTGACTGCTCTTCAAGTGAGTCAGCAGGGACTGCTTCTCACTGTCGGTCACATGTTCCTCGGCGGCGGTGTGCGGCAGACCTGCCTCACGCATCTGCTGCAACAGGCGCTCTACCGGTGTTTTGACCTCATCGGCCAGTTGTTTCACCGTGACTTGCGTCATGCACTTCTCTCCTCAGGCCGCGCCTAATTACTCGAACCAGTGGGCTCGGGCGGCCATGATCAACTTGCCGGCACGATCATCGTCAATGCCGTCGATGTCGAGCAGATCGTCAATAGACTGCTCGGCCAGGTCTTCGCGGGTAATTACGCCGCGCACCGCCAGTTCCATCGCCAAATCCTTGTCCATGCCCTCAAGCGAGAGCAGGTCTTCGGCCGGATGGGCGTCTGCCAGCTTTTCCTCAGTAGCGATGGCTTTGGTCAACAAACGATCCTTGGCCCGAGCGCGAAGCTCGTTGACGATGTCCTCGTCAAAGCCGTCGATGTTGAGCATTTCCTCCACCGGTACGTAGGCAATCTCTTCCAGGCTGGTAAAGCCTTCATCCACCAGCACCTGCGCCAGTTCTTCATCGACTTCAAGCTCTTCGATGAAGTTGCGCAGGATATCGCCGGTTTCAGCTTGCTGCTTAGCCTGGATGTCCGATTCGGTCATCACGTTCAGTGTCCAGCCAGTCAATTGGCTAGCCAGACGCACGTTCTGACCACCGCGACCGATGGCCTGAGCGAGATTGTCTGCGCCAACGGCGATGTCCATTGCATGGGCATCTTCGTCGACGATAATTGCCGCCACTTCAGCAGGCGACATGGCGTTGATCACGAACTGAGCCGGGTTGTCGTCCCACAGGACGATATCCACACGCTCGCCGCCCAACTCGCCGGATACGGCCTGGACACGCGAACCACGCATGCCAATGCAGGCACCTTGCGGGTCGATGCGCTTGTCCTTGGAGCGGACCGCGATCTTGGCACGCGAACCCGGATCACGGGAGGCGGCCATTACTTCGATCAGGCCTTCAGCAATTTCCGGCACTTCGATGCGGAACAACTCGATCAGCATTTCCGGCGCGGTACGCGACAGGATCAGCTGCGGGCCCCGGTTCTCGGTGCGGATTTCCTTGAGCAGCGCACGCAGTCGCACGCCAACCCGGAAAGTTTCGCGAGAAATGATGTCTTCACGAGCCAGCAACGCTTCAGCGTTGTTGCCCAGGTCGACAATCACGTTGTCGCGGGTGACTTTCTTCACGGTGCCGGAGATGATTTCACCCAGGCGCTCGCGATAAGCATCGACGACTTGCGCACGCTCGGCTTCGCGAACTTTCTGCACAATGACCTGCTTGGCGGTCTGCGCAGCAATACGACCGAACTCGATGGATTCGATCTTCTCTTCGACTACATCACCTACCTTGGCGCCAGGATGCGTTTCTGCAACCTTGCTTGGCCAGGTTTCGATAGCCGGATCGTCCAGGTCGGCTTCTTCGACGACCGTCCAGCGACGGAAAGTCTCATAGGCACCGGTGTGGCGATTGATTTCCACACGCAAATCAACTTCGTCTTCAAACCGCTTCTTGGTAGCAGTGGCCAGAGCCAGCTCCAGCGCTTCAAAAATAACGTTAGCCGGTACGCCCTTTTCATTGGATACCGACTCAACAACCAGCAGTACTTCTTTGCTCATCGTACGCCTCGCCTTTCGCAAGCCATTGGATCCGCGGGATCCGCAGTATCTGGCACGTATCAGTCAAAACTGGGAATAATGTTGGCCTTGTCGATCATATCGATCGGCAACAGGAACTCATGGTCTTCTACCTGCACCACGACATCCTGCTCTTCTACACCGCGCAGAAGGCCTTGAAAGTTGCGTCGACCCTCGAAGGGCGAGCGCAGCTTGATCTTCACTTGTTCACCGGCAAACGAAGCGAACTGTTCAAGGGTGAACAGAGGGCGTTCCATGCCAGGCGAGGAAACTTCAAGGGTGTATTCGGAAGTGATTGGATCTTCGACATCCAATACACCGCTGATCTGACGGCTGACGATGGCGCAGTCATCCACCAATACGCCGCCTTCCTTATCGATATAAACGCGCAACAGTGAGTGGCGACCTTGAGCCGAAAACTCAATACCCCAGCATTCATAGCCAAGGGCCACGACCACCGGGGCCAACAAGGCCTGCAACTGTTCTAGCTTGCTCGACACCTGAACCCCCTCGTGCATGTTTGTGCATGCTGTGCAAATAAAAAAAAATGGGCGAATAGCCCATCCCTGAAACGCCGTTGAACAGCGGCGTTATAAAGTGTCCAGCTAACAAAAAGCCCCTTGGAAGGGGCCCCTGAAACTGGTTGCGGGAGCCGGATTTGAACCGACGACCTTCGGGTTATGAGCCCGACGAGCTACCAGACTGCTCCATCCCGCGACAAAGCTGGGGCGGAAGTATACGACCGATCCCTTACAGGGTCAATGTAACCCTTCCACCTACAAGAAAGCCCGCAATCGCGGGCTCTCCTGATAATTGGTACCGAGAAGGGGACTCGAACCCCTACACCCTATGGGCACAACCACCTCAAGGTTGCGTGTCTACCAATTCCACCACCTCGGCAATACAGCGTTTGAAACCTTCTTACTTCTGCTCTTGAGCTGGAGGCACGTCAGTCGCCGGATTGGCCGACTGTTGCTCTTGAAGCACCGGTACATCATCAGAAGCCGGTTGTTGCTTTGGTACTTCCAACACTGCTGGATTTGGCAAACCTACTTGAGTCAGCTCTTGAGCCTTCTCTTTAGCAAAGTAACCTAACCCCAAGCTGGTTATGAAGAAACCGGCGGCAAGTATAGCAGTAAACTTACTAAGAAAGGTAGAGGAACCTTGGCTTCCGAACACAGTATTTGAAGCACCTGCACCGAAAGACGCACCAGCATCCGCACCTTTACCCTGCTGCAGCAATACCAGGGCAACTACACCCAATGCACCCAGCAGATGAAAAACGACTACGACTGTTTCCAGCATTTTTTCAGTTTCCCGCGGCGCGACAGATCGCACCGAACTCATCTGCATTCAGGGACGCTCCACCAATGAGCCCCCCATCGATATCCGGCATGCCGAACAGTTCGACCGCATTGGCCGCCTTCACGCTGCCGCCGTATAGAAGCCGCACACCTCGTGCCACTTCAGAATTCTCTGCCGCCAACTGCGCGCGGATGGCGGCGTGCACATCCTGCGCCTGTTGCGGCGAAGCAGTCAGCCCGGTGCCAATGGCCCAGACCGGCTCGTAAGCAATGACCGCCTTTGCAAAAGCACCGACACCCAGCTCCTCGATGATGCTGCCCAGCTGACGCTCGACAACTTCAAGGGTCTTACCGGCTTCACGCTGCACAAGGGTTTCACCTATGCACAACACCGGAATCAGACCGCAGGCCTGGGCCGCAGCAAACTTGCGGATCAAGGTCTTGTCCTGCTCGCCCATGATCATGCGGCGCTCGGAATGCCCGACCAAAACCAGGGAACAACCTGCATCCACCAGCTGACTCGGCGCAATTTCACCGGTCAACGCGCCCTGCATGGATTCCACCGCGGAATTCTGCGCACCAACCGCAATCGACTTGCCTTTCAAACCATCAACCACTTGATTGATATACAGGCAAGGCGGGAATACCGCGACGTCAACACCGCTTGACAAGGCCAGATGACGAAGGCCTTTGATCAGCTCAGCGACGCTGGCGCGGGTACCGTGCATCTTCCAGTTACCAGCTACCATAGGGCGACGCATGCTGTACCTCGTCGGTCAAAGTGGGCGCAGATGTTACCCAACCGATTGATGACTGGCAAGCCGAATTCAGGCAGAAACTTCACTAACAAGCTTCGCCAGCTCTTCAGCATAACCGCGGACCTGTGCTTCATCCTCGCCTTCGACCATGACCCGCACCAACGGCTCGGTACCAGACTTGCGCAATAGCACGCGCCCACGCCCGGCCATAGCCTGTGTTACGCGCTCGCTAGCCTGCTTGACCGTCGCATGCTCCAGAGGGTTCGCACCACCGCCGAAACGCACATTAATCAGCACCTGCGGACATTTGCGCAACGCCTGACGCGACTGCGCAAGCCCTTCATTGCGCGCCTTGAGTGCCATCAGCACTTGCAAGGCAGCAATAATCGCATCGCCAGTGGTGGTGTGGTCAAAACAAACAATATGCCCGGAGTTCTCGCCACCGATCACCCAATTGCGCTCCAGCAGCTCCGAGATCACATAGCGATCACCGACGTTGGCCCGCACGAAGGGAATATCCAGGTCCACCAGGGCCAACTCGAGCCCGAGATTGCTCATCAACGTCCCGACCACGCCGCCCCGCAGCTTGCCGCGCCCGTGCAGATCGCGAGCAATGATGAACAGCAGCTCATCACCATCGACGACAGTGCCGGTGTGATCGACCATCAGAACCCGGTCACCGTCACCATCAAAGGCAATCCCGAGATCAGCCTGCTCGGCCAGCACGGCCGCTTGCAGCGCCTCGGTATGAGTGGAGCCGCAGTTGTGGTTGATGTTCAGCCCGTTAGGCTGGGCGGAGAGCACGACAACCTCTGCTCCCAATTCGCGAAATACGCTTGGCGCGACTTTATAGGTCGCACCATGAGCACAATCGACGACGATTTTCAGACCCGAAAAGCTCGTACCGGTGGGCACGCTGCCTTTGCAAAACTCGATATAACGACCTGACGCATCGTTGATCCGCGACACTTTACCGATCTTGCTCGACTCAACCACAGTCATCGGCGCGTCCAGCAGCTCTTCGATCATCAGCTCGATATCATCCGGCAGCTTGGTACCCTGGCCGGAGAAGAACTTGATGCCGTTGTCATCATGCGGGTTGTGCGAAGCACTGATTACGATGCCTGCCTGGGCCTGGAACGTACGCGTCAGGTAGGCAATGGCCGGCGTCGGCATCGGACCGAGCAGCATCACATCGGCGCCCGCCGAAGTCAGGCCGGCCTCGAGCGCCGATTCGAACATGTAGCCGGAAATTCGCGTGTCCTTGCCAACCAGCACTTTGCAGGCGCCCATCTTGCGGAATGCCATACCGGCAGCCCAGCCGAGCTTGAGCATGAAATCAGGGGTAATGGGGTATTCGCCGACCCGACCACGAATACCGTCGGTGCCAAAGTATTTCTTGCTCATAAGTGCTCCGTCATTCTTATTCGGCTGAATCCACTGCTGCGATCATCCGCACAACATCCATCGTTTCGACCACATCATGCACCCGCAATATGCGTGCGCCTTTTGTAATAGCCAGGGCCGCCAGCGCAAGACCGCCGTACAGGCGCTCCCCCACGGGACGACCCAGGGCATTGCCTATCATGCTCTTTCGCGAAACCCCGACCAACAGGGGCCGCCCCAGGGTATGCAAGGCTTCCATATGTTTGAACAGGCTCAGATTGTGAGCCAGCGTCTTGGCAAAGCCGAACCCGGGATCAAGAATGATCCGCTGCGCAGGAATACCTGCGGCGGCACATTGATCCAGGCGCTCCACCAAAAACTCTCCGACTTCCCTGGTCACATCATGATAGTGCGGGTCGTCCTGCATCGTTCCGGGCTCGCCCAGCATATGCATCAGACACACCGGCAACCCCGTAGCCGCTGCGGCATCCAGGGCACCATCGCGCCGCAAGGAGCGAACGTCGTTGATCACCCCCGCTCCAAGCCGTGCAGTCTCACGCATGACCGCGGGCGTGGATGTATCCACCGAGATGATGACATCAAGTTCGCGATGAATGCGCTCGACAATCGGCGCCACCCGCTCCAGCTCTTCGGTGGGCGAGACTGC
This sequence comes from Pseudomonas sp. N-137, assembly GCF_034555295.1. Lineage (NCBI taxonomy): Bacteria > Pseudomonadati > Pseudomonadota > Gammaproteobacteria > Pseudomonadales > Pseudomonadaceae > Pseudomonas > Pseudomonas sp. N-137. The sequence goes on from NZ_JAXUDQ010000028.1 coordinate 65,201, forward strand.
CCGCGCGCCTGGCCGGGTCGACTCACCGCCGACATCGATCAGCGTTGCGCCGGCGACGACCATCGCCTCGGCATGCCGCAACGCAGCATCAAGCTGACTGAATCGACCGCCATCGGAAAAGGAATCGGGAGTGACATTGAGAATGCCCATGACATGGACATGGGACAAATCAAGAACCCGGTTGCCGCAAGGCAACCGGGTTGAGGACTGAACAGAAGTCATTTCAAGCCTTAAACGTCAGCAGCCGGACCGCCGATCGGTGTCTCCGGACGCTCGCCCTGTACCGCCGGAGGCGTACCGGACGTACCGGTGCCGCCGCCCGACCAGTCACGAGGCTCGCGAGGCTCGCGACCTGCCATGATGTCGTCGATCTGCTCGGCATCAATGGTTTCATACTTCATCAGGGCATCAGCCATGGCGTCGAGCTTGTCACGGTTATCCGTGAGGATCTGCTTGGCGGTGCCATAGCACTGGTCGATGATGCTGCGTACTTCAGAGTCGATCAGCTTTGCCGTCTCGCCAGAGAAGCTTGCGTGCTGGCCACCGCCACCACGACCGAGGAACACTTCACCCTCTTCTTCGGCGTACATCAGTGGGCCCAGTTTTTCGGACAGGCCCCACTTGGTGACCATGTTCCGGGCGATCTGGCTGGCACGCATGATGTCGTTGGACGCGCCGGTGGTTACACCGTCAAAGCCCAGTGTCATTTCTTCGGCAATACGGCCGCCGTAGAGCGAACAGATCTGGCTGATCAGCGCACGCTTGGACAGGCTGTAACGATCTTCTTCCGGCAGGAACATGGTCACACCCAAGGCACGACCGCGCGGGATGATCGAGACCTTGTAGACCGGGTCATGCTCGGGCACCACACGACCAACGATCGCGTGACCCGCCTCGTGATACGCCGTGTTCTGCTTTTCTTTCTCGGACATGACCATGGATTTGCGCTCCGCGCCCATCATGATCTTGTCTTTGGCCAGTTCGAACTCTTTCATCTCAACGACACGCTTGCCGGTACGAGCAGCGAACAGCGACGCCTCGTTGACCAGGTTCGCAAGGTCGGCACCGGAAAAACCCGGTGTACCACGAGCGATCACTGCCGGAGCGACGTCGTCACCCATCGGCACCTTGCGCATATGAACCTTGAGGATCTGTTCGCGACCACGAATGTCCGGCAGCCCCACCACGACCTGGCGGTCGAAACGGCCTGGACGCAACAGCGCAGGATCGAGCACGTCCGGACGGTTGGTGGCGGCAATCACGATGATGCCGTCATTCATTTCGAAACCGTCCATCTCGACCAGCAACTGGTTGAGGGTCTGCTCGCGCTCGTCGTGACCACCACCCATGCCGGCGCCACGATGGCGACCGACAGCGTCGATTTCGTCGATGAAGATGATGCAAGGCGCGTGTTTCTTGGCCTGTTCGAACATGTCACGCACACGACTGGCGCCCACACCGACGAACATTTCCACGAAGTCGGAACCGGAAATCGTGAAGAACGGCACTTTGGCTTCGCCGGCAATCGCTTTGGCCAGCAAGGTTTTACCGGTACCCGGAGGACCAACCATCAGCACGCCGCGCGGGATACGGCCGCCCAGGCGCTGGAACTTGCCCGGATCACGCAGGAATTCAACCAGCTCGCCGACCTCTTCCTTGGCCTCATCGCACCCGGCGACGTCGGCCAGGGTGGTCTTCACCTGGTCTTCAGAGAGCAGTCGGGCCTTGCTTTTGCCGAAACTCATCGGCCCGCCCTTGCCACCGGCACCGCCCTGCATCTGGCGCATGAAGAACATGAACACCGCGATGATCACCAGGATCGGGAAGCTGGCCACCAGAAGCTGGGTCCAGATGCTCTGCTGCTCAGGCTGCTTGCCTTCGACCACGACATGATTGTCCACCAGGTCGCCGATCAGGCCGTTGTCCTGAATCGCCGGACGAATGGTCTTGAAGCTGTCGCCATCGGTGCGCTTGCCGGTAATCACATAACCATCGACGGCAACGCGCTCGACCTTGCCATCCTTGACTTGCTGGATGAAGTCGGAATAGTTGAGGGTCTGCGGCTCGTTAGGGCTGGAGAAGTTGTTCATCACGGTCACAAGGACAGCGGCGATGATCAACCACAGGATCAGATTCTTTGCCATATCGTTCAATTAACTACCCTCTGAAGCAAGCTCCGCTACTGGCGCGCGCTTCGCATGATATTCACCGGCCTAACTTACTACATTACCTACGACTCTGGCAGGCGCCGTCTGTAACCCTTTGTGAAACTCTGACCGCGTAATTTTCGTAACACGGCTCTTGCAAGGCGAGACAAAAAAAACTATCGGCCTTTATCAAAGACGCTCATCACTGGCTGCGCCTTCAATTCCCCGGAAGCCCCGCGCCAGCAGATACTGCTCACGAGAGCGATCGCGCGACGACAATGGCTTGCGCATCTGCACTTTGTCGAACAGCTTGCGCATCCCCTTGTGGTACTCATCAAAACCTTCACCCTGGAAGACCTTGATCAAAAAATCACCACCTGGGCGCAACACCCGCCCGGCAAGATCCAGGGCCAGCTCGCTGAGGAACATTGCTCGAGGCATGTCGACAGCCGCCAATCCACTCATATTGGGGGCCATATCGGAAATCACAAGGTCAACCTGCGTATTTCCGACAGCCTCGAGAATCTGCGCCAGCACGGCGTCTTCGGTGAAATCGCCCTGGATGAAGGTCACGTCGGGGATGCTGTCCATTTCCAGGATGTCGGAAGCAATCAATCGCCCCTGACCGCCGATCAGACGACTGGTCACCTGAGACCACCCCCCCGGCGCGGCGCCAAGGTCGATCACGGTCATGCCAGGGCGGATCAGACGATCCTTTTCCTGGATTTCGAGCAATTTATAGCTGGCACGAGAACGATAGCCGTCTTTTTGCGCCATTTTGACGTACGGATCGTTGAAATGCTCTCTGAGCCAGTTCTGGCTAGTCTTGGAACGGGCCACGGGCCACCTCTAAAAAATAAAACGGGTCGTGATTAACTGGGCGGTCCCGGACTCGCTCGGGTAAACTGGCCGCCGCTTTTTACAAGATCAGACGCAGGGGTCAGATTATGCCGCTCACTCAAGAGCAGAAGAAACAATACAAATCCATTGGCCACCATCTGAAACCGGTTTTGACTGTGGCTGACAACGGTTTGACTGAAGGTGTTCTAGCTGAGCTGGAACGCGCCTTGGGCGATCATGAGCTTATCAAGATCAAGCTCAATATTCTCGATCGCGAAGCCCGCCTGGCTGCCGTTGCCGAACTGTGCAAGACCGGCAAGGCAGACCTGGTGCAGGTCATCGGCAAGATGGCACTGATTTATCGCAAGAATTTCAGCGTCAACAAGCAACTGTCGAACGTTCACCGCTTCAAGTAATGCCAAAGGGTCAAGGGTGTGCTTCGCGCACCCTGCTGCTCCATCCGGGTACCGGTTGCAACACCAGCACCAACCCGGAAAAACCCAGCACCAGGTAGCTGAATACCTGCCACAGGCTCGCATCCGGCCAGCCGAGACGTACAGCAAGAAACATCCCGCACGCATACAACGACATGAGCAGCAACTGCCCACGAATGTCGCGCCATAGACTGTCAAGGCCCTCGGCCTGAACCAGCACCAAAGCCTGAAACACTACGCATGCCGAGGAAAAACCCACCAGAAGCGACGTCAGCATAGCTGCGATTTCATCGATGAGCAGCGGTGCCAGGCCGATTCGACCCAGCACCGGCAGCAAACCGACGTGCAACAACCAGACGCCGCCCACCCACAACATCTGGGTGAGCTGCCAGATCATGGCGCCGGCTCGCAGCGGACGCCTTCGCTCAGATGTGACGGACTTCGACAATCTCATACTCGATGACACCACCCGGCGTCTTCACAACCACTACATCGCCCTCTTCCTTGGCAATCAAGGCACGAGCAATGGGGGAGCCGACGGAAATCTTGCCAAGCTTGATGTCCGCCTCGTCCTCACCAACGATCTGGTAAGTGACGCTTTCATCAGTCTCAACGTTGGCGATTTCCACTGTGGTGCCGAAAATGACCTTGCCAGTGTGCGGGATCGTCGTGACATCGATGATCACGGCATTCTGCATGCGACCTTCGATATCACGGACTCGCGCCTCGACCATACCCTGCTCCTCGCGGGCAGCGTGGTATTCGGCGTTTTCCTTGAGATCGCCCAGCTCACGCGCTTCGCCAATCGCCTGGCTCAAGCGCGGACGCTCGACCTTGGTCAGGAAAGCGTGTTCTTCTTCCAGGGCCTTCGCGCCCTGAACCGTCATCGGGTACTTGGTTATGCTCATGCCTTCAATCCTGCATGTAGATCCTGCAAGCGACGCACGGTCTTCTCGGGACCGAACTTGAGCGCTTCGCAGATAGCTTCGCCCGCAGCAATGGTCGTGGTGCAGTAGATCTTGTGCTGCAGCGCGTTGCGACGAATGGAATACGAATCGGCGATCGACTGGCGACCTTCGGTGGTGTTGATGATCAGCGTGACTTCGTCATTCTTGATCATGTCGACCACGTGCGGACGCCCCTCGGTCACCTTGTTCACGCGGCGCACCTTCAAGCCAGCCGCCTCGATCAGCTTGGCGGTACCGGCTGTGGCGACCACTTCGAAGCCCAAGTTGATCAGATCACGGGCCACGCCTGCAACCAGCGGCTTGTCGTCATCACGCACGCTGATGAACGCCGTGCCGCCAGTTGGCAGAACTTCGCTGGCGCCCATCTGGGCCTTGGCAAAAGCTTCGCCGAAGGTATCGCCCACGCCCATGACTTCGCCGGTGGACTTCATTTCAGGGCCGAGGATCGGGTCCACACCAGGGAACTTGGCGAACGGGAACACCGCTTCTTTGACGCTGTAGAAGTTCGGAATGATTTCCTTGGTGAAGTTCAGCTCTTTCAGGGTCTTACCGGCCATGACCCGTGCAGCGATCATCGCCAGGGACACACCGATGCACTTGGAGACGAACGGTACGGTACGGGACGCGCGCGGGTTGACTTCGATGACGTAGATGTCCTCGCCCTGCAGGGCCAGTTGCACGTTCATCAGGCCGACCACGCCCAGCTCCAGGGCCATTTTCTTGACCTGCTCGCGCATTTCGTCCTGGATGTGGGCCGGCAACGAATAAGGCGGCAGCGAACAAGCGGAGTCACCGGAGTGAACACCGGCCTGCTCGATGTGCTGCATGATCGCGCCGATCACCACGTCCTTGCCGTCACAGACCGCATCCACGTCCATTTCGATGGCGCAGTTGAGGAAGTGGTCCAGCAGCACCGGGCTGTCGTTGGACACCTGAACCGCTTCGCGCAGGTAGCGCTTGAGTTCGTCTTCCTGGTAAACGATTTCCATCGCCCGACCGCCCAGTACATAGGACGGCCGCACCACCAGCGGGTAACCGATCTTGGCGGCGGCGCGAATCGCTTCGTCTTCGCTGCGCACGGTAGCGTTAGGCGGCTGACGCAGGTTCAGACGCTCAACCATCTGCTGGAAGCGCTCACGGTCTTCGGCGCGGTCGATGGCATCCGGGCTGGTCCCGATGATCGGCACACCGGCCGCTTCAAGGGCACGCGCCAGTTTCAGAGGGGTCTGGCCACCGTACTGGACGATCACGCCTTTTGGCTTCTCGACACGGACGATTTCCAGCACGTCTTCCAGGGTCACTGGTTCGAAATACAGGCGATCAGAGGTGTCGTAGTCGGTGGACACGGTTTCCGGGTTGCAGTTGACCATGATGGTCTCGTACCCGTCGTCGCGCAGGGCCAGTGCCGCGTGCACGCAGCAGTAGTCGAACTCGATGCCTTGGCCGATCCGGTTAGGACCGCCACCCAGGATCATGATCTTGTCACGCGTCGACGGCGCGGCTTCACACTCTTCCTCGTACGTGGAGTACAGGTAAGCAGTGTCGGTGGCGAATTCGGCGGCGCAAGTGTCCACGCGCTTGTAGACCGGGAACACTTCAAGCTTGTGACGATGACTGCGCAGGCTCTTCTCGGTCACACCCAGCAGTTTTGCCAGGCGCATGTCGGAGAAGCCCTTGCGCTTGAGGCGGAACATCGTGTCGTGGTCAATGCTGGACATGCCCAGGGTCTTGACCTTCTCTTCTTCCTTGATCAGATCTTCGATCTGCACCAGGAACCAAGGGTCGATCATGTTCATGCCGAAGATCTGCTCGACGGTCATGCCGGCACGGAAGGCGTCCGCCACGTACCAGATCCGCTCGGCGCCCGGCACGGTCAGCTCACGCTTGAGCTCGCTCATGGCGTCCGGGTGGCTCAGGTCCAGCTTCGGATCGAGGCCGCAAACACCTACTTCCAGACCGCGAAGAGCCTTCTGCAGGGATTCCTGGAAGGTCCGGCCGATGGCCATGACTTCACCGACCGACTTCATCTGAGTGGTCAGGCGGGCGTCGGCCTTGGCGAATTTCTCGAAGGCGAAACGTGGCAGCTTGGTGACGACGTAGTCGATGGACGGCTCGAAAGACGCCGGGGTCTTGCCACCGGTGATGTCGTTCGACAGTTCGTCCAGGGTGTAACCCACAGCCAGTTTGGCCGCGACCTTGGCGATCGGGAAGCCGGTGGCTTTCGAGGCCAGGGCCGAGGAACGGGATACCCGCGGGTTCATCTCGATGACCACCATGCGACCGGTGTTCGGGCAGATGCCGAACTGGACGTTGGAGCCGCCGGTTTCCACGCCGATCTCGCGCAGTACCGCCAGGGAGGCGTTACGCAGGATCTGGTATTCCTTGTCAGTCAGCGTCTGGGCGGGTGCGACGGTGATGGAGTCACCGGTGTGCACACCCATCGGGTCGAAGTTTTCGATGGAGCAGACGATGATGCAGTTGTCCTTCTTGTCGCGGACAACTTCCATTTCATATTCTTTCCAGCCGATCAGGGATTCGTCGATCAGCAGCTCTTTGGTCGGCGACAGATCCAGACCACGGGCACAGATTTCTTCGAATTCTTCACGGTTGTAAGCGATGCCGCCACCGGTGCCGCCCATGGTGAAGGACGGACGGATGATGCACGGGAAGCCGAGGCGTTCCAGGACGGCGTTGGCTTCTTCCATGCTGTGGGCGATGCCCGAGCGTGGGCAGTCCAGGCCGATGGATTTCATCGCCTTGTCGAAGCGCGAACGGTCTTCGGCCTTGTCGATGGTGTCGGCGTTGGCGCCAATCATTTCCACACCGAACTTCTCCAGGACGCCTTCACGTTCCAGGTCCAGGGCGCAGTTCAATGCAGTCTGGCCACCCATGGTCGGCAGCAGTGCGTCCGGGCGCTCCTTCTCGATGATCTTGGCAACGGTCTGCCACTTGATCGGCTCGATGTAGGTGGCGTCGGCCATGGCCGGGTCGGTCATGATGGTGGCCGGGTTGGAGTTCACCAGGATGACGCGATAGCCCTCTTCGCGCAGGGCTTTACAGGCCTGGGCGCCGGAGTAGTCGAATTCGCAGGCCTGGCCGATCACGATCGGGCCAGCGCCGAGAATCAGGATGCTTTTTATGTCTGTACGTTTTGGCATGGGTTTGTCACTCAAATCCGCAGGTCAGTCGGCTAGGCCGTCGAACAATCTTTGCAGCGCCCAAGGGGACCACCGGTTTCGGGGCCGCCCTCAGGCTTCACGCGGTCAGCGTCGCTTGGCCATCTCGGTGATGAAGCGATCGAACAGCGGCGCTACATCGTTCGGGCCAGGGCTCGCTTCAGGGTGGCCCTGGAAGCTGAATGCGCTCTTGTCGGTACGCTCGATGCCTTGCAGCGTGCCGTCGAACAGCGACTTGTGGATCGCCCGCACGTTTGCCGGCAGGGTCGCCTCATCCACCGCAAAGCCGTGGTTCTGACTGGTGATCATCACCACGCCAGTATCCAGGTCCTGGACCGGGTGGTTGGCGCCGTGGTGGCCGTGCCCCATTTTCAAGGTCTTGGCGCCCGAAGCGAGGGCCAGCAACTGATGACCGAGGCAGATGCCGAACACCGGGATCTCGGTTTCCAGCACGTCCTTGATCGCCTGGATCGCGTAATCGCAAGGCTCGGGGTCACCCGGGCCGTTGGACAGGAACACGCCGTCAGGATTGAGGGCCAGGACATCTGCCGCCGGAGTTTGCGCCGGCACCACGGTCACGCGGCAACCACGCTCCACGAGCATGCGCAGGATGTTCAGCTTGACGCCGTAGTCGTACGCAACCACGTGGTACGGCAGCTCGGAAGCCTCGATCGTCGCGTGACTGTCGGTTTTCAAGTCCCAGACCGTGGAGCGCCACTCATACTGCTTCTTGGTGCTGACGACTTTCGCCAGATCCATGCCTTTAAGGCCAGGGAAGCCCTGGGCAGCGGCGATGGCGGCTTCTTCGGTGATGTTGTCACCAGCCATGATGCAGCCGTTCTGCGCGCCCTTCTCGCGAAGGATGCGGGTCAGGCGACGGGTGTCGATACCGGCGATTGCCACAACGTTGTTGGCTTTCAGGTAGTCGGACAGGGACATGGTGTTACGCCAGTTGCTCGCTACCAGCGGCAGATCACGGATGACCAGGCCGGCGGACCAGACACGATCGGACTCGGCATCTTGCGGCGTGGTGCCGGTGTTGCCGATGTGCGGGTAAGTCAAAGTAACGATTTGCTGGGCGTAGGAAGGATCGGTAAGAATTTCCTGATAGCCGGTCATTGCGGTGTTAAACACCACCTCACCAACGGTCTGGCCGTCGGCTCCAATGGCTTCGCCGCGAAAAATGCTGCCATCAGCAAGGGCGAGTATGGCTGGCTTAGTCAAGAAGACCTCCCGTAAATAAAGCCTGAAAGGGCGATCGCAGGTTGTAAAAAAGCGGAGTGACGTATGGACACGTCACCCCGCTTGTTCACTGAATTATTCTGCGCGCTTTTAGTGGACACACTAAAGCTGTAGCTTACAGAAAAAGGCTTTTTTGGTCCACCGCTAATGAGCCTTAAAGGCAGGGGAATGCGACAGGTCGTCGCGAGGCGGTGTAAAACGGGGCTCAGTATAACCTGAACCCCGCTTTCTGGCGCTGCGTCTGGCAAAAGGTTTGCCAGACAGCACACCGGAACATCAACGCAGGTCGAGAACATCCTGCATGTCGTACAGACCAGCCTCGCGACCATCCAGCCACAACGCGGCACGCACCGCACCCTTGGCGAAGGTCATGCGGCTTGACGCCTTGTGAGTGATCTCCAGACGCTCGCCCTCTGTGGCGAACAGCACGGTGTGATCCCCCACCACATCCCCACCACGAACCGTGGCGAAACCGATGGTGTCGCGCTCCCGGGCACCGGTATGCCCTTCGCGCCCGTAGACGGCCACCTTCTGCAGATCGCGACCCAAGGTATCGGCAATCACTTCGCCCATGCGCAGGGCCGTGCCCGAAGGCGCGTCGATCTTGTGCCGGTGGTGAGCCTCGATGATTTCGATATCCGCATCGTCACCCAGAACCCGAGCCGTCATCTCCAGCAGCTTCAACGACAGATTCACACCCACGCTGAAGTTCGCCGCAAAAACGATCGGAATATCGTTGCCAGCCTCGGCCAGCAACTGCTTTTGCGCAGCATCCAGCCCGGTCGTGCCAATGACCATGGCCTTGCCATGCTTGCGGCAAATGGCCAGATTTTTCAGCATCACTTGCGGCAGGGTGAAATCGATCAGGACATCGAACTCATCCAAGACCTTTTCCAGGCCACCGGACATCGGCACCCCGATACGCCCCAGGGAGGCCAGCTCGCCCGCATCAGCACCGACCAGCGTACTGTCGGGCCGGACGATAGCGGCTGTCAGGCCCGAGAGCGGCGAGCGTTGCTGCACCGCCTCGACCAACGCCTTGCCCATGCGCCCGGCAGCGCCCATCACAGCTATACGTCGCATGCGAGCTCCTTACAGATCGCCGAAGAAGCGCTTCACGCCTTCGAACCAACCGGTGGTTTTCGGGGAGTGGCTGTTATCGTCCGCCAGCGAGCTGCGGAACTCTTCCAGCAATTCGCGCTGACGCCGACTCAGATTGACCGGAGTCTCCACCGCAACACGGCACATCAGGTCACCCGCACCGCCGCCACGCACCGGCGCAACACCCTTGCCGCGAATCCGGAACTGCTTGCCGGTTTGCGTGCCCTCGGGGATTTTCAGCTTCACGCGACCATCGAGGGTCGGGATTTCAAGCTCACCGCCCAAGGCCGCATCGACGAAACTGATCGGCACCTCGCAGAACAGATGCTTGCCGTCGCGCTGGAAGATCGCGTGCTCACGCACGTTGATGACCACGTACAGGTCGCCAGTCGGACCGCCCTGGGCACCCGCCTCGCCTTCGCCAGACAAACGGATGCGGTCACCGGTATCGACACCGGCCGGCACTTTCACCGACAGCGTCTTGTACTCTTCGACGCGCCCTTCGCCGTGGCAGGAATCGCACGGATCGGAAATGATCTTGCCCTGGCCATGGCAACGTGGACAGGTCTGCTGCACAGAGAAGAAACCCTGTTGCATGCGCACCTGACCGATGCCGCCGCAAGTCGGACAGGTGACGGGCGAGGAGCCCTTCTTGGCGCCCGAACCGTCACACGGCTTGCAATTGACCAGCGTGGGAACGCGGATGTTGACGGTGGTACCGCGCACCGCCTCTTCCAGGTTCAACTCCAGCGTGTAGCGCAAATCGCTGCCACGCTGGGCGCCACCACGAGCACCACCGCGACCACCACCGAAGAAGTCGCTGAACACATCGCCGAAAATATCGGAAAAGTTCTGCCCGCCAAAACCGGCACCGCCGCCGCCCATGCTCGGGTCGACACCGGCATGACCGTACTGGTCGTAAGCCGCACGCTTGCTGGAATCGGACAGTACTTCGTAAGCCTCGTTGGCTTCCTTGAACAACTCTTCCGACGCTTTGTCGTCGGGATTACGGTCCGGGTGGTGCTTCATTGCCAGACGACGGTAGGCCTTTTTCAGGTCCGCGTCGCTTGAACCACGCTCGACACCCAATACTTCGTAATAGTCACGCTTTGCCATTAGTCTTTGCACTCTTATAGGACGTCCGGCAAACCTCTCCTGAACCTTGCCAAACTCGTTGAGCCCCAATACAGGCCCGGACCCAACTCACGTCAATTCAACGATCCTGGTCTTGGGCCTTGTACGAAAAGTGGCTGAGCGACGATTCGTACAAACCCACATCTTTCAGCCAGGGAACCGGCCAAAACGCGGCGTCTCTCGCTCGGAAAGCAGGAGCATTCCCGATCACGCCGCCAGCATCCGAACGCTGTCGCATGCTGTAAAAATTCACTGACTCCAGACACGCCAACGCGGGAGCAAGCTCCCGCGCGGCGACATCCTACCAGTCACCGCACAAATGCAGTCAACCGGCCGACCAACAAGCGATTACTTGTGGTCTTTCACTTCTTCGAACTCGGCATCAACGACATCATCGGCTTTTTCGGCCGACTCGCCTTGCTGCGCTGCGCCTTCAGCCGGCTGAGCCTGCTCGGCGTACATCTTCTGAGCCACTGGAGCGGAGACCTTGGACAGTTCTTCGATCTTCGCCTCGATGGCCGCCTTGTCGTCACCTTTGACAGCCGCTTCAAGAGCAACCACAGCTGCCTCGATGGCAGTTTTCTCTTCAGCGGTCACTTTATCGCCAGCATCAGCGACCATCTTGCGAGTCGAGTGCACCAGGGCATCACCCTGGTTGCGGGCACTGGCCAGCTCTTCGAACTTGCGGTCTTCTTCGGCGTTGACTTCAGCATCGCGAACCATCTGCTGAATTTCTTCCTCGGACAGACCGGAGTTGGCCTTGATCACGATCGACTGGGTCTTGCCGGTGGCCTTGTCTTTCGCACCAACGTGCAGGATGCCGTTGGCGTCGATGTCGAAGGTCACTTCGATTTGTGGCACGCCACGTGGAGCTGGCGGAATCTCGGCCAGGTCGAACTTGCCCAGGGACTTGTTCTGCGCGGCTTGCTTGCGCTCACCCTGCAGCACGTGAATGGTCACGGCGTTCTGGTTGTCATCGGCGGTCGAGAACACTTGGGATTTCTTGGTAGGAATCGTAGTGTTTTTCTCGATCAGCGCAGTCATCACGCCACCCATGGTTTCGATACCCAGGGTCAGCGGGCTGACGTCGAGCAGCAGAACGTCTTTCACGTCACCGGCCAGAACAGCACCCTGGATGGCGGCACCCATGGCAACAGCTTCGTCCGGGTTCACGTCTTTACGCGCTTCTTTACCGAAGAAATCGGTTACCAGCTTCTGAACCAGCGGCATACGGGTCTGGCCGCCGACCAGGATCACGTCGTTGATCGAGCCAACGTCGATACCGGCGTCCTTCATTGCAATGCGGCAAGGTTCGATGGTGCGCTGAACCAGGTCTTCCACCAGCGCTTCGAGCTTGGCGCGGGAGATTTTCACGTTCAGGTGCTTCGGCCCCGTGGCATCTGCAGTGATGTACGGCAGGTTCACGTCGGTCGACTGGCTCGAGGACAGCTCGATCTTGGCTTTTTCGGCAGCTTCTTTCAGACGCTGCATGGCCAGCGGGTCACCCTTGAGGTTCATGCCGCTTTCTTTCTTGAATTCGTCGACGAGGTAGTCGATCAGACGAATGTCGAAGTCCTCACCACCGAGGAAGGTGTCACCGTTGGTGGCCAGTACTTCGAACTGGTGCTCACCATCGACTTCAGCGATCTCGATCACGGAGACGTCGAAGGTACCGCCACCCAGGTCATAAACGATCACGGTGTGATCGCCCTTGGCCTTGTCCATACCGTAAGCCAGAGCGGCCGCGGTTGGTTCGTTGATGATGCGCTTGACGTCCAGGCCCGCGATGCGGCCGGCGTCTTTGGTCGCCTGACGCTGGCTGTCGTTGAAGTAGGCCGGAACAGTGATGACCGCTTCGGTCACCGCTTCGCCGAGATAGTCTTCGGCGGTTTTCTTCATTTTCTTCAGGATTTCCGCCGAGATCTGTGGCGGCGCCATTTTCTGGCCGTTCACTTCAACCCAGGCGTCGCCGTTGTCAGCCTTGGCGATTTTGTAAGGCACCATCTTGATGTCTTTCTGAACGACTTCTTCGTCGAACTTGCGACCGATCAGACGCTTCACCGCGTAGAGGGTGTTATGCGGATTGGTCACTGCCTGACGCTTGGCCGACTGGCCAACCAGAATTTCGCCATCGTTGGCGTACGCGATGATCGACGGCGTAGTACGCGCGCCCTCAGCGTTTTCAATTACTTTGGCCTTGCCGTTTTCCAGCACGGAGACGCACGAGTTGGTGGTCCCCAGGTCGATACCGATAATCTTGCCCATGTTAACTCTCCCGGAACTTGGATTTTGTTGCCGCAGCAGTGGTGGCTAACTGCGGTAGCACTTAAACGCTTGACTTCTAAATGGGGCCGCTGCGCTAAATTTCAAGCCTGCTCATCAATAGAAGGCGAAACCGGCGCCGGCGTCTTGCTGACCACAACCATGGCCGGGCGCAGCAAGCGACCGTTGAGCAGATAGCCCTTCTGGAAAACCTTCAATACGCTGTTGGGCTCGACGTCCGCACTTTCCTGCATCGCCATGGCCTGATGGTGCTCGGCATTGAAGGGCTCGCCATGCGGATCAATGGCTTCAAGCTGATAGCGCTTGAGCGTGTCCTGGAACATCTTCAGGGTCAGCTCGATGCCTTCACGCATCGGACGAATGTTTTCGTCGTCCGGATTGGACAGCTCCAGGCCGCGCTCCAGACTGTCGATGATCGGCAACAGGTCGCCCGCGAACCGCTCCAGGGCGAATTTATGAGCCTTTTCAACATCTTGCTCGGCGCGACGGCGGACATTCTGCAGGTCGGCGGCTACACGCAGCGCCTGATCCTGCGCACCGGCCAGTTGCTCTTCGAGCACTTGTACACGTGCCGCCAGGTCGTCACCCGAATCCTGGGGAGCCTGATTGGCGTCTAGATTTTGCGTGTCCTGCGTCTGTTCGTCAGCCATAGATTTCTCCTTTCAACTTCGTCCGCGAGCTCAACTCGCGCTTCTGCCCCGGTATATGGGGCCGTGTTTTCCAGCTTCAAGGGCGGTCCGACGAATTAACCTTACAAAAAACCCCTGCATATTCATTCCTCCCGGCGCTAAGAAAGTCTTCCACCCAAGCAAATCGAGCTAAGCGAAGGCATTGTCAGGCCGAAACAAAACACTGTATAAATAACCAGACCTAAGCCTGGGAGCGGCCTTTATGCTGGTGCACCTGTCCGTACACAACTACGCCATCGTCGAACACCTCGACCTCGAGCTCGATCGGGGCATGAGCGTGATCACCGGTGAAACCGGTGCCGGCAAATCGATCATGCTCGACGCCCTGGGCCTGACGCTGGGCGATCGCGCCGACAGCGGCGTGGTACGCCCCGGTGCGGACAAGGCCGACATCCTGGCCACCTTCGACCTGATCGACATCCCCGAGGCCAGCGCCTGGCTGGCGGAACGTGACCTGGATACCGACGGCCTGTGCATATTGCGCCGGGTCATCACCGCCGAAGGCCGCTCCCGGGGTTACATCAACGGTACGCCCTGCCCCCTCGGCGACCTCAAGGCCCTGGGCGAGCTGCTGATCGACATTCACAGCCAGCATGAACACCAGTCCCTGCTCAAGACCGAGACCCATCGCCGCCTGCTCGACGAATACGCCGGCGCCACCGACCTGGCCCGCCAGGTTCAACTGGCCGCCCAGCGGTGGCGCCAGACCCGCCAGGAACTGGATCGCCTCTCCAACTCCGGCGACGAACAACGTGCCCGCCACCAGTTGCTGAGTTATCAGCTCGAAGAGCTGGAGAACCTGGCCCTGGGTGAAAACGAGCTGGCGGAACTGGAACAGGAACACAAGAACCTCACCAATGCCGAAACGCTGCTGGGCATTTGCCGGCAAGTGGTCGAGCAATGCAGTGAAAGCGACTCGGGGAACGTGCTCAATGCGCTGACCGCCAGCCTGAACCGGCTGTCCAGCGTCAACAATTCGGTAGGTGCCCTGAGCGAAGCGACCAATCTGCTCACGAGCGCACAGATCCAGGTCGAGGAGGCCGTCGGGGAGCTGAACCGGTTTCTGGATCATTTCGACGCCGACCCGGCGCGCCTGCAATATCTGGAAGAACGCCTGGACACTATCTATACGCTGGCGCGCAAGCACCGCGTTCAGCCAACCGATGTCGCCGAACTGCAGCAACGCCTGCTTGAAGAGCTGGAAACCCTGAACGCCAACGACGAATCCATTGAGCGCCTGGGAGACGAACTGGCGTCCTATGCCCGTCATTATCAGGAAAAAGCCAGGGAGCTCAGTGAGCTGCGTCAGCAGGCCGCGACCGGGCTGGCCAGTGCCGTTGAGCAGGAAATCCAGCGCCTGGGCATGCCCGGCGGGCGCTTCACCATCGAGCTGCACCCCAACGCGGGGGACGAGCTTCAGCCCAACGGGCTGGAGCAGGTGGAGTTGCTGGTCAGCGCCAACCCTGGCCAACCGCTCAAGGCCCTGGCCAAAGTCGCCTCCGGCGGCGAGTTGTCACGCATCAGCCTGGCCATCCAGGTCATCACCGCACAGACCTCGCGTGTGCCGACGCTGGTATTCGACGAAGTGGACGTGGGTATTGGCGGCCCTACGGCGGAAATTGTCGGCCAGTTGCTGCGTCGACTCGGGGAGCGCGGCCAGGTGCTGACAGTGACTCACCTGCCCCAGGTCGCAGCCCAAGGACACCAGCATTTATTTGTGCACAAGGTGCGTGACGAGGACGCCACTCGCACCGCCGTGTCCAAGCTGAACAAGAACGAGCGCGTGGAAGAAGTGGCACGGATGCTGGGCGGCATCGACCTCACCAAGGAGTCCCTGGCTCACGCGAAAAAAATGGTCGTCGCGGCAAAAATCTGAACAGCCCAACGCAAAAAGGCGACCCTGGGGTCGCCTTTTTGCGTTTCAACAGCTTTAAACCGGCTTTCTCTTGCGTACATGCAAGACGAGATGGTGATCGATCAACTCGAAGCCATGCTCTTCAGCAATTTCCTTTTGGCGCTTTTCGATTGCCGGACAAGTGAATTCGACGACCTCACGGGTTTCCACGTCCACCATGTGGTCGTGATGTTCCCCATCGGCCAATTCAAAGACCGCATGACCGCCATCGAAATTGTGACGAGCCACAAGCCCCGCCGCCTCGAACTGAGTCAGGACACGGTAAACCGTGGCCAGACCGACGTCCTCGCCAGCTTCCATAAGCGCCTTGTAGACATCCTCGGCACTCATGTGGCGTTGCTCGGCGGAATCGAGCATCTGCAGAATTTTGACCCGTGGCAGGGTCACTTTGAGGCCGGCTTTGCGTAGTTCGCTATTTTCAACCATGGTCAGCTTTCTCGCGATGCTGCTTCGCAGCTTCTCTTAATGCGGGTATGATCGGCGTTTACGTTGTCCCAGCCAAGATAGTGGAAGTCGCCCACCGATGCAAAACACCAAGCTCTTGCTAACCAGTTTCACCTTTGTGGGACTGCTCGCACTCGCCGGTTGTTCATTCCCCGGGGTTTACAAAATCGACATCCAGCAGGGCAATGTCGTCACGCAGGACATGATAGACCAGTTACGCCCGGGAATGACCCGTCGGCAAGTACGGTTTATCATGGGCAACCCTCTGCTGACCGACACGTTCCATGCCGATCGCTGGGATTATTTGTACAGCCTGCAACCAGGTGGTGGTGAACGCCAACAGGAACGCATCAGCGTTATCTTCAACGCCAATGACCAACTTGTCAGCCTGTCTGGCGATTTCATGCCCGGCGTGAGCCGCGACGAGGCCATTATGGGCCAGGACAGCGGCACTACGGTGACCGACCCAACCCAGAATGCCGAGCAGCCGAAACCGGAAAAACCGGTCAAGCCAGGCTCGTTGCTCGATCAGATCCAGAAGGACGTGGACAACGTCGAGACCGTACCGGTCCCGACGCCAGAACCACTGGATACTTCGCCGCAATAAATTGCTCAATAAAAAACCCGGCTTACCGGGTTTTTTATTGCCTGCAATTCAGAGCTGACTATTGATCAGCTTGGCGCGCCTGGGCGGCCTTGGCGGCACGCAGCCGCCGAATCTCTTTTGGATCTGCCAATAACGGTCGATAAATTTCAAGTCGATCAGCCGCCCGCACCACCTGGCGATCCGGATCGGCAACCACCTTGCCAAAAATCCCCACCGGGCAAGTGGCCAGATCCAGTTGCGGAAACTCAGCAGCAATGCCGGACGCCTCTAACGCCGCCCGAACACTGGTGCCTTCCGGCACGGAAAATACGCGCAAGACCTGACGATCGACGCCGGCATACACCACTTCCAGCTCAATCAACGGGCAAGCTCGGCGTTTTGCTTGGCGCGCTGGCAGAACGCGTCGACCAGGGTATTGGCCGCCTGATTGAACAACGGCCCCAGCGTGGCTCGCACCAACGGACCTGCATAGTCGAACGACAGATCCAGGCTGATCTTGCAGGCCTTCTCTCCCAGCGCCTTGAACACCCAGACGCCGTGGAGCTGATTGAAAGGCCCCTCTTCCAGGTTCATTTCAATGGACTGTCCAGGCACCAGGGTGTTGCGCGTGACAAAGTGCTGGCTCAATCCGCCCTTGGCGACATTGAGCCTGGCGCGCATATGGGCTTCAGAGCTTTCGAGCACTTCGGCGGACGAGCACCAAGGCAAAAATTGCGGGTAACTTGCCACATCGTTGACCAGGTCGTACAACGCCTGCGCCGGATAGGGCAGCAAGGCCGAGCGTTGAATATGTGTCGTCATGTAAGCGTCACTTCCACAGCTGGGCGGCAAACACTACAAGAATGCCGATGGGCGCTACATAGCGCATCAAGAACAGGCTCAAGGTAAACAGTACAGGGCTGCGCAACGACAATTCGTCACGCACCGCCTCACGCCCCATGACCCATCCTGCAAACACCACGAAACACAAACCACCCAGCGGCAGCATGATCCGTGATGTGAAGAAATCAATCACGCCGAAGAAATCCAGCCCTCCGGTTGCTCCCCACTGGTAGAGATGGAACATCCCGCCTTCGTTCACGAAAAACTTCGCTTGCTTCCATATATTGAAGGAAAACACCGTCCCCAGGCCAACGAACCAACAGGTAAAGGCCAGCCAGAACGTCACCCAGGCGCGACTGAGCCGGGTTCGCTCCACCAGATAAGCGACCATGGGTTCCAGCAGGGAAATGGCCGAACTCCAGGCAGCAATGGCCACCAGGAGAAAAAATACCACCCCCATGAATTGACCAAATGCCATGTTGCCGAAAGCGAATGGCAGGCTGACGAACATCAGCCCCGGCCCTTCGCTGGGGTTCAGGCCGGCGGCGAAGACAATCGGAAACAACGCCAGCCCGGCCAGCAACGATACAAAGGTATCCAGCAGCGCGACACCTACAACGGTCTTGGTCAGCGAGGCGCTCTTGGGCATGTAGGCACCATAGATCATGATCGAGCCCACCCCCACGCTCAGGGAGAAAAACGCATGCCCCATGGCCGGCAGCAGGCCATCCATGACTTTCTCCGGCTGGAAATCGAACATGAAGTGAACGCCTTCCATGAAGTGCCCGGTGGTCATGCTGTAGCCCAGCAATACCAGGATCATCACGAACAGCAGCGGCATCATTATTCGCAGGCTGCGCTCAAGCCCCGCAACCACCCCGCGGGCAATCACTACCGCAGAAAGCAGCATGAAAATCGTATGCCAAAGTGTCAGCCGCCAGGGATCGGAGATCACATCACCAAAGTAGGCGCCGACCTGATCGGGTGTCACCCCCTGAAAGTCCCCACGCCCCATATCGATGATGTAGTCCAGCGACCAACCGCCGACCACACTGTAGAAAGACAGGATCAGCAGCGCCGTGATCATTCCGGCAAACGCGCCCCACGACCACTTGGCCGAGTGCCCGGCCTCCACTGCCAGCACCTTCAGGGCATTGGCCGGGCTTTGCCGGGCGCGACGACCGATGAGGGTTTCGGCCAGCATCACCGGCGCGCCGATGAGCGCGATACACGCCAGAAACATCAATACAAAGGCACCGCCACCATAGACGCCGACCATGTAGGGAAATTTCCAGATACTGCCCAACCCCACGGCCGAACCGGTTGCGGCAAATATGAAGACCCAGCGGCTAGCCCAACTGCCGTGGACAGAAACCTTGTCTGTCGACATCGTGATCACGCCCAAGCGTTCGAAAAAGAGGCCGCATTGTCCGGGATTCATTCAACCTGCTCAAGCACGTAGCTTCACCGTAGCCGACACGCCCGCAACTGCCTATAATGCCGCCCCTATGGCTAAACAGAAGAAACACCCCACAGGGACCATCGCGCAAAATAAAAAAGCGCGACACGACTACTTCATCGAACAACGTTTCGAGGCTGGCATGGTCCTGGCCGGCTGGGAAGTAAAGAGCTTACGTGCAGGCAAGGCGCAACTGGTCGACAGTTATGTGCTGCTCAAGGACGGCGAGGCCTGGCTGCTGGGCAGCCATATCACGCCCCTGACCACCGCCAGCACCCACGTGATCGCCGATCCGACACGCTCGCGCAAGCTGCTGCTCAACAAGCGCGAGCTGGAAAAGCTCTTCGCGTCCGTGCAGCAAAAAGGCTATGCCTGCGTCTGCACGTCGTTGTACTGGAGCAAGCATTTGATCAAATGCGAAATTGCACTGGGCAAAGGCAAGAAGGAATACGACAAGCGTGATACCGAGCGCGAACGCGACGCCGGTCGCGAGCTGCAACGCGCGGTACGCAACAAGGGCAAGGAAGACTGATTCTTTCGCCTGGGTTATGCGTTCGCTGAAGATCCAATGTGGGAGCGAGCCTGCTCGCGATGACGGAGGCACATGCAACCTTGATGTGTCAGACAGACCGCTTTCGCGAGCAGGCTCGCTCCCACAGGGGTCCAATCACTATAGAACCCACTGACTACATCCCCTTGCGCCGCTCTGCCCGCGCCACCCGCTGCACTTCCTGACGCACCTCTTCCAACACCTCCTGCACATACAGAATATGCCGGCTGGAGACTTCCCGCGCCTGCTCGGCGTGCCCGCCCATAATGGCCTGGTACAACTCCCGATGCTGACTGATCAGCATGTCTCGGGTTTCGCTGCGCTGTTTGTACATGCCGCCAATGTTGGTGACGACGTTGCGCCTGAGCAGATCGAACAGACCCCGAATCGTATGCAGCAACACTGCATTGTGACTGGCTTCGGCGATGGCCAGGTGAAACCGCGCATCCGCCGCGCCCTCCTCAGCCCGACTCACATTTTCATGGCGTGAATAGCAATCCTGAAGCTCCTCGAACGCCGCCGTCAGCCGCTCGCGGTCCACGTCCGTGGCCCGCTGTGCCGCGTAGTAAGCGCAGGAAGCTTCCAGCGTATGGCGAAACTCCAGCAAATCACGTTGCGCTTCAGGATTGCTTTCCAACAACTGCAACAGGGGATCACTGAAGGTTGAGCCCAGCGACTCCACCACATAGTTGCCACCGCCCTGGCGGCTGACCAGCAAGCCCTTGGCCGCCAGTTTCTGAATCGCTTCGCGCAACGAAGGGCGTGACACGCCGAACTGCTCGGCCAAGGCACGCTCGGCGGGCAGGCGTTCGCCGGACTTCAGCGTGCCTTCAAGGATCATTCCTTCAAGCCGCTCGACAATATCGTCAGACAAACGGCGCTGACGAATCTGATCAAACCCCATAACTCGACTCTCCACGATCCCGACGGCTCGCCGGGCTCTCTATTCTCGCCTATCCGCGCCCCGCCGACACCCTCCACAAGCCACTTCGACCCACAGATCAGATGCCATCGGCCGCACTCATTCGACGAAAGTTTCAGAGCGGCAAATTGACATGCGACAACCAAGGCTTTTACCCTAGCCGACAGCGCTTGTAAATTGGTCTTACCAATTATCCAAAATCGCTGACCAGTGCCTGACCAACAACAATTAGGGGCCCACCCACTATGCAAACCTGGCAACAGCTCTACAGCCCGCTCGGCAGCCTCGGCTTGTCCGCACTTGCGGCCGTCATCCCCATCGTATTTTTCTTCCTGGCCCTGGCGGTGTTTCGCCTCAAGGGACATGTGGCCGGCAGCATCACCCTGGCCTTGGCGATTGCCGTGGCGATCTTCGCGTTTCAAATGCCGGCGGACATGGCGTTCGCTGCTGCCGGTTATGGTTTTGCCTATGGCCTGTGGCCTATCGCCTGGATCATCGTCGCGGCGGTGTTTCTGTACAAACTGACCGTCAAGAGCGGCCAGTTCGAAGTGATCCGCAGCTCGGTGCTGTCGATCACCGATGACCAGCGCCTTCAGGTGCTGTTGATCGGCTTTTGCTTCGGGGCATTTCTGGAAGGTGCCGCCGGCTTCGGCGCGCCGGTAGCGATTACCGCGGCGCTGCTGGTCGGCCTGGGCTTCAATCCCCTGTACGCCGCCGGCCTTTGCTTGATCGCCAACACCGCCCCCGTGGCCTTCGGCGCCCTGGGCATTCCGATTATCGTGGCCGGCCAGGTCACCGGGATCGACGCGTTCAAGATCGGCGCCATGACGGGCCGTCAATTGCCATTGCTGTCGCTGTTTGTACCGTTCTGGCTGGTGTTCATGATGGATGGCCTGCGCGGCGTTCGGGAAACCTGGCCGGCGGCGCTAGTGGCAGGCTTGAGCTTCGCCATCACCCAATACTTCACCTCCAACTTCATCGGCCCGGAACTGCCGGACATCACATCTGCCCTGGCCAGCCTGGTTTCCCTGACTCTGTTCCTGAAAATCTGGCAGCCAAAACGCACCGCAGGTGCCCAGATTGCCGGCGCCACCTCCAGCGCAACCATTACCGCCAGCGTCGGCGGTTTCGGCCAGCCACGCAGCACCGTGGCGTCCCCTTACAGCCTGGGAGAAATCCTCAAGGCCTGGTCACCGTTCCTGATCCTCACCGTGCTGGTGACGATCTGGACGCTCAAACCGTTCAAGGCGATGTTCGCCCCGGGCGGATCGATGTACGGCTGGGTGTTCAATTTCGCCATCCCACACCTGGATCAGATGGTGATCAAGGTCGCGCCGATCGTGACCAATCCAACAGCCATCCCGGCGATCTTCAAACTTGATCCGATTTCCGCCACCGGTACGGCGATTTTCTTTTCCGCATTGATCTCGATGCTGGTGCTGAAGATCAACCTCAGAACTGGTCTTACCACTTTAAAAGAAACCTTCTACGAGCTGCGTTGGCCTATCCTGTCCATTGGCATGGTGTTGGCGTTCGCCTTCGTCACCAACTTCTCGGGCATGTCGTCCACCATGGCCCTGGTGTTGGCCGGCACGGGCGCGGCGTTCCCGTTCTTCTCGCCCTTCCTGGGGTGGCTGGGAGTATTCCTGACCGGTTCCGACACCTCCTCCAACGCGCTGTTCGGCTCGCTGCAAGCCACCACCGCGCACCAGATCGGCGTCAACGACACATTGCTGGTGGCAGCCAATACCAGCGGCGGCGTGACCGGCAAAATGATTTCGCCACAGTCCATTGCCGTGGCCTGCGCTGCGACCGGCCTGGTGGGCAAGGAATCGGATCTGTTCCGTTTCACCCTGAAACACAGCCTATTCTTTGCAACGATCGTAGGCTTGATCACCTTGGCCCAGGCCTACTGGTTCACCGGCATGCTGGTGCACTAAGCACAACAGCTAACACCGAAAAAGAACGACGCCGAACCACGATTCGGCGTCTGCTATTGATAACCGGGTCTGCAAGGCTGCTGAAAGATTCCTTATCTATATTCAGCAGCCTCAGCGGACGGATAACCGGGACCACCCGGAGACACGCCTGATGAGCGAGCTTTTTTACAACGCCGTGCCGAATGCGACCCGTGTCGCCCCGCCATTGCCCGAGCCTCGGCAGTACCCCAGCAACAAGCCCGAACGGGTTTACCTGTTCGGAACCTGCGTGGTGGACCTGTTCTATCCCGAAGCCGGGATGGATGCGATTCATCTTCTGGAGCGCGAAGGGATCCGGGTGGACTACCCGCAAGGGCAGACCTGTTGCGGGCAACCGGCATACACCTCCGGTTACACCGAGCAGGCCCGGACGGTAGCGCGGGCGCAATTGGCGTTGTTTGCCGGAGATTATCCGGTGGTGGTGCCGTCGGGCTCCTGTGCCGGCATGCTGCGCGAGCATTATGCCGACCTGTTCAAGGACGAGCCCGATACGCTCAAACAGGTCCAGGCCCTGGCGGCCAGAACCTATGAATTGGCCGAGTTTCTGCTGTTTGTCTGCAAGGTGCAGTTGAACGACAGTGGCGAACCGGTGAAGGTCGCGCTGCACACCTCCTGCTCGGCACGACGGGAAATGAACACCCACCTGCATGGCCGCGCCTTGCTGGCGCAGCTGGACAACGTGGAGCGCGTCGAACACAGCCATGAAAGTGAATGCTGTGGGTTTGGTGGGACGTTCAGCGTTCGCATGCCGGATATTTCCGGCGCGATGGTGGCCGACAAGACCCGCGCGCTGAAGGAATCCGGCGCGCACCAGGTCGTCAGTGCCGACTGCGGTTGCCTGATGAATATCAATGGCGCCCTGGAGAAACAGCAGCAAGCATTACGCGGGCAGCACCTGGCGAGCTTCCTCTGGCAGCGCACCGGGGGTGTCGTATGAGCACACCGACGCTGATTCCAACCGTTGAGGTGCAGGAAGATTTTCGCGCCCGGGCCCACAAGGCGCTGGACGACACGCAACTGCGAAACAACTTTCGCACAGCGATGGATTCACTGATGACCAAGCGGGCAGCGTCCTTCAGCGATGCCCACGAAAGAGAACATCTGCGAGTGCTGGGCAATGCCGTCCGCGCTCGTGCGTTATCGAAGTTGCCCGACCTGCTCGAGCAGCTTGAAACCAACCTGACCCGCAACGGTGTGAAAGTACACTGGGCGGAAACGGTGGACGAAGCCAATGGCATCGTCCTCTCGATCATCCGCGCTCACGAGGCGCGGCAAGTGATCAAGGGCAAATCGATGGTCAGCGAAGAGATGGAGATGAACCATTTCCTCGAGGGTCGGGACATCGAATGTCTCGAGTCCGACATGGGGGAATACATCGTCCAGCTCGACCACGAGAAGCCTTCACACATCATTATGCCGGCGATCCACAAGAACGCCGGTCAGGTCGCGTCCTTGTTCCACGACAAACTTGGCGTGGAGTACACCAAGGACGTTGACCAACTCATTCAGATCGGTCGCAAGGTCTTGCGGCAGAAATTCTTCGAGGCTGACATCGGCGTATCCGGCGTCAACTTCGCCGTGGCCGAAACCGGCACGTTGCTGCTGGTGGAAAACGAAGGCAACGGGCGGATGTCCACCACCGTGCCACCGGTTCACATTGCCGTGACCGGCATCGAAAAAGTCGTGGAGAACCTGCGGGACGTGGTGCCGCTGCTCTCGCTGCTGACCCGCTCGGCCCTCGGCCAGCCGATCACCACCTACGTCAACATGATCTCCGGCCCACGCAAGGCCGACGAACTGGACGGCCCCCAGCAAGTGCACCTGGTCCTGCTGGACAACGGGCGCAGCCAGGCATTTGCCGACAGCGAACTGCGCCAGACCCTGAACTGCATTCGTTGCGGCGCCTGCATGAATCATTGCCCGGTCTACACCCGCATCGGTGGTCATGCCTATGGCGAGGTTTACCCGGGGCCTATCGGAAAAATCATCACGCCGCACATGGTGGGCCTGGCCAAAGTGCCGGACCACCCAAGCGCCTCTTCACTGTGCGGTGCCTGCGGCGAAGTGTGCCCGGTGAAGATTCCAATTCCGGCGCTGTTGCGGCGCCTGCGCGAAGAAAACGTCAAGGCACCGGACAGTCCGAACCCGGTGATGCGTGGCCAGGGCAGTAAGTATTCGCCCAAGGAGCGCTTCATCTGGAATGCCTGGGCCCGACTCAACAGTTCGCCGCGCCTGTATCGGCTGTTCGCTTTCCTCGCCACGCGCCTGCGCGCCCTGACGCCCGACAACGTCGGCCCATGGACGCAGAACCACAGCGCCCCCAAACCCGCCGCCCGCTCATTGCATGACCTGGCCCGCGAACACCTGAACCAGCAGGGAGACCGTCGATGAGCGCCAAGGACAATATCCTCGCCAAGCTGCGTAAAAGTCTGACCGGCACCACACCAGTGGCCGACAACTTCGATGTCGACCTGGTGACGAAAACCTATCGCTACGCCCCCGAGGAGCGCATCGCTCAACTGCGCAAACTGATGGAAGCGGTGCACACCGAGATCCATCTGACGTCTGGCGAAGGTTGGCCGGCGCTGCTGGCGCAGTTGCTGCGCGACCGTCAATTACCCAGCCTGCTCATCGCCCCGACGACGCCTCACGGGCAAAAAATCACACAGTTCTGGGCGAACAATCCCGAGCTGCCAACGCTCAAGGCCTACGACCGGCCTGTCGAGCAATGGAAAGCCGAACTGTTCAACGACACCCCCGCCAGCCTGACCGGGACCCTGGGTGCCATCGCGGCAACCGGCAGCCTGATTCTCTGGCCGACGCGGGAAGAACCGCGGTTGATGAGCCTCGTTCCGCCGGTGCATTTCGCTTTGCTCAAGGCCAGCGAAATCCGCGACAACTTCTATGAAGTGCAACAGGAATTCGCCTGGGCCCAGGGCATGCCCACCAACGCGCTGCTGGTCTCGGGTCCCTCCAAGACGGCCGACATCGAACAGGTGCTGGCCTATGGCGCCCATGGTCCGAAGGATCTGGTGGTTCTGATTCTGGAGGACCAATGACGCTTCCGGCCCCTTTCCTGCGCGACGTACAGCAGCTGATCCCGCAAAAGCGCCGTTTCGACGACCCGCTGTCGACCTTGGCCTTCGGCACCGACGCCAGTTTCTATCGGCTGATTCCGAAACTGGTGGTACGCGTCGAATCCGAAGATGAAGTGGTAGCACTGCTGCAACTGGCCCAACGCGACCAGGTCCCAGTCACCTTCCGCGCCGCCGGCACCAGCCTGTCCGGGCAAGCCATCAGCGACTCGGTACTGATCGTGCTGGGGGATAACTGGAACGCTCGCGAAATTCGCGGCGAGGGCATGCAGATCCGCTTGCAGCCCGGCGTGATCGGCGCCCAGGCCAATGCCTGGCTGGCACCGTTCGGCCGCAAGATCGGTCCCGATCCGGCATCGATCAACGCCTGCAAAATCGGCGGCATCGTCGCCAACAATGCCAGCGGCATGTGCTGCGGCACAGCGCAAAACACCTATCACACCCTCGCCGGCATCCGCCTGGTACTGGCCGATGGCACCCGTCTGGACACTGAAGATGAAACCAGCGTGGCGGCCTTTCGTACAAGCCATGGCGAACTGCTGGAACGTCTGGCAACCCTTGGCCGCGAGACCCGCGCCAACACCGAGCTGGCGGCTCGAATTCGCCACAAATACCGTCTGAAAAATACCACTGGCCTGTCGCTCAATGCCTTGGTGGATTACGACGAGCCTGTGGATATCTTGAGCCACCTGTTGGTGGGTTCCGAAGGCACGCTCGGCTTCATCAGCGCGGTGACCTACAACACCGTCATCGATCACCCGAACAAAGCCTCGGCGCTGATCGTCTTCCCGGACGTGGAAACCTGCTGCAACGCGGTCACGGTGTTGAAAAGCCAGCCGGTATCGGCGGTGGAGTTGCTGGACCGGCGCAGCTTGCGTTCGGTGCAGGACAAACCGGGCATGCCGGATTTCGTACAGCATCTGTCGACAAATGCCTGCGCCCTGCTGATTGAATCCCGCGCGGCTTCGTCATCTTTGCTGCAAGAGCAACTGGCCCGGATCATGGCATCGCTGGCCGGTTTCCCTGTGGAAAAACAGGTCGACTTCACCGAAGACCCGCGAGAAAACGCGCGACTCTGGGCCATCCGCAAAGACACTTTCCCTGCGGTGGGCGCGGTACGCAAAACCGGGACCACGGTGATCATCGAAGACGTGACCTTCCCGGTCGAGCAACTGGCCCTTGGCGTGAACCGCCTGATCGAGTTGTTCGACAAACATCACTACGACGAGGCGATTCTTTTCGGACACGCCCTGGAAGGCAATCTGCATTTCGTCTTCACCCAAGGCTTCAACAACGCCGAAGAAGTTGCGCGCTATCAAGCATTCATGGATGACGTGGCGCAGTTGGTGGCGGTGGAGTTCGGCGGTTCGTTGAAGGCCGAACACGGCACCGGCCGCAACATGGCGCCATTCGTCGAACTGGAGTGGGGCAGCGACGCCTACCAGTTGATGTGGCAACTCAAACGCCTGCTCGACCCTAACGGCATCCTCAACCCGGACGTGGTGCTCAGCGAAGATCCACAAATCCACCTCAAGCACCTCAAGCCGCTGCCGGCGGCCGACGAGATAGTGGACAAGTGCATCGAGTGCGGCTTCTGCGAGCCGGTCTGTCCGTCCAAAGACCTGACCTTAAGCCCGCGCCAGCGCATCGTGATCTGGCGGGACATCCAGGCGAAAAAGCGCGCAGGCATCGACACTTCAGCGCTGGAAACGGCCTACCAATATCACGGCATCGACACCTGCGCTGCCACCGGGTTATGCGCACAACGTTGCCCGGTCGGCATCAACACCGGCGAGTTGGTGAAAAAACTCCGTAGCCGCAGCGCAACGCGTACGAAAACCGCCGATTGGCTGGCAAGCAATTTCGCCATCGCCCTGCAAGGCGCACGCTTTACCCTGCACGTCGCCAACGGTGCCCGAATGCTGCTGGGCGCGCCGCGACTGGCCCGCCTGTCAGCCGGCCTGACCCGGCTGTCGAAGGGTCAGGTTCCCCAGTGGGACAACGCCATGCCGCAGCCGGAAAAAGCCATCCGCTTCAGCCCGGCCGTCTGCGACGAACGCCCGCGCGTGGTCTATCTGGCCGCGTGTGTGTCGCGCGCCATGGCGCCGGCGGCGGGTGACAAAGAACAGATGTCGCTGTACGAAAAAACCCAACGACTGCTGGAAAAAGCCGGTTATCAAGTGGTCTTTCCAGACAACGTGGACAGCCTGTGCTGCGGCCAGCCTTTCGCATCCAAAGGCTACGCGGAACAGGCCGAGCACAAGCGCCAGGAGTTGATCGGCGCCCTGCTCCACGCCAGCCGTGGCGGGATCGACCCGATCTACTGCGACACCAGCCCTTGCACGCTGCGCCTGGTCCAGGACCTGGGAAATGTTCGACTGGACCTGTACGACCCGGTGCGTTTCATTCGTACGCACTTAATGGACCGTCTCGAATTCACCCCGCAGGATGCACCGATTGCCGTACACGTCACCTGCAGCACCCAGCACCTGGGCGAGAGCCAGGCGCTGATCGACTTGGCGCGCAAATGCAGCAAGCAAGTCGTGATCCCCGAAGGCATCCACTGCTGTGGTTTTGCCGGAGACAAAGGCTTCACCACACCCGAGCTCAATGCCCACTCACTGCGAACCCTCAAGGATGCGGTGCAGTATTGCAGCGAAGGCGTCTCCACCAGCCGCACCTGCGAGATCGGTCTGACGCGCCATGGCGAAATCGACTACCACAGCCTGGTGTATCTGGTGGATCGCGTCACCCGGCCCAAATTCGCCGACGCTGAGGGGCTCCCCATCGCACCCGAAGAAAAATCGAATTCCTGCGTTTCGCTGTAGTCACTTGAATAGGCCCGACGCCGTCGGGCCCTTTATTGACTCGGGCCTGGCGGCGATGTCCGGCAGCACCGAGACCAAACGTTCAAGGAGATACACATGAAGCACACTGCATTTGCTGGCTTGTTCATTTCCGCTGCGCTGTTGGCCTCTCCGGTGTTCGCAGATAACCAGGCAGACCTTTGCCAGATCAATCTGCAGAAAATCAAAGACGCCCAGGTCAGCACCGAGCAGATGAGCGAAGGCATGAAAACCGAAATTGACGCCACCGTCGGACAAGCCACGGCGGAACAGGCCAAAGGCACCGAGGAAGGCACCAAGAACTGCATCTCGCTGACCACTCAGGCCATTCAGAAATTGCAGAACAACACCAAAGGCGATCAGTAGTAACCTCGCGTCAGGCCAACCTTCGGGTTGGCCTCAGCCGCGTATTGGCGTACACTGCACAGGCTTGTCGCTCCAGCTGATTCACGGAGCTACAGGCTCGGGGCCGTTTAGGATTCGACGCCGGTTGCGAAACTTTAGGTGCATGCCGAGTTGGTAACAGAACTCGTAAATCCACTGTTGCAACTTCCTATAGTTGCCAATGACGAAACCTACGGGGAATACGCTCTCGCTGCGTAAGCAGCCTTAGCCCTTCCCTTCTGGTACCTTCGGGTCCAGCAATCATCAGGGGATGTCCGTAAACCCAAAGTGATTGTCATATAGAACGGAATCGCCGTGCAGTACGTTGTGGACGAATCGGCTAAAACTTACACAACTCGCCCAAAGCACCCTGCCCGTCGGGTCGCTGAGGGTTAACTTAATAGACACGGCTAAGCATGTAGTACCGACAGCGGAGTACTGGCGGACGGGGGTTCAAATCCCCCCGGCTCCACCACTTCATCATCTAAAGACGTCCACGGACGTCTTTTTTTGTGCCTGAAATCCAGTAAATACGGGGGTTTCAGCGCCATTGAGCTCCACAGCGCTTCAGGCAGATCCATTTTGAAATGTATTCCAAGGCGTATTCCAAGCCCGTGACTGGTAAATTTTGGAATACACAAACAGCGTTGGAGTACCCATGGGAGCCCGAGCCACACGCCTTTCAGACCTGAAAATCAAAGCCGCCAAGCCCAAGGACAAGGACTACACATTGACCGACGGCGACGGCCTTCAGTTACGAGTCCGAACCAACGGTTCGAGGCTTTGGAATTTCAACTACATCCATCCCGTGACCAAGAAACGGATCAACATGGGACTGGGGACGTTCCCGGAACTCAGCCTGGCTCATGCGCGAAAACGCACGGTTGAGGCCAGAGAGCTGGTTGCCCAAGGACTGGACCCGAAAGAGCAACGCGATGCAGATCGCCAAGCGAAAAAAGCTGCGACAGAGCACACCTTTCAAAACGTGGCGACGGCATGGTTTGAACTGAAGAAAGATTCAGTGACAACCGCCTACGCTGAAGACATTTGGCGATCACTCACGCTTCACGTCTTCCCCGATTTGCACGCGACCCCAATTTCTGAAATCAGCGCTCCTCAGGTCATCAAATTGCTTAAGCCACTTGAGACCAAAGGCAGCTTGGAAACGGTCAAGCGCCTGACCCAACGCCTCAACGAAATCATGACTTACGGGGTGAACTACGGACTCATTCATGCCAACCCCCTGAGCGGAATACGATCGGTCTTCAAAAAACCAAAGAAGAAAAACATGGCGGCACTGCCCCCCGATGAGCTCAATGAACTCATGATGGCGATTGCCAACGCCAGCATCAAAAGAACCACCCGATGCCTCATCGAGTGGCAGCTCCACACAATGACTCGGCCAGCAGAAGCTGCGACCACCCGATGGGCTGACATCGACCTCAAGAAGAAGATCTGGACGATTCCACCTGAGCGAATGAAGAAACGTCGCACACACATCATCCCGCTCACGGAGCACGCTTTGGCGCTCCTGGAGACCATCAAGCCCTATAGCGGACACAGGGAGTACGTGTTTCCCTCCGACCGTAATCCGCGCACCCATTGCAACAGCCAGACCGCCAACATGGCGCTGAAACGGATGGGCTTCGAAGGGCGCCTGGTCAGTCATGGAATGCGCTCAATGGCGAGCACTATCCTCAATGAAAAGGGTTGGGACCCTGAGCTGATTGAGGTTGCACTTGCCCACGTCGATAAGGATGAGGTGCGTAGCGCCTATAACCGAGCGGACTACATTGAGCGCAGACGGCCTATGATGAAATGGTGGAGTGAGCACATACAGGGAGCAGCTACCGGCAATCTCTCGGTATCAGCAACCATCGAGAGCAGCGACCGGAAAGTAGTTGCCATACGCTGATGAAGGAGTGCCATCGGCTGATACGGAATAGCTTTTCACAATCGAACTGTCAGCCCTCAAACAAAACGGTGGTGATGCAAATCGCATTGTCGACTTACACGCAGGGTGATCCGCGATGAGATGTAGGGGAACGGGCCGTCGTGGTCCATACCTCGGAGTCATCTCATGGCAGACCAACGCACTCACCAGAACTCGCAAGACCAAGATGCTCTGCGCACCACCTTGACGGCGCTAATGCTCGATGTGCGCCTCACCCCCTTGGAGCGCAATGGCTGGCAGGTCTTGCACATGCTTCGCACTGCAGATGGCCTCAGCCCACTAGTGAACATGGGGCAACTGCGCCGTTACCTCACATGCACTCCCTGTGGGCAGCGCGCTGGCGCTGCAACGGCTTGGCGCGCTTTAGCGGTGCTGCGACTTACAGGATGGGTCAGCTTCGTGAGGCAACATTGCGATCTCCTGACTGGCAATGTTCAAAGCGTGTTGTATCGGGTCAATGAGCGCGCTCTAAGCTTCCATGAAGCTTGTGCTCTCGACGACAGCCTGGAGGAACTGATGGCTACCTGCATCGGCCATGAGAACAAACAGATCAAGCATCTTGCCGAGCACATTCTGGCGACCTCTGAGAACACGCCTGAACATCTCCCCATTGCCATCCGGGAGCAACGGAACAAAGACGATGAACCACCGCCCTCCGCGCCATCGCGGAAGCGTCCAACGGTCAATCGAACATCCACACCTAGTACTTTCACAGACAGATCGACCGTTACGCAGCAGACCAAACAGACTCGCCAGATACCTCGGGAGCAAGACCGTACGTATAAGCCGTATTTGTATAAAAAAGAACGTACGTACCGCGCGCATACGCGTGAGGAAAGCGATTCACCATCAGAGCCGCTGGCATTGCCGCCATGCCTGGCCAGCGCCAAAGCAGACCAGCAACGAGACGTGCTGGCGGCCTTGAAACGGTTGCCGTCACACCATCGCCAGGACGTGCTGGATGAACTACAAGCACGCAGCCAAAGCGGCACAGTACGCAATGTCGTCGCCTATTTCTTCGCCCTGGTGAAGCGTGTGTTGATCGGCGAGTTTCGCTTGTGGGCTGGCCGCAAAAAACAGGACCCGGCTGGCGAACCCGTCGTGATTCAGCCCGCACCTCGCGTTTACACAGATGTCCGCAAGAAGCCACCAGCGCACTCGGCATGGCGCGAAATTGGCCGGCCACACATTGCCAACATGCGCAAAATCCTGGCCGGTCCGAGGAACGCTGGAGATTTGGCTGCACAGGTGATGAAAAGCAAAGAGTGGCAGCCGTGCCCTGCCTAGAGGGCGCGTATTCAACGCCTGTAAACTCATGAATGCCCGGTGCTATTACCCAACATCAGGTAACACTCGATAGCCGGTTTGTGGATTGACAGCAAAACGTCCGCGGATGCATTTTTACAAGCGCATACCAGCCGTCAGGATCATCAAGACGGCGCTGCGGTTTTCCGCAGGATCCTCCCCATGACCGCATCGCTTCCGGCTACGCGGACAGTCGACTTGAGTGTCGATGGAAGCACGCTATTCCCACCCCACCCACGACGGGCCTTTCCCCGTCCGGGGGCAGGCCTTTCTTTGTTTTTGGAGGCCTTAATGAAAATTCGACTGGCAATGTATGAAGCACTGAAAGCGATTGACGTGCCTGAGCCGAAAATCGAAGCAGTAATCCAAGCCATGGAGCCGGCTCTGCCCCCATCTCCGGCAGTTAAATTCGATTCCGACATTGCACAATTTCGGGCAGCGTTATCTCAGATTGAGGTGAGTCTTACTATGAATATTGGCGTGATGATTTTCCTCGCGGTGGCGATTCTGTTCGCCGCAGTCGCGTTTATTCGTTAACGAGACCATCTTCTCCGTTGGTACCAGGAGCCACCTGTTCTAGGGCAGGTGGTTTTTTCTTGTGTACCAGTCGCTGGATTGCGTAGGCCATGTTTTCTAGGTGCTGGCGTTAGACCAGGTACAGACCTTCGGCCAAGGGCGGCTATCCGCCAGAAGCAGCCATTGCCGATTGGCAGACTTCGATTCAGAGTGAGCGGTAATGACATCTGTAAAACCGGAGCCGATTCAATTCAGTCACCGTTCAAGGGGCTCAGTTCAGTCAGCCCAGCTTCACGGTGAGCCTGCATCAAGCGCTCTGCTGCAAGTTCGCTTTCCTCTCCCTTTAAATCGGTGTCGTGCAGGAATTCAATTGGAAAAATCGCATCCAGCCAAACCTCGGGAATCTCCCGCAAATTCCATATCCAGGTGAGTTCGTCTTGAAAAACATGATAAATGACACGATCCGTACTGAAGGGGGAATCCTCTTGCAGTTCCAGTCGAGGCATAGAGACGATGCAGATCGTTCCTTCCGATCGGGCCAGCTGCTTGTAGCCAGTAATTAGTGAGCCCCCACCATAGTGATACTTGTACTGAGTATCCTGAAGCTCGAGTCGCCACAACACCTCTTTAGTTGGAAGAGACTTTGCGTTAGCCAGCACTAAGAACGGGCCATAGCGGCCGTGGCAGACGCCTACGACGTTGCGCTCCCGTCGATGATGCTCAAGCTCCTCAACCAGTTTTGCCCGGACCAAGCGCAAGCTTTGCTCTAACGCAACCATTTGCTCGCGGCGGAAGGCGAGTAGTGCTTCTTGGCGCTCGATGCGACGGGCTTCCTTTGCCTTCTTCAACTGCGCTCGGGCAAGAGCGGCTTCTGTAGGCTGCAAGAGTTTATTCACGAGAAGTGCAAGTGACTTACCACTGACGATCTCATGCGGATGCAAGTCGCGGTTATCTTCTAAATAGCGCATGAGACGCGACCAGCAACTGACGTCAAACCATTCGCTTGCGCCATCACGACTACCTCCACTTGCAATTACTTGGCCTACGTCCACGCTGGCGTGTCGGAAGATGCGCTGTAATATTTTCTCTAAAGCATACGCATCCATCTCCGATGCTACCGAAAGACCAAGTGAGTTCGAGAAGTCGATTGCCTCCAAGCGGAAATTACGTGCTCGATCAATGATGTTGTTGGCCTTGCCGATCTTGAAGCGTGGATGTTGAACATGACGGAGGATGTAGACATGCGATGTCAATTGTTGCTCCTGGGCATTGGTTGATTTCTTCGAAGCTTATCGCGATCCATCACTTGATCAGTTACTCGAGCAGCACTCCTCCTGTTCACACAAAATTTAGTGTATTGCATCGACCGGCAGGTTTGGGTCGACTACTGCCGGTCGTGACGGATCGGAGTCGATCCGAGGTGGCCGGTTGCGACAGGCTATAACCGGCCAGGAGCAGTCCTCCAGTGCAGCCTTCCTGACGACAGCTTTAGGCGATAAGGCGGAAGTTCAGCAATGGCTGCTTTGCAGCAGATCAGTCCTGGGCAGGAATCCAAAGGGCTCCGCCGCGCCAGAACCCACCTTGGGCACGAGGGTGTAGGTCATGGTTGTCATTGCTGAATTTGTGCACTGCGCTCACCTGTGCGCTGACAGTCGAACAAAGTAAGCCCTAGGACGAATGACTCGATGATATCGATAGTCTGGGTCCGCTCGCCGTGCAACAGCCTTGAGGCGGCATTCGCAATCGGGAACTCGCCTTGAAGAGCGGCATCCACGAGCTGCAGGCCAACCCCCTTGATGTCATCCGTGAGCGCCAAGTTGCTCCAAGCCTCCCTCGCTTCGTCGAGAGTCTCGGAGACCGCCCGATAGATGCGCTCCTCCCCGGGCGTCCTGGTTCCCTTGCTGCTCCAGTACGCATCAATGCCCTGGAGCTCTGCCAACGGGTTGGTGAGACGAGTAAATACGTTTAGCGAATCCAGCGGAGCTGCCTCGAGTCCTGCGACGGCGCACCAGGGTTGCGCCAGGTCATTTGGTAGAACCGGGAGTAGCCTGTCGAAGCCATATGTAGCGAGGTTCGTCAATCCGAGCCTGTTCATGACGGGCAGGACGCAAATCTTGCGCCCGTCTTCAACGAGAGCACGCCAGGCTGGCCAGCCACTCGCCAAGTCCACGCCTGTTCCATCGGAGTTCACAGGCAAGGTGACCAGCACATCCGCAGGCGGCCACACCACGGGAATGGTGGCCTCAGCCAGCAGATGAACGCCGATGCCAGGGCTAATTGCGGTCAGCTCGGTCCTTAGCCTAGCTTCCAAGTTGTTGAACTCGGCTTCGCGATATCGGCGCGCGGCGAGTGCCGCCTTGCCAAGCGCACTCCCCTTTGGTGCCGTCCGATAACGGTGGGTGAGGAACGGCTGCCGCCCTCTTTTCTCAGACTCACCGGCCATCGTCTGCAATATTTCTACGAGGCGCCGTAGCTCATCCAACTCTTTCGGAGCCTCGATTGACAATACATCCCATGACTCCTCGGACGCCGCAGTCACGATGCTCTTCTGTATGTCGGCAAGCCAGCCCATGTAGGCCGGAGCACCCTGCGGCAGCGCAAGAAACCTCCGGACGAGATCCGTGGAGCAACTGGACAGGATCGATGGCAGCCTCGACCACCTCTGGACCCCAGCAGTTGGCTGCTCTTCCTTTGGCGCCACCAAGCTGATAGCTGCGTCGTATACGCGCCCCAAGACTTTGAGCGCCGTGGCATCTGTCTTCCCTCTGAACTGCCCGTCAAGAAGCGCTCTGAGGTTCGGGACGAGCAGATTGAGCAGATCCAAGCATTGCGCTAGATAGGCGGTGTAACTCTCAGTAGCCAAGTACGCGTTGAGTATGGCCAGCCAAGCACGATTGCGGGCGACCTGCTCGGGCGCGGGAACGTTCGCCCTGGGCATGCGTTTGCGCGCAAGCGGGTAGTCTTCGACTGTGGACGGGACGATGGCCCCGTCAGATCCGAGCGCGTTGCTGGACACAATATCTGCTGCAGGTGTCAGCGCCAGCAAGGTCTCACAAGTCTGATACACGTCGTGGTTAAGGTCGGTCTGCACGGAGGTTGCTACAAACCAGATGTCTGAGCGAACCTCCTGACCTTCCTCACATGGGCCCAGACTCGGTGCCTCAGCCCAGGCCACATTGTCGGAGAAGCGCTGGAACAATGCGTCTTGCCCGACTGCATTGACCCAGCTGATCGCCAGCGCCCTGTCGACCCTTGCTGTGACTTGGAGTAGCGAAACTACGGCTTGAAAGTCCGCGTCGACGAGCGGGGGGGAAAAAGTGGCCAGCTCACCCAAGTGCGAAGTCGGGATGACTTGACCGAGTAGCGAAGCCATGAGCCGGGTCAAGTCTCCCACGCTGCTCGCCGCCTGGAGCACGCGGCGTAGATCGCTTGGAGCTAACCGAGCCAAAAAGCGAGCGGTCAAACCTGAAGCGATAACGTCAGTCCTGATTTCAGTGAAGCGTCGGGATGCAGGTATCGTCGGACCGATATCCGGTGGTTCGATGTCGCCAATCGCGAGTCCAGCAGGCGTTCCCTGCAACGACTTCGCCATCGCTTGTGCTTCGGCGGTCTGGAGCCAGAGTCTGATCACCCGATGCGCGTTCGTACGGTCCAGCCCCGTCAGAATCGAGCTCAGGAGCGCCGGTGTCGGTGCTGCCTTCAATCTAAGCGCCAGACTTTCAATTACTTCATCATCGCATCCCTCGTGCCTAGAGAGAGTGCGCTCGAGGAACCGAGACATCTCGGATGCCGGCACCAGCCAAACCGCAGTTGCGGCCGTAGTCGACAACAAGGGCGGTGGGAACTCGTGAGACAGGCGAAGGAGCTCTGCAGATCTCAACTCATGCAGCCCCACCATCCTGCCGTCATGTGCGTCTTGAACTAGGTGCTCATCCTTGAGTCTGGTCAGCGCGAGCGAGACCGTGGTCGCGGGCTTGGACAAGACGCGAGGCAGCTCTGACACCTCGGCACTGCAACCAGCTGCGTTCACACAAGCCACCGTTCTCAAGACATCCAGCTCGTCGTGTCGAGTGACGTCGTTAATACGCGCCGCAACCTGCGCGTGCAGCGTCTCGCTCAGTCGATGCCCCTGGGTAAGAACGTGGGTGTACTCAAGCAGGTGGCCAGCCGCTAGACTCCAAGGTTCTCGCCATCCTTGCCAAGCGGTTTGCCCTCTATCCCTCAGCTCTCGCCACACTCGTTCAGCCAGAGTGTCGTCGCCCTGAACCTTGACCTGGGCAGCACGACGGCTATCTACCAGCGGGTAGCGATCCTCCTCTCGTACAGATGCCAAGAGCAGCAGCCCGGGAGTGCGATTTACCTCCGCAGTCAACGCGGTCCAACCCTCCGAGAACCCTCGGCCCACGTCATCGATAATGAAGCCGACGGGGGCATCTGCAGTCGCTCGTCTGGAGCGCGCAAGTTGGACAAGTGACGCAATGGCTGCCGGCGGCAGGCGCTGAACCTGAAACCAACGCACTGCGTGGCGACTGGCGTACGCGGCTTCCCAAAGGACTGCTGACTTTCCTGAGCCGGAAGCGCCGTGAATGAGCGCGTTTCTGCGGCTCTCCAGTCCTTCTAGAACGGCTGCACGGAGCTCAGGGCGTTCCACAACGAGTCCTGCGGCTACGTGCGATGCCTGCGCATCGACACCCAGGTAGAACAGCGGATCCTCATCGGGCGTCAGGAAATCCACAGCTGAACAAAACCCCTCGGTTAGCGCTGCCTCGACTACCGTTGATGTCATAAGCGGCTGTAGCGCGTCGAACCGCCGCTGAATATCAGACACGGCAAGCCCGAGATAGGCGTTCGCCGCGCGAGTGCCGTTTTCATCAGAAAGATGCCCCAGCACGCCCAGGAGGTCCGCGAAGTACATCTCGGCTTCGACGGAGGTGCAGGCCTGCCTGGCCGAAATCTGGGCTACTGCGCTTCCGCGAGGGTCAGGCAGCACAAGCACCTTGGTTCGCGCAATGAGGCCAGCCAGCCCCTTGCGTCCCTTCAGCTCGACTACGACGGTCGGATAGGCGGAAAGGTCCTGCAGCTGGCGGACGGCAGCGCGGCGTTCACCAACATTGCTCTCGAGCACCAGCAAAAATTGGTCGTCCGGTTGAAGCCCCTTTCCGTCCCACATTTTCATGACGAAGCCCGCCACTGAGCGAGCTGAAAACGGGCCCATGTGGTCGCGTCGTGACTTGACCTGCGCGAGCGTTCTAGCGCTGGCCGTTCGGAGCTCAAGATCGTCGCCCCCTTCAGGGACGATGCTGCCGTAACCAAACTGGCCGACAAAGCCTTCCACGGCAAGGCTTGCCGCAACCGCATCTTGATATCGGAACCCACGCCCCGCATGAGAGCCAGCTCTTGTCGCCAAAGCAAACCTCCCTTTTCGATGGCCAAACAAATTCGTCGCGCGCTCGTTCCAAGCGGCGGCTAGAGGACGATATCTCGTGAAGACGTTACCCCAGGACGTGCAAGTTCTGGAACAGGGAACGCGGGGAACATGATGCCTTTTAGCCCTTCATCGAGCGGTAATCCACACAGCGAGCCGGCTCCGTCTACTCATGTCAAGCATTGAACGGGAGTTTACAGGCTCTAGTTTGAACAGGTGAGAGGCCACTCCCGCTGCAAAGCAGATGTCAGCAACCTGAGGATGAACGTCCGCTATGGGTCGACTGCAGCCATTCGCAAGAGGCAGCAATCGGCCAAAAGCAGCCACTCGTGACCGGTATAGATCAACCTGTAACGTCAATTGAAAAATCCTATTCGAGCATCGAAACCGCCTGTCCTCAACCATGGAAACTGCCGAACCGTGAGATCGCTAGACGCGCCACCTACAAGAAAGGGCGAGCGATTTACTATTAAATCGACGTCTTTCTTAAGGACTTTTACTTCCAAGTATCTCAGGCATAATCGGATTAAATATGCTCGGTGATTGAGTTTTTAAGTCTGTTCGTCATGTGAAAAAGGATTGCGACATGCAGTGGATCGATGAGGCGCGTTTGGCTGAATGGGCTAAGAGGATTGATGCTCGCGCACGTCTTCCTGACCTGATAGCTGACTTGATAAGGGCGTCCATCACCGATGCCAGTCGATTTCGGTTTCCAGGAGGGGACGCGGGACAAGTTCGAGGCTGGGATGGTGTGCTGGAGACGGTCGAAGCGTCAGAGTTTGTGCCTGCTGGTAAATCCAAATGGGAGTTTGGGGCCGGGGCGGGGGCAGCGAAAGCGACCGCTGACTACAACAAGCGTACAGCTAAAACGGATCCTGCCGAGATGGCCGAAAGCACTCTGGTGCTGGTTAATCTAGAAAAATGGGATACACCCCGACACCTTCTCATCCAGTGGGAAAACGACAGAACTAACGAGGAAAAATGGAAAAAGGTCATATACCTCGACGCCGTCGAGCTGGTCCACTGGCTTGATCTCCATCCCGCGGTTGCTGCGTTGTACGCCAGAGAGGTCTTGGGTTCGGCCCCTCGAAATGGTGCGCTAAGCACGGATGAGTTCTGGGATATTTATAGCTCGCGCTTTAAGCCTCGTCTCCACGAGAAGGTTGTTCTGGGAGACCGTAACGAAGTTGCCGACGAGTTGCTGCGTAGCCTCACCGGGCCAGCCCAACCAATCATGCTTGGCGCGGAGACGGCCATTGAAGTCGTGGCTTTTGCAGTCGCGGCGATCCGTATGGCGCCTCCTGAGATCAAAAGGGCCTTAGAGGTCAAAACTCTCATTGTTGAGACTGAGTCCGCAGCACGGTTTCTGAGCAGGCACACAAACCTGACATTCATCACCACTCAAGAGGGGAGCGACGTATCAGGTATTCTTGCCAGCGTGGGACCCACTCTATCTGCAGTAACAGGGGTTCAGGCCAGAAGGCACACTACCCTTAAACGATCTTCAGCTACAGGCATGGTTGAAGGCTTTATGGCGATGGGAATTGAGCGCGAAGTAGGTTATGAACTGGCGCACAGGTGTGGGCGTAGTCTCACGATCCTCGAACGACTCATACCGAATCAAGCTTATCGCCCGCCTGAGTGGGTAAGGGATGCAGGGATTATAAAAGCAGCATTCCTAGCTGGTGGCTGGTCTGTAAAGCAGGATCTTGACAGGCTTTTGGTTGCGGATCTTTCCGGGCTTGGAAACTACACTGAAGTGGAGGAAAAACTGCTTCCAACGATCATGTTGGCTGACCCTCCATTTGATCGCGTTGGCGAATTTTGGCAAGTGCGAGCCCCTGTTGATGCATTCAGTTTCTATGGGCATCTGGTAGGAGAGCAAGACTTACAGCGTCTTAAAGCTGCGGTGTTGAAGGTTTTCAGCCATATCGTGGAAGAGCCATCCCGTGATGAAAAATTCAGCCTCCACTACGTCTCACCTGCGGATTATAGCCGGTGGCTAAGAGAAGGGCTTGCGCTGACACTACTGATCATTGCGACTATGGATAAAGTTGGCGGGCTGCATATGAATCAGGCATCCCCCCAGCAATTCGTTGACGAAGTAATCAGTTCATTACCTGAGTGGGGGAAAAACCATCGAGCCCTTATAGGGCTATCAGATCAGACAGCACTACTAGCGGAGGCTGCGCCTAGCCCTTTTTTGAAGGCCCTCGAATGTATGTTCGAGGGCGAGCAGAGTGGGATCGTTGGGCTGTTTACTGACAGAGATGATTGGTCGTTTTCGGCATCAGGTCCGTATATTCAAATTCTATGGGCGCTTGAGGTTTTGGCTTGGGATCCGAAGCTACTAAATCGAACTGCGATAATTTTGGCAAAGCTCGCCGAACTGGATCCGACACCTGACTCAAACAAAGTCAACCGCCCTATTAACAGCTTAAGAGACATTCTGCTCACCTGGTCGCCTAACACTCATGCGAATCTTCGCCAGCGTATCGCTTGTATTGATATTGTTCTTTCTGAGGTTCCAGCGGTAGGCTGGCAGCTCTTGGTCAAGCTACTTCCCCGATCGCATGACTCTTTCTCACCCACTCAAAAACCCAAGCTTCGTGATGTGGCATCTGTACATCAAGAAGAGCTTACATTCGGAGTAGTTTGGGACGCACAGCATGCAGTGGTCAGCCGTGCGATTGCACTGGCTGCTGATAATGAAGAAAGAGCGATAGTGTTGGTTAACTCTTTCTCAGCCTTCAGGCCGAACGATCGAGAGTTGGTGCTTGAGTATATTGATTCGTATTTGATCGCACATCGATCGGATGAAGCCGATCCAGTCTGGGGTGCGCTTCAAGCGATGGCAGCCAAACACGAATTCTATGCGGACAGTGAATGGGCAATGCAGGGCGAGGAACTCCAGAGGATTCGAGACCTTCTCGATAGACATCGTCCTGCCGACCCGCTTTATGAGGATAAGCAGCTGTTTGATGAATGGTTGCCACACGTTGGGCGATACAACGAGAGTGTAGATATAGAACCCGAAGCACTTCGAAAAGAAGCTTTGGCTCGTGTGTTGGAGCGTGATGGTCCTCTTGGTATATTGGAACTCTCAAAAAAGGCCGCCATTCCTTCCCTGGTCGCTCAAGCAATCGACATTGAGCAGATCACTCAAGAACATTTGATTACGCTTCTTGAAGCGGCTGCGCAGCGGCCTCCCATTGGAGATTTAGCTCTTTATGCGTCAGCATTAGGAGCTCGGCGATATGGAGACGTTTGGAGTCATCTGATAAAGGAAAAGATATTTCCTTTGATCCCTGACGCTGGAGAGAGATGTTATTTACTCCTTGGCTGGCCGGTTAATAGCCGGACTTGGGATTTTGTAGAACTTCAGGGGGAAGAGATTCATGCGCAGT
The DNA here is from genome assembly GCF_034555295.1 of Pseudomonas sp. N-137. Lineage (NCBI taxonomy): Bacteria > Pseudomonadati > Pseudomonadota > Gammaproteobacteria > Pseudomonadales > Pseudomonadaceae > Pseudomonas > Pseudomonas sp. N-137. The sequence continues at coordinate 106,845 of NZ_JAXUDQ010000028.1, forward strand.
ACTGGCGACGTCTCAACATATTTCCCCAAGGAGATTCACATGACGAACTAATGAGAGCGGTTAAGGAGTTTCGTACTTTTGGACGTAGCATTGAAGCTTTGTATCTAGGGCACCGACGACTAGCTGAATTTTCCTCCGAGATCATCATAACTTTGCTTTCGGAAGGGTTACAACAGCCTGAAAGCAAACAAAGTGGGACGATGCAGTCTTATTACTTGGAGTCCGCTTTCAAGGAACTTGACGGGCGTGGTGACGTTGAACGTTTTGATATTGCGCGACTGGAGTACTCATATCTGCCCGTCATTCAAGATCAACAACGCCCGTTGGTTATCTATGAGCAAATTGCCGAAGATCCACTTCTTTTTGTGGAAATTCTGTCTCACGTATTCCGAGGTAAAAACTCACCTGCTAGGGAGAATGTAACAGATCGAGAAAAGAATATTGCGAACATTTCATTCAGGTTGCTTTCTTCCTTCAAGAAGTTGCCAGGAGCTAGCGAAGAAAGTGTTGATTTGGCGAAGCTTGAATCTTGGATTGCTGATGTCCGTATGGCGGCGGCTGAACGAGACCTTGCAGAAATTGCAGATCAGTATATAGGGCAGACTCTCGCGCACTCCCCTCGATTTGAGGCAGGGGCAATCTGGCCTCCGACTGAGGTGTGTGTGGTTATAGAGAACTTCGCATCTGAGCAGATCGAGACGGGGTTTGAGGTGGAATGCTTCAACAAGCGAGGGGCTTACATGAAGTCGATGGGGGAAGGAGGAGCCCAGGAGCGTGCGCTTGCTGAGGAATACTCATACTGGGCTGCGCAGGTTGTGGAATTCGGCCGAACGTCCGCCATGCTTGAGAGGATTTCAGAATCGTGGAATAGAATGGCAGAGCGGGAAGATCTTCGTGCGGAGATCGATAAGTTAAAGCGATGATTGCTGAGATGGTATGTGCTTCTAGCAATTTAGGTTTGCTGCCATACAGCTATTCCCCCACGTTCAGATGAGCGCAGCGGTGAGCCGGTCGGAGTGTTTAAATAACTCCGTTTCCGAGCGGCAGCAAATGGCCGTTTTCTGCCTTTGGTAAACGTCAGATACAGATCGATTGCTGCCCAACGCAATGGATCGTAACCGACCCATTGCGGCTGTTAATTATCAGCCACTTCAAACCTCCGACAGAAAGCTCTCGGTCAACCCAGATACCAACGTCGCCGACCTGCTCGCCCATGCCTGCAAGCCACTGGCATTGGCTAATGTTATGCATGGAATCTGGTAGATCAGTTGGAGGATATCAGTCGCAATACCCTGCCGGGCATTTGCGCAGATCATCAAGCTGCGCGAGTTGGCGCTGAACCGCACGCGGGGCCAGCTCGACCCGACATCGTCGATACGGCTCGGTGACAAGCGACATACTGTGCCGCTCACATGGCGCACATGGACGACGTAGTTCCTCGCCCCACTTTTCACACAAGCTCCCTGCGCAGGCGTGGCATGGGGACCATGCCGCACCTACGTAGGGAGCCGACAAGGCCGAAGGCCGCGTCAGTGCCAAAGGCAATGGATAAATATGCACCTGCCGTAGAGCCCCTCTCTGCCCGGATGCACACAAGTCATGAGCCGGGCCGTCACTGCAATCCGCAGTGACGGCCCAGCCGACGCCCCAACATCACGGGCAAATCCTGAACCCTAAAGAGTGCGGCATACATGATGATGCCCCCATACACTGGCCCAGCAAAAACCTAAGACGACAGGTTCGAACGTCGTTATCCCAACAGCGCAAGACTCCTGCAAGCGCTGATCCAGCAGGATGGAGTTAGCCAGGTAAGCAAGGCTCCAAAAGCATACCGACCCATACCCGATGGGGCGGAGCCACTTTTGTTCTATAGGATTTATTCCGTGATGTGCCGCTACTGCACCGTCCTAGGCAGCGGTCCTTTGTGCAACGCCGACTGCTTCCATTTAACTATCCCATCCATTTCTTTGGAGTACTCATCGACGCTAAAAACTCGTTCATCCCGCTCCATCTCCGTATGACCTTCCAGCAGGAAGAAAGACGGACGTTTCAGTCGAGACACCGGTGTTTCCTGAACACCATGCCCCTGCCCTTCGGGGATCTCGCCTAGCGAGTTGGCACCAACACTTACCAATGATTTTCAGGACAGAACAACAACACAAATCAAAGCCCGTGAGCGTAAATGGGATATGGACGATTTGACCTACACCCTGCGACAACTTTGCCGACGCAATCGCGATGGCAGTCACAACACTCAGGCCGACCGTATCCGCTCACTGGGACTGATCGCCCGCCAACTGCGCGAGTCTGGTTTCCGGCAGATGAAAGCGCCCTCGCTCAAGGGCAAACACGTACTGGCACTGCTGGATCGCTGGCAAGGCGAAGGCCTGTCACCTGGCACCATCAAAAATCGCCTTGCGCACCTTCGATGGTGGGCTGAAAAAATCGGCAAGGCTGGCATTCTCCCCGCGGACAACGCGCAACTGGGAGTGGCCGACCGGCGCTTCGTCACTAACGTCAGCAAAGCCCAGGAACTGGGAACAGGCCTTGGCAAGATCACCGACGCTCATGTGCACATGAGCCTCCAGCTTCAGTCGGCGTTTGGACTACGCCGTGAGGAAGCGATCAAATTTCAGCCTAAGTATGCGGATCAAGGAGATCACATTCTCCTTAAGGGCTCATGGACGAAGGGTGGGCGTGATCGCTCTGTGCCGGTCACCACTTCGCTACAGCGCGAGGTATTGAACGCGGCGCATCGTCTAGCGGGAGCCGGCTCATTAATCCCAGCTCAGAAAACGTATATCCAGCAGAGAAACACTTACGACGGTCAGTGCAAGGCAGCAGGCCTGAGCCACATGCATGGGCTACGTCATCATTATGCACAAAGCCGTTACGTTGCTTTGACAGGGTGGAAGGCACCGGCGGCAGGAGGAATCTCTTCCAGGGAACTGAGTTCAGTGCAGCGCTCTCAAGACAGTGTCGCTCGACAAATTATCAGCCGTGAACTTGGGCATGAGAGAACACAAATTACTGCGACTTACCTCGGGCGATAATTCAGGGCGTTCGACGTCGATCCTCAACAATCCGAATCTGAAGGTGGTGGTGACCACAGGCAGTGAGACGCCTCACACAACATTAGGAAACAGTCGAAAACCGATTTCCGGATTGACAGCAAAAGGCCTCAGGGGCATTTTTGCTATGCATCTAGCTGATTCGTTCAGCACCCCAGCCGCCAGGATCTTCAAGACGGCGCTGCGGCTCTCCGCAGGATCCACCATATGACCGCATAGCTTCCGGCAGCGCGGACAGTCGACTTGAATGTCGATGGAAGCATGACTTTCCCACCCACGACGGGCCTTTCCCGTCGTGGGGAAGGCCTTTTTTTGTTTTTGGAGGCCTTAATGAAAATGGAACTGGCGATGTATCAGGCACTGCGCGCAATCGACGTGCCTGAGCTCAAAGCCGAAGCTGTTATCCAAGCATTGGAATCTGACATGCTCACACTACTCGCGACGAAAAGTGATCTCGCAAGTCTCGCTGCTGAAATCGGCAAGGCGACTGCTGAAATCGCTAATACTAATCATCGGCTGACTGCAGAGATCGCTAAATCTGATCTCAAGTTGTCCATTCGTATGGCTTCCATGCTCGCCGTGACGATCGGCATCTTGATCGGGGCGATGAAAGTCTTCTTATAGTTTTCTTAGCGATTACTGAAGCCACTAAAATCACCTGTCCTTCGACAGGTGATTTTTTTTGCGGTTCTTGGCAACGGGCAAGACAGCTCACTTGCCCCTCCCACAGCGGACGTCAACCAGCAAATTTCCGACCCCTTCCCTGCCTTTGATCGGACGCCGCTTTTTTGGTGTACCTCCTACCTCTTCTGCATCCGCATCCCATGCGTTATCTACCAATTTTTTAAGAGCTTCTCCTGCCGTTGAGTAATTTGGGCTGGGCAACGTTCCCGGTCGGGAGTCAACCTGAAAACTTGCTTGCTGCGTCGCGCATTCAATCATGGAAGTCGGTCAGCCCCGAGCACATCAACGATTTGCACGAATGACTGTTTCAGCTCATTCTAGCCAGGGATGGCCTAATAATGGCTCACTACACAAGGAAAGAAGTCTCTGCATTTTCGCCTTCCTTCCTAGCGAGCCCCACCCCGACCCGATGCATATCAACGCTGAAAGCGATTGAATCACTACGCAGCCGGCCTTCACGCTTTGCGCTTTAAAGGCGCCTGCGTTGGTTTGGAACTGAACGACCATTTGATTCAGGAACGAGGAAGGAACCCGTGTCCCTTAGCGACTATTGGAAAGGCCCCGCCCACCGGCAACGCGCGGATGATTTGGAAGCCCGGCTTTCGGATCTCCAAACGCATTATGCGCAGCTCCAAGCGCTCACTACGAAGATCGGCGCCATGGACGTCTTGGAAGTTCAGAAACTAATCGAACAAGAGAAAGAGAAGCTTGCTGCCGCCCGCCAAGAAACTCAGCGCTCTGAGCGGGAGGTGGCTGCGCTAGCGCAACGCTCCTCTGATCTGCAGGGGCAGATACTCGTATGGGAGGAGACGTTACTGCTGGAAAGCTTTGCTCTCTATGAACCCAAGTTCAAGCTAACCACCAGCCAAGAATACAAGTCCCGACTGGAAAGTGTCCGCGAGCGTCAGAAAGCGATGATTAAGGGCGGGGAGGCAGCGACCGGGAACATGGACTGGACAGTCAACGACAGCAAGGCTCAAGGTCGGAAGCTCGTTAACGACATGATCAAGCTGGTGATTCGCTCGTTCAACAACGAAGCCGATGTCTGTGTGGACAACGTTAAATTTGACAACGTCGAACTGGGCGAGAAACGAATTCTCAAATCGTTCGAAACCTGCAACCGCCTTGGCAAGATTATGAGCGTAGAGATATCGCGCGCTTATCTGAGCCTCAAGCTCGATGAACTGCACCTTGCCCAAGAGTTTCAGATCAAGAAGCAAGAGGAAAAGGAAGAAGCAAAGCGCGCCCGAGAAGAGTTGCGAGAACAACAGAAGCTGGAGCAGGAGATTCGCGCAGCCCGGGAGAAGATAGCCAAGGAGCGCAAACACTTTACGACCGCCATGCGCGACCTCCAGGCTCGCCTGGACAAAGTAGAATCTGAAGAAGAGCGTGCCGCCTTGCTGGCGAAGCTAGCCGAGGTCGAAGCGGGCCGAGCCGAGCTAGAGAGCGAAGAAAAGCTCATTGACTATCGCGAACAGAATGCTAAGGCCGGCTATGTGTACGTGATCTCCAACCTAGGGGCATTCGGGGAAGGAATTTACAAGATCGGTATGACGCGCCGCTTAGAGCCCATGGATCGAGTTGATGAGCTGGGTGATGCGTCGGTACCGTTTTGGTTTGACGTGCATGCGATGGTCTTCTCGAATAACGCTCCCGCATTGGAAGCAAAACTGCACGAACGCTTTGCCGTAGGTCGCCTCAACAAGGTTAACGGGCGCAAGGAGTTCTTCCGCGCGGATATTGCTGAGATTGAGTCGGTCATTCGAGAAAATTACGATTCTGTTGTCGAGGTTACCCACGAAGCGCCGGCGGAACAGTATCGCGAAAGCCTGCGCATGGCATTGCCAAAACCCGCAATCCAGCAATCGGAACGACTTGCGGCACAAAGCTGAAATTACCGATTGGAAGCACGTTTGTCGGGTTCGGATTGCGATGGGCCCATCCAACAAGCACAAAGACGGAAACGTGCCCTTTCGGCCAAAGCGGCCCGTGGCGAGCTAACAGTTAGCTGCGTAGAAATTATCTGCGCGCCTTGGACCGCATCATCTTCTGAAGGGCTGCTGCCGGACGCACAACGGCTTAGTAAATCTCCGGATCACCTCAAGCAGTCCTGCGACACCAAACAGCGATAATATCTGTTTTACACCGCCAACATCATAAAAAGCCCCACTAATGCATGGCTCGTCAGTCCAATTCCAGTACTGCTAACTTATCTCGGAGACTTTGGCGGCATGTCTCTACAATCTATCGGTTTCAGGGGCGTCAAACTTCACCGTCAAGGTCAGAAGGTACTCTACGCTGGACTGAGCGCTGGCCAAATAGCTTGCCGTCAGTCCAAGTCCCTTGGCTGGCAGGTGGAGCTTGGCCACTACGCCTAAGGTACGCTTCGACTCGCTCGACAGGCTGATAGTCACCTTCTGTTCAAGGATCTGGTTGTCTTCATCAGCGCACTGCTCGACCAGGCTGCGCATCACCACGTCGCCCCAGAGCTGTTTGCCGCGTAAGTAATTTTCGGCGGCATCGGTGTTGGGCCTGCCTCCGCGAAATGCGGTATTGATAGAAAACTTTCTGGCCAGTGAACTGCTCGCCTTGTTTTCGACCTTGAAATCGAGGTTGGCAACAGGTGCTTTACCGTTCAACTCGTACACTTCGGACGATGAGTCCTTGCTGACCTCGACTTGCTCAACGGTTACGTCCCGAGCCCCCAGGTATTGGCAGAGCCGCGAAAAATGCCGGAGCTTCTCTATTGCGAACTGATCGGTTGCCTGGCTCAGGTCCACGTAGGCGTTGCGGTCATACGGGCTCTGCAAGAGCACCGCGCCTGGCCGCAGCAAGTCGGCATCGATAATGTTCTGCAGCGCCTGACTATCCGGCTCATCGGCCGCCAGGGGGAACTGTACGATGTGAGACTGGGGATCGAATAGAAACCCTCTGGCCTCTGGCTCAAGGTCGTACAAGCACTCATTGATTGTGTTTTCATCCAACACCAGCATGACCCTGCGCGCGCTATGGTCCAGCGGAATCCTACCTGTTGTCACATTGCTCCCCTTGCGCGCGATGCGCGTGTTCTGTTCGTTCACTTGCCGAAATTCTTCAATGCCGCCAGCACGCGTTTGAGCCACGCTGCCCATTCGCGCTGCAGAAGTGCTATCGCCAGAGCTATCAAGCTCTGGCTCGGCTGCTTTTTTGCGAGTAGCTCAAGCGCCTCCCGCGCGGCCAACCGTTTGGGCTCGGAAAAGCTGCGCCCGATGGCGGTAGCGAACTGCTCAAGCGACGCCCACACCGCATCGACACCACCTGCTTCTGAACCCTGTTCAGTATCATGCTCGACCCAGCACACGACTGGCGCCAACCGGCCCGCATGGTCGCGTTCCTCGGCGACAACTTGCAATACAGCTGCGTTGCCTTTGACGAACAGCTTCACGCCATCCTGTGCGAACAGGACGGTGCCTTGGGCACTGATGCTGGCCATTCCGGAATATGTCTGCTCTCGGATCGGGCTGCGAAGCTCGACGCTATGCTCCGCCAAGCGCAAATGGTCCGAAGAGCTGTTGTCCAGCGCTTGAGCCTGAAAAACCTTCGCGTGCATCATGCCGTCACCGTCTTGATCAACGTCGCGACGAGTTTGGCCGCCTGGTCTCGATTCACCAGACTGCCGAGAATGATTGGCGGCCTATGGCTGAGTTTCGACAGGCCCGCGTCAAGGTTGAGTTTGACAAAGCGATCACGGAAATGCCCAAGACCGGACGCCGGTGTGGCGACGTACGTCGGGTCGAGATCCATATGCGTGACGATCACGACCAGTGTGGGCTGGGGCGCCCGTGCCTTGCTCCAGCTTTCAAGCTTTTCGAGGTCGCGCCTGATGCGTTGCTGATTCACCTGTTGAGCATTGACCAGATAAACGACGATGTCAGCTTCATCGTGCAGTGCTTTCCATTCCTCGATTGCATCATGCCCACCGGAAACGTCTCGTGTCTCTTTCAGATCCAGCTTCAGGTCACCCATCGCAAACCGTTTTCGTTCGACTTTCTCGGTCAACATGGTTTGCTCGGGGTGCATGTATTCGTCGGGAACCTCGCCACTGGCAAGGAACCTCAATAGGACTGTCTTGCCGACATTCCGCTCTCCCAACACCGCCACGCGCTTGCCTTTGAGGCTGATGATCAGGCTCTCCCAGACATCTTTGATTTCGTCACGTTTCCAGTAAGCAACACTAGCCGCGACCGCAGCTGCGGCTCCAGCAACGATCAGTTTCTCCCAACCCATACGAGCAATCCTTGTGTGTGGTGTTCTCGAGTGGCCAGCGTTGCGGCCCACTTACTCATTGCGTGTGCGTAATCATGGAGAGGCTATCGGCCACCAAGTGCCGTACTTAAGTAAGCTTCCGGGGTGCGCTTTGCGAAGGTCATACGGGAGACCATTGATGCGGTAGCAATTGGCCGATTTCTACCCGTCGCGTGAGGTAGAAAATGGCCAGAACCTTTCCGACACGCAGTCCGCGTTTGGAGGGAGGGGTCTACAAATGCGAGAACCGTGATTAAATTGGTCGCCAATTAATCGCTGTGGTATACGGCCTGGACGGCGATAGCAAAGGCTTCTCGTTCGGTTCAACCGTGTGTAAGGTTAACCGAGTTACTTTCGAGTTACGTTGAAGCTCATCGCAGACAACTCATGGGCTGCATCATTGCGGAGTTTTAATGGCTTTAGGGGTGCCAAAGCGTCCCTGCCGAGGGGACGAGCGCTTCGTATGAGGCGGCTGATGCTTAGACTCCACAAAATGTGGCGAACTGGAGAAATTACCGCGATGCAAGGACATATTAATGGCCGTTGATATTCAAGAGGATCTGGCGGACGAAGGAGTTGGGTCCGGCGTTGAGAGGGAACTAGAGGGAAATCAATTTGACGCGGGAGAACCATTTGATCCGGCATCCATCTCGCTATCGTCAAAGGTTGTGGCTCTAGATACTGTTCTAAGAAGAATCCGCAATAACACTATAAAGCTAGCTCCAAATTTTCAACGGAATTTCGTCTGGGATGTTAAACGAAAGAGCCTGCTTATAGAGTCTATGATGCTAAGGATTCCGTTGCCGATGTTTTATGTGTCCGAGGATAAGGATGGAAGGTGGGAAGTAGTTGATGGGCTGCAGCGATTAACTACTATAAAGGATTTTGTCTTAGGAGAAGATGACGACGGCAAAGGCTTTAAGCTTAGAGGCTTGGAGTTTTGGAGTGGGCCATTTGATGGGAAAGACTTCTACACAATCGACCGAAAGCTTAACGCGGCGCGCATTGTAAACAATATTATGGAGGCTGAGCTTTCCTTTACGATTATAAATCCAGACACCCCAGAAAAAGTTAAAAGAAACATCTTCAAAAGAATTAATACTGGTGGGATGAGGCTGTCCACTCAGGAAATCAGGCACGCCCTTTACCAAGGTGAAGCATCAGACTTACTGAAAGAATTAGTTGAAAGCCCAACCTACTTAAAGGTCGTTGGCAAAACAGTTAAAGATGACCGAATGGCTGGCCGAGAACTGGTCTTACGATTTATGTCTTTTTACTTAAGAAAAAGAGCTGACTTTAAAGGCGATATGGATGGGTTTCTAGCAGATACCATGAGGCACATAAATAGAGAACACACGGTACCTGTTAGGGTAACCTACAATAAGGCCATGTTAGCTGAGGCATTCAAGCGTGCGCTTCTCAGAAGTTATTCGTTGTTTGGCGAGCATGCATTTAGAAGGTCGCATGATAACCGCAGAAAGACTCCGATAAATAAATCGCTATTTGAGATGTGGACTGTATTACTTGCGCGAATCTCCCAGTCAACATATGAAACCATTATTGCGAACAAAGAAGAATTCTTGCAGCAGTACTATGAAATTTTAGATGATGATGCGTTCTCTGATGCTATCGGTAAGTACGGCAGCGAACCTGCCGGCGTGCGAGACAGGTACTCAAGGGTGATTTCGCTACTTAAGGAATACCAACGTGCTTAAAAGTATAGATATAAAAAAATTTAAGTCTTTCGAACTCCAGACTCTTGAACTAAAAAAATTAACGGTTTTTACCGGATTGAATAACACAGGGAAAAGCACTGCCATTCAAGCACTCAGAATGTGCTTATCAGAGCATGTTGTCGGCGGACCATATATAAATGGGCTTGGCGGCTATTCCGAACTTCGCTCTCGGCTGGCCGGAGCCAATGATTCAATAGAAATTGAGGTAGCAAAGTTAGACGGCACTGATATCTCGTTAAACATATCAAAAAACTCTTTTTCTCATGTGCGGAAAACCCCTCCGCCTTTAATCCAATTTATATCTGCGGATAGGTTTGGTCCTCGCGTCGGCCTTCCTACATTGGGGGATGATGTATCTTCTTTATCCATAGGTCAAAATGGTGAGTACTCAGCTCATTTCACTGCGCTCATGGAGGGATGCATCATACCGGAGCCCCTGAGGCACCCGAGTGCTCCGGGGAATACGCTTAAGACTCAATTGAGCTGGTGGATGAGTGATATTGCTCCAGGTGTCAGATTAGATTATGGCGTGCAAGAAAAATTTGATATGTCACATCTTTCAATTGATGGTTACAGGCCAACGAACTCTGGGTATGGGATAAGCTATGCACTGCCTATTGTGCTTTCGCTTCTTACTATGCCTGCCAGTGTAGTTGATGATTCCGATCCAAGAGTGGTGCATTGGTTCGAGCGAATTAAAAAATCCGGCGCTTTCCTAATCCTAGAAAATCCGGAGGCTCATTTGCATCCTCGCGGTCAAACCAGCCTAGGCATTCTAGCGGCGATGGCTTCGTTTTCTGGTGTTCAGGTGTTAATTGAAACCCACAGTGATCACGTGCTGGATGGGATCAGATTGGCCGTTAAACTAAGAGAGAATGTTCTTGCTGAAGACATCCAGCTTTATTTCTTTACCAAGCATTCAAACGAGTCAACACACGCCGAACAAGTGGTGATTCGAGCTGATGGTAAGCTTGACAGATGGCCTGAGGGGTTCTTTGACCAGCACTCTAAAAATCTCCGAGCCTTAGCAACTGGAAAATTATAATGAACTTCTTCATGGACGAAAGTTTCGTTGCTGGATGTCTCGATAATTTAACCGATCGCCTGTCGACATTTGAACGATTTGTAGATGCCCTGGACAAGATTGCATCTTCAGAATTCACCAAGTTGTATTACATCCGCGATCTGCATTCTTTAGAGTTCGATGGGGTATTATTTGCAGACCTTTTGTATGCACATTGCGCCGATGGCGACTATCGAGATCTAATTCTTCGTTTTGACATGGCAATCGAAAGAAGCGAGAGCGAATTTATCGAATGTGGTAGGTCTCTTGATTCTGGTGTCATTGAACTGGCGAGACTTGGAGTTGGCGGATGTGTAACTGGATTAGATTATAGCGCCGAAGGTTGGTGGCGTAGCGGCAAAATGTGTACCGTGTTTGATTTGACGAGTTTTCAACTGGCGCTCCGCTTCCTGTTCAATGCATTGGAGATGCAACCAGAACATTTAGATAGATTTAGTGAGCTTATGTTTCCTAACATCTACTTTCATGCGGACCCTAGTGATCTTAAACGGATGGGGATAGGTTATAGGGAATATTCCAGCGCTATTATTTGTCATCTGTCTTACTTGAATGATTTTGCTATACTTGATTTTGAAGAAAATCTTCCCACTCAAATCATTCAGCTGGCTGCCAGCAGAGGAGTAGAAATTTCTCCTGAGAGCGCCAATACGCACGGCAATAGACGTGCTATGGCGAGAAGACGTATTGAGATTAATGACAGCCCGCTAGTTTGCGAGTGGCATACAAAATTTACCTTCAATCGTGGTAGAATTCATTTTCATGCTCGCCCCAGCGTTTATCATGATGATATTAAACAAGTGACAGGCTCAAAAGTAATTATTGGTATTATCGCAGAGCATTTGCCAACTTAATTAGTTATTGTTATTTGCTCTTAAAGCATATTCGTTCCGTGAAGGCTCTTGGTATAGGCATCACCTGTAAGGTATAGGTATTTTCAAAGAGAGATGCTGGCAGACGCTTCAAAATTCGAGTTTACTCTCGATATTTCATGTCCCTTAAAGAGATGAACAGTCTCCTTAAATCGCCGCAAAGTTCCTAAACGCTTCCAATTTTCAGTTTTCGGTTGTAAATCTCCTCCTACGAAGGACCGCTTCTGACCGTTTTCTACCTTTGGCAAACGTCAGATACGGATCGGTTGCTGCCGACAACGGGTCCTTCTAGGCGACGTACCTTGGGAGATAATGGTGCCCTCTTGCGAGCATGCCATCGTAGCCATTATTAGTTACACAACCACAGCGCGCTCAGTGGTATTCCATAACGTATTCCATCAAAAAAATCTTACCCAATTTTTTACTCAAAATCAGATAGATACACGATCAGTTCAGATTACCCCGGCCATACTCACCCTGATGGCATACGATTTCCAACTCACAGTCATCCGCCTGCCGCAGCGAAGGCCTCTAGGCTCATTGTTTCGAACTCCGCAATTTGAATGAGCGCTGGCGGCAAGCCCCTGCGCTTCGATATCCGAGGGCGATAGCCCTGCGCTATGCGTTGCACGCTGAGGCCCTGACAATGGCCAGTGTTCTGGGGGTGGAACTGGTCTGTTCCTCGTATAACCCGGCATCGCACAAACGTCGCCAGGCCTGAGGTGTAACCCCGATCTGGCGGCGGAAGGTACGGATGAAATGGGATTGGTCACAGAATCCGTGGCTGTGGGCGATGTCGGTCAGCGAGGAGTCGGTCGTGAGCATGATCTGACGCGCAGATTCGATGCGACGACGTGCGACGTAGACCAGCGGCGTTACACCAAAGGTATTTTTGAAAGCATGCGAGAAGTAACTGACACTCAAGCTGAGAACAGCGGCCAACTGATTTGTGCGTATTGATGAGTCGAGGTTAGCGTCGATGTAGTCAACCACCCGTTTGGCTTGCCAACTGGATAGGCAGCCATGACGGCTTTTTAACTGACTATCGCTCTTTTGCAACATGACCAGGGCGCGGGTCAGGCATAGGCAGGCTGAGTCACGGTCAATGCTCAGGTGCGCTTGAGCATCTCTAAGCAATTGCATGACGCCGTCATAAGCCTCGTCGGAAATACAGCGCTGAGTCTGGCTGTCTACTGCAGTTGCCGGGGTAACGGCATGCAAGGTGGCACGCATGGCGGTGCTCCACTGTGGATCTTTATGTCCATGGCACCATGCTACGCCGTGCTCTGATCGCACATAAGACAACAATGGGGGGCGCGCGCCCCCCTCAAAAGTGGGGTATTACACAGTGATGATGCCGCGCTGAATGCCGAGAGTGACCGCATGGGTGCGATTGCTGGCACCCAACTTGTCCATGATATTTCTTAAATGCCCCTTGATGGTGTCTTCCGTGATCATGAGTTCCACGGCGATTTGCTTGTTGGGTTTACCCATTGCCACACATTGCAGAACCTGGATTTCACGAGCGGTCAGGCAGTCGTGGCTTAGGTGATCAGCCAGTTCAACAGCTATCTCTGCCGGGAAATGGTTGTTGCCTGCAGCAATAGAGCGGATGGCATCCAGCAACTCCTTGCGTAGACTACTTTTCAATAAGTAGCCGATAGCTCCCGCCTTGATCGCATGTAATGCCCGTACATCACCCCGATAGGTGGTCAGAATGGCAATGCGTGCGCAAGGAAACTCGGCGCGAATGGCATGAATCGCCTCGATGCCATCCATCTCGGGCATTTGTAGATCCATCAGGGTGACGTCCGGGCGCAGCGAGCGAAATAGCTGAAGCGCTTCGTGCCCATTGGTCGCCTCCCCGACCAGCGCTATGTCTGATTGGGCTTCAAGGACGGCGGCTATACCCTCGCGCAGCAGAGGGTGGTCATCGACGACCAGCACGCGTATCTGTTCATTCTCTGGGTGCACACTCAGGGCCTCAATTGGGTCAATACACGTAGCCACTGGCTAAGTCGTCGCGGGATACGTCGATAGGCCGTTGCCGCGGGTACAGTCAGTTGAATTTCAGTGCCACTGTGGGCTCCTCTTTGAATAGACAGCCGTCCGCCGATTTTTTCGGCCCGCTCCAGCATGCCGTGTAAGCCCCAGTGATTGGGGCGGATATTGGGCGGCAGATACTGTGGGTTGATGCCGCTACCATTATCGCCAACGCTCAGCTGAAATGCGTGTTTGGTGTAGACGATCTGGATTTCCACGTTCTGCGCATTGGCATGTCGAAAGGCGTTCATGATCGCTTCACAGCCTATCCGGTAGCTTTCTTCACCGACTATAGGGTGCAGCGGCAGTGGCGTGCCGTGGCTGCTCAGGGTAAAGCGCGTACTGCCTTCTAGTTGCAACTCACTCGTGACAGCGACAAATGCATCGATCAGGTTCAGAGCCGGCTCGTTCAGATCACGCAGATTATTCACCCGCTCTCGTGCCTCCACCAAAACCTGATCTGCACGGTCTAGCGCTCTCTCCATTCTGCCTCGAGCCGGATGAGTACTGGGTATTTGCTCAGTGGCGGCTTGGAAACTCAACATAAGGCCCTGCACACCCTGAAGTAGGGTGTCATGCAGTTCACGGGCGATTCGCTCGCGCTCGGCGTGTCGCTCCTCAAGGCGGTCCCGCAGATTCTGGGCCGAACGGCGAATATTGAAGCGATGCAGCATCCACAAAACGCTTACCACTGCTAGACCGCTCAATACGATAAACAGTGGGGTGTGGTAGAAAACGGGTCGAATACTGAAGCTCAGCACGGCCTCTTCGGTGCTCAGTAGCCCATCCTGATTGGAGGCTAATACGCGGAACCTGTAATCTCCGGGGCCGAGCCCCGTGTAGATGGCGCTACGTTTTGAACCCGCCTGCTGCCAGTCTGTGTCGAACCCCTCCAACAAATAGCGAAAGTGCAAGCCTTGCATGCCTGAGAGACTGAGCGCTGTGTAAGAGATTTCGATGCTTCTTGGCTCTGCTCCCAGCCGCGACAACTCACTGGGTGGGGGTTCCTTACCATCGACATTGAATGATTGGATAACTACCTTGGGGGCGGCTTTACTCTGCACGTAGCGAGTTGGATCGATCCAGGTCACGCCCTTACTGGTGCTAAACCATAGACGTCCATCCGTACTACGCACTGCAGTGGGTAATGGGAGTACTTGGTGGGGGTCGTTGGCCAGGCCACCAATCACCTCATAGCTGCGGTAACCTATCTGGTATAGCGGGTCAGCGATGGCGCGCTTTAATTCACGAGCGGTCAACTGATAGACCCCGGCTTTGCCGTGGAGCCAGAGATCATAGCTACCGTCACCTTCAGGTTCTCTGGGAGGTACGGCTAGAATCGCGTAGATATTGTCGAACAGTCCATTGTCCGGTAGGTGAAGGCTGTGGAAGCGCTCACCATCGAAGAAGGCCACTCCACGCTGGCCACCAACCCAGGTGAGATGGCCCTGATGTAGCATCGCGGTGACATGACCAACCTTTAAGCCTTCGTCCGCCCCCCAGTGTCGTTGTACCTTGCCGTCGTGAGTCACAATCAGGTTATTGCGGTAGCCGAACCAGAGCCTGCCAAGAGGATCAGTGGTAGCGCTGACAGGCATTAACTGGCTTGGATCAGCATTAGGCGGGGCAACGATTGACCAACGTCCGTCTCGAAGAACGAACAACCCTTTGCGGTTGATCGAAACCCACAGGTCGCCCGCCTGATCGAGAGTCATCGCGCGTACGGCTGAGTCAAGCGCATCCTGAGTTGGTAATGAGGCAACTCGCTCGATTTTGTCTCCTTGCGCACGCCAGATACCATTGCTGCCAGCCATCCAGATATCACCGTTAGCATCACCAAAGGCATTACTAATCGGTGCCGGTATATCCAGAGTGGTCAGCCCCGTACTGCTCAGGCGCATTGCAGGTAGGTTGCTGGTACCTGCCCAGACACTGCCTGCCGCACCGGCAACCAATGCGAAATTCTGGGCGTTGTGTGGAAATGCGGCCGAGACCATAGCACTTGGCCGAAAACGGTCTAGTCCGGCGCTAGTGCCCACCCAAATATTGCCGTCGACATCTTCGAGTATTGGAAGAACGTTATCTGCACTCAAGCCATCCTTGGCCATAAACGCTTCTTGGTGATCGAAGGCGTCAGTTATCGATAGCGCGTTGAGGCTGGCAGAGGCTGGCACATAGCGAACGCCCTTACCGCTGGTACCCACCCATATCGCCCCGGCGCTGTCGAATAACAAACCATTAGCACCGTCGATTACGGTCACCTGGGTCGCCGCATCGCCTTCGCTTGGCACGATTCGGCGCAGCGAACCGCCATATCGTTCGGCCATCCAGATGGCCCCATCTGGAGCCTGAGCCATTTGACTCACCCAACCCACCGCAATGCCTGCATCGACAAACGCTCGGGCACCCGACGGCAGGTAGAACAGGCGATCTTCATTGGCTGCCCATAGCGTCCCATCGCGGTCGAGGAGTACCGCGCGAGCATGTCGTCCCGGAAAGTTCCAGTCGGTACCGATACGTTGCCAGGCGTTACCGTCAAACCGTGCCAAGCCATCATTTGCGGCGATCCAGACTGCGCCACTGTGATCCTTGGCGATGCTATAGACCACTCCGCCAGGCAACCCAGCGCTGACTGGGTAAGTGGTTATGCCCGTGTCGGTGATCAGGCTTATGCCCCCAGTACGGAGACCGGCCCACAGGCCCTCATCCTCCGCCTTGAGTACGGAAATGATGCCAAGCGGGTTACCGTCTGGCGGGGTATAGCGCGCGAAGTCCAGACCATCAAAGCGATAGAGCGAATCGTTGGTTCCGAGCCAGAGATAACCGTCTCGGGTCTGGGCCAAAGCCCCTACCTGGCTAGGTCCCTCATCAGCGACGGTCCAACGGTGGTGCTCCAGCGTGTCCAGTAAGTAGTCGGAGGCCGTTGCCGTCGTACTGAACCATGGCAGGCAAACCAACAGCATATGGATTGCCAACGCCGTGCATGTGCGCCAGCGATTTCCTGGGGTGAACATCTGCTGTTTGGTTGGGTAAGATCCCAATACGCTAATCACCGCGCGAACCTGAAAAAAATCAAAAACGACCCAGCTGAGTTTGCGCCCATTCAATTGTGTAGTCAGCTACTTGCTCCCAACCTGGTTCGGTGATGAGCCAATGGCTGTACCCGGCAAAGCACTTGAGCGAGGTGCTGGCCGCAGACCGGTTGTAGTGCCGATAGTTCGACGTCACCACGCATGGCCGTACGCTGTGATCGTTCTCGGCGGCGATCAACAGCAGCGGTGCTCTGCGGTCATTGGCAAAATCGACATAGGTGCCAATACCGAAAGCCGCTTCAAAGAAAATCCGCCCCGGTGCTGGCACGATATGGTTTGCATATAGCAGCGCAATATCCTGGATCGCCATAGCCTGGGTAAATTGTTGGGTAAATTCTGGTAGCGGAAAATACATGACTCGCTTCCAACTGCCCCAAGCCATGCGCATGGGTATCGCCCTGGAGAGAACGCTCAAGCGCGGTATTACCCCGCGAGGGGGTATCGCTGCAATCGAAATGCCGGCACAGCCAAGACCACGATCCAACAGCATCTGAACGAGCAGACCGCCCAGCGAGTGGCCAATCAGCAAGGGCGGCTGAGGCATGCGCCGAATCAGCGCTGCATAGTGCTCAATAATTTGTCTGATCCCAAGCCGTGGGAAATCGGTATGTGGCGCGCTGCGCAGCCTCTCTGGCGGCCCCTCCGATAAGGGCCAAGGTGGCGCAATACAGGTGTAGCCGCATGCCCGATAGCGACTGGAGAAATTATCCCAGGCGGCGGCAGACAGCCATTCGCCATGTATGAATAGCACGGTTGTATTCATCCCTGATCCCATAAGAAGCGTTTTTCCGAGGCGCGAGTGAGATTGCGCTCGTGCATCAACGCCTCAATAAGAATCAGCAGATTGAGATCCACCTTGCGCATGTCACTGCGGCTCATGCGTTGACTCCTTTGTGAATGCGCTCAGGTGTGGGACTTAGCGGGGGCCAGGTAGTGATGAATGCGTATGGCGACCCCGACCGCTTGGAACTGGCGAGCCGCAGCCTCGACGCGTTGTTCGGCACGGGTTACCCGGCCGTGGTGGCGCAGATGTTCAAGCCAGGACTCATCAAAGAAAAACTCCAGCCAACGTTGCGGATGCTCACTGTCCTGGACCAGCCCCCAGGAAAAGGCACCATTGCGCATTCGCATGCTGCGTACATCCTGCATGGCAAGGCGAAACTGTTCTGCCTGCGACGGATAGACTTGGTATTCAAGAGTGACCATTACTGGACCGCGTTCCTGGTCCTGGTCATCGGCAAGGATCGGTGCAGGCCAGTGCAGGGACGGGGCCAGGTCTTCGGTCTCGGTGACCGGCAAATGGAAGTGCAGGGTCAGTACGATGCCCACCAGCAGAACCCCGCCTGCGATCAGCAGGGTGAGGCTGATCGACAGGTGGCTGGCGACGAAGCCCCACAGCGCGCCGCCGGCCGCCATGCTGCCGAAGAACACCAGGATGTATACCGACAGTGCCCGCGCCCGCACCCAGTTGGGTACGGAAGTCTGTGCTGCCATTTGCAGGCTCGACAACACGGCGATCCAGGCCGCGCCACTGATCATCATCACCGGTATCAGCCAGTACAGGTTGCGCACCCCGGCCAGCGCGCAAAGCACCAGGGCGTAGAGCAGGCTGGAGCCGGCCACCAGGTGATCGGGGTTCACCGCATCACGGATGCGCGGCAGTAAAGTAGCGCCGAGCACTGCACCGACGCCGACACTGCCGAGCAGCAGACCGAAATCGCTGGCGCTGCCGTTCAGTTCAGCGCGTACGATCAGCGGCAGCAGCGACATGCCGGCACTGGCACCGACGAAGAACGCCGCCGACCGCACCAGCACCGCTTGCAACGGCTGGGAGCTGCGGCTGTAGCGCCAGCCTGCGCGCATGGCACCGAGCAGCCGTTCCGCCGGGAACAACGCAGGTGTCTGCTCGCGCTTCCAGGTATACAGCACCGCCATCACCGCGAGGAACGATACGGCGTTCAGCGCGAAGGTGGCCCAGGGGCCGGTGAGGCTGACCAGTACCCCGGCAATCGCCGGTCCGATGGCCCGGGCGACGTTGATGCCAAGGCTGGACAGGGCGATGGCCGAACCGAGGTCGCGCTTGTCGACCAGTTCGGGCGTCAAAGCTGACCAGGCCGGCATCATCAGAGCAGTCCCCACACCCATGCTCAGGGTCAGGAGGAGCAGCAGCGCGACGGTCATCATGCCGTTTAGCGTGAGCAGAGCCAGGAGCATCGCCACCGCCGCCATCCACACTTGCACCATAAGCAGGTAGCGACGCTTGTCGACGATGTCGGCCATGGCTCCCGCTGGAAGAGCAAGAAAGAACATCGGCGCGGAGCCTGCAACCTGCACCAAGGCAACGTGCATGGGGCTGGCTGACAGCGTCGTCATCAACCAGCCGGCCCCTACTTCGTGCATCCAAGTGCCGATGTTGGAGGCAATGCTGGCCAGCCATAGCCAGCGGAAAGTGCTATGGCGCAGCGCGCTCCAGGGGGAGCGCTTTTCGATAGTCGTGTCCATGTTCAGAAAGCGAAACAGGAGCAGCCGAAGGCACCCCAGAAACCTTGGTAGTTACTGACGGGGACGGATGACCGACGCACCTTGTCATGGCTATGCGCATGCACCGCGCAAGGGCCTGAGCATTGATGCACCTGAGTCAGCAGCGGTGAAGCGGGACGCCAGTGGCCGGGGACCTTGGCAACCGGTGACCAGTCCGGCATGACCGGCAGGCTCGGCGGCGACAGCTGGTCGAATTCCGCAGCGCCGTAGACCACTTTGCCGTCGACGACGGTCAGCACCGACTCGATCCACTTGATCGCCTCTTCCTCGACACTGAAGAAGTCCGCCGACAGGGCCGTGAGGTCAGCCAGTTGCCCGACCTTGATCTGGCCCTTCTTGCCTTGCTCTGACGAAAACCAGGCACTGCCATGGGTAAAGAGCTGCAGGGCGGTGTCACGCGAAAGACCGTTGGGGTACAGCTCCAGCCCTCCAACGGTTCGGCCGCTGACCAGCCAATAAAGCGAGGTCCAGGGGTTGTAGCTGGAGACGCGAGTTGCATCAGTCCCTGCACCAACTGGTACGCCTTCAGCCAGCATGCGTTGAATTGGCGGGGTCTGTTCGGCGGCCTTGCTGCCGTAGCGGTCGACGAAATACTCGCCTTGGAAGGCCATGCGGTCCTGAATGGCAATGCCACCGCCAAGGGCGCGTACCCGCTCGATGTTCTTCGGACTGATGGTTTCAGCATGATCGAAGAACCATGGCAGGCCATTGAACGGAATGTCGCGATTGACTCGCTCGAACACATCGAGCATTCGCGAAATGGATTCGTCGTAGGTCGCGTGCAGCCGGAACGGCCAGCGCTGCTCGACCAAGTGACGGACCACGGGTTCCAGGTCCTGCTCCATAGTCGGCGCAAGGTCTGGCCGAGGTTCGAGGAAGTCTTCGAAGTCTGCGGCAGAGAACACCAGCATTTCACCGGCACCGTTGTGCCGGAAGAAGTTATCGCCATCGCCAGGCTTGACCATGGCGCTCCAGTTCTTGAAGTCGGCCAGCTCTTCCTTGGGTTTCTGGGTGAACAGGTTGTAGGCGATGCGCACGCTCAACTGGTTGTGCTTGGCCAGCTCGCGGACCACTTCATAGTCGTCCGGATAGTTCTGAAAACCACCACCAGCATCGATGGCACTGGTCACGCCAAGGCGGTTGAGTTCGCGCATGAACTGGCGTGTCGAGTTGACCTGGTATTCCAGCGGCAGCTTTGGCCCCTTGGCCAGGGTCGAATAGAGAATCATCGCGTTGGGTTTGGCTACCAGCATGCCGGTGGGTTCGCCATTGCTGTCGCGGACAATCTCTCCGCCTGGCGGATTAGGCGTATCGCGGGTATAGCCGACAACGCGCAGTGCCGCCCGATTCAGGAGGGCGCGGTCATAAAGGTGCAGAACGAATACCGGCGTATCTGGTGCGGCCTTGTTCAATTCGTCCAGAGTAGGCAGGCGGCGCTCGGCAAACTGGAATTCATTCCAGCCCCCCACGACCCGAACCCACTGCGGAGCAGGCGTGCGATCAGCCTGATCCTTGAGCATCCGCAACGCGTCAGCGAGAGATGGAACACCCTCCCAGCGCAGTTCCAGGTTGTAATTCAGGCCACCACGGATCAGGTGCAGGTGCGAGTCATTGAGACCTGGGATCACCGTACGCTTTTGCAAGTCGACAACCTGGGTCGCATCACCTCGGACCGCCATGGCCTCTGCGTCGCTGCCCACGGCGATGAACTTTCCGTCCTTAATGGCCACAGCTGTTGCTTGCGGCTTTTCACGATCCACGGTGTGCAGACGGCCGTTGTAAAGAATCAGATCGGCTTCCATGGAACCTCCCGCAGGGTTGGCGAAAGAGCTGCCGGCGGAGCCGGCAAAAGGCAGGGCAGACCAGAGTGCTCCCGCGGCTCCGAGAACGGAGCTGGTAGCGAGAAACCGGCGACGGCCTTTGTCTGACAGATCTTCACTCATGATCATTCCTCGTGGCGTTGTGGGTTGAGCCAGGCGCCTGGCGATCACTCGAATCCAGCCAGCTCCGTTACGGCGGGTAGACCCGAACTGATTTGAAGTCGGGTCGACCTATAGTGCCGACCCGACAGAGGTCAGATCTTCGCCGCAACAGGCTCCAGCGTCGGCCCGTGTGTTACCCGCTCAGGAGCCTTGTGCACCATGGTGTAGGCGTAGTCGACGCCCATGCCATATGCGCCAGAGTGCTCTTTGACCAATGCCATAACGGCGTCGTAGGTATCGCGATTCTTCCAGTCACGCTGCCACTCCAGCAGAACTTGCTGCCAGGTCACTGGGACAACTCCAGCCTGAATCATGCGTTGCATGGAGTAATCGTGCGCAGCTTGGCTGGTACCGCCAGAGGCATCGGCCACCATATAAATTTCATAGCCGGCATCATGCATCGCGGACAGTGCGAAAGTCGTATTGCAGACTTCGGTCCACAAGCCAGAGACGATCACCTTGTTACGGCCATTCTTTTTCAGCGCATCGCGTACTTTCTGGTCGTCCCAGGAGTTCATCGAGGTACGCTCAAGGATCGGTGCCTCAGGAAAAACGGCCAGTAATTCCGGATAGGTATGACCCGAAAAGCTTTCTGTTTCGACCGTGGTGATGATGGTTGGAATAGAGAAAATCTTCGCGGCCTTGGCCAGGCCCACGGTGTTGTTCTTCAATGTCTGCCGATCAATGCTTTGTACCCCAAATGCCATTTGCGGCTGTTGATCGATGAAGATCACTTGGCAATTGCTTGGTGTCAGCACTTCGAGTTTTGGATTGGTCATTTCAATCACCTGGTGTGTTCGTGCGTGAATGCTGATGATCGCCATGGCGTAAACGCAGTGCTGCAGTCATGGCGATGTCGTAGATAGGCCAATTTTTAGTAGGCCCTCAGTCCCTCAATCTTGCTGAAAGCCATGGGTACTATCTCCAGAGCGGCTGTCTGCGAATTGGACAGGCTTACGGTTCTGGAACATTTATGCGGTGAATGTGTGGCTTTAGGGCCGTTGGTTTCTACGGGCCCTTCTTGACAGGGTCGATGCCTGACGTGGCCAGCTCACTCGCATGCCCCAGTAACCAGTGCTCGAATCGTGCGCCACGGACTTCGTGATGAAACTGCAGACCGATTACGCTTGGCCCACGGGAGAAGGCCTGATTGCGGCATAGTGGCAAGGTACGCAGGGTCAGGATGGTGGTTGCGAAAGAGATGAGTACCGAGCAG
The DNA here is from genome assembly GCF_034555295.1 of Pseudomonas sp. N-137. Taxonomy (NCBI): domain Bacteria; kingdom Pseudomonadati; phylum Pseudomonadota; class Gammaproteobacteria; order Pseudomonadales; family Pseudomonadaceae; genus Pseudomonas; species Pseudomonas sp. N-137. Next base: position 129,447 of record NZ_JAXUDQ010000028.1, read on the forward strand.
TCCTGGCCATGAGGATGTGTTCGAGGTCCTTCAGCGCGGCCGCTGCGGTGGCGATCGGCTCAGCGCCACAGCCGATTGCCAGCGTCTCGCCCATTGCGTCGCTGCTGATACGGATCGCTTTGCTCTTTGCGCTGACGTGGGCGAACGGGTCGGACAGCGGATAGGCCTTGATGCCGACGCTGGCGCGGATAACACCGTCTGCGCAGGTGAGGCTGGCGATCAGCTTGGGAACGAGCCCCCTCTCGCGCCACGCCTCGATGCGCTCTGCCGTGACCGACTGAATACCTTCGACCACCAGGTCGTCCATCGTCAGATCGGCACCAAGACCGAAGTTGGCCAGTAGCAGGAGCTTGCACGCGGTATCCCAGCCTTCCGTGTCGTTGCGCGGGTCAGCTTCGGCGAACCCTCCTGCCTGCGCTTCACGCAACGCCGCATCGAAGCTGAGGCCCTGTGTGCCCATGGCGTCAAGCAGGTAGTTGGTCGTGGCGTTGAGGATGCCCTCGAGGGCGAGCACCTTGCAGCCGGCCAGGCTATGGTCGAGAAGATCGAGTGTCGGCAGGGCGGCAGCGGCTGCACCACTGAGTTTGAGCATCGCCCCCGAGGCCTGCGCGAGTTCGCGCAATTGTCGCCCGCTGTGGACCAGAGCGCCCTTCGATATAACGATGCAGTCCAGACCGGCCGACAGCGCCGTACGAAGGTAGGCAAGACCCGGCTCGCCGCTGCGAAAATCGCTCGGCCCTGCCTCGATAAGAACGTCTGCGCCGCTCGCCATCACGAAATCCGGCCCTGAAAGACCCGCCTGCAGTGCATTCAACTGATGCGGGTGCAGGCCGTTCGCGTCAGCCAGGCCTGCACGTGATCCGCACACCGCGACCAGGCTAACGTCCACGCCGTAAACCTGGCGATAGCGCTCGTGTCGGGACAGGAGCAGGTCGGCTGTGGCACGTCCGACGCCGCCGAATCCGGCGATTGCAACTTTGAGCGTTTGCATGAGTTCGCTCCCTTGGCCTCTGCTTGGCATGGTAAGCCGCTCGGTTGGCGCTTGCCACAGCCAACGCTTCCCCCACAAACCCCGGCATCACCAAGCTTTTGCATCATCCGCTACAACTCAAGCATCAAGGCTCCTCACCTCATTCCCCAACCGCACCGGCGCCTCCCCAGTAATCTCGTGCAGCAGTGCGGTGACGGTCTCTCCCTCGATCGCCCCCTGCTCCTGCAAAAGGTCCGCCACCGCGCGGACGGCAAACCAGTAACGATGCACAAGGCAACTGCTACGGGCGATGGCTCGGGATTCGGCGTTGAGCAACAGGCGTGGGGGCAGCAGGCTGATCAGTTCATGCCCGCGGACGAGGTCTGCGCGGCCACTGCTTCGGAACAGCCGGTCGGATTGGCGATGTCGGTAGATCGCTTCGGCCACAGGCCCTGAAAAGCAATGGATCAGGTCGCGCTCAATAAAGTCGACCATCGATGGCAAATATTCAGCAATTCCCCGGGCGGTGAAGGCCGGGCGCAGGACGAGGTAATCGGCCTCCACTAACCCTTCGGCGTGTTGCGGGTGACCGAGCAGGTCGAACATCGGTCCCGCGCGGGCTTCAGCCCGGGTGCGTACGGTGACGCGTTTTATAGGCTGGCCGTTCCACCAAAAAGCCAAGGCGTGGCCGGCTTCGTGGATGGCCGTGCTGCGGGGGCGTTCGTTCATGGTCCGGTCCTCTCCCGTAACCAAGCGCTGGCCCTATCATCTGCCTCGACCGGCAAGCCGGGTAAAAGAATCTGCCTATTAACCATTAATACTGCGGCTATTAGCGATCTGCCACAGAAGGACTAGCCTTGATTCAGCGCCAGCGTAAGCTGGCCGGATCAGACCTGATAAGAGATACGAAAGCGTTCGAAACGTACTGGGCTTGCCGTGGGCCACGATGCGGGCAATCGACGTCGATTGCCGGAAGGCCGAACGATCAATGAGCGAACTGTGAGCCCTGCATCTACGTATTGATTTTCACCTGTCGCTATAGAGCCCGCTCGGGCTGGATAGCTGGATGAATACGACCAAGGTAGCTCCTCATGGCAAACGAATCGAAATGCCCGTTCAATCATGCTGCGGGTGGTGGCACCACGAACCGTGACTGGTGGCCCAACCAGCTGAATCTGAAAATCCTGCACCAACACTCCCCGCTGTCCGACCCCATGGGCGAGGATTTCAACTACGCCGAAGCATTCAAAAGCCTGGATTTCCAGGCCCTGAAAAATGACCTGAATGCGTTGATGACCGACTCCCAGGACTGGTGGCCGGCGGACTTCGGGCACTACGGCCCGCTCTTTGTCCGTATGGCCTGGCACAGCGCCGGCACTTACCGCACCGGCGACGGGCGCGGTGGCGCAGGCTCCGGCCAACAGCGTTTTGCGCCCCTCAACAGCTGGCCGGACAACGTCAGCCTCGACAAGGCGCGCCGGCTGTTATGGCCGATCAAGCAGAAGTACGGTCGCAACATATCCTGGGCCGACCTGATCGTGCTCACCGGCAACGTCGCGCTGGAATCCATGGGCTTCAAGACCTTCGGTTTTTCCGGCGGTCGTCCCGACGTCTGGGAGCCGGACGAAGACGTCTACTGGGGTTCCGAAAACAAATGGTTGGGCGGCGACACCCGCTACGGCAAGCCGGATAAAGCCGCGATGCAAGATCCCGGCGAAGGACAACTGGTGGCCGAGCCGGGCAATGAAGAAAGCCGTACCGATCTGGGGCGCAATCTGGAGAACCCGCTGGCCGCCGTGCAGATGGGGCTGATCTACGTCAACCCGGAAGGCCCCGAGGGTCAACCTGACCCGGTCGCTGCCGGGCTGGATATCCGCGAAACCTTTGGCCGCATGGCGATGAACGATGAAGAGACCGTGGCCCTGATTGCCGGCGGCCATGCCTTTGGCAAGACCCACGGCGCAGGGCCTGCGGACAATGTCGGCGCCGAGCCTGAAGCCGCCGGCCTGGAACAACAGGGCCTGGGCTGGAAGAACGCATTCGGCACCGGCAAAGGCCCCGATACCATCACCAGTGGTCTGGAAGTGACCTGGACCACCACACCCACCCGCTGGAGCAACAATTATCTGGAGAACCTGTTCGGGTTTGAGTGGGAGCTGACCAAGAGCCCGGCCGGTGCCCATCAGTGGACCCCGAAAAACGGTGCTGGCGCGGGTATCATTCCAGACGCCCATGATCCGTCCAAGCGTCGCAATCCAACCATGCTGACCACCGACCTGGCGCTGCGCTTCGACCCGATCTACGAAAAAATCTCACGGCGCTTCCTGGAGAACCCGGACCAATTGGCCGACGCCTTCGCCCGGGCCTGGTTCAAGCTGATCCACCGCGATATGGGCCCGCTCTCGCGCTACCTCGGCCCGGAACTGCCCAACGAAGAGCTGCTCTGGCAGGACCCTATCCCGGCAGTGGACCATGCCCTGGTCAACGACAGCGACATCGCATCCCTCAAAGGCAAGCTGTTGGCCTCGGGCCTGTCGGTTTCACAACTGGTGTCCACCGCCTGGGCGGCCGCGTCCAGTTTCCGTGGCTCCGACAAGCGCGGCGGTGCCAACGGTGGCCGGCTGCGTCTGGCCCCGCAGAAAGATTGGCCGGCCAACCAGCCGGAACAATTGGCGCAGGTGCTGGCGACTCTCGAAAAAATCCGGGACGAGTTCAACGGGGCCCAGTCCGGTGGTAAAAAAATCTCCCTGGCGGACCTGATCGTGCTGGCTGGCAGCGCCGGCATTGAACAGGCGGCGAAGAATGCCGGGCTCAGCGTGACGGTGCCTTTCTCGCCGGGGCGTATGGACGCCAGCCAAGAGCAGACCGACGTCGAGTCGTTCGGCTTTCTTGAACCCATCGCCGATGGCTTTCGCAACTACCTAAAGGGCAGGTATCGCGTATCCGCCGAGGCACTGCTGATCGACAAGGCGCAACTGCTGACCCTCAGTGCACCGGAAATGACCGCACTGATCGGCGGCCTGCGCGTACTCGATACCAATGTCGGCCAAACCCGGCATGGGGTTTTCACCCAACGGCCAGGTGCGTTGACCAACGACTTCTTCGTCAACCTGCTGGACATGGGCGTGGAATGGAAACCGCTCTCAGACGACCAGCAAACGTTCGAAGCCCGCGACCGCAAGACCGGTCAGGTCAAATGGACCGGCACTCGTGTCGATCTGGTCTTCGGCTCCAACGCCCAACTACGGGCCCTGGCCGAAGTGTATGCCAGCGCAGATGCGCAGGAGCAGTTCGTCAGCGACTTCATCGCGGCGTGGGTCAAGGTGATGAACCTGGATCGGTTTGATCTGAGGTGAGGTTGTCAGGCGCAGAGAAGCCCTCAGTCTGATCCAGGTTGAGGGCTTCGTTCTCTGCTCATTGCCACCCGCCTCTCATGAACTTTTCTTCACCCCACGCGTTCGCGTGATTGGGTAAAGTCCCCTCGCTCATTCAAGAAACTAAGGTTTTAGCCCGCCCTCCCGCGGGCTTTTTTTTGCCTGGAATTCAGGATAACCCTGAGGCGCGCAGCAAGTTCTCCAGCCAATGCCTGACACTCCAAAAAAATCCTTTCAGATCCAGAGTCGGCAGCCGATACAGCCCTGTTACACGTTTTAGCTGGCTCAAAAACAACAATCTTCCAGCGTACCGACGATCAAGCAGCACAACGTTCCTGGAGGAATATGATGAATAGCTGGTTTGGCAACATTAGCGTCAACATGAAACTGGGCCTGGGCTTTGGCCTGGTGCTGGTACTGACCTGCGTCCTGGCACTGACCAGTTGGACCAGCCTGGGAGGGCTGATCGACCGCAGCAACTGGATGAGCGACATCACCAAGCTCAATGCCGGCTTGACCAAGCTTCGGGTCGTGCGCCTGCAATACATGCTCACCAATGGCGACGAGACCGCCGCACAGAATGTGCAAACCACCCTCGATAGTTTCGTTGCGCAACAGAACGCGCTGCTGAGCAGCTTCAAGAGCCCGGAAAACGTCAAGCTGCTCAAGGAGCAGAGCGCGACGATCAGCGCCTATCAGGCGTCCCTGAACAAAATGCGCAACGCCTACCGCAGCGCCAACACCGCCCGCGACGCGATGACTGCCAACGCCGGGACCGCTTACCAGCTGATCGAGACGATCAATACCGACGTTCAGCAAATGCTCTCGAGCGACCAGCGCCTGGAACAGTACCAGGCAATCACCGAGGCCAAGCAGGCGTTCATGTTGGCCCGCTATGAAGTGCGCGGCTACACCGCCAACAGCAACCCCGAAAACGAACGCAAGGCCGTCGCCCAACTGGATGCCGCCCTCGCTTCGCTCCAACCGCTGAATGCGTATTTCGCCAGCACCCGGCAAGGTGAGCTGCGTCAGCTCGAAGCTGCCCTGACTCAATACCGCAGCTCCGTCCAGGCTTTCACCCTGGCCATTGCCGAGGCGGCGCAGGCCCGCAAGGAAATGACCGACCAGGGCACGACCATCGTCTCCCTGAGCGAACAGCTGTATCAGATCCAGCTCGACCGTCGCGATGCCGAAAGCGCCCAGGCCCGCACCCTGCAACTGGTCAGCACGTTGTTGGCGTTGCTGGTAGGCATCATCGCGGCGGTCATCATCACTCGCCAGATCACCCGACCGCTGCGCGAAACCCTGGCCGTGGTCGATCGCATTGCCAGTGGCGACCTCTCGCACAACCTCATCGTTACCCGTCGCGATGAGCTGGGCGTACTGCAACAGGGCATCGCACGCATGGGCGTGACCCTGCGCGATTTGATCAGCGGCATCCGTGATGGCGTGACCCAGATCGCCAGTGCTGCCGAACAATTGTCCGCAGTAACCGAGCAGACCAGCGCCGGCGTCAACAGCCAGAAAGTCGAGACCGATCAGGTGGCGACCGCCATGCACGAGATGACCGCCACGGTTCAGGAAGTTGCCCGCAACGCCGAAGAGGCATCCCAGGCAGCCGCCGCGGCAGACGGTGAAGCCCGTGCCGGCGACCAGGTGGTCAACGAAGCCATCGCCCAGATCGAGCGCCTGGCCAGTGAAGTGGAGCGCTCCACCGACGCCATGACCGTGCTGCAACAGGAAAGCGACAAGATCGGCAGTGTCATGGACGTGATCAAGGCCGTCGCCGAACAAACCAACCTGTTGGCCCTGAACGCGGCAATCGAAGCGGCGCGCGCCGGTGAAGCCGGTCGTGGCTTCGCGGTGGTTGCCGACGAAGTCCGTGGCCTGGCCCAGCGCACACAAAAGTCCACCGAGGAAATCGAAGGCCTGGTGGCCGGTCTGCAGAACGGCACCCAACAAGTGGCCGCCGTGATGAACAACAGCCGCAGCCTTACCGACAGCAGCGTAGCCCTGACCCGCAAGGCCGGTGTATCACTGGAAAACATCACCCGCACGGTGTCGAACATCCAGTCGATGAACCAGCAGATCGCCGCCGCCGCCGAAGAGCAAAGCGCCGTGGCCGAGGAGATCAGCCGCAGCATCATCAACGTACGCGACGTGTCCGAACAGACCGCCGCCGCCAGCGAAGAAACCGCAGCGTCCAGTGTTGAACTGGCCCGCTTGGGTAATCAGTTGCAGATGATGGTGAGTCACTTCCGGGTTTGATCATGACAAGCGCCCATTTCCCGGAAGAAATGGGCGCTTTGCGCAATGTCATTACAATCAGTCAAAAAGATCCATCACCTTGGCTCTTTCGTCACGTGGCGGCAGATCTAGCCCAACGCCCCCGCTCGCCCATCAATGTATCCAACCTCGTTACACACTAATCCCATTGGTAAACACCAACCGATTGCCAAACGGATCGACCACCGTCATGTCCTGGCTACCCCACGGCATGGCCTGAATCTGAGGGCGGGCGAAGGGGTATTGCTTGGCCAGCAGTTGCGCCTGGAAAGCTTCCAGTTCATCCGTTTCGATACGCAGTGCCGAGCCCGGGGTGCAGTCGCCATGATGTTCGGACAGGTGCAGCACGCATCCGTCGCGAGAGACTTGCAGGTACAGCGGAAAATCGTCACCAAAGCGATGTTGCCAGTCGACGGTAAATCCCAGGAAGTCGACATAGAACGCCAATGCCTTGGTTTCATCGAAGATCCGCAGGATCGGGGTGGTTTTACCGAAGCTCATGGGTTGCTCCCTGGCTGAAAAGACCCAGTTTAGATGGGTTGAACTCATTGCTTCGGCTATATCACCGGCTTCTTTAATATCGCAATGCCACCACTGAGAAGCAGATCACAAGGGCATTCCATTGTGTTTCCACCTCTCAAGCGCCGGGTGACGAACTGAATCCACGGCGTAGATCCCCTTCTCGCGCCAGAAACCGCCCGTGCCTGCGCCCATTCGCCCGGCCCTCGCGGTAGCTCAAGACGCCGTTGACCCAAACCCCATCGATACCTTCGGCGGCCCGTTGCGGCTCGTTGAAATCGGCGACATCCCTGATGGTATGAGGATCGAACAACACCAGATCCGCCCAATGCCCTTCCCGAATTTCCCCACGGTCCTTCAGGCCGAAGCGCGCCGCCGACAGGCCGGTCATCTTGTGCACGGCGGTGTGCAACGCAAACAGCCCGATGTCTCGGCTGAAATGCCCCAGCACCCGCGGGAAAGCCCCCCACAAGCGCGGATGCGGAAACGGATCCTCCGGCAAACCGTCGGAGCCGACCATGGACAACGGGTGGGCGAGGATTCGTCGTACGTCGCTTTCGTCCATGCCGTAGTACACCGCGCCGGCCGGTTGCAGGCGCCGCGCGGCCTCCAGCAGCGGCACATCCCATTCGGCGGCGATGTCAGCCAGATCGCGCCCTCCCATGTGCGGATGAGGCGTCGACCAGGTGATGGTGATGCGATGGGCATCGGTCACCTGCTTGAGATCCAGGGTCGAGGAGCTGGCCGCATAGGGGTAGCAATCACAACCGACCGGATGGGTTTTCGCCGCATTCTCCAGCGCCGCGAGCACCTGCGGACTGCGCCCCCAATTACCGGCACCCGCACATTTGAGGTGGGAAATGATCACCGGGCTGCGGGCGTGACGGCCGATCTGGAACGCTTCGTCCATGGCCTCAAGCACCGGTTCGAATTCGCTGCGCAGATGGGTGGTGTAGACCGCATCGAATGCGCTCAGCTCTTGGGTCAGTTGCATGACTTCGTCGGTGGAGGCCGAAAAGGCGTTGGCGTAGGCCAGGCCTGTGGATAACCCCAGTGCGCCGGCCTCCAGGCTTTCGCGCAGTTGCTGACGCATGGCGGCGATTTCTCTCACACTGGCGGTGCGCAACAAATCATCCATGTGGTTGCTGCGCAGCGCCGTGTGCCCCACCAGCGCCGCCACGTTGACCGCCGGCGTGGCTGCTTCCACCGCCGAACGATAATCATCGAAACGCGGATAGACGAACGCTTGGGCCGTGCCGAGCAAATTCATCGGGTCCGGCGGCTCGCCCCGCAAACTCACCGGCGAAGCGCTGATACCGCAATTGCCGACAATCACCGTGGTCACGCCCTGGCTGAGTTTGGGCAGCATCTGCGGCTGGCGAATGACCACCGTGTCGTCGTGGGTGTGCACATCGATGAACCCTGGAGCCAGCACCCGGCCGGCGGCGTCTATTTCTTCGATTGCCCGGGCATCGCGCAGGTCGGCGATGCGCTCGATGCGACCGGCACGGATCGCCACGTCGGCGCTGTAACCGGGGGTGTTGCTGCCATCGATGACCCGTGCGTTGCGGATAAGCGTGTCGTACAGCATCTCAGTCTCCCAGCGGCAAGTGATCGTCGCCGCCGCGGTAATCGTCCAGGGCGAGTTTGACTCGCCGCAGACGCTCTTGATTGTCTTCGGGGTGGGCCAGCGCAAGCTCGGTGGCGAGCACATCGATGGCCAGCAACATGCCGTAGCGCGCCGCCGTGGGCTTATAAATGAACGAGGTTTCCGCGCCTTGCAGCGGCAACACTACATCGGCCAGTCGGGCCAACGGTGAGTCGGCGCGGGTGATGGCCAGGATGGGCGCACCATAACTGCGCGCCAGTTCAACCGCGCCGAGCAGTTCCGGAGTGATGCCGGTGAGTGAACAGGCGATGACCAAGTGCTCCTGGCTCAATGAGGTGGCGGTGATGCGCATCATCACCGGATCCCGGCAGGCGGCAATCGAGTAGCCGAAACGCACCAGCCGTACCTGCAACTCCTCGCCGCACAACGCCGACCAACCGCCGAGCCCGAACGCGTGAATCATCCGCGCCTTGCCGAGCATCCGCACCGCGTCGCTGAACCGAGACTCTTCGAATGCCGACAGGTGCTGACGCAGGGTCGTCTCGATATCGCCGACGATCTGCCCATAAAACGCCGACTGCTCGGGCGCGCCGGCGGGGTCGAGAAACCGGCTGCCGACGCCACTGGCCTGGGCCAGTTGCAGGCGCAAGTCCCGCAGGTCGCGGCAGCCAACGGTACGGGCAAACCGTGACAGCGTGGCGCTGCTCACTTCGGCCCGCTGGGCCAGTTCATCCAGGCTGGCCGAGGCGGCGAACCCTACGTCGTCGAGCATCAGCCGGGCGATTCTTCCTTCGCCGGCGCTGAAGGAATCCTGACGGGAGCGAATCTGGTAAAGGATGTCCATGACGGCACCTGTGTTGGAGCGCTGCGATTAAAGCAAGCGCGCAAGTCCTAGGGTCAGGCCGAACGCAACCAGGGAGATCAGCGTTTCGAGTACGGTCCAGGTCTTGAAAGTTTGAGTGACGGTCATATTGAAGTATTCCTTGATCAGCCAGAAGCCGCCGTCGTTGACGTGGGAAAAGATCACCGACCCGGCGCCGGTGGCCAGCACTAGCAGCTCGGGATGGGGATAGCCCAGACCGATCGCCACGGGGGCGACGATACCGGAGGCCGTGGTCATCGCCACCGTGGCCGAGCCGGTGGCGACACGCATCAGGGCGGCGAACAGCCAGCCCATGACCAGTGGTGATAGTTGAAATTCCTGGGCCAGGCCGACGATTTGTTGAGTGACCCCGGCGTCCACCAGGATCCGGTTCAAACCACCGCCAGCGCCCACCAGCAACGTAATACTGGCCGTTGGCGCCAGGCATTCATTGGTGAACTTGAGGATCGACTCACGGTTGAAGCCCTGGGCAAGGCCCAGCGTCCAGAAGCTGAGAAGGGTCGCCAGCAGCAAGGCAATCACCGAGTTGCCGATGAACAGCAGGAACTGATTGAAGCCGCTACCCGGCTCGGAGATCAGGTTGGCCCAACCGCCGATCAACATCAGCACCACCGGCAACAGGATGGTCCCCAGGGTTATCCCGAAACCTGGCAGATTGGCGCGGGGTTCGCGGTCGAGGAATTGTCGCGCCAGCGGGTTATCGTCCGGCAGTTGGATGCGCGGCACGATGAACTTGGCATACACAGGGCCGGCAATGATCGCGGTAGGAATACCGATCAGGATCGCGTACAGCAAGGTCTGCCCCACCGAGGCCTGGAACGCCTGCACCGCCAGCATCGCTGCCGGGTGCGGCGGCACCAGGGCATGCACCACCGAGAGACCGGCGACCATCGGCAACCCCACCATCAGGATCGACACGCCCACGCGCCGGGCAATGGTGAACGCGATGGGCACCAGCAGCACGAAGCCGACTTCGAAAAACAACGGCAGCCCCACCAGGAAGGCAATACACACCATCGCCCAATGGGCGTTGCGCTCGCCGAAGCGCTCGATCAGCGTTTGCGCCATGCGCTCGGCCCCGCCGGACTCGGCCATCATCTTGCCGAGCATCGTGCCCAAGGCCACCACCAGCGCGATGTGCCCCAGGGTCTTGCCCACGCCCGCCTCATACGCCCCGACCACACTGGACGGCGGCATCCCGGCCAGCAGCGCCAGGCCAATGGACACCAGCGTAATGACAATGAACGGATTAAGCCGATATCGGGCGATCAAAACGATCAGCGCAATGATGGCGATGGCCGCGTAGACCAACAGCCAATAACCGAATGCAGGGGCCATGCGTTACTCCTCGAATGGGGTCACGTCGTTGTGTTTGTGAAACTCATAAATCATTTCGAGGAGCAATCTTCAAACGTACTGAAAGTAATTTTCGTACACAGACAAGAAATGTCGCTGACGGACATCGCTCACCACCTGCCATGTAAATTCAGCGCAGGATTTTCATCCCTGGCCGTCTCCCGTGGCGAGGAAGCGTGCGCCTTGCGCACTGCGAAGCCGCCCCGAAATCATCCACACGACGACCAACCACTGGCCGCACCGCACTCAATTCCGTACCATCCCCACCCTGTTTTTGCACCACGCCCACGGCAGTCGACTCTCAGGCGCTGCCCCGCCAGGACAATCATGAAACCAGCACGTCTTCGCGCCGACGCCCTCGCCGGCCTCACCACTTCTTTTGCCTTGCTGCCCGAATGCATCGCGTTCGCCCTGGTGGCTCATCTCAACCCACTGATGGGGTTGTACGGCGCTTTCATCATCTGCACGCTGACCGCGCTGTTCGGCGGGCGGCCAGGCATGGTGTCTGGCGCGGCGGGATCGATGGCCGTGGTGATTGTCGCGCTGGTGGTGCAACACGGCGTGCAATACCTGCTGGCGACTGTGCTGCTGGGCGGGTTGATCATGATGGCGTTCGGGCTGTTGCGGCTGGGCAAACTGGTGCGCATGGTGCCGCACCCGGTGATGCTCGGTTTCGTCAACGGCCTGGCGATCATCATCGCCCTGGCGCAACTGGAGCACTTCAAGAGCGGCGAGACCTGGCTCAGCGGCGGCCCGTTGTACCTGATGATCGGCCTGGTGGCGCTGACCATGGCCATCGTCTACCTGTTGCCACGCCTGACCCGCAGTGTTCCGCCGGCCCTGGTGGCGATCCTGGGGGTTGGCCTGGCGGTGTACTTTTTCGGGCTGCCGACCCGCACCCTGGGTGATATGGCGCATATCGCTGGCGGCCTGCCGGCTTTTGTCTGGCCGGACATTCCCTGGAACCTGGATACCTTACGGATCATCGCGCCCTATGCGGTGGTGATGGCGATGGTCGGCCTGCTGGAAACCCTGCTGACCCTGAACCTGACCGACGAGATCACCGAGAGCCGCGGCTACCCGGACCGCGAGTGCGTAGCGTTGGGCGCGGCCAACATGGCCTCCGGACTGTTCGGCGGCATGGGCGGTTGCGCAATGATCGGCCAGACCGTGATCAACCTGAGTTCGGGCGGGCGCGGCCGGTTATCCGGCGTGGTGGCCGGGGTGATGGTTCTGCTGTTCGTGTTGTTTCTGTCGCCGTTGATCGAACGCATCCCATTGGCCGCGCTGGTAGGCGTGATGTTCGTGGTGTCCCAGCAGACCTTTGCCTGGGCCTCGCTGCGGGTGATCAACAAAGTGCCCGTCAATGACGTGTTGGTGATCATCGCGGTGACGACCATCACGGTATTCACTGATCTGGCCACCGCCGTGCTGTGCGGCATTATCATTGCGGCGCTCAACTTTGCCTGGCAACAGGCCCGGGAACTGTATGCCGATGCGCATCTGGAAGCGGACGGCAGCAAGCTCTATCGCCTGCACGGCACCCTGTTCTTCGCCTCGACCACGCCGTTTCTCAACCAGTTCGACCCGGCCAACGATCCGTCCCAGGTGACCCTGGACTGCCGTCACTTGAGCTTTGTCGACTATTCGGCCATCGCGGCGCTCAAGACCCTGCGTGAACGCTATAGCAAGGCCGGCAAGCACCTGCGGGTGTTTCACTTGTCCGAACGCTGCAAACAGATGCTCAAGCGGGCCGGTGTCCACCACGACTGAAGAGAACACCGCTGCGTCAGCCCAGGCGATGAATAGCTGCGACACACCGTCGCAGCCCAATCCTTCGCCCTCTTTCCATGCCGTATACTCGCCCCGCCTTTTCAACCTCGCCCACGCCGGAGTGTTTCGATGGATCCTGTGGTTTTCGAAGAGTGGATGATGACTGGCCTTGTCAGCATCCTGATCATTTTCATGGGTTTCATCGTCTGGGATCTGGCGAAGAAGTCCAAGGCCGGGCGTTTTGGCTCGTTCATCCTGTTTTTTGTGCTGGGACTGGGCGTGGCGGCATTCGTCATCAAGAGCGTGGTGATCGGCCTGATCGAGACGGGCACCTTATAAACGCGCCGGCACTTCCTTCCACTGTCCCTGATCCAGCCCTTCAAGCGTCCAGTCACCGATCCTGACCCGCACCAGACGCAATGTCGGCAAGCCCACCGCGGCGGTCATGCGCCGTACCTGACGGTTGCGCCCTTCGCGAATCACCAGTTCCAGCCAACTGGTCGGCACGCTTTTACGAAAGCGCACCGGCGGGTTGCGCGGCCATAGCTGCGGCTCATCCAGTTGCCGCGCTTGTGCGGGCAAGGTCATGCCGTCGTTCAGTTCCACGCCAGCGCACAGTCGCTGTAATTGCTCGGCACTGGGCTCACCTTCTACTTGCACCCAATAGGTCTTGGCCAGTTTGTGTCGGGGGTCGGCGATGCGGGCCTGCAACTGCCCGTCGTTGGTGAGCAGCAGCAACCCTTCGCTGTCGCGATCCAGCCTCCCGGCGGGATAAATGCCGGGCACGTCGATAAAGTCCTTGAGCGTCGCCCGCCCTTGATCGTCACTGAACTGCGTCAGCACATCGAAGGGTTTGTTGAACAGGATCAGCCTCGGCTCGGCCGGCGGGGCCTTGGCCACACGACGCGGGGCGGATGCGGGAGGTTTCGCGCCAGGGCGGCGGGAAGCGGGACGTGGCGGACGAGGCATGGCAAACACAACATCTAACGGTCTGGGCCGACCATGCTAGTGGCCCGACCGTTAAATAACCACTGCCCCTTCAACCGGGATCAGTTCATCAGCGGAACGGCGGCTCGTCGAAGCTGCGCAACTTGCGCGAGTGCAGCGAGTTGAGTTCGTTGCGCAACAGGTCCAGCGCCGCGATGCCGATCTTCAGGTGCTGGTTGACCGCCCGTTCGTAAAACGCGTTGGCCGAACCCGGCAATTTGATCTCGCTGTGCAGCGGTTTGTCCGAGACACAAAGCAACGTGCCGTACGGCACACGCAAGCGGTATCCCTGAGCGGCGATGGTGCCGCTTTCCATGTCCACCGCCACGGCGCGGGACAGGTTGATCAACGGACGCTCCTGAGCCCAGCGCAATTCCCAGTTGCGGTCGTCGTAGGTCAGCACAGTGCCGGTGCGCAGGCGTTTCTTCAGCTCGTCGCCCTTTTCACCGGTGACATTGGCCGCCGCTTGCTGCAAGGCCATCTGCACTTCAGCCAGGGCCGGGATCGGAATATTCGGCGGCACGACCCGGTCGAGGATGCCGTCGCGACGCATGTAAGCGTGGGCCAGCACGTAGTCGCCGATGGTCTGGGACTGCCGCAGCCCACCGCAGTGACCGATCATCAGCCAGCAGTGGGGGCGCAGCACGGCCAGGTGGTCGGTGATGTTCTTGGCGTTGGACGGCCCGACGCCGATGTTCACCAGCGTCACGCCGTGGCCGTCGCTGGCCTGCAGGTGATAGGCCGGCATCTGGTAGCGGTGCCAGACCACGCCCGCGGCGATCGCCGAGGCTTCACCGTGGTCCATGCTCTTTTCGATGATCACGTTGCCCGGCAGGACCATGCGCACAAAACGCGGGTCACTGCGCAGTTGCTCCAAGCCATGGACAATGAACTGATCCACATAACGGTGATAGTTGGTCAGCAGGATCCACGGCTGCACATGGCGCCAGTCGCTGCCGGTGTAATGCACCAGCCGACGCAGGGAAAAGTCCACCCGCGCCGCGTCAAACAACGCCAGCGGCAGCGGGTCGGTGTTTTCCCAGTCGTAGAGGCCGTCGGCAATGCCATCGGTGGCGGCCGACAGGTCGGTACTGGGGAACACTCGGGCCAGCACCGCGGCAGTCACACCGGAGCCGGCCAGTTCATCACCCTGCTCCACCACGTAGGGATAGGGAATGTTCTGCTCGCTGACACCCACTTCGACGGTGACGGTAAAGTCGTGCATCAGCGGGACCAACTGCTCCAGCAGGTATTTACGGAACGCAGCCGGATGGGTGACGGTGACACTGTAGGTGCCCGGCAACTGGACCTTGGCGTAGGCGCGGGTGGTTTGCGGGACTTCGCCATGGCAGTGATAGGTCAGGCGCAGGGCGGGATAGCGAAACAACGCCCGCTGTTCGGCATCCGGCTCGATACGATCCTTGAGGTACCGCTTGAGCGCCTGGTTCAGCGCAGTGGTCGCACGCTCGTGCAGGGCCGCCAAACGATCCACGGCTTGTTCGGCGGTTTGAACGACAATAAACGCTTCGGTCACGATCAGCTTCCTGTGTTCTGACTTGCAGGCCTTCATCTTGCCTGCATCGTCGGCCGACGGGAACAGTGGCGTATTGGGCGCGATCGATCATCCACCACAAATCCCCATGTAGGAGCGAGCCTGCTCGCGATAGCGCTGTATCAGTCACCAGAGATGTGAATGTGCCGCCGCCATCGCGAGCAAGCTCGCTCCCACCCTTGATCACCACCAGCCGCAGATTCTTCACTCGCCGCAGATCCCCTGTGGGAGCGAGCTTGCTCGCGATAGCGCTGTGTCAGTCAGCAAAGCTGTTGAATGTGCCGACGCCTTCGCGAGCAGGCTCGCTCCCACCCTTGATCACCACCAGCCGCAGGTTCTTCATTCACCGCAGATCCCCTGTGGGAGCGAGCCTGCTCGCGATAGCGGTGTATCAGTCAGCAAAGATGTTGAATGTGCCGACGCCATCGCGAGCAAGCTCGCTCCCACCCTTGATCACCACCAGCCGCAGATTCTTCATTCACCGCAGATCCCTGTGGGAGCGAGCCTGCTCGCGATAGCGGTGTATCAGTCACCAGAGATGTTGGATGTGCCTACGCCTTCGCGAGCAGGCTCGCTCCCACCCTTGATCACCACCAGCCGCAGATTCTTCATTCACCGCAGCTTCCCTGTGGGAGCGGGCTTGCTCGCGATAGCGGTGTATCAGTCAGCAAAGATGTTGGATGTGCCTACGCCATCGCGAGCAAGCTCGCTCCCACCCTTGATCACCACCAGCCGCAGATTCTTCACTCGCCGCAGATCCCCTGCGGGAGCGAGCCTGCTCGCGATAGCGCTGTGTCAGTCAGCAAAGATGTTGGATGTGCCGCCGCCATCGCGAGCAAGCTCGCTCCCACCCTTGATCACCACCAGTCGCAGATTCTTCATTCACCGCAGATCCCCTGTGGGAGCGGGCTTGCTCGCGATAGCGGTGTATCCGTCAGCAAAGATGTTGGATGTGCCGCCGCCATCGCGAGCAAGCTCGCTCCCACCCTTGATCGCCGCCAGCCGCAGATTCTTCATTCACCGCAGATCCCCTGTGGGAGCGAGCTTGCTCGCGATAGCGGTGTATCAGTCAGCAAAGATGTTGAATGTGCCGCCGCCATCGCGAGCAAGCTCGCTCCCACCCTTGATCGCCGCCAGCCGCAGATTCTTCATTCACCACAGATCCCCTGTGGGAGCGAGCTTGCTCGCGATAGCGGTGTATCAGTCAGCAAAGATGTTGAATGTACCTACGCCATCGCGAGCAAGCTCGCTCCCACCCTTGATCACCACCAGTCGCAGATTCTTCACTCGTCACAGATCCCCTGTGGGAGCGAGCCTGCTCGCGATAGCGGTGTACCAGTCACCAGAGATGTTGGATGTGCCTACGCCTTCGCGAGCAAGCTCGCTCCCACAGGTTCGGCGTTTAGAAACCTTGGGGCGTGGAGCGTGTCACGATGGCCTCGACATTCAGGCCTCGGGGCAAGGCGCCGTATGCCCGGCCAGCCGAACCCAGGCGGCTGGCGATGAAGGCATCGCTGACGTCGCTGTTGCCCGCTTCCAGCAGCAGCTTGGCTTGCAGGCCGATGGCGATCTCTTCAGTCAATTGCCGGGCGCGGTACTGGATGTCAGCGGTATCCTTGAACGCCGCCTGCAACCGATCGATGTGGGCAGCCAGGCGTTTGTCGCCGTGGCCGTCACCCAGCTCGGTGAACAGCACTTCAAGCACGCCCGGTTCCTTGGACAGGGCCCGCAACACATCCAGGCACTGTACATTGCCGGAGCCTTCCCAGGTCGAGTTCACCGGTGCTTCACGATAGAGGCGCGGCAGGATGCTGTCTTCGACATAACCCGCGCCGCCCATGCATTCGGCGGCTTCGTTGATCATCGCGGGGGCGCGTTTGCAGATCCAGTATTTGCCCACCGCAGTCACCAGCCGCGCGAACTTGGCCTCGTGTTCGTCACTCAAGTGGTCCAGCGCCCGGCCCATGCGCAGGCTCAGGGCCAGGGCGGCTTCGCTTTCCAGCGCCAGGTCGGCCAGCACGTTTTGCATCAGTGGCTGTTCGCTCAACAACTTGCCACCGACCTGGCGATGCGCGCAGTGATGGCTGGCCTGGGTCAGGGCCTGGCGCATCAGAGCACTGGAACCGACCATGCAATCGAAGCGGGTCATGGCGACCATCTCGATGATGGTCGGCACGCCTCGCCCTTCCTCACCGACCATCCAGGCCAGTGCACCACGGAATTCAACTTCGCTGGAGGCGTTGGAACAGTTGCCCAGCTTGTTCTTCAGCCGCTGGATATAGAACTGATTACGGGTGTCGTCCGGGCGATGGCGCGGCAGCAGGAAACAGCTCAGGCCCTTGTCGGTCTGGGCCAGGGTCAGGAAGGCATCGCACATCGGCGCCGAGCAGAACCACTTGTGGCCCACCAGCTCATAGGCCTGGCCCGGACCGCTGGCGCCCACCGGATAAGCCTTGGTGGTGTTGGCCCGCACGTCGGTGCCGCCCTGCTTTTCAGTCATCGCCATGCCGAGGGTCACCCCGGCCTTGTGGGCCATGCCGACGTTTCGCGGGTCGTACTCGGTGGCGAGCGCTTTGGGCACCCAGAGCTCGGCCAGGTCCGGTTGCAAACGCAACGCCGGGACGCTGGCGAAGGTCATGGTCAGCGGACAACCGGTGCCGGCTTCAGCCTGGCTGTGCAGATAAGTCATCGAGGCTCGGGCGACGTGGGCGCCGGGTTGCGGCTGGGCCCATGGCAGGCTGGGCAAGCCATGCTCGACGGCGGTGCGCATCAACTGGTGGTAAGCGGGATGGAATTCCACCAGATCGATGCGATGGCCGTAGCGGTCGTGGCTGGAAAACACCGGCTTGTTCTGGTTCGCCAGAAACCCCGCTTCCATCAGCGGCCCGCCGGCCAGTGCGCCATACGCATCGATCCGCCCTTGCGCCCAACCCGCACCAAAACGCTGCGACCACTGTTGCAGCGGCAGGTCGATGCGATAGAGGTTGGCGCCATCCAGGGACGGTGGCTGATTGGTGACCTCGTGGGTCTCGGCGAACTGGTGCAGGTTCATGATAGGGCTCCTTGGTCGGCCAGCAGAGGTTCAGTTAAGCACCGCCCCAAGGTCGAACAAAGTGTCATACCCGCCTAAATATCGGCGCTTTCACCCTGTTTTGGACAAAGTACCCGCCGTTGCAGAATCGTGCGCAACACCTCGAATTTCACCGGTTTGCTCAGGTAATCGGTCAACGCGCCCGACGTGCAGCGCTCGTGATTCGGATTGGGACTGACCACAAACACCGGCAGGTCCTCGCAGCCGGCGAGCGTACGGATCTGACAGCAGACCGACACCCCGTCCAGCGGTGGCGACTGGCAATCGAGCAGCACGGCATCAACACTCTCGCCCTGCAGCATATCCAGTGCCGCGCGGCCGCTGTCGGCGGTACGCACCCGGTAACCGAGCTTGAGCAACATGCCGCGCATCACCAGCAGATCAATGCTGTTGTCGTCAGCCAGCAACACCGTGCAATCCTGGGGCAACCGCGCGCTTTCTCGCGGGCTGAACGAAAATGGCGTGGGCGCCTCCACGGGCACGGCCATTTCCACCTCGACATCCAACTGGAATCGGCTGCCGCGACCGGGTTCGGAGGTGTGAGTCAGGCGTCCGCCCAGCAACTCCACCAGCTGCCGACAGATCGCCAGCCCCACGCCGAGACCGCCGTATTCCCGAGTCATGGAACCGTCCAGCTGGAAGAAGCGCTGGTACAAGCTCGCCTCTCCAAGGTCCGTGAAACCAATACCGGTGTCGATCACGGCAAAGGACAGCACCAGCCGATCGAGCCCCGACGGCCTGCCACTGACCCGCAGCGCCAGGCCCCCTGTACGGGTGAACTTGACGGCGTTGTCCAGCAGGCATTCCAGGCATTGAGCCAGCTTGCCACTGTCACCGATCAGCCGGTCCGTCAGGCCGGGTGCCACGTCGACCTTGAAATCCAGGCTCTTGACCGCCGCATTGGCACCGAACTGCACCTGCAAGGCGTCGACCATCGCCCGCAGACTGAACGGCGCCGGGTAGGCCTTGAGCTTGCCGGCCTGCAACTCGGTAAGGGTGAGGATGCCGTTGACCATGCGCATCATGTCCCGCGCAGAACCTGCGGCGGTCTGTTGATACTGGGTCAGCTCCTCATTCATTTCGACGGTTTCCATCAACTCCAGCGAACCGATCACGCCATTCATCGGCGTGCGCAGCTCATGGGTCAAGGTGGCGAGGAATTCATCCTTGAGTTTGTTGCCATGGGCCAATTGCTGGTTGAGCACTTCAAGTTTCTGCCCGGCGTCGAACAGCGTCTGGGCCTGCTGCTCGCGCATGGCATTGATACGGTCGGCCAGGGCCAGGGACAACAGCGCTACTTCGATGGCCGAGCCAATCTGGCTGGCGTACATGGTCAGGAATACGTTCGGCAGATAACCGAGCACCATCATCGTGTTGACCACGCCCCCCAGCAGAAACGCCGACCAGGCGATGATGAAATAACGCGCCACCCGCAGGCCACGCCACCAGGCGAACAGCCCGGCGGCGAAAATCACCACGGTAAACACCAGCGCCAATGCCGTCGCCAGGCGCAAGGCCAAGGCGTAACTGGTCATCAGCGACAGGCCCACCACTACCGCGCTGTAGGCGATCAGCGCCAGCAGCAGCCGGTCAAGCCAACGACTGTGTTGAGCGGTTTGCAGGAAGCTGCGCGCAAACTGGCTGCCGAACAGACCCGCACAGCCGATGAAAAAGGGTGTTGCGGCATTGGCCCACCAAGGGTTGTCCGGCCAGAAATACTCCACGGCCGCTCCGTTGACCGACAACTGATACAAGCCGAACGAGGCGATATAAACGATGTAATAAAGGTAACTGGTGTCCCGCACGCTCAGGTAAATGAACAGGTTGTAGACCAGCATCCCCAGCAGTACGCCATAGATGGTGCCCAACACGTACAAGCGCACAGGTTGTTGCTCAAGATAGGCCGTGCTCGACCACAACGTCAGCGGCGCCTGGATCGAACCCTGGCTTTGCAGGCGCAGGTACACGGCCTGGCGTTGTTCAGGTTTGAAGTCCAGGCTGAACAGGTAGTTGTTCTGGCGAATTTCACGGCTGGCGAACGGCAAGGCATCGCCGGTCTGGCGAACCAGGCGATACGCCCCGGCGCTGTCAGGCAGATACAAGTCCAAATGGTCCAGCGGCGGATAGGCCAGCTCCAACAACCAGGTGCGTTGGGCGTCCGGATTGCCGGGACGGTAGTGCAGGTCTATTTTCAGCCAGAATGCCGAGCGCGAATAACCAGCGTTCAGCGTGGCTTTGTCATGGGGCTTGAAGTGACCCGCCGCGGCCTCTGCCAGGACATCGTCGATGGTGGCCGTACCGTGGGTGTCTTCGAACACCTGCAGGGCATGACCCAAGGGCAGGCTTTGGGTGAATTCATCGAATTCGAGGGCGCTTGCCAAAGCGGGCAAGCACAGCAGCAACATCAGCAAATAGCGCATTTAAGCCCCAGCGTGGCCTGTCCGGTTGAATCAGGAAGCCCCCCATTCCCTGAGTAGACGTAAAACCGGCATTACCTGTTATTGGTTGGATCCATTTCTAGCATAGCCGCTGATGGCCAATTTGCACCATTGAAATTTTTCCTACAGATGGCTCTAGAACGGGCGTTCCAGCGCCAAGCATTGAGATAGAGCTGTTGCTTTGGTCAGGTCGGCAACGGGTGGATCAAAAGCAATCATCAGAGCAAGCAGTCCAGCATAAAACCCTCAGAGTCCGACCACCGACAAAACAGGTTTGGTGGTAAGCTCGCGCACCATGAATATCTACAGCTCTCGCCCCGTTGTCCTCTGTCTCTCCGGCCACGATCCCAGTGGTGGCGCCGGTTTGCAGGCAGATATCGAAGCCCTGCTCGCCCAGGGTTGTCATGCCGCCCCGGCCGTTACCGCGTTGACCGTGCAGGACACGGTTAACGTGAGCGATTTCCGCGTGCTCGATCGGGAGTGGGTGCTGGCGCAAGCCAATGCCGTGCTCAACGATTCGCAGGTAGCGGCGGTCAAGCTGGGGATGCTCGGCTCACTGGAAATGGTCGACACGGTGGTCGAACTGCTGCAGGCGCACCCGCACTTGCCCATGGTCTGCGACCCAGTGCTGCGAGCCGGTGGCGGCGGACGATTGGGCAAGGATGAAGTCGGCTACGCCATGCGCGAACGCCTGTTACCCCTGGCAATCATCGCCACCCCCAATCTGCCGGAAGCACGCATCCTCGCCGAACTGCCCGAGGGCAGCGCCGATGAATGCGCCGAAAAACTGCTGCCCTTCGTCAAGCACCTGTTGATCACCGGTGGTCACGGCGACGAACATGAAGTCCACAATCGCCTGTACAGCCGCGATGGTCGCCGCGAAACCTTCACCTGCCAGCGCTTGCCCGGCAGCTACCATGGTTCCGGCTGCACCCTGGCCAGCGCCCTGGCTGGACGACTGGCCCAGGGCGAACACCTCGCCAGCGCGGTCAAGACAGCACTGGATTACACCTGGCGCACCCTGCGCGATGCCGAACAGCTGGGCAAAGGCCAGTTCGTCCCGCGTCGCCTGCCGCTGGATTTCTGCTCGTAGCTCCGGAGGCTGTGGAATGAAACTACGTGGCCTTTACGCCATCACCGATAGCCAACTGCTGGCCGGCAAATTCCTCGCGTATGTGCAAGCGGCACTGGAAGGTGGCGTCACCCTGCTGCAATACCGTGATAAAAGCAGCGACGAAGCCCGCCGCCTGCGCGAAGCCGAAGCGCTGCGCAATCTGTGCGAGCGCTACAAGACCCGATTGATCATCAACGACGACGCCGAACTGGCCGCGCGCCTGGGCGTCGGCGTTCACCTGGGCCAGACCGATGGCCCGCTGGCGCCGGTACGGGCACTGCTGGGGCGCGACGCAATCATTGGCTCCACCTGCCACTCCAGCCTGGAACTGGCCGAACAGGCAGCCAGCGAGGGCGCCAGCTATGTGGCGTTCGGACGCTTCTTCAACTCCAACACCAAGCCCGGCGCACCCAGTGCAAACCTTGAACTGCTCGACCAGGCCCGGATCAAACTGCATATACCGGTGTGCGCCATCGGCGGCATCACGCTGGACAACGCCGCCCCGCTGGTGGCTCACGGTGTCGACCTGCTGGCCGTGGTCCATGGTCTGTTCGGCGCCGACAGCCCCCAGGAAGTGACGCGCCGCGCCCGTGCCTTCAACGATCTGTTGCAGATCAAATAATTTTTCGATTTCGAGAGCCCAACCATGTCCCGTTCCGAAACCCTGTTTGCCAATGCCCAAAAGCACATCCCCGGCGGCGTGAACTCCCCCGTTCGTGCGTTCAAGAGCGTTGGCGGCACCCCGCTGTTCTTCAAACACGCCGAAGGCGCGTACGTGACGGACGAAGATGACAAGCGCTATGTGGACTACGTCGGTTCGTGGGGCCCGATGATCCTCGGCCACAGCCATCCGGACGTGCTGGAAGCGGTGCGCAACCAGTTGCAGCATGGCCTGTCCTACGGTGCCCCGACCGCCATGGAAACCGAGATGGCCGACCTGGTTTGCTCGATCGTGCCGTCGATGGAAATGGTGCGCATGGTCAGCTCCGGCACCGAGGCAACGATGAGTGCGATTCGCCTGGCGCGGGGCTTCACCGGTCGCGACAGCATCATCAAGTTCGAAGGCTGCTACCACGGCCACTCCGACAGCCTGCTGGTCAAGGCCGGATCCGGCGCGCTGACCCAAGGCGTACCGAGTTCGGCCGGCGTGCCCGCAGCGTTTGCCAAGCACACCCTGACCCTGCCGTTCAACGACCTCGAAGAAGTCGAGAAGATGCTCAGCGAAGTCGGCCAGGAAGTGGCCTGCATCATCGTCGAGCCTGTGGCTGGCAACATGAACTGCGTACCGCCGGCGCCGGGTTTCCTCGAAGGCCTGCGCAGCCTGTGCGACCAGCACGGCGTGGTGCTGATTTTCGACGAAGTGATGACCGGTTTCCGCGTAGCCCTCGGCGGCGCCCAGGCCCACTACGGCGTGACACCGGACCTGAGCACCTTCGGCAAGATCATCGGCGGCGGCATGCCGGTCGGTTGCTTCGGCGGCAAGCGTGCCATCATGGAATGCATCGCGCCGCTGGGTCCGGTCTACCAGGCCGGTACGCTGTCAGGCAATCCGCTGGCCATGGCCGCCGGCCTGACCACCCTGCGTCTGATCAGCCGCCCGGGCTTTCACGCCGAGCTGACCGACTACACCACCCGTCTGCTCGACGGTTTGCAGATTCGTGCCGACGCAGCGGGCATTCCGTTCGTGACCACCCAGGCCGGTGGCATGTTCGGCCTGTACTTCAGTGGCGCCGATGACATCGTGACCTTCGAAGATGTGATGGCCAGCGACGCTGACCGCTTCAAGCGTTTCTTCCACCTGATGCTCGACGGTGGCGTGTACCTGGCACCGAGCGCGTTCGAAGCCGGCTTTACCTCCATCGCCCATGGCGAGGCCGAGCTGAAGATCACCCTCGACGCAGCCGAGCGGGCCTTCGCCGCATTGAAGTAAGCCTGTGGATAACTGACGCCGGCTGACGCTGGCGTCAGTGATTGACGACAACCTCTTGCCCCTTTTCCTACGTATTACCCCCCGAAGCTGCCGTTAGCGCTCCCTCGCAGCAGAAAAACGAGTAAAGACTTTGTAAGGATGGCCCTGCTTATTTCATAATGCGCGCTTATTGGATCCCCCGGAGGGTCCGCGTGCCCCTCAGAGGTAAGTCGATTCCCATGAACCGCACCGGCCGCACCCTTGCCCTGGGCTGCCTGTTGCTCCTTCAGCCGCTGCTGGCGAACGCACAAGCAGGCGGCAACTCGTTGTTGATCCCGGCGATGGGCCGTTGCACGCTCAACACCCAGCCACAAGATCTCGCACCGGCACTCGACGCCTGTCAAAAAGCGGCGGACGCGGGCGATGCACAAGCGCAATACGAGTTGGGCGAGTTCTACTACGACGGCAAGGCTGCGCCGCGCGACCTCAAACTGGCCCTCAGCTACTTCGAAAAAGCCTCACTGCAAGGCCATGCCCAGGCGCAATACAAGCTGGGCGGCATGTTCTTCCATGGCGAAGGCGTGCCGGCCAACAACGTGCAGGCCTACATTGTCTTGAAGATGGCGGCGGTCAATGGCGCCGAAGAAGCCCTGGACACCGCCGACGAAGTCGCCGAACAGATGCCCCGCGACGAGCTGGAAGTCGCGACCCAGGTGCTGGGGCAGATCTTCCGCAAATACCTGATGGAATTGCAAAACGCCGACGGGCGCACGCCCTTCTCGCCACTGCCCTGAATCCACCACGGCCTTGAGAGCCTAATCGCGAGCAGGCTCGCTCCCACAGTTAATCCCGGGTGTTCACAAATAATGTGCACACAGAAGATCCAGTGTGGGAGCGAGCCCGCTCGCGATTGGGGGCAACTCAGTCTTGGCGCTTACTTCTCAGGCATCGGCATCGGAAACGGCATGACATTGCCGACCGCGCCGCGGGCTTCGCTGATTTTCGGGGTGCCCAGGCGCTCGACCTCGTCGATACGCACGATCGAATGCATCGGCACGAAGCTGCGCACCACACCTTCGAACTGCGCCTTGAGCTTTTCTTCGCTCGGATCGACGACCATTTGCGTGCGCTCGCCAAAGACGAATTCTTCGACTTCCAGGAAGCCCCACAGATCACTTTGATAGATCTGCTTGGCGTACATTTCGAACACCTGGCCCTGGTTGAGGAAAATCACCTTGTAGATTGGAGCTTCACGTTTGGTCATGGCAGGCGAAACACATCGGCGGGTAAAAATGAGGGCGCGAACTATAGCATAGCCACTGCTCGCGCAGCGGTAGGAACCGGGTGACTTGTTCCCTATAATGCGCGGTTCTTTGAATCACGTGATGACTCCGTCCATGGCCAAGAAGCTTTACATCGAAACCCACGGTTGCCAGATGAACGAGTACGACAGCTCGCGCATGGTCGATCTGCTGGGTGAACACCAGGCCCTGGAAGTCACCGCCCGTGCCGAAGACGCCGACGTGATCCTGCTCAATACCTGCTCCATCCGCGAGCGCGCCCAGGACCGGGTGTACTCCCAGCTCGGTCGCTGGCGTGAACTGAAACTGGCCAACCCGGAAATGGTCATCGCCGTGGGCGGTTGCGTGGCCAGCCAGGAAGGCGCTGCCATTCGTGATCGCGCACCGTACGTGGACGTGGTCTTCGGCCCGCAGACCCTGCACCGCCTGCCCGAAATGATCGACGCCGCGCGCAGCACCAAGCTGCCGCAGGTAGACGTCTCGTTCCCGGAAATCGAAAAATTCGACCACCTGCCCGAACCGCGCATCGACGGCCCAAGCGCCTACGTGTCGGTGATGGAAGGTTGCAGCAAGTACTGCACGTTCTGCGTGGTGCCCTACACCCGGGGCGAAGAAGTCAGCCGGCCGTTCGACGACGTGATTGCCGAAATCATCCACCTGGCGGAAAACGGCGTGCGGGAAGTGACGCTGCTGGGGCAGAACGTCAACGGCTATCGCGGCCTGACCCACGATGGGCGCCTGGCCGACCTCGCCGAGCTGATCCGCGTGGTGGCGGCCGTGGAGGGCATCGACCGCATCCGCTACACCACCTCGCACCCGCTGGAGTTCTCCGACAGCCTGATCCAGGCCCATGCCGAAGTGCCTGAACTGGTCAAGCATCTGCACCTGCCGGTGCAATCGGGCTCCGACCGGATCCTGGCGGCCATGAAGCGCAACCACACGGCGCTGGAGTACAAATCCAAGCTGCGCAAACTGCGGGCAGCGGTGCCGGGGATCTGCATCAGTTCGGACTTTATCGTGGGTTTCCCCGGCGAAACCGAGAAGGATTTCCAGCAGACCATGAAGCTGATCGAAGACGTGGGTTTCGATTTTTCCTATTCCTTCGTCTACAGCCAGCGTCCCGGCACTCCGGCCGCCGATTTGGCGGACGAGACACCAGAAGAGGTGAAAAAAGAACGGCTCAACGCCTTGCAACATCGCTTGAACCAGCAAGGTTTCGAGATCAGCCGACAGATGGTCGGCTCCGTCCAGCGGATTCTGGTGACCGATTACTCGAAAAAAGACCCGGGCGAATTGCAAGGGCGGACCGAAAACAACCGCATCGTCAACTTCCGCTGCGACACTCCGGCCCTGATCGGTCAGTTCGCCGACGTCCACATCGATGCCGCGCAACCGCACTCCCTGCGCGGCTCGTTGGTCCAGTAACACAAAGTTTCCTGTGGGAGCGAGCCTGCTCGCGATAGCTGCGTGACAGTCAATATCGATGTTGAATGTGACGCCGCTATCGCGAGCAGGCTCGCTCCCACAATGGGTTGTGCCAACCCTGTGATCAGATTCGCCTCTTTAAGAGCTTTCGCACCCAGCCTACTGGCGTTATCCTTGATTTCATCTTAATTGCCCCAGGGCGGCTAAAAACGACCTTGAACGCACCCATCGAACCACATCGTTTCATTCTCGAGCCCTTTGAGGCTCGCCGCTTCGCCAATCTGTGCGGGCAATTCGACGAGCATCTGCGCTTGATCGAACAGCGCCTGGCCATCGAGATCCGCAACCGCGGAAACCAGTTCGAACTGATCGGCGAACCCAAGCACACCTCCTCCGCGGAAAACCTGCTGCGCCGCCTCTATCGGGAAACCAAGGGAAGCGAGTTGTCGCCGGACACCGTCCACCTGTTCCTGCAGGAGTCGGCCCTCGAAGAACTCGAGAACCACGCTCCGTCGGAACCTGCCGTGGCCTTGCGCACGAAAAAAGGCATGATTCGCCCTCGCGGCTTGAATCAGCAGCGCTACGTGAAGGAAATCCTGGGCAACGACATCAACTTCGGCATCGGTCCGGCCGGTACCGGCAAGACCTATCTGGCCGTGGCCTGCGCCGTCGATGCGCTGGAACGCGAACAGGTGCGCCGCATCCTGCTGGTGCGTCCGGCGGTTGAAGCGGGGGAAAAACTCGGTTTCCTGCCCGGCGACCTGGCCCAGAAAATCGACCCGTACTTGCGTCCGCTGTATGACGCACTGTACGAAATGCTCGGCTTCGAATACGTCGCCAAGCTGATCGAACGCCAGGTCATCGAGGTCGCGCCGCTGGCCTATATGCGTGGCCGTACGCTGAACAACAGCTTCATCATCCTCGACGAAAGCCAGAACACTACGGTCGAGCAGATGAAAATGTTCCTGACCCGGATCGGCTTCGGCTCCACCGCGGTGATCACCGGGGACATCACCCAGGTCGACCTGCCCCGCGGCACCAAGTCCGGGCTGAACCATGTGATCCAGGTGCTCAAGGACGTGCCGGGCATCAGTTTCACGCATTTCATGCCCAAGGACGTCGTGCGCCATCCATTGGTGCAGCGCATCGTCGAAGCCTACGAGCGCTTCGAGAATCATCAGGATGAGCTGGCGACCGCTGAGAAGGGCAATCGCCACGATGCTTGAACTTGACCTGCAACTGGCCAGCGAACGCCCCGCCCCCAGCGAGGCTCAGTTACGCCAATGGTGCGAGCTGGCCCTGCGCCAGCGCAGCGCCGACTCGGAACTGACCATCCGCCTGGTGGACGAGCCCGAAGGCCGCGAGCTGAACCACACCTGGCGGCAGAAAGACTACGCCACCAATGTGTTGTCGTTCCCCGCCGACGTGCCCGACGAACTGCTCGACATTCCGCTGCTGGGCGATCTGGTGATCTGCATCCCGGTGGTGGAGCGCGAAGCGGCCGAACAAGGCAAGACCGCTGAGGCCCACTGGGCCCATCTGGTGATTCACGGCTGCTTGCATCTATTGGGTTACGACCATATAGAAGATGACGAAGCCGAGGAAATGGAATCGCTGGAACGAACGTTGCTTGCAGAGCTGGGTCACCCCGACCCCTACGCCGGCGACGAACACTGATACATCAACCTGTAACGACAAAGGATTCAGAGTAATCGCTATGAGCGAAGATCGATCGAGCAACGGGCAGAAGTCATGGCTGGGCAAGCTCACCCAGGCTTTTGCCCATGAGCCGAAAAACCGCCAGGAGCTGCTGGAGCTGCTGCGCGATGCACACCAGAACAAACTGCTGGACAGCGAAGCGCTGGCCATCGTCGAAGGCGCCATCCAGGTCGCTGACCTGCAAGTGCGGGACATCATGGTCCCCCGTTCGCAGATGGTCAGCATCAAGGCGACCCAGACACCTCGCGAATTCCTGCCCGCCGTGGTCGATTCCGCGCACTCGCGCTACCCGGTAGTCGGCGAGAGCCATGACGACGTCATGGGCGTGCTGCTGGCCAAGGATCTGCTGCCGCTGATCCTTCAGGAGAACGGCGACAGTTTCAACATCAAGGACTTGCTGCGCCCGGCCACCTTCGTGCCCGAGTCCAAGCGCTTGAACGTGCTG
This sequence comes from Pseudomonas sp. N-137, assembly GCF_034555295.1. Taxonomy (NCBI): domain Bacteria; kingdom Pseudomonadati; phylum Pseudomonadota; class Gammaproteobacteria; order Pseudomonadales; family Pseudomonadaceae; genus Pseudomonas; species Pseudomonas sp. N-137. The sequence continues at coordinate 158,198 of NZ_JAXUDQ010000028.1, forward strand.
CTGCGTGAATTCCGCGCCAATCACAACCACATGGCCATCGTCATCGACGAATACGGCGGCGTGGCCGGACTGGTCACCATCGAAGACGTGCTCGAGCAGATCGTCGGCGACATCGAAGACGAGCACGACGTCGAGGAAGACAGCTACATCAAGCCGCTGCCCAGCGGCGACTTCCTGATCAAGGCCCTGACGCCGATCGAGAACTTCAACGAGTTTTTCGACAGTCAATTCTCCGACGATGAGTTCGACACCGTCGGTGGCCTGGTGATGAGTGCTTTCGGGCACCTGCCCAAGCGCAATGAAACCACGGAGATCGGTTCCTGGCGCTTTCGCATCCTGAACGCCGACAGCCGTCGGATTCACTTGCTGCGCCTGTCACCCATTGCCCGATAAACCCTGCGAGACCCGCTAAGGACACACATGCGCTGGACAACCCGCCCCGGCTGGCCCGGTAACCTGCTGGCCATGGCGGCTGGCGCGATCACCACCCTGGCCCTGGCGCCGTTCGACATCTGGCCGCTGGCACTGCTGGCGGTCGGACTGTTCTATGCCGGTCTGCGCGAGCTTTCACCGCGCCAGGCCCTCGGCCGTGGCTGGTGCTTCGGTTTCGGCCTGTTTGGCGCCGGCACCAGCTGGATCTACGTCAGCATTCACAACTTCGGCGGCGCCTCGGTGCTGCTCGCCGGTTTCTTGATGCTGCTGTTCATCGCCGCCATTGCCTGGTTTTTCGCCCTGCCCGCCTGGCTCTGGGCCCGATGGTTGCGGCGTAACGAAGCCCCGCTGGCCGACGCCTTGGCCTTCGCCGCCCTGTGGCTGGGCCAGGAAGCCTTTCGCGGCTGGTTCCTCACCGGGTTTCCGTGGCTGTATTCCGGTTACAGCCAACTTGACGGCCCCTTGGCCGGCCTCGCGCCGCTGGGCGGGATGTGGCTGATTTCCTTCACCCTGGCCCTGACCGCCGCGCTGCTGTACAACGCGCCACGGTTGATCCGCGCCGGGCGCAAAGGCTTTATCGCAGCGGGCGTGGTCCTGCTGATCGGCCCGTGGGTCGCCGGCATGGCGCTCAAAGACCATGCCTGGACCAGCCCTTCGGGTGATCCGCTGAGCGTCGCGGCGATCCAGGGCAACATCGAACAAAGCATGAAGTGGGACCCCGAGCAGCTCAACGCGCAACTGGCGTTGTACCGCGACATGAGTTTTGCCTCCAAACGGGTCGACCTGCTGATCTGGCCGGAAACAGCTGTGCCGGTGCTCAAGGAATCTGCCCAGGGCTATCTGGACATGATGGGCACCTTCGCCGCCGAGCGAAATTCGGCGCTGATTACCGGCGTTCCGATTCGCCAACTGGTGCACCAGCAGAAGCGTTACTTCAACGGCATCACCGTGACCGGTGAAGGTGACGGCACTTATCTGAAGCAAAAACTGGTGCCATTTGGCGAATATGTGCCGTTGCAGGACATTCTGCGGGGGTTGATCGCGTTCTTCGATCTCCCCATGTCGGACTTTGCCCGGGGCCCGGCCGACCAGTCTTTGCTGCAAGCCAAGGGTTACCAGATCGCGCCGTTCATCTGCTATGAAGTGGTCTACCCGGAGTTCGCCGCTGGCCTCTCGGCGCGCAGCGACCTGCTGCTGACCATCAGCAACGACACCTGGTTCGGCACCTCGATCGGCCCGCTGCAACACCTGCAAATGGCACAGATGCGCGCCCTGGAAGCCGGTCGCTGGATGATCCGCTCCACCAACAACGGCGTCACCGGCCTGATCAACCCCTTCGGCCAGATCACCGTACAGATCCCGCAATTCGAACGTGGCGTGCTGTACGGCGAAGTCGTGCCGATGCACGGGCTGACGCCCTACCTGCAATGGCGCTCGTGGCCGCTGATCATCGTGTGCGTGTTGCTGCTGGGCTGGGCGTTGATGGCGGGACGGATGGCCAAGACGGTTTAAGGTTGCTCGTTCCCACGCTCCGCGTGGGAATGCAGCCCGTGACGCTCCGCGTCATTGGTGGCCAACGCCAGCCCGCCTTGGAAAGCAGAGCGTCCCTTGAGGCGTGCCCACCAGGAGCGTGGGAACGATCCGGGAACACTTCAGCGATAGAACAACCTATACCCCACCTGCCCCACTGCTTCGTTCATCAGCTGCCCCGATTGCCAGATCGACTTGAACTCCGGCATCCAGCCGCCCAGCGGGCGGGCATTGTCCTGCCCCAGAAAGCCCACCGGTGCAGGAACCACTTCAAACCCCGAGCGCTCGAAACTCCAGACTGCCCGTGGCATGTGCGACGCATGGGTCACCACCACGACTCGTCTGATGCCCTGCGGCAGCAACATCTCGGCGCTCATCTGGGCGTTTTCCCAGGTCGTGCGACTGCGCCCTTCCTGCCAGCGCACGGTGACACCAAAATCATCGAGCATCGAATCAGCCATCAATTTCGCTTCACTCGGCGGGGAGCCATAGTGCAAGCCGCCGCTGGTCAGCACCGGCAATCCCGATGCCTTGGCCAGTCGCGCCGCATACCGCTGGCGCTCCAGACCGATGCCGGTGGGCTGGTCGGTACCCCAGGCCAGGTCACCGCGATCGCGGCCCGAACCAAGCACCACGATGGCATCGGCACGTTGCGGCAGCGTCACCCATTCGCTGCGAGGCAGCGGTGGCTCGCGCTCCAGCGCCTTGGCGCTCCATTGCACCACCACAGGCAAACTCATCAGCCAGAAACCGCCCACCCCTGCAATGAAACACAGGCGAGCCAGGCGCGGCCGGGAGTGGCGCCACCACCAGGCAAGCACCAACAGCAGCAAAAGAATGCCGGGCGGCAATAAAAGTTGTTTGATGAAATAGCGAAACGGCATCGGGCATCTCCATAGATGCCCGAAGCCTAGGTGGGTTGACGCAAAGCGACAACAGATTCGAAATAACCTTGAACCAAAAAAAGCGACAAGCGTGAATCCGGCTTTACTTGAACTGCAGTGACCGGACTTTTACAGCATCCCTGGTGGGCGTCCGATCCTTGAGCCATACAACCTTGGCCGAACGGGGCGTATCGAGGCGCTTGAGTAGCTGAGCCCCACTTGTGGGGGCTTGATGCCCGACCTGCTCAAGGTAAGCCTTGACCAGCTCGAACTCTGCGGGGGTCAAGCCACGCAGTTCCAGCTCTGCCGGGCGTTCATCGCGCAAGCGACCGGCGGTTCTTGCAGCGTCCAGGGCCACCCCGAGACGATCGATCAGTTTTTCGTACAACTCAGGTGTAGTTACTTTACGTTGTGATTCAACCATCCCTCACCTCATTGAAGATAAGACTCACTCCCCATTGAGAAGCTTAGCTTCGCTGGGCAAACCGGCAGGGCGCCGCGACCAACGGCCCTGAACAGCGGCCGTCACCGGGTATCGACAATGCCCCGGCACGCAATCAGGGTTTCCCTCGGCAGAGCACGGTCATGTATGCTACGGCGCTTCCTGTAACTCCACTTCCAGCTCGGCTGGGCATCGAAAACGCCGCATCAGGCGTCGTCTGCGTCCAGCATGGCAACGAAGAGGATTGGGCCACCCCATTCAGTACAAAAGTAGCCATGCACGAACACTATCAGCCCCGTGAAATCGAAGCCGCCGCCCAGTCGTTCTGGGACGAGCAAAAGTCCTTTGAAGTCAGTGAACAGCCAGGCAAGGAGACTTACTATTGCCTGTCGATGTTCCCTTACCCCAGCGGCAAGCTACACATGGGGCATGTGCGCAACTACACCATCGGCGATGTGATCTCCCGCTACCAGCGCATGCAAGGCAAGAATGTCCTGCAACCCATGGGTTGGGACGCTTTCGGCATGCCGGCGGAAAACGCCGCGATGAAGAACAACGTGGCCCCCGCCAAGTGGACCTACGAAAACATCGCCTACATGAAGACCCAGCTGCGCAGCCTGGGCCTGGCGGTGGACTGGTCCCGCGAGGTCACCACCTGCAAGCCTGATTACTACCGCTGGGAACAATGGCTGTTCACCCGCCTGTTCGAAAAAGGTGTGATCTACCGCAAGAACGGCACCGTGAACTGGGACCCGGTGGACCAGACCGTACTGGCCAACGAGCAGGTGATCGACGGTCGCGGCTGGCGCTCCGGCGCGCTGATCGAAAAGCGCGAAATCCCGATGTACTACTTCAAGATCACCGCCTACGCGGATGAACTGCTGGAGAGTCTCGACGAGCTGACCGGCTGGCCTGAACAGGTCAAGACCATGCAGCGCAACTGGATCGGCAAGTCCCGGGGCATGGAAGTGCAGTTCCCCTACGACGTCGCCTCCATTGGCGAAGCGGGCAATCTGAAAGTCTTCACCACCCGTCCGGATACCCTGATGGGCGCCACCTATGTCGCCGTGGCCGCCGAGCATCCGCTGGCGACCCTGGCCGCCCGCAACAACCCCGAGCTGCAGGCGTTCATTGCCGAATGCAAAGGTGGCAGCGTCGCTGAAGCCGATGTCGCCACTCAAGAGAAGAAAGGCCTGCCGACCTCGCTGTTCGTCGAGCATCCGCTCACCGGCGAAAAACTCCCGGTGTGGGTCGCCAACTATGTGCTGATGCACTATGGCGACGGCGCCGTCATGGCTGTTCCGGCCCACGACGAGCGCGATTTCGAATTCGCCCACAAGTACAACCTGCCGATCAAGGCCGTGGTGCGTACCAGCGCCGGTGACCAGACCCCGGCGCCATGGCAGGACGCTTATGGCGAACACGGCGAACTGATCAACTCCGGCGAGTTTGACGGCCTGGACTTCCCCGGCGCGTTCGACGCCATCGAAGTGGCCCTGATCAAGAAAAACCTCGGTGCCTCCCGCACCCAGTTCCGCCTGCGGGACTGGGGCATCAGCCGCCAGCGCTACTGGGGCTGCCCGATTCCGATCGTGCACTGCGATACTTGCGGTGACGTACCGGTACCGGAAGATCAACTGCCCGTGGTCCTGCCCGAAGACGTGGTACCCGACGGCGCCGGCTCGCCCCTGGCGCGCATGCCCGAGTTCTACGAGTGCAGTTGCCCGAAATGCGGCGCGCCGGCCCGCCGTGAAACCGACACCATGGACACGTTCGTCGAGTCCTCGTGGTACTACGCCCGCTACGCCTCGCCGCACTATGAAGGCGGCCTGGTGGAAAAATCCGCGGCTGACCACTGGTTGCCGGTGGATCAGTACATCGGCGGCATCGAACACGCCATTCTCCACCTGCTCTACGCGCGCTTCTTCCACAAGCTGATGCGTGACGAAGGCCTGGTGAGCTCCAACGAGCCGTTCAAGAACCTGCTGACCCAAGGCATGGTGATCGCCGAGACTTACTATCGTCGCGAAGCCAACGGTGCCTACACCTGGTACAACCCGGCCGACGTCGAACTCGAACGCGACAGCAAAGCCAAGGTCATCAGCGCCAAACTGATCGCCGACGGCCTGCCGGTGGAAATCGGCGGCACCGAGAAGATGGCCAAGTCGAAGAACAACGGCGTCGACCCGCAGTCGATGATCGACCAGTTCGGCGCCGACACCTGCCGCCTGTTCATGATGTTCGCCTCGCCACCCGACATGAGCGCGGAATGGTCCGACTCCGGCGTCGAAGGTTCGCACCGCTTCCTCAAGCGCGTCTGGCGTCTGGCTCAAGCCCACGTCACTCAGGGCCTGCCGGGCAAACTGGACGTCGCCGGCCTGAACGACGAGCAGAAAGCCGTTCGCCGTTCGATCCACCTGGCCATCAAGCAGGCCAGCCATGACGTCGGCCAGAACCACAAATTCAACACCGCCATCGCCCAGGTGATGACGCTGATGAATGTCCTGGAAAAAGCCGCGCAAGGCACCGAACAGGATCGCGCACTGGTTCACGAAGGTCTGGAAGCCGTGACGCTGCTGCTGGCTCCGATCACGCCGCACATCAGCCACGAGCTGTGGAACCGCCTGGGCCACGCTGACCCGGTGATTGACGCCAGCTGGCCGGTGGTGGACGAAACCGCGCTGGTGCAGGACAGCCTGACCCTGGTCATCCAGGTCAACGGCAAGCTGCGCGGCCAGATCGAAATGCCGGCCGCCGCCACTCGCGAAGAAATCGAAGCCGCCGCACGGGCCAATGAAAACGTGTTGCGCTTCGTCGATGGCCTGACGATCCGCAAAGTGATCGTCGTGCCCGGCAAACTGGTCAACATCGTCGCAAGCTAATTGGATCGGGCGCCGGCTTGGGCCGGGCGCCGAATATAACCAGCGGGGCCGCACTGTCGAGCCATAGGGTTTCAAGGGGAGCAACAAGATGATCAAACGTAATCTGCTGGTAATGGGCCTGGCGGTCCTGTTGAGCGCCTGCGGCTTCCAGCTGCGCGGCACCGGCACCACCGAGCTGGCCATCACGGAGCTGGACCTCAGCGCCCGGGACGCTTATGGCGAGACCGTGAAGATGCTGCGCGACTCACTGGAAAACAGCGGCGTGAAGGTCTACAACGGCGCGCCGTACAAACTGGTGCTGACCAGTGAACAGCAAAGCCAGCGCAGCCTGAGTTACGCCGGTGCCGGTCGCTCGGCCGAGTACGAACTCAACAACGTCCTGAGCTATGAGATCCGCGGCCAGAACAACCTGGTGCTGCTGGACGACAAACTGCAAGTGCAGAAGGTCTACCTGCACGATGGCAACAACATCACCGGTTCCGACCAGGAGTCGAGCGAAGTGCGTGTCGAAATGCGTCGTGACCTCGTGCAACGCATGATGCTGCGCCTGCAACAACTGAGCCCAGCCCAACTGGACCAGTTGCAGCAGACCGCCGACGCCCGCGCCAAGGCAGAAGCCGACGCACTGGAAGCGGCACGCAAGGCTGAAGCGGAAACCCCGCAACAGTCGCCGATGCAAATCCCGTCTGAATAAGCCTTGCGGGGCGCTCCGGCGCCCCGCTCGCCTTCTCTTATGAAGCTCGCTCCCGCCCAACTCGGCAAACACCTGCAAGGCGCCCTCGCGCCGGTCTACATCATCAGTGGCGATGATCCGCTGCTGTGCCAGGAAGCCGCCGACGCCATTCGCTCTGCCGCCCGTCAGCAAGGCTTCGACGAACGCCAGGTGTTCGCCGCCGACGCCAGTTTCGACTGGGGCACGCTGTTGCAGGCTGGGGCGAGCATGTCGCTGTTCGCGGAAAAACGCCTGCTGGAGCTGCGCTTGCCATCCGGCAAACCCGGTGACAAGGGCGCCGCTGCGCTGATCGAATATTGCTCACGGCCGGCTGAAGACACGGTGTTGCTCATCAGCCTGCCAAAACTCGACGGCAGCGCGCAAAAAACCAAATGGGGCAAGGCCCTGGTCGAAGGTCAGCAGACCCAGTTCGTACAGATCTGGCCGGTGGACGTCAGCCAGTTGCCCAGCTGGATCCGCCAGCGCCTGTCCCAGGCCGGCCTGTCGGCCAGCCAGGATGCGGTGGAACTGATCGCCGCCCGGGTCGAAGGCAACCTGCTGGCCGCCGCTCAGGAAATCGAAAAACTCAAGCTGATGGCCGAGGGTGGGCAGATCACCGTAGAAACGGTACAGGCCGCCGTGGCCGACAGTGCGCGTTTCGATGTGTTCGGGCTGACCGATGCGATCCTCAACGGTGAAGCCGCCCACGCCCTGCGCATGCTCGAGGGCTTGCGGGGCGAAGGCGTCGAGCCCCCGGTGATCCTCTGGGCCCTGGCCCGAGAGTTGCGCCTGCTGGCCAACCTCTCATTGCAATACAGCCAGGGTGTACCGTTGGACAAGGCTTTCAGCCAAGCCCGTCCGCCGGTGTGGGACAAACGCAAGCCGCTGATGAGCAAGGCCCTGCAACGCTACTCGGCACCGCGCTGGGCACAACTGCTGCTCGAAGCCCAGCGCATCGATGCGCAGATCAAAGGTCAGGCGGCAGGGTCGCCATGGATGAGCCTGAGCCGCTTGTCGCTGTTGATGGCTGGGCAGCGGTTGGCCTTACCTGCCGAGTAAGCCATTTCTTCCGACCCACAGAGCTTTTTGTGGGGAGGATGTTTTCTGTGGCAAAGATGCTTTTGTGGCGAGGGAGCTTGCTCCCGCTGGGGCGCGTAGCGGCCCTGTTTTTTGGGGCTGCTGCGCAGCCCAGCGGGAGCAAGCTCCCTCGCCACAAAAGCTCTCCAGCCACAATTCCCCTCGCCATCCTTGAAATTTCCTACGCAAAGCAGGGACTGGACAGCCCCCCAACTCTGCCGCATGATTTGCTCCACAAAACCACCCCACGAGAGATCCCATCATGAGCAAAAAGCCATCCAAGCATGGCCCCAACAAGGCCAAATCCATCATCGCCCAGCCCCTGTTCCGCAGCCGCCAGGAACGACCCGCCAAGGGCAAAGGCAGCTACCGCCGCGAAGCCTTCCAGTCTGACAACTGGGAGGCTTCTTGCTTTGTGGCGGCTTGAAACACCCGGACCAGCCCTATTCTCCTTTGCGCATGATAAGGTCAGCATCTGATTTGTTTATCTGGACCCGTGCATGCCCTTTTGTCTTTCCCGTCGTTGGCCCCTGCGCCAATTGATTGCAGCCACAAGCGTCGTTCTGCTTGTCGCCTGCGCAGAAAAACCTACCGCCGCCGACGCCCAACCGCTCAAGACCGTCCCTGCCGTGCCTGCTCCAGCCATCGTGCCGCCCGTGGTCCCGACCGGTGACAACCTGGTCATCGCCCCCACGCAAACTTTCGCCGAATGGCAAGCCGGTTTTCGCAAGCAAGCCCTGGCCGCGGGAATCCGTGCCGACCTGTTTGATCGCGCCTTTATCGGCGTCAGCCCGGACATGAGCGTCATCAAAGCCGACCGCAGCCAGCCGGAATTCAGCCGTCCGGTGTGGGAATACCTCGATGGAGCGCTGTCGCCGCTGCGAGTACGCCGGGGCCAGACACTGGTCCAACAGCATGCCGACATCCTGCAAAGCATCGAGCAGCGCTATGGCGTCGACCGCCAGGCCTTGGTTGCGGTGTGGGGCATGGAAAGCAACTTCGGTCAGTTCCAGGGCACCAAGTCGGTGATCAACTCCCTGGCGACCCTGGCCTATGAAGGGCGGCGCCCGGGGTTTGCCCATGCGCAGCTGATCGCCGCACTGCAGATCCTGCAAGACGGCGACATCGCTCCGGAAAAAATGCTCGGTTCCTGGGCCGGAGCCATGGGCCAGACCCAGTTCATTCCCACCACGTACAACACCCACGCGGTGGACTTCGATGGTGACGGCCGCCGCGATATCTGGGGCAGCGCCACCGATGCCCTGGCCTCGACCGCGCACTACCTGCAAAGCTCGGGCTGGCAGCGCGGGCAGCCGTGGGGCTTCGAGGTACAGCTCAAAGAAGGGTTCGACTACCCGCTGGCTGACGGCGCGATCCGCAAACCCGTCTCCGAATGGCTGCAACTGGGCGTCAGCCTGCCCAACGGCAGCCAGGTCCCAGCCGGCGCCGAACACTTGTCGGCAGCCCTGCTGCTGCCGGCCGGCTATCGCGGGCCGGCCTTCCTGGTGCTCGATAACTTCCGCGCCATCCTCAAGTACAACAATTCCTCGTCGTACGCCCTGGCGGTGAGTTTGCTGTCAGAACGCTTCGCCGGCGCGGGGCTGATCAGCGGGCAATGGCCAAAGGACGATCTGCCCTTGAGCCGTAGCGAGCGCTTCGAACTGCAAACCTTGCTGGGCAAACACAACTTCGACGCAGGCACGCCCGACGGCATCATCGGCGCCAACACCCGCAAAGCCATACGCAGCGCCCAGCAGTCGTTCGGCTGGCCCGCGGATGGGTATCCGACGCACAAGCTGCTGGAAGGGTTGCGTAACCGCTGATTTGCCTTATGGCGGCTACCGCCATCGCGAGCAAGCTCGCTCCCACAGTTGACCGCGTTCTTTCAGAGAAACGCGGGGCCAATGTGGGAGCGAGCTTGCTCGCGATGACTGACCATCAGGCAACAAAAATCTAACCCCTGACCACCACATCCTGCTCCAGCACCAACCTCTTCTCCCCCGCATCCAGCGTCACCAACGCGCCCATAGGCAGCGTCAGGTTCGGATCGCAATGCCCACTGCGCCAGCCGGACAACACCGGGATACCAAACGGCTCGAAGGTCTGCTGGAACAGTTTGTTCAACGCCTCGACGTCCACCCCGGCGACATCCCCCAGCAATACACCCCGCAGCTTTGCCAGCGTGCCAGCCAGCCGTAACTGGGTCAGCAGACGGTCGATGCGGTAAAGCGGCTCGTTGATGTCTTCCACCAACAGGATCACGCCTTCGGCGTCGATTTCGTAGGGCGTGCCCATGGTCGCGGCAATCATCGACAGATTGCCCCCCAGCAAACGCCCGCAGGCGATGCCGGGTGCGACGGTAGTCAATGGATAAGCTGCGGGATGGCTCAGCACACTGCCGGCCTTCAACTGCCCGCGCAACAGGCTGAAAAAAGAAGTGACGGTGGAGGGTTCCTTGTCGCCGAGAAGATCGGCGTTGAGCAACGGGCCATGAAAGGTGACAAACCCTGCATATCGGCTGATGGCCAGGTGCAAGGCGGTGATGTCGCTGTAGCCGACGAAGGGCTTGGCGTTGCGCCGCAACAGGTCGAAATCGATGCGGTCCAGCAAACGCGGGGTGCCGTAGCCGCCGCGCAGGCAAATGATCGCTTTTACTTCTGGGTCGGCGAAGGCGGCATGCAGGTCGTTGAGGCGTACTTCGTCGCTGCCGGCCAGGTAGCCGTCCTTTTCGTACACACCTGGGAATATACGCAGCTCATGGCCCCGGGCGCGCATCCATTGGATGGCTTTGTCCGTTTCCAGGTTTGCTGGACCGGCGGGGGCGATCACGGCGATCAGGCCTTCGGTCGGGAGTGCTGGGACGGGGTGATGTGGATTTAGGGTGTGAGTGGGTTCCATGAGTCTCCCGGTTTTTAGGCATGCTTATGGGTGTATATCCGTTTTTTGCGTAACGGCGGCTGGCGGTTCCGCTCTTACAGCGGGTCACTTTTGGAAGAGCGCCAAAAGTAACCAAAAACGCTTTGCCCCACCACTCGGCACCTCGCTTAGGCTCGGTGTGCCCGAACGCAGGCATTGCTCCGTGGGCCCGCCGCGAAGGGCCATCCATGGCCCAGCGCGGCTATCCCGGCATCCATGCCGGGATGCCCACTGCGCAATACCTGCGTTCGGCCAGCGTGGTTTAACGGGGCGTCAAGATCAAGATCAAGATCAAGATCAAGATCAAGATCCAAAGCAAAGCAAAGCAAAGCAAAGCAAAGCAAAGCAAAGCAAAGCAAAGCAAAGCAAAGCAAAGCAAAGCAAAGCAAAGCAAGAGCTGGGCATGTCCAGCATCTATGTGGCTGAACCACCGCTATCGCGAGCAGGCTCGCTCCCACACTTGATCTTCAGCAGCCACAACGCTCATATAACCCCCAGCCCCCCTGTGGGAGCGAGCCTGCTCGCGATGAGGCCAGCAAAGCCAGTATCCATGCAACTGAACCACCGCTTTCGCGAGCAAACCCGCTCCCACAGGGGAAACGCGATACCCCCAAACCAGGCCGGCTGTCAGGCCGCCTCGCGGTGGACGTTGATCTGGGGCGCCCCGTTAACCACGCTGGCTGAACGCAGGCATTGGTTCGTGGGTAACCCGGCATGGATGCCGGGTTAGCCGCGCTGGGCCATGGATGGCCCTTCGCGGCGGGCCCACGAACCAATGCCGGAGTGAAGGCATGCCGAGCCTAGGCGAGGCACCGAGTGGTGGGGCAAAGCGTTTTTGGTTACTTTTGGCGCTCTTCCAAAAGTGACCCGCTGTAAGAGCGGAACCATAAGAGGCCATTACCGCAGCAACGGATATGTACCCGCCCCAAAAAACTAAAGGATCAAGACCCGAGCAACTCAGCCTTGACCAACTTAGCCTGCTCATCCGCATGATACGAAGACCGCACCAACGGCCCGGAAGCAACGTTCTTGAAGCCCATCTTGTACCCTTCCTCAGCAAACCAGGCAAAGGTATCCGGGTGCACAAAACGCTGCACCGGCAGGTGACTACGCGAAGGCTGCAGATACTGACCCAGGGTCAGCATGTCGATGTCATGCTCACGCATGCGCTTCATGACCTCGATGACTTCTTCGTCAGTTTCCCCCAGGCCCAGCATCAAGCCGGATTTGGTCGGAATGTGCGGCATCATCTGCTTGAAGCGTTGCAGCAAGGTCAGCGACCACTGGTAGTCCGAACCCGGACGCGCAGCCTTGTACAGGCGCGGTACGGTTTCCAGGTTGTGGTTGAAGACATCCGGCGGCTCGGCGGCGGTGATTTGCAGTGCGATGTCCATGCGACCGCGATAGTCCGGCACCAACGTCTCAAGCTGCACGTTCGGTGACAGCTTGCGGATTTCGCGGATGCAATCGGCAAAGTGCTGGGCACCGCCGTCACGCAGGTCGTCGCGGTCCACCGAGGTGATGACCACGTACTTGAGCTTCAGGTCGGCAATGGCGATGGCCAGGCTTTCGGGTTCGTTCACGTCCAATGGCTTCGGCCGACCATGGCCGACGTCACAGAACGGGCAGCGACGGGTGCAGATGTCGCCCATGATCATGAACGTAGCGGTGCCGCCGGAGAAGCATTCCCCCAGGTTCGGGCAGGACGCTTCTTCACAGACGCTGTGCAGTTTGTGTTTGCGCAGCAGCGCCTTGATGCGGTCGACTTCCGGCGAAACCGGGATGCGCACGCGGATCCAGTCGGGTTTCTTCGGCAGTTCGGTGGTTGGGATGATCTTGACCGGGATGCGTGCAACTTTCTCGGCGCCGCGCAGCTTTACGCCGGCCTCGACCTTGGCACGCGGGGCCGGACGCTCGGTAACATCCAGCGTCGGGATCATGGTTTGCACAGCATCAGTAGTCATATCAGTCGATTCCGCCCGTGAGGGTCGTCTGCTCAGCGTAGTCGAGGTGTTTGACGAGCTGCGCGCGCAGCCGGGCACTTACCTCGGCAAATTCAATCGATCCTGTGTGATCGCACAGCTGGGTCATCGCCAGCCCCGCATAGCCACAGGGATTAATCCGTCGAAACGGCTCCATGTCCATGTCCACGTTCAACGCCAGGCCATGAAACGAACAACCATGGCGGATACGCAAACCCAGAGAGGCAATTTTCGCTCCGTCGACGTAGACACCCGGAGCATCCGGCTTGGCCGCTGCTGTCACGCCGTAGCTGGCCAGCAGTTCGATCAGGCAGGTCTCCATGCGGGTGACCAGCTCGCGTACGCCGAACCCCAGCTTGCGTACGTCCAGCAACAGATAGGCCACCAATTGACCGGGGCCATGGTAGGTCACTTGGCCACCGCGGTCGGTCTTCACCACCGGGATATTCCCCGGCAGCAACAGGTGTTCGGCTTTGCCGGCCTGGCCCTGGGTGAACACCGGCGGGTGTTGCACCAGCCAGACTTCGTCACCGGCGGTGGTGCCGCGGTCGTTGGTGAAGCGTTGCATGGCATGCCAGACCGGCTCGTAAGCCATCTGGCCCAGCTCGCGAAAGCCCAGCGTGCCCGGCATCACAACACCATGTGCACGAACCCGGTCGCTCGCAACTCGCTGTTGATGTCGTACAGCTGTTCCTGACCGGTGGCAATGATGTGCAACTGAATCGTCGTGTACTTGCCGTTGGTACTCTGGCGTTCGGCCAGGGTCTTGTGATCAACGGTGGCGTGTTTTTCAAGAATCGCGATGATCTTGTCCTTGAATCCCACACCGGTGTCGCCAATTACCTTGATCGGATAATCCTCGCAAGGGAACTCGATCTTTGGCGCCTTTACTTCTGAGTCTGTCATGGCGTAACGGCCTCGTAAGCCGTGGTAACGCACATGGCCCCGCACCGGAAAGGAACGGGGCCATGCAGGTCAACACTTCAATCAGTTGAACAAGCCGTAGAAGAATAGACGGATGCTATCCCAGATGCGGCGGAAGATACCACCTTCCTCGACCGCGTCCAGAGCGATCAGGTCAGCGCTGTGCACCACTTTGTCGTCCAGCTTGACTTCCACCTTGCCGATCACGTCGCCCTTGGCGATTGGCGCGATCATTTGCGGATTCATGGTCATGGTCGCGACCAGCTTTTTGAGCTGGCCTTTTGGCAGGGTCATGGTCAGGTCCTGGGCCAGGCCGGCCTTCACCTGATTGGTGGTGCCTTTCCACACCTGGGCCTGGGCCAGTTCAGTGCCCTTCTGGTAGAAGGTCTGGGTTTCGAAGAAGCGGAAACCGTAGGTCAAAAGCTTCTGGGTTTCGGCGGCACGGGACACTTCGCTGTTGGTGCCGAAAACGACGGCGATCAGGCGCATGCCGTCACGAACGGCCGAAGACACCATGCAATAGCCGGCTTCTTCGGTGTGGCCGGTCTTCAGGCCATCGACGGTCTTGTCGCGCCACAACAGCAGGTTGCGGTTAGGCTGCTTGATGTTGTTCCAGAAGAATTCCTTCTGGGAGTAGATGGCGTAGTGCGCCGGGTCTTCGTGAATGATCGCTCGCGCCAGAATCGCCATGTCGTGAGCCGAAGAGTAGTGCTCCGGGTTCGGCAAGCCGGTCGGGTTCATGAAGTGGCTGTTGGTCAGACCCAGGTCGCTGGCAGTCTTGTTCATCATGTCGGCGAACGCATCTTCGCTGCCGGCGATGTGCTCGGCCAGGGCGACGCTGGCGTCGTTGCCGGACTGGATGATGATGCCGTGCAGCAGGTCGCTGACGGTCACTTGCGAACCGACCTTGATGAACATCCGCGAACCGCCGGTGCGCCAGGCGTTTTCGCTGACGGTCACCGGATCGTTTTCACCGATCTGGCCACGACGGATTTCCAGGGTGGCGATGTAGGCGGTCATCAGTTTGGTCAGGCTGGCCGGTGGCAGGCGCTGGTCACCATTGTTCTCCACCAGGACCTCGCCGCTGCTGGCATCCATGAGCACAAAGGATTTGGCGGCCAGTTGAGGGGGCGCAGGCATCATCTCGACCGCGAACGCGGCAGGTGAGAGCAGCAGCGGGACTAGCAGGCAAAGGCGTTTGGCAAAGGTGGTGATGTTCATCCGTCTCTCGAAATCGCTAATGGAAACTGCCCGAAGGGCAATACTAAACAGGCCACCTTCTAACGGGTCGCCGCGTATTTAAGTTGCTCACTCACATCCCTTGCCGGGCTTTTGTTATTCGTAGAGCCAACAACCTGGCCCGCTCCAACCGCTAGCGGACCTTCAATCAAATCATTCCGCGCTGACCACGCTCGGCGAACCGAGATTGGCCAGGCGTACACTGTTCTGCACCTGCTGGACTTCATCCGGAGAACCGATCGGCCCCAGGCGCACCCGATGCAGTGTCTGCTGGTTGCGCACGATGGAGCTGATGAAGACCGGCGCGCTGACCATCGAGCTGAGCTTGGATCTCAACAGTTCGGCAGCGTCCGGGTTGGCGAACGCGCCGACTTGCAGATACTGGCCAGACGCTGTTGCAGAAGCGTTTTTTTTTGCGTCGAGCGGCACGGGCACCACGGCGGCGGCGTGTTGCTGCGGCGGCGGGGACCATTGCTCGACCGTGCCAGTGGAAGCCGTCACGGTCGGCGCGGCATTTTGCGCCACTTTTGGCTCGTTGAGCATCAAAGGCGCCGGACGGCCTCGCTGGGCCCACCATTCCTGCGGATCGATGCCTTCGACCTTGACTCGCGCGGTGCCGCTTTCAGCGTAACCGAGTTTTTTCGCCGCCGCATACGACAGGTCGATGATGCGGTCGGAATAGAACGGCCCGCGGTCATTGACCCGCAGGATCACAGCCTTGTTGTTGTCCAGGTTGGTCACCCGCACATAGCTGGGCAGCGGCAAGGTCTTGTGGGCCGCGCTCATGCCATACAGGTCATAAACCTCGCCATTGGCGGTGTTCTGGCCGTGGAACTTGGTGCCATACCAGGACGCCGTGCCCGAAGCGACGTAACGCTTGGATTCGGCCATCGGGAAATACGTCTTGCCCAGCACCGTGTACGGATTGGCCTTGTACGGGCCGGTGTGCAGGGTTGGCGTGGCGTCGGGAATGCGCGAAACATCCACGTCCCACCACGGCGCGCCGTCCTTGTGGGCCCGGTTGATGTCCAGGCCTGGCGTGGCGCGCACGGCAGTAGAGGTTTTCTGGGCCGGCGGGCGACTGGTGGAGCAACTGACGACCAGCAACGACAGTGCAGCCAGCGCTACCAGCTTCAGGGGTCCGGCTTTCAGGGGTTGATAGGTAGGCAATGCCTGCATTATTTGACGCCCCGTGCTTTGACCAGCTCTTCAGACAGCTGATGCACGGCCATGGCGTACATCACACTGCGGTTATAACGCGTAATCGCGTAGAAATTCTTCAGGCCCATCCAGTACTCAGGGCCTTGTTCGCCTTCCAGGCGAATCGCGGTGACTGGCATGTCGTCACGCAGCGCATCATGACTCGACCACCCCAGCGCCCGCAACTCCCCGACGGTCTTCGTCGGCTCGATGCCTGTGGTCAGGCCTTCGTCTACCTGGTCGCCACGCACGTCTGCACGGCTGACCACCGGCTCGCCAGGCTCCCAGCCGTGGCGCTTGAAGTAGCTGGCAACACTGCCGATGGCATCGGTCGGGTTGGTCCAGATATTAATGTGGCCATCGCCGTCGAAGTCCACCGCATAGGCGCGGAAACTGCTGGGCATGAACTGCGGCAAGCCCATGGCTCCGGCATAGGAGCCCTTGAGGGTCAACGGATCGACCTGTTCCTCGCGAGCCAGCAGCAAGAACTCGCGCAGCTCCTTGCGGAAGAACTCGGCGCGCGGCGGATAATCGAAGCCCAGGGTCGACAGCGCATCGACCACCCGGAAATTCCCGGTATTACGACCAAAAAACGTCTCGACACCAATAATAGACACGATGACCTGAGCCGGCACGCCATACTCCTGCTCGGCGCGAGCCAGCACGGCCTCGTGCTGGCGCCAGAAGTCCACGCCCCGGGCGATGCGCGCCTCGGAGATGAACATCGGCCGATACTCGCTCCACTGCTTGACCCGCTCGGCGGGCCGGGAGATCGCGTCGAGAATCGACTGCTTGCGCTGGGCCTCGCGGAACACCCCCATCAGCTGTTCACCGGCAAAACCGTAGTCGCGGGTCATTTCACCGACGAATTCGGCCACTTGCGGCGAGCCTTCATATTCGCCGGCCAGGGCGTGCGACGCACCGCCCAGGAGGCCGAACAGGCCGACCCACGGCGCAAATCGCGTCGACCAGCCACGCATTGCTTGCATTGAACTCTTCACCTTATTCAAACCTGCGCGATCCACTTGCGATGGGTATGGATCGACATCAAAACCCCAAACGCTGACAGTAGCGTCACCAGCGAAGTTCCTCCGTAGCTAATGAATGGCAACGGCACCCCCACGACCGGCAACAGGCCACTGACCATACCGATATTGACGAAAACATAAACAAAAAACGTCATGGTCAGACTGCCCGCGAGCAATTTGCCGAACAATGTCTGGGCCTGGGCGGTAATCACCAGGCCACGGCCGATCAACAACAGGTAGATCAGCAGCAGCACGCAAATACCCACCAGACCGAACTCTTCGCCCAACACGGCGATGATGAAGTCGGTGTGGCTTTCCGGCAGAAAGTCCAGGTGCGACTGGGTACCCAGCAACCACCCTTTGCCGAACACACCGCCGGAGCCGATGGCGGCCTTGGACTGGATGATGTTCCAGCCGGTGCCCAGCGGATCGCTCTCCGGGTCGAGGAACGTCAGGACCCGCTGCTTCTGGTAGTCGTGCATCACGAAGTACCACATGGCCACGGACACCGGCACGGCGGCAGCGATCACGCTGAGGATCCAGCGCCAGCGCAACCCGCCCATGAACAGCACGAAGGCGCCGCCGGCCAGGATCAGCAACGAGGTGCCGAGATCGGGCTGGCGCACGATCAGGATAAACGGGACCCCAATCAGCAGCAGGCTGATGCCCACATGCTTGAGCTGTGGCGGCAAGGTGCGCTTGGACAGATACCAGGCGATGGTCGCCGGCATGATGATTTTCAGGAACTCGGAAGGCTGGAAGCGGATCACCCCGGGGATGTTGATCCAGCGTGTCGCCCCCATGGCGTTGTGGCCCATGATGTCCACGATCACCAACAAGACCACGCCGCCCACATAGGCCAGCGGCACCCAGCGCGCCATGAACCGAGGCTCCAGTTGGGCGATAAAGATCATCGATACCAGGCCGATGCCGAATGAAGTGGCCTGCTTGGCCAGCAGGTCCCAATTCTTGCCGCTGGCCGAATACAGCACGAACAGACTGCCGGCGGCCAGTGTCAGCAACAGGATCAACAACGGACCGTCGATGTGCATGCGCTGCAACAGAGTGGCGCGACGACGCATCACATCTTCGCTGGAGAGGATCCGGTCGAAATTATTCTTCACGGGCCGTAGCCTCCGCAGTGATGGGGCTTGCGTATTCGGGCTTGAGCTGGCCGTGTTCATCCAGCAGCCAGGCGTCCATGATCTGGCGCACCACCGGCGCGGCAACGCCGGAGCCGGACTCGCCGTTCTCGACCATGACCGACACGACGATCTTCGGGTTTTCGGCCGGTGCGAAACCAACGAACAAGGCGTGGTCGCGGTGGCGCTCCTGAACCTTGGAACGGTCGTACTTTTCGCCCTGCTTGATCGCGACCACCTGGGCCGTACCACTCTTGCCGGCAATCCGGTATTGCGCGCCGATGGCAGCCTTGCGCGCGGTGCCCCGGGCGCCGTGCATCACCTGCTGCATGCCGATATTGACCTTCTGCCAGTCCGACGGATTACGCAGGATGATGTCCGGCACCGGGTTGGGGTCCACGGGCTTCTGGCCTTCGATGGTCTTGGCCAGATGCGGGCGATACCACTTGCCTTTGCTCGCCACCAGGGCTGTGGCCTGGGCCAGTTGCAGCGGCGTCGCCTGCATGTAGCCCTGGCCGATCCCCAGGATCAACGTCTCACCCGGGAACCACGGCTGGCGGCGGGTCGCCCGCTTCCACTCGCGGGATGGCATCAGGCCCGGCGACTCTTCGAACATGTCCAGGGACACTTTCTGACCGAGACCGAACTTGCCCATGTAGGACGCCAGCCGGTCGATCCCCAGCTTGTGGGCCAGGTCATAGAAGTAGGTGTCGTTGGACCGCATGATCGCCGTTTCCAGATCCACGTACCCGTCGCCGGAGCGATTCCAGTTGCGGTACTTGTGGTCGTAGTTCGGCAGTTGGTAATAACCGGGGTCGTAGACCCGGCTGGAAGCGGTGATCACACCCGCGTCCAGCCCGGCAATCGCTACCGCCGGCTTGATGGTCGAACCCGGCGGATAGAGGCCGCGCAACACGCGGTTGAACAGTGGCCGATCGATGGAATCGCGCAACTCGGCGTAGGCCTTGAAACTGATGCCGGTGACGAACAGGTTCGGGTCGAAACTCGGCTGGCTGACCATCGCCAGGACCTCGCCGGTGTTCGGGTCCAGCGCCACGACAGCGCCGCGTCGGCCGCCCAACGCCGCTTCGGCGGCTTCCTGCAATTTGATGTCCAGGCTCAGGACGATGTCCTTGCCGGGGATCGGGTCGGTGCGCTTGAGCACCCGCAACACGCGGCCACGGGCATTGGTCTCGACTTCCTCGTAGCCCACCTGGCCGTGCAGCTCGGCCTCGTAGAAGCGTTCGATGCCCGTCTTGCCGATGTGGTGGGTACCGCTGTAATTGACCGGGTCGAGGTTCTTGAGCTCTTTTTCGTTGATCCGCCCCATGTAGCCCACCGAATGGGCGAAGTGCGCGCCCTGGGGGTAGTGACGCACCAACTGCGCCACCACCTCAACGCCCGGCAGGCGGAACTGGTTCACGGCGATCAGGGCGATCTGCTCTTCGGTCAGCTCGAACAGGATCGGCACCGGCTCGAACGGGCGCCGGCCCTGGCGCATGCGCTTCTCGAAAATCGCCCGGTCCTCGGGGGTCAGTTGCAGCACTTCGACGATCACGTCGAGCACCTTCTGCCAATCCCCGGACCGCTCACGGGTCATGCTCAGGCTGAAGCTGGGCCGGTTATCGGCCACCACCACGCCGTTGCGGTCGAAAATCAACCCGCGAGTCGGCGGAATCGGCTGCACGTGCACGCGATTGTTTTCCGACAGGGTCGAGTGGTACTCGTACTGAATCACCTGGAGGAAATACAGGCGCGCGATCAGCACACCAATCAGCGCCACGACCGCAATTGCACCGAACACGACGCGACCACGCACCAGGCGGGCGTCTTTTTCGTGGTCCTTGATGCGGATCGGCTGAGGCATGAGGGCAGGATTACTTGTGGTAAGGGTGCCCGGACAGGACTGTCCAGGCACGATACAACTGTTCGCCGATCAGAATCCGCACCAGCGGGTGCGGCAACGTCAAAGGCGACAACGACCAGCGTTGATCGGCCCGGGCACAGACTTCCGGTGCCAACCCTTCCGGGCCACCCACCATGAAGTTGACCGTGCGCGCGTCCAGCCGCCAGCGATCGAGCTCGACCGCCAGTTGCTCGGTGCTCCAAGGCTTGCCGTGCACTTCGAGCGTGACGATCCGCTCGTTCGGCCCGACCTTGGCCAACATGGCTTCGCCTTCCTGACGGATAAAGCGCGCCACATCGGCGTTCTTGCCGCGGGTGTTGAGCGGAATTTCCACCAGTTCCAGGGCCAGCTCGGAAGGAAGACGCTTGGCATATTCATGCCAGCCTTCTTCCACCCACTTGGGCATGCGGGAACCGACGGCGATCAGGCGCAGTCGCACAGCGATCCCTTATTGCTGGTCTTTGTTGAGCTTGGTGAAGTGCTCATGGGTGTTTTCCGGGCTGTGGTGCGCGGCGCTGGCCGAACGGCTTTGCTCGGCACCGGCCCACAGGCGCTCCAGGTCATAGAACTGGCGCGCCGAGGCGGTCATCATGTGCACGATGACGTCGTCCATATCCAGCAACACCCAGTCGCTGTCGCCCTTGCCTTCTTCACCCAGTGGCTTGACGCCCTGGGCCTTGACCGCTTCGCGAACCTTATCCAGCATCGCGCCGATCTGGCGGTTGGAGGTACCGGTGGCGATGATCATGTAGTCCGTGATGCTCTGCTTCTCGCGAACGTCGATCACCTGGATGTCCTGGGCCTTGACGTCTTCCAGGGCCGCCACGGCAACCTTGACCAGCTCTTCGCCGGCCAGTACCACGCCAGTATGAGCTTCTACGGGAAGCGGGGCGCTCTTGAATGTGCCCTTGCGCTTTACTTTGTTTACGTCTTTGTCAGTCATATAAAACTCGTTTTGCTCGTATGTTCGGGCGCTTCGCTACACGCATTCACGTGCCTTGAAGCGCGCCCTTTTTTCAGTTCGACGCACGGTACAGCCCGTGCGCATCGATGTAGGCCAGGACCGCGTCGGGCACCAGGAAACGTACCGACTTACCGCTGGCCAGCAGTTGACGGATCTGGGTGGCGGATACCGCGAGCGGCGTCTGCCAGACGAATGCAATCTGTCCGCTCGGCCCTTTCAGGGCCAGCGGGTCGCTCACCGAACGCGCCGCCAGCAGGTTGCGCAAGGCATCCGGCGGCTCGCTGTCGGCATCCGGGCGTTGCAACACCAGGATGTGGCAATGCTGGAGCAACTCTTCCCAGCGATGCCAAGTGGGCAGGCCGCAAAATGCGTCCCAGCCCAAAAGCAGAAAAACCTGGGCGTCGGCGGCCAGTTCGGCGCGCATCAGCTCCAGGGTATCAATGGTGTAGGACGGTTTGTCCCGCAGCAATTCGCGGGCGTCCACCACCAACGGCGCCACACCGGCCACCGCGCACTCGACCATCGCCAGACGGTCCTGGGCCGATACCTGCGGCGTATCCCGGTGAGGCGGCCTGGCGCTGGGCGTCAGGCGTAGCTCATCGAGGGCCAGGGCATCAGCGACTTCCAGCGCACCGCGCAAATGGCCGATGTGCACTGGGTCGAACGTGCCGCCCAGGATACCGATGCGCTGGGGCGCAGTTGTCGTCGTCACTGCGGCTGACGGGTCAAGGTCGCCCAAGTCAGACCGGCTCCTGTCCGCGCAACTGGCCGTCACCGACCACGATGTACTTCTCGCAGGTCAAGCCTTCGAGGCCCACCGGGCCACGGGCGTGCAGCTTATCAGTAGAAATGCCGATCTCGGCACCCAATCCGTATTCGAAGCCGTCGGCGAAACAGGTCGGGGTGTTGATCATCACCGACGCCGAGTCCACTTCGGCCACGAAACGCCGGGTTTCGCCCTGGTGTTCGCTGACGATGGAGTCGGTGTGGTGGGAACCATGGCGATTGATGTGCTCGATGGCCTGGTCCAGCCCGTCGACCACGCGGATCGACAGGATCGGCGCCAGGTACTCGGTGTTCCAGTCTTCTTCGGTGGCCTCGGCCGCCTCAATGATTGCCCGGGTACGCTGGCAACCGCGCAGCTCGACGCCTTTTTCGCGGAACTGGGCGGCCATCGCCGGCAGGAAGTCCTGGGCAACGGCCTGGTCCACCAGCAGGGTTTCCATCGCGCCGCAGATACCATAGCGGTAAGTCTTGGCGTTGAAGGCAATGCGCTGGGCCTTGGGCAACTCGGCGTGGGCACTGACGTAAACGTGGCAGATGCCGTCCAGGTGCTTGATCACCGGCACGCGGGCGTCGCGGCTGACTCGTTCGATCAGGCCCTTGCCGCCACGGGGCACGATGACGTCGACGAACTCGGGCATGGTGATCAGTGCGCCGACCGCGGCGCGGTCGGTGGTTTCCACCACTTGCACCACGGCCGCCGGCAGATCGGCTTCGGCCAGACCGCGCTGGATGCAGGCGGCAATCGCGCGGTTGGAATGAATGGCCTCGGAACCACCGCGCAGGATGGTCGCGTTGCCCGACTTCAGGCACAGGCTCGCAGCATCGATGGTCACGTTCGGCCGCGACTCGTAGATGATGCCGACCACGCCCAGGGGCACGCGCATCTTGCCGACCTGGATACCCGACGGCCGATAGCTCATGTCCCGGATCGCCCCGACCGGGTCCGGCAGCGCCGCGACTTGGCGCAGACCGACGATCATGCCGTCGATGCGTGCCGGGGTCAGCGCCAGGCGTTCGAGCATGGCCGGCTCGAGGCCGTTGGCCCGGCCGGCGGCCAGGTCCAGCTCATTGGCGGCGGACAACTCGGCGCGAGCAGCGTCCAGCGCATTGGCGGCGGCCAGCAGGGCGCGGTTTTTCTGCGCGGTGCTGGCACGGCCGATGATGCGCGACGCCTGGCGAGCGGCGCGACCCAGGCGGGTCATGTAGTCAAGAACGGACTCAGTCATGGTCTGTGTGGTCTTGGCAAAGGGGAAAGCGGCAGATTATAGCTGTCGTATCCCTCGACTAACAGCGTGGACTCACAGTGGTGACCGGCGGAAGAGCAAAACCTGCGCAAATAGTCGCTGTTCAGCGCCGATTAAGCTTTCCATTGCTATCATCGCGCTTCCTTTGGCCTCCCTTCGTCTCACGCCATGACCGATTCGCCCCCACTGCCAAACGCCCTGCCCGACGGTTTTTTTGATCGCGATGCCCAGGTGCTCGCCCGGGACCTGCTGGGCAAAGTCATTCGCCACAAGGTCGGTGACCTGTGGCTCAGCGCGCGGATCATCGAAACCGAAGCCTATTACTTCGCTGAAAAGGGCAGCCACGCTTCGCTGGGCTACACGGAAAAACGTAAGGCTTTGTTTCTGGATGGCGGCCACATCTATATGTATTACGCCCGGGGTGGCGATTCGCTGAATTTCAGCGCCCATGGCCCCGGCAATGCGGTGCTGATCAAATCGGCATACCCGTGGGTCGATACTGTTTCCGGCCCGGCAAGCCTGGCGCAGATGCTGCTCAACAACCCCGACGCCCAAGGCCGCCCGCGCCCCTCGCAAAAGCTTTGCGCCGGCCAGACGTTGTTGTGCAAGGCCCTGGGGCTGAAAGTGCCGCAGTGGGATGCCAAACGCTTCGACCCGGAACGCTTGCTGGTGGAAGACGTGGGCGTGCCGACAGTCAATGTGATCCAGACCACCCGCCTGGGCATCCCACTGGGACGGGATGAACACCTGCTCTACCGCTTCGTCGACGCGGCCTACGCCCCCTGGTGCACGCGGAACCCGCTGCGTCGCGGACAGGTCGAAGGGCGGGATTATTTTTTGCTTTCCTGAACGCCACACTGCCCAACCCTGTGGGAGCGAGCCTGCTCGCGATGGCGCCAGGTCAGTCGAATCAGAGGTTGGCTGATACACCGCTATCGCGAGCAGGCTCGCTCCCACAGTAAATAATGCATGCCGCTTAATGCTCAATGGAAATGGAGTTGTTTTTATGGGCCCATGGCTCGATAGCATCACTGGCTGGCTGACCGCCAACCCGCAATGGCTGGCGGCGGCGGTGTTTATCGTCGCGTGTGTAGAGTGCCTGGCCATCGCTGGGTTGCTCGTGCCGGGTACGGTGCTGTTGTTTGCGGTCGCGGTCCTGGCCGGCAGCGGCGCGTTGTCCCTGGGCGAGACTTTGCTGCTGGGCCTGCTGGGCGGTTTGCTGGGGGACTTGGTGTCGTATTTCCTGGGCAGGCATTTTCACCAGAACATCCGGCGCCTGCCGGGGCTGCGGCATCACCCCGAATGGATGAGCGCGGCGGAAAGCTATTTCCAGCGCTACGGCATCGCCAGCCTGCTGGTAGGGCGCTTCATTGGCCCGCTGCGACCCATGTTGCCGATGGTGGCCGGGATGTTCGACATGCCCTTCCCGCGCTTCGCCGCCGTCAGCCTGTTGGCCGCCGCCGGCTGGAGCGTGGCGTACCTGCTGCCCGGCTGGGCCACTGGCGCAGCGATCCGCCTGCCGTTGCCCGAGGGTTTCTGGCCACAGGCCGGTGTCGTGATTGGCAGCATCGCGGTGATGATCGCATTGAGCGTCAACAGCAGCCTGCGGCGCCATCGACATGCCTCAGCGCTGATCGCAGGTCTGGGCCTGGTGATCCTGATCGGGCTGTTCATCGGCTTTCGCTACCTCACAGCTTTCGATCAGGGGCTGGTGGCGCTGGTCCAGGAACATCGCAGCCCGACAATGGACGAAATCGCCGTGACCTTCACGCTGATCGGCGAATTCCACTACATGCTGATTTTCAGCGCCCTGCTGACCGGGTTGCTATTGCTGGCGCGCCAATGGCGCCAGGCAATCTTTGCCGGGGCCACGATGCTGTTCACCGCATTGGCCAATACCGGCACCAAGCACTTTTTCGCCCGTGTACGCCCGGAAGTCCTGAGCGAGCCGCTGACCAGCTACAGCATGCCCAGCGGTCATGCCTCCGGCGCCTTTGCCCTGTTCCTGGCGCTGGCCATCCTGGCCGGTCGTGGGCAACCGCCACGCCTGCGCCTGACCTGGCTGTTGCTGGGCTGTTTGCCAGCGCTGGCCATTGCCCTGTCGCGGGTGTACCTGGGTGCCCATTGGCCGAGCGACATCGTCGCCGGCGCCATGCTCGCTGCCTGTGTCTGCGCGGCGATGCTCTGGCTGAGCCAGCGCCAGACCCCGCTGCCGGCCATGCCGCCGAAAATCTGGTGGTTGATTCTGCCGGCGATGGTGGCAGCGTTCAGCTTCTTCGCACTGCGCCACCTGCCCAATGGGATGCTGCGGTATGCCTATTGAGGCCGGCAGCCAGCTATCGCGAGCAGGCTCACTCCCACAGGGAATCGGCAGTGAAACGCCCCTTTGTGGTCACTGAAGATCAACTGTGGGAGCGAGCCTGCTCGCGATGACGTCGGTACATTCAGCATTGATGCAAACTGAGCCACCGTTATCGCGAGCAAGCTCGCTCCCACAAGAGATCAGCCTGGTCAGTGATGAGCGCCTCAGGCGAACAGTTCGCCCTGCAACTCATCAAGCAACGCCTGGATTGCATCCAGCCGCTGCTGAGGATCATCGAGTTGCAGCAGGTCGAGCTTGTCCAGTTCATTGAAGGGCAGCAGGTAGGCCAGTTGATTGGCGAGCGACTGCTGGCCGGTGGCTTCGGTGCCCATGTTCAGGGCCTCGACCATCGGGTGTTCGGCCAGGGCCTTGAGCAACGCCACCAGATCGGCATCCTCATCCTGCAGCGGCTGTTCCGGCTCATCCTCCAGCCACTCGACTTCAGCGACGGTCAGTTGATCGGCCTGGACACTGCTGCTGTGTACGATAAAACGTCGTCCACCCTGCACACGAATGCCCAGCAGCCCGTTGTCCTGCTGGGAGAAATCGGTGATTCGCGCTTCACAGCCCACCCGCGCAAAGCCGTCGGGGGCGATACCGACTTCCTCGCCATCGAGGATGCACACCACGCCGAACCCCTCGCCCATTTTCATGCAGCGACCGATCATATCGAGGTAACGCGCCTCGAAAATCTGCAAATCGAGGATGCAACCGGGGAACAGTACCGTGTTCAACGGAAAAAGCGGCAAGCTCATAAGCAGTTCCTTAAACCGTCATCGACACCACCAACGGCAGCAACACCGCCGTGGCCACGCCCATCAGACTCATCGCCAGCGCCGCAAAGGCGCCGGACTCTTCGCTTTCCTGCAACGCCACGGACGTGCCGACCGCGTGAGCGGTCAGGCCCAGGGCCATGCCACGGGCTTCAGGGCTATGGACCCCAAGCCTAGTCAGAATGCTCGGACCCAGAATCGCCCCGAGCACCCCGGTGATCAACACAAACACCGCCGCCATGGCCGCTACGCCGCCGATCTGCTCGGCCACCAGCATGGCGATCGGTGAAGTCACCGACTTGGGCGCCATGGTCATCAGGATCATGTGTTCGGCGCCAAAAGCCCAGCCCAACACCACCGCAGAGCCCGTGGCGAACACCCCACCTATCACCAGCGTAGTAAAAATCGGCCAGAACAATTGCCGGATCCGTCGCAGGTTCAGGTACAAGGGCACCGCCAGCGCGACGGTGGCCGGCCCCAGCAGAATGCTGAGAATTTCCGTGCTCTCACGGTACTCGGCGTAGCTGATGCCGCAGCCGACCAGCACACCGATCAGCAGCAACATCGACATCAGCACCGGCTGCAGAAACACCCAGCGGGTCTTTTCGAACGCCGCCAGCACCAGTTGATAGGCGCCCAGGGTGATGCCGATACCAAACAGCGGATGATGGATCACCGAACTCCAGGCGCCCTGCCAATCAAGCATCATTGCCCATCCTCCGACTCGGGGGCGTGACGCCGGGCCAGGCGTTGCATCAGCACACCGGTAAACGCCATGGACAGGATCAACGACAGCACCAACGCACCGACAATGGCCCAGAAATCGGCAGCGATGGCCCGGGCGTACACCATCACCCCCACCGCCGGCGGCACCAGCAGCAACGGCAAGTAGCGCAACAGGCTGCCGGCCGCCAGGTTCAATGGCTCGCCGACTTCACCACGGATGACCAGATAGCCCAGCAGCAACAGCAGGCCAATGATCGGCCCCGGCAGCACCGGCAGGAACAAATGATTGATGGCGGTGCCCAGCAATTGGAACAGCACCAGCCAGGTCAGGCCCCGTAGCAACATCCTTCATCCTCCCCAGCAACACGTACGCAAACAATGCGCGCGCATTATAAGCACGCCCGCGCTATGGGTCGGCATTCGTAAAAAGCATGGTCGATGACCTGCCCTGCCCGTCATGTTGATCTACAGTGGTTCTCCGGGGACGCCGATCCCCGTTCCAAAAAAGACAAAACCGATGAACCCAAGGAGAGTCTCAATGCCCTACGTTCCCGTTGCAGCGCTCAAAGATTATGTCGGCAAGGAACTTGGACGTTCCGAATGGCTTACCATCGATCAGGATCGCATTAACCTGTTCGCCGAAGCCACTGGCGACTTTCAGTTCATCCACGTCGATCCGGTCAAGGCCGCGCAGACACCGTTCGGCAGCACCATCGCCCACGGTTTCCTGTCGCTGTCGCTGATGCCCAAACTCATGGAAGACATCCTGATCCTGCCCGAAGGCGTGAAGATGGTCGTCAACTACGGGTTGGACAGCGTGCGCTTCATTCAGCCCGTGAAAGTCGACTCCAAGGTCCGCCTCAAGGTCGACCTGGTGGACGTGACCGAGAAGAAACCCGGCCAATGGCTGCTCAAGGCCACCGCTACCCTGGAAATCGAAGGTTCGGACAAACCGGCCTACATCGCTGAGCCCCTGTCGCTCTGCTTCGTGTAGCCCCTCGCGGATGCGAAGCCGCTGCGGCAGTTTCGCATCGCTTCTCCTGACGCGCATTGCTACGGCATACTCGTGACCTGATTATCTGGATCCCGTTATGCGCTCATTTCTCCCTTTGGCCCTGACCCTGCTGCTCACCGCTTGCGGCGACGGCGAATCGCTGTTGCCTCCCGACGCGCGCCTGCCCGACGGCGGACGCTATCGCGGCGACCTGGTGGACGGTTTGCTGCAAGGCCAGGGGCGTGTCGACTACCCCAACGGCAGTTGGTACGCCGGGCAGTTCGACAAAGGCCAGTGGCACGGCACCGGGGAATGGCACGGCAGCAATGGCGAGGTCTATCGCGGCCAGTTCCAGCAGGGCCTGTTCAACGGCCAGGGTAGCCTGACCACGCCCACCAGCAGCTACACCGGCGGCTTCAAGCAAGGCCGGCGCGACGGTGAAGGCACGCTCAAAGAACACGGCATGATCTACCGCGGCGAATTCAAGGCCGACCGCTATTCCGGTTTCGGGCGCCTGGAGCTTGAGGACGGCAGCCAATACCAGGGGCCGTTCGTCAACGGCAAACCCAACGGCGAGGGCCAGCGCTTCGATGCCAGTGGCAACCAGTTCACCGGCAATTTCGTCGACGGCCAGCTCCAGGGCAAAGGCACCTTCAACAGCGCCGAGGGCGATGTCTACATCGGCGGGTTCAAGAACAACCAGCTCAGCGGTCGCGGTCGTTATGAAAATGCCGACGGCGATGTCTGGATCGGCCAGTTCAAGGAAGGCGCGCTCACCGGCAAGGGCCAACTGATCGGCGCCGACGGCAGCCACTACCTCGGTCAATTCAATGACTGGCGCTTTAGCGGCGAGGGCCGGCTGAACCTGCCCGACGGCAGCTTTTATATCGGCCAGTTCGAGAACGACACCTACCACGGACGCGGCACCCTGGCGCTGACCGATGGCACCGTGCAAAGCGGCACCTGGGCCAACGGCCTGCGAGTACGCGACGCTGGCGGGCGGCTGCTGCCGGATGTGCTCGAGCTCGGCCTTTTGGCCCAGGGGCGCCTGTTGGAAAATGCCCTGGCAAATATCCCGGCCTCGACCCCTGCGGTGGAGCTGTACAGCCTGACGGTGGGCGGCGACGGCAAGCAGAGTGTGTTCCTGCGCGAGTCCGACTACGTCGCCAATATGCTCACCAGCCGTTTTGGCGCGTTCGGCCAGATCCGCCTGGTCAACCACCGCGATCACCTCGGTGACCGGCCCATGGCCACTCGCGAAAGCCTGCGCCGCGCCGCCAGCGCCCTGGCCGAACGCAGCGGCCCGGAAGACCTGATCTTCATCTACCTGACCAGCCACGGCACCAGCGAACACGAACTGGTGCTCGACCAGCCGCGCATGGAACTGGCCGACCTGCCCGCCGATGAACTGGCCGTGGTGCTGGCGCCGCTGAAGGATCGCGACAAGATCGTGGTGATTTCAGCCTGTTACTCCGGCGGCTTCATCCCGGCGCTCAAGGATGAACGCACCTTGATCATGACCGCTTCCCGCGCCGATCGGGTGTCGTTCGGCTGCTCCGAGGAGGCCAACTTCACCTACTTCGGCGACGCGCTGTTCGCCCAGGCACTGAACCAGACCGACGATCTTGAGCAAGCCTTCAAGCGTGCCAAGGCCACCGTGGCCGAGCGGGAACAGGCGGACAATTTCGAAGCCTCCGAGCCGCAGATCTGGGCGCCCAGGACCGTCCTTTCCCATTGGCAGCTATTGCGCAAGCAACAGGCGCGAAAAGCATTACAAAGTACGGCATTGAACGACGAGGCCCAAAAGAGCAACTAAGCTGAATCGTATCAAGGGGGAAACACTATGTACTTGACGCCTCAGCATGTTTTGCTTGCCGGAGCTTCCGGGTTGACCGGGGAACATCTACTGGACCGGCTGCTCAACGAGCCGACCATCACACGTGTATTGGCGCCTTCACGCCGGCCGCTGGCCGAGCATCCACACCTGGAAAACCCGGTCGGTGAAACGGCCGAACTGCTGCCCCGCCTCAGTGGCCAGGTGGACATCGCATTTTGCTGCCTTGGCACGACCATCAAGAAGGCCGGCTCAGAACAGGCGTTTCGCGCGGTGGACCTGGACCTGGTGGTGGCCTTCGCCAAGCGCGCCCGGGAGCTGGGCGCAAGGCACCTGATCGTGATCAGCGCGCTGGGGGCAGACCCGAGCTCTTCGATTTTCTACAACCGGGTCAAAGGCGAAATGGAAGCCGCCCTCAAGGCCCAGGACTGGCCACAGCTGACCCTCTGCCGCCCTTCCCTGCTACTGGGCGAACGCACCGAACCGCGGTTGGCCGAACAATTGGCCGGCCCCTTGTCGAGGCTGATCCCCGGCAAGTACCACGGCATCGAAGCCTGCCAACTGGCCCGCGCCATGTGGCGCCTGGCCCTGGAAGAACAGGAAGGGGTGCGGGTGGTGGAGTCGGATGAGTTGCGTAAGTTGGGCAAATAATTGCGGCGCCTGGGCGGACGCCATCGCGAGCAGGCTCGCTCCCACAGTTGACCGAGTTCTTCAGAAGGAATGCGTACCAATGTGGGAACGAGCCTGCTCGCGATAGCGGTGGACCAGCTTACATTCATGTTGGATTGTAGCGCTGGTTACAACCCACCCGTAGCCTGAAACCCCACGCCAATCACCGTCAGCAACGACAACGGCAATAACAAGGTATCGAGCACCGCACTGGCCGGCAGATCCACGCCTGGGTAACGCGGCGCTTCGGCGCCAAAGCGGTCCTTGGCGCAACAGCCACCGTTAAGCGCATACAAGTCCAGGCGCGTGCCCGCATACACCACCGGCGCGCCGGGTTTGGCGGCGTCCAGGGTACGGGCGGTGGCGCAGCCGGTCAGTTGCAGCGCCAGCAGCACCACCAGCAGCTTATTCATCACTGCTCAAATGGTACTCGCCCCAGCGCGGCAGCATGTCCTGGGGGATGTTCAGCAGATTGAGAATCCGCGCGACCACAAAATCGATCAGGTCATCGATAGTCTGTGGCTGGTGATAAAAACCCGGAGAGGCCGGCAGAATCGTCACGCCCATGTTCGACAGCTTGAGCATGTGCTCCAGATGAATACTCGAATACGGCGCCTCACGCGGTACCAGGATCAACTGGCGGCGCTCCTTGAGCGTCACGTCGGCGGCGCGCTCGATCAGGTTGTTGCAGGCACCGGTGGCAATCGCCGAGAGCGTACCGGTGGAACACGGCACCACCACCATCGCCGCCGGCGCCCCGGAGCCCGAAGCCACCGGAGACATCCAGTCTTCCTTGCCATACACACGTATCTGCCCCGCCGCTGCACCGGTGTATTCGGTGAGGAAGGCCTGCATCATCTGGGTCTTGGCCGGCAGGGTGACGTCGGTCTCGGTGGCCATCACCAATTGCGCCGCCTTGGAGATGAGGAAATGCACCTCGCGGTCTTCCCGCACCAGGCAATCGAGCAGGCGCAAGCCGTACTGGGCGCCGGAAGCACCGGTCATGGCCAGGGTGATGCGGTCGGGGCCATTGCTCTCCAGGCGCGTGTTCATTTCAGTGCCTCGGCCAGCTTGCCGTGCAGGCCGCCGAAGCCGCCGTTGCTCATGATCACCACGTGAGTACCGGGCTGGGCCTGGCTCTTCACGCGCTCGATGATGCCTTCCAGGGAATCGCTGACAATCGACGGCACCGTGCACGACGCGGCGGTGGCGCCCAGGTCCCAGCCCAGGTTGGCCGGCGCGTACCAGATCACCTGATCGGCATCCACCACGCTTTCCGGCAGGCCGTCTCGGTGGGCGCCGAGTTTCATGGAGTTGGAACGCGGCTCGATGATGGCAATCAGCGGTGCATCGCCGATGCGCTTGCGCAAACCGTCGAGGGTGGTGGCGATGGCCGTCGGGTGGTGGGCGAAGTCGTCATAGATGGTGATGCCGCGCACTTCCGCGACCTTTTCCATCCGCCGCTTCACGCTTTTGAACGCACTCAGCGCGGCAATGCCCATGGACGGCACCACACCGACATGACGGGCCGCCGCCAGGGTCGCCAGGGCGTTGGCGACGTTGTGCTGGCCGGTCATGTCCCAATCGACCACACCTTGGGCCACGCCTTCGAACATGACTTCGAACTGCGAACCGTCGTCCTTGAGCAACTTCACTTGCCACTGCCCGCCGGCGCCGGTGGTTTGCACCGGGGTCCAGCAGCCCATTTCGATCACCCGCTGCAACGCGGGCTCGGTGGTCGGATGGATGACCAGGCCTTCACTTGGAATGGTGCGCACCAAATGGTGGAACTGCCGCTCGATGGCCGGCAGATCGGGGAAGATGTCCGCGTGATCGAACTCAAGGTTGTTGAGGATCGCGGTGCGCGGGCGGTAGTGGACGAATTTCGAGCGTTTGTCGAAAAACGCGCTGTCGTATTCATCGGCCTCGATCACGAAGAACGGCGTGCCGCCCAGGCGCGCCGACACCGAGAAATTCTGCGGCACGCCGCCGATCAGGAAGCCCGGGCTCATGCCCGCGTGCTCCAGCACCCAGGCGAGCATGCTGCTGGTGGTGGTCTTGCCATGGGTGCCGGCCACAGCCAGGACCCAACGGCCCTGCAACACATGGTCGGCCAGCCATTGCGGGCCGGACACGTAAGGCAGGCCTTTGTTGAGCACGTATTCAACCGCCGGATTGCCACGGGACATGGCGTTGCCGATGACCACCAGGTCCGGCGCCGGGTCCAGTTGCGCTGGGTCGTAGCCTTGGGTCAGCTCAATGCCCTGGGCCTCCAGCTGCGTGCTCATCGGCGGGTAGACGTTGGCGTCGGAACCGGTCACGTGATGGCCCAGCTCCTTGGCCAATACCGCCATCGAGCCCATGAAAGTGCCGCAAATACCGAGAATATGGATGTGCATAGTCGACCTCGTAAACATGGCCGCAGGTTAGCGTAGGGAGGGGGAAATCGCACCTTGTGTTTCGAACTGCAACCATCAGGACACCGCAAATCCTCTGTGGGAGCGAGCTTGCTCGCGATAGCGGTGGGTCAGTTTGCATTGATGCTGAATGTGCTGCCGCCATCGCGAGCAGGCTCGCTCCCACAGTTGACCGAGTTCTTTCAGGAAGAATGCGGTCAGAATGTGGGAGCGGGCTTGCTCGCGAATGGCCGCGACGCGGTTCAGCGGGCGATGGCGTGCTTGCGCAGCTTCCGGTAGAGGGTATTGCGGCTGATGCCCAGTTGTTCGGCGGTGTGGGTCATGTGCCAGCGCTGGCGCTCAAGTGCATCGAGCAGCGCCAATCGCTCGGCATCTTCCAGCGGGCGTTCCGCCACGGTTTCAACCAACGCCACCGGACACTGGCGAATCATCGCCGGCAGATCCTCCAGCCCGATCCGCCCGCCGTCGCACAACGCAGCAAGGGTGCGCAGCACATTGCGCAGTTGCCGCACGTTGCCCGGCCAATCAAAACTCAGCAATGCCTGGCGCGCCGGTTCGTCGATGGACACCGCTTCGGCGCCCGCCTCCTCGGCCAACAGAAAATCCAGCAACTGGGACTTGTCGCTGCGCTCGCGCAACGCCGGCAAAGGGATCTCCAGGCCGTTGAGGCGATAGTACAAGTCCTCGCGAAAACTGCCGTCGCGCACCCGATCAAGCAACTGACGGTGGGTGGCGCTGATGATGCGCACGTTCACCGCTTCGGGTTCGCCACCGATGGGCACCACCTGGCGATCTTCCAGCACCCGCAGCAAACGGGTCTGCAAGGCCAGGGGCATGTCACCGATCTCATCCAGAAACAGCGTGCCACCGTCGGCCTGTTGCAGCTTGCCGCGCATGCCTTCCTTGCGCGCGCCGGTGAAGCTGCCGCCGCGATAACCGAACAGCTCACTCTCGATCAGGCTTTCCGGGATCGCTGCGCAGTTAAGCGCCACGAAGTTTTTCCCGGCACGCTGGCTGGCGTGATGCACGGCTTTGGCGAAGGCTTCTTTACCAGAGCCGGTTTCGCCATGGATCAGCAGCGGCACATCGCGCTCAAACACCCGCAGCGCCTTGCGAAAATGCTCTTGCAACACCGCATCCCCCAGGCAGATGCCCGGTAACCGGGCGGGCTCGATGGTTTTAAATGCCGGGACGACCGGGACCGGCACACTGCGCGGCTGCCCCCGCAGCACGGCAAACAAATGCCGCCCGTCACGGGTGCGCAACGGCCAACTGGCGCTGGCCTGGGTGCTGGCCCGTCCGAGCAGCTCATCCAGTGAACAATCGAAAAAGTCTTCCACCCGCTGCCCCAGCAAGCCACCGCGAATATGCCCCAACAGGTTCAGCGCGCTCTGGTTGACCGCGCTGATCCGTCCTTCGCCGTCGAACGCCAGCAGCCCTTCGCTGAACAACCCCACGGACTCGGCCTGCAAGTGAAAACGCAGCAGCCATTGATTGTCGAAGCAGCGCAGGAAATAGCAGCTCTCGATCATCTTCGCCGAGAGGTTGACCAGGGCCATGGTGTGGAACTGGCTCTGGCGCGACACGTCCGGCCGGGCCGATGACACATCCAGCACCGCGAGCAGTTCGCCATGGGGATCGAAAACCGGGCTCGCCGAGCAGGTCAGGCCGGTGTGGCGGCCGCGAAAGTGTTCTTCCTGGTGAATCGTCAGGGCCTGGCGCTCCACCAGGCAGGTGCCGATGCCGTTGGTGCCTTCGCAGGCTTCGCTCCAGTCGGCGCCGAGCCAGAGGCCGGCCCGTTCGAAAATCTTGCGCTCGCTGGGGGCGGTGACACAGTTGAGGATCACGCCGCGCGCGTCAGTCAGCAGCACCGCGTGGCCGGCGCCGGAGAGTTGTTGATGCAGGCTGGTCATTTCCGTGCCGGCGATGTGCAGCACCTGTTGCAGGCGCTCGCGGCTTTCCAGCACCCGGCCATGCTCAAGCACCGTCGGCGCCAGGTTTTGCGCCGGGTCGAGGTGATAGTCCTCAAGGCAGCGCAGCCAGGAACGGGCAATCGACGGATCGCTGCCAGGGCCCTGCAAATGGGCCTTGCCCTGGGTGACCGTCAGGACTTGTTGGGCATGGCGACTCAAGTGGTTGCTGTGCATTTCTTATTATTTCTCCCCGAAGGACCTGCCTCACTGGAGCAACTGTTTAACATTTAACCAATGTTCAACACTTAACCTGTGGCGAGGGGATTTATCCCCGCTGGGCTGCGAAGCAGCCCTGAAACCTAAGCATGCGGTGTATCAGATTGATCGAGTTGGCTGCTTTGGGGGCTGCTTCGCAGCCCAACGGGGATAAATCCCCTCACCACAACTTTGCTGGGCAGGCCAACTGGTGAGGCCCAGCATCCTCCAGCCCACCCACCTTTGCAATGCTGGCGCGACCTGTCAGTCACAGACTGTCTCGCATCTGGCACAAACTGTCACACCCGCTGTATCGCTATCGTCACGCAGGGCATCCGTTTGTCCGACGAACTGCTCCTAAAGTCTTGATTTACGGGCCCTGCAAGGCAGTGGCCCGACCTTTGCTCTAGGCTTAATTACCAGCGCTCAATTTTGCGCGGCCTCCCGTATAAGCACAAAAGCCAAGGAGAACTCATCATGCGTTACGCTCACCCCGGTACTGAAGGCGCTATCGTTTCGTTCAAGAGCAAATACGGTAACTACATCGGCGGCGAGTTCGTCGCGCCTGTCAAAGGTCAGTACTTCACCAATACTTCCCCGGTCAATGGCCAGCCCATTGCCGAATTCCCGCGTTCCACGGCCGAAGACATTGAAAAAGCCCTGGACGCCGCCCACGCCGCTGCCGATGCCTGGGGCGCCACGTCCGCCCAGGCCCGTTCGCTGGTCCTGCTGAAAATCGCCGACCGCATCGAAGCAAACCTTGAGGTTCTGGCGATCACCGAATCCTGGGACAACGGCAAGGCCGTGCGCGAAACCCTCAACGCCGACATCCCCCTGGCCGCCGACCATTTCCGTTACTTCGCCGGTTGCCTGCGCGCCCAGGAAGGCAGCGCCGCCGAGATCGACGGCAACACCGTGGCCTATCACATCCATGAACCGCTGGGCGTGGTCGGGCAGATCATCCCGTGGAACTTCCCGCTGCTGATGGCCGCGTGGAAACTCGCCCCGGCCCTGGCCGCCGGTAACTGCGTGGTGCTCAAGCCCGCCGAGCAAACCCCATTGGGCATTTGCGTGCTGATGGAGCTGATCGGCGACCTGCTGCCACCTGGCGTACTGAACGTGGTGCAAGGCTTCGGCAAGGAAGCCGGTGAAGCCCTGGCCACCAGCAAGCGCATCGCCAAGATCGCCTTCACCGGCTCGACCCCGGTCGGCTCGCACATCATGAAATGCGCGGCCGAGAACATCATCCCGTCCACCGTGGAACTGGGCGGCAAGTCGCCGAACATCTTCTTCGAAGACATCATGCAGGCCGAGCCGAGCTTCATTGAGAAAGCGGCCGAAGGTCTGGTGCTGGCGTTCTTCAACCAGGGTGAAGTCTGCACTTGCCCTTCCCGCGCCCTGGTGCAGGAGTCGATCTACGACGAGTTCATGAAAGTTGTGATGAACAAAGTCCTGCAGATCAAGCGCGGCGACCCGTTGGACACCGACACCATGGTCGGCGCCCAGGCGTCCGAGCAGCAATTCGACAAGATTCTTTCGTACCTGGAAATCGCCAAGGGCGAAGGCGCAGAACTGCTGACCGGCGGCCGGGTGGAAAAACTCGAGGGCAACCTGGCCACGGGTTATTACATCCAGCCCACCCTGCTCAAGGGCACCAACAAGATGCGCGTGTTCCAGGAAGAAATCTTCGGCCCAGTGGTGAGCATCACCACCTTCAAGGATGAAGCCGAAGCCTTGGCGATCGCCAACGACACCGAGTTCGGCCTCGGCGCCGGTCTCTGGACCCGCGACATCAACCGCGCCTATCGCATGGGCCGGGCGATCAAGGCCGGTCGCGTCTGGA
Source organism: Pseudomonas sp. N-137 (assembly GCF_034555295.1). Taxonomy (NCBI): domain Bacteria; kingdom Pseudomonadati; phylum Pseudomonadota; class Gammaproteobacteria; order Pseudomonadales; family Pseudomonadaceae; genus Pseudomonas; species Pseudomonas sp. N-137. The sequence continues at coordinate 195,274 of NZ_JAXUDQ010000028.1, forward strand.
CCAACTGCTACCACCTCTACCCGGCTCATGCGGCGTTTGGTGGTTACAAGAAGTCCGGCGTGGGTCGTGAAACCCACAAGATGATGCTTGACCATTACCAGCAGACCAAGAACCTGCTGGTGAGCTACGACATCAATCCGTTGGGGTTCTTCTAACCTGCGGGAAATTTGTGCCCGGCCGATCGTTCCCACGCTCTGCGTGGGAACGCCTCTACGGACGCTCCGCGTTCGGCTCTTTGGGACGCGGAGCGTCCCTGGCTGTGTTCCCACGCAGAGCGTGGGAACAATCAAGCTTGCATCCCTGCTGTATGCAACACACCGGTTCCAAGAGCAGCCCCGCTCCAACAGGGCCAAAAAACAATAAAAACAGGTAAACCCTTATGCCAAGCGATCAAGCAAACCCGCAACCGGCAACGTCCTCGGTCGACTTTGAAAAAGTCGGCTCCGAATACTTCCAACAACGCGAACTGAAAAAAGGCGCGGCGGGCTGGGTCCTGCTGGTGGGCCTGGGGGTGGCGTATGTCATTTCCGGGGACTACGCCGGCTGGAACTTCGGCCTGGCCCAGGGCGGTTGGGGCGGGATGTTTCTTGCCACGCTGCTGATGGCCGCGATGTACCTGTGCATGTGCTTTTCCCTGGCCGAGCTGTCCTCGATGATTCCTACCGCTGGCGGCGGCTATGGCTTTGCCCGTAGCGCATTCGGGCCCTGGGGCGGGTTTCTCACGGGCACGGCGATCCTCATCGAATACGCCATCGCCCCGGCGGCGATTGCCGTGTTCATCGGCGCGTATTGCCAATCGCTATTCGGCATTGGCGGCTGGATGATCTACCTGGCGTTCTACATCATCTTCATCGCCATCCACATATTCGGCGTGGGTGAAGCCCTCAAACTGATGTTCATCATCACCGCCGTCGCCGCCCTGGCATTGGGCGTGTTTCTGGTGGCGATGGTGCCGCACTTCGACGTCGCCAACCTGCTGGACATCCCGGTCACCGCAGCCACGGGCGCCAGCCCATTCCTGCCGTTCGGCTATGTCGGCGTGTGGGCAGCCATTCCGTATGCCATCTGGTTTTTCCTGGCCGTGGAAGGCGTACCGCTGGCGGCTGAAGAAACCAAGAACCCCAAGCGCGACCTGCCGCGCGGCCTGATCGGCGCCATGCTGGTGCTGGTGGCGTTTGCCCTGCTGATTCTGGTGATCGGCCCAGGCGGCGCGGGTTCCAATGCGCTGATGGCTTCGGGCAACCCGCTGGTGGAAGCCCTGGCCAAGGCCTACGGCGGCTCGACCTGGATGGGCAACTTCGTCAACCTCGTGGGCCTGGCGGGCCTGATCGCCAGTTTCTTCTCGATCATCTACGCCTACTCGCGGCAGATCTTCGCGTTGTCTCGCGCCGGTTACCTGCCACGCAAGCTCTCCGAAACCAATAAAAGCAAAGCACCGGTATTGGCGCTGGTCATCCCCGGCATCATCGGTTTCGGGCTGTCCCTGACCGGCCAGGGCGATCTGCTGATTCTGGTGGCGGTGTTCGGCGCCACCATCTCCTACGTGTTGATGATGGCCGCGCACATCACCCTGCGCATCCGCCGCCCCAAAATGGACCGGCCATACCGCACACCGGGCGGCATCTTCACCTCGGGCGTGGCCCTGGTGCTGGCGTGCATCGCCGTAGTAGCGGGCTTTCTGGTGGATCCGCGGGTGGTCATCGGCGCGGCGATCATCTATGGAGTGTTAATTGCTTACTTCGCGTTCTACAGTCGGCATCACTTGGTAGCAGGCACGCCCGAAGAAGAATTCGCGGCCATTCAGAAAGCTGAAGAAGCCTTGCACTAAGTTGTAAAACGCCGAAAACCACGGCGCCGCCCAGCGGCGCCGTCACGGAGAACCTGTATGGCCAGTTTTGCACACACGGTCGGCGCCCAGACCTACCGCTTCGACAGCCTCAAAGACCTGATGGCCAAGGCCAGCCCGGCGCGTTCCGGGGATTTTCTGGCCGAGGTCGCGGCACTCAATGATGGCGAACGCGTAGCAGCGCAAATGGCCTTGGCCGACCTGCCCCTCAGCCATTTCCTGCAAGAAATGCTGATTCCTTACGAGGACGACGAAGTCACCCGGCTGATCGTCGACACCCACGATAAACAGGCCTTCGCCGCCGTCAGCCACCTCACCGTCGGCGGTTTTCGCGACTGGCTGCTCAGCGATGCGGCCGACGAACACAGCCTGCGGGCGCTGGCCCCGGGCCTGACCCCGGAAATGGTCGCCGCCGTATCGAAGATCATGCGCGTGCAGGACCTGGTGCTGGTAGCGCAGAAAATCCGCGTGGTGACGAAATTTCGCGGCACCCTCGGCCTTCGCGGGCGACTGTCCACCCGCCTGCAACCCAACCACCCCACCGATGAGCCCGCCGGGATCGCCGCAAGCATCCTCGACGGCCTGCTCTTCGGCAATGGCGACGCCATGATCGGCATCAACCCGGCCACCGACAGCACAGCGTCGATCTGCGCCATGCTGGAAATGCTCGACGCCATCATCCAGCGCTACGACATCCCGACCCAAGGCTGCGTGCTGACCCACGTCACCACCTCCATTGAAGCGGCGAACCGTGGCGTGCCCCTGGACCTGGTGTTCCAGTCCATTGCCGGCACCGAAGCGGCCAACGCCAGTTTCGGCATCAACCTGAACGTCTTGCAGGAAGGCTACGACGCCGGGCTGAGCCTGAATCGCGGCACCTTGGGCAACAACCTGATGTATTTCGAAACCGGCCAGGGCAGCGCCCTTTCAGCCAACGCCCACCACGGCGTCGATCAACAGACCTGCGAAACCCGGGCCTACGCCGTCGCACGGCATTTCAAGCCGTTTTTGGTGAACACGGTTGTAGGATTCATCGGCCCGGAATACCTGTACAACGGCAAACAGATCATCCGCGCCGGCCTCGAAGATCACTTCTGCGGCAAGCTTTTGGGCGTGCCGATGGGTTGCGACATCTGCTACACCAACCACGCCGAAGCCGACCAGGACGACATGGACACTCTGCTGACCCTGCTGGGCGTGGCCGGGATCAACTTCATCATGGGCATCCCCGGCTCCGACGACATCATGCTCAACTACCAGACCACTTCGTTCCACGACGCTCTCTACGCCCGCCAGACCCTGGGCCTGAAGCCGGCGCCGGAATTCGAAACGTGGCTGGCGAACATGGGCATTTTCACCCAGGCCGATGGCCGGGTGCGGTTCGGCGACAACCTGCCACCGGCGTTTCGTCACGCATTAGCTCATTTGGGATAAGCCGCATTTGGGATGAGAGAACTGCCCATGGATAAAAAACCTGTAGATCCACAAAACCCTTGGCTGAATCTGCGCAACCTCACCCCGGCGCGCATCGCCCTGGGCCGCACCGGCACCAGCCTGCCAACCTCGGCGCAACTGGACTTCCAGTACGCCCACGCCCAGGCTCGGGACGCCGTGCACCTGGCCTTCGACCATGAAGGCATTCGCGCGCAACTGACTGAACGCGGCCGCGAAAGCCTGCTGCTGCACAGCGCCGCCAGCGACCGCAACAGCTACCTGCAGCGCCCGGACCTGGGCCGACGGCTCGATGAGGCCTCCGTACAAATCCTGGAGGACTACGCAGCGGCCCACCCCGGCGGCGTAGACCTGGCCATCGTGGTGGCCGACGGCCTGTCGGCGCTGGCGGTGCATCGGCATACCTTGCCGTTCCTGGCGCGGCTGGAAGAACAGACCGCCGCTGATGGTTGGTCAACCTCGCCGGTGATTCTGGTGGAACAGGGCCGCGTCGCGGTGGCTGATGAGGTGGCGCAGCGGCTCGGCGCAAAAATGTCGGTGATCCTGATCGGCGAACGCCCCGGCCTCAGTTCCCCCGACAGCCTGGGGTTGTATTTCACCTACAACCCCAAGGTCGGCCTGACCGATGCGTATCGCAACTGCATCTCCAACGTCCGGCTCGAAGGTTTGAGCTACGGCATGGCCGCCCACCGCCTGATCTACCTGATGCGCGAGGCCTGCCGCAGACAGCTCTCGGGGGTCAACCTGAAGGACGAAGCCCAGGTCCAAACTCTAGACTCGGAAAATACCGCCGATATGAAAGGTAACTTCCTACTGATGCCGCCCCGAAGCTGATCCGTTTACAAGTTTGCGTTTTTGATCCGCTTTCAGGCAGCATCGAAGCACGGCAGAACGCCGTTGTTGTCCGAGTATCTGTCGACCTTTGCAGACGAGACCTACTATGCGGATTATCCAAGCGACCCTGGAACACCTGGACCTGCTGACCCCATTGTTCGTCAAATACCGGGAATTCTATGGCTCGCTGCCCTACCCGGATTCGTCCCGAGCCTTCCTCGAAAAACGCCTGCGCCGCAAGGAATCGGTGATCTACCTGGCGTTGCCCGATGACGATGACAACCGGTTGCTGGGCTTCTGCCAGCTCTATCCAAGCTTCTCGTCACTGTCGCTCAAGCGCGTGTGGATCCTCAACGACATCTACGTCGCCGAAGACGCCCGCCGCCAACTGGTGGCCGACAACCTGATCCGCACCGCGAAAAAAATGGCCAAGGAAACCAACGCCGTACGCATGCGCGTCTCCACCAGCAGCAACAACGAGGTGGCGCAGAAAACCTACGAGTCCATCGGCTTCAAGGAAGACACCGAGTTCAAGAACTACGTGTTGCCGATCAGCGAAGAGCTCTGACCCGATTACCGCGGACTGATCGTTCCCACGCTCCCGCGTGGGAATGCCGCCAGGGACGCTCCGCGTTCCGCTTGACGCAGAGCGTCACGGGATGCATTCCCACGCGGAGCGTAGGAACGATCGATAACCCCTGTGGTTGGGTGAAACGTTGTGGCGAGGGGATTTATCCCCGCTGGGCTGCGCAGCAGCCCCAGAACCTGAGCACGCGGTGCATCAGGCAGACCGGGTTGGCTGCATTTGGGACCGCTTCGCGCTCCAGCGGGAGCAAGCTCCCTCGCCGCAGAGTTCTTCACCCAGCCAGAAGCCTCCCGACATCCCCCGCTACAAACTCACCACGCACACCACCCTCGACCTCGTATAATGCCGCTCTTCCCGGCTTGTAAGAAAAAGCTACACGCGCTGTAGCCTTACTCGAAGCCCGACCCACAGGCCCCACCCAGTCAGGCCGCGACCACAGGTGCTTTGCATGGATTTCAACCCCCTCGACCTCATTCTGCATCTCGATGTGTACCTCGACCTGCTGGTGACCAACTACGGGCCGTGGATCTACGCCATCCTGTTCCTGGTGATCTTCTGCGAAACCGGCCTGGTGGTGATGCCCTTCCTGCCGGGCGATTCCCTGCTGTTCATCGCCGGCGCGGTAGCCGCCGGTGGCGGCATGGACCCGGTGCTACTCGGTGGCCTGCTGATGCTGGCGGCGATCCTTGGCGACAGCACCAACTACATCATTGGCCGCACCGCAGGCGAACGACTGTTCAGCAACCCGAACTCGAAAATCTTCCGCCGCGACTACCTGCAACAAACCCACGACTTCTACGACAAGCACGGCGGCAAAACCGTGACCCTGGCGCGCTTCCTGCCGATCATCCGCACCTTCGCCCCCTTCGTCGCCGGCGTTGCAAAAATGCCCTACCCGCGCTTCTTCGCCTTCAGCGTCCTGGGCACCATCCTGTGGGTCGGCGGCCTGGTCACCCTCGGGTTCTTCTTCGGCAACGTGCCATTCATCAAGCAGAACCTGTCGCTGCTGGTGCTGGGCATCATCCTGCTGTCGCTGGTACCGATGATCATCGGCGTGATCCGCAGCCGCCTCGCCGCCAACGCCTCGAAAGCTCACCCGCGCTGATCGCCCATGTGGTCCCTGAGCGGCTGGCGCCGGCAACGCACCCTCGCCAAACATCCCGTCAGCGAGGAAACCTGGCAGCGGGTGCGTCACCAGTTGAGCTTTCTCGACGGCATCAGCGCCACCGAGGACCAATGGCTGCGCGAAGCCTGCGTACTGTTCCTGCACGACAAACACCTCAGCGCCCTGCCCGGCGTCGAACTGCACCAGGAACAACGTCTGCTGCTCGCCGCTCAGGCCCAATTGCCGCTGATGCACCTCGGCGACTTGAACTGGTACCAGGGCTTCCACGAAATCGTCCTCTACCCCGACGACTTCCTCAGCCCCCAGCGCTACCGTGACGCCAGCGGCATCGAGCACGAATGGGACGGCGAACACAGCGGCGAAGCCTGGCCCCAGGGCCCGATCATCCTGGCCTGGGACGGCGTGCTCGCCAGTGGCGGCTGGGACGGCTACAACCTGGTGATCCACGAGCTGGCGCACAAACTCGACATGCTCAACGGCGACGCCAACGGCCTGCCACCGCTGCATGCCGACATGCGGGTCAAGGACTGGGCCGAGGCCATGCAACAGGCTTTCGACGACCTCAACCGCCAACTGGACCAGGATCCGGACGCAGAAACCCTCATCGATCCCTACGCTGCGGAGAATCCGGCGGAGTTCTTCGCCGTCACCAGCGAATACTTCTTCAGCGCCCCGGACCTGCTGCACCAGGCGTACCCGCGGGTCTATGAACAGCTCAAGGCGTTCTACCGCCAGGACCCGCTGGCCCGGCTACGGCAACTTCAAGCCGAAGATCCGGTCTATCAGGCGTCATACTAAGGTCTCTAAGACCCTTGTAACGTGGCATCGACGGCCGAATATGCCTATAATCGCCGCCACTTTTTGGTCAATCCGACCAGTCATTTGGTCAACTAACGGGGGCACCGCCCAATGAGCTACAGCAAGATTCCGGCTGGCAAAGACCTGCCGAACGACATCTACGTCGCGATCGAAATCCCGGCCAACCACGCCCCGATCAAATACGAAATCGACAAAGACAGCGATTGCCTGTTCGTTGACCGTTTCATGGCCACCCCAATGTTCTACCCGGCCAACTACGGTTTCATCCCCAACACCCTGGCCGACGACGGTGACCCCCTCGACGTGCTGGTCGTGACCCCTTACCCAGTCGCCCCAGGCTCGGTCATCCGCGCCCGTCCGGTCGGCATCCTGAACATGACCGACGACGGCGGCGGCGACGCCAAAGTCATCGCCGTACCGCACGACAAACTGTCGCAGCTGTACGTCGACGTGAAAGAGTACACCGACCTGCCAGCCCTGCTGATCCAGCAGATCGAACACTTCTTCGAGAACTACAAGGATCTCGAGAAAGGCAAGTGGGTCAAGATCGAAGGCTGGGCCGGTGCTGACGCCGCCCGCGAAGCGATCACCAAGTCGGTTGCCGCCTACAAAGGCTGAGACTGAAGTAAAGAAAAACCCCGGTTTGCACCGGGGTTTTTTATGCCTTAATGATGATAAATACGAAGTTGTATTAATACCGTTTAACCCCGTTTAGCCCGCCCCTTTCAAATCCTGCAAACGGAAAGATCGTCTTATATATTTGCACGACATGTTTATTGCCGAAAACACAGTCGCCCCTAAACTTTCCGTTTATGAAAATACTTTCCAGTGGCGACCGCTTCAGAGCCCTTCTAAAAGAAGCGAATATCCGATCCGCCGACTTCGCGAAGTTATACGGCGTGAAATCCCAGCACATAAACAACTGGTTCAACCGTGGCATCCCGCCAGGGCGCATCTACTCCATCGCCAGCCTGCTGACCGTCAGCCCGCAATGGCTCGCCACCGGCGAAGGCCCGCAGACCCCATTGGGCCTGGGCCCGGGCATCACCTATGAAGCCGCCGAAAACGATGGCGTCTACAGCGTGCAAGAAACCACGGACATCGAACTGCCCCTCTACAAGGAAGCCCCCATCGCCCCCGGCGAAACCAAAACCCACATCATCGAAATCCCCGACCAAACCATCCGCCTGCCCCGCAGCCACCTCGAAACCCTCGACATCAACCCCAGCGATGCCATCTGCACCACCATGGTCGGCGACAGCATGGCCGAACGCATCGAAGACGGCTCCACCCTCGCCATCGACCGCGGCCTGACCCAAATCGTCGACGGCCATATCTATGCGCTTGAGCATGACGGCATGCTGCGTATCAAATACCTGCACCGCGTTCCCGGTAATCGTCTACGCCTGCGCAGCCACAACAACACCGCCTACCCCGACGAAGTCTTCAGCGCTGAACAGATTGATGCGCAGAACATACGGGTGATTGGCTGGGTGTTCTGGTGGTCCACCCTGAACAAACAACGACCGCCGGTGTTCGACTAACCCACCCAAGACCAGAAACGGTGGCGGGAATTGTGGCAGGAGCTGTAGCCGGAGCTGTGGCAGAAGCTTTTGTGGCGAGGGAGCTTGCTCCCGCTGGGCTGCGCAGCAGCCCCCTGCTTTTCCCCTGATTCACCCCTAACCCAATGATTCCACACCACTTACCACTGGGATTCTGAAGAAAACCCGCGTATCCTCCGCCCCACATTTGCGAGCCCACACCTCGCACCGACAAGGCAGATCACTTTCTGACCAAGTCCCACAGCCGGCCGCAAGAGCCGGATGTACGTTTTGAAGGCTGGTAAGGTTTGTCAAAAACGAGCTGAATCAGTCAACGAGAAGCCGGCCATAAGCCGGCTTTTTAACGCCTGAAAGCCACGTAGAATGTGGGCTAGATACGAAACGCCATCTTTGACCCACACTTTTCCCCACACCCATACGCAGGGTTAGCCGCAGCCAGGCAGCGTGAACCTTTCGTCCTCCTGGCAAATCGTGGCCTGTAAAACGTGTTCTCGCGAGCAAGGGTCACGCTATTAGCTCGAACACTAAATTTCAAAGCAAATTGATACAGCACCGCTCCGTCGCTGAGTCTCTACAAAGACAATGTAGAGCCGAGTGATATTGCGCGGTTGATAAAACGCATTCGAAACCTCAATCGAAAAATGTCTAGCTGATCGCCACGCTAAAAGATAAACGGCAAAAAAGAGAATATTCATCGACTGAAATAACCGGGGCGTCTGGGAAATGGCAGAAACTCCAGTCTCCTTCTGAGCCTCAGGTCGTGAGAACAACTGCGACGTCTGATAAAGTCACCGCACGCAGAATCAGGGACTATGGGGCTATGGACAAGAAATCGCTTTCCGAACGGGACATCTGCACCAAGTTCATCACTCCCGCCATTCAGCAGGCCGGCTGGGACATCCAGAAGCAAGTGCGTGAAGAGGTCAGCTTCACCAAAGGCCGCATCATCGTGCGTGGCAAGCTGCATAGCCGTGGTGAGTCCCGTCGCGCCGACTTCATCCTCTATCATCAGGCCAATCTACCAATTGCGGTCATCGAGGCGAAAGACAACAAGCACTCCGTCGGCTCTGGCATGCAGCAGGCCCTTGGTTATGCCGAAGCGCTGGACGTGCCTTTCGTGTTTTCCAGTAATGGTGATGGTTTTTTGTTCCATGATCACAGCGGTACTGGCGATCAAGTTGAAACCGAACTGAGCCTAGAGCAATTCCCTAGCCCCGATGAGCTATGGCAGCGCTACTGCCAGTGGAAAGGCTTGAACGGTGATGCCCGTCAGAAAGTAGAGTCGCCCTACTACGATGACGGCTCCGGGCGCACGCCGCGTTATTACCAAACCAATGCAATCAACCGTACCGTCGAGGCCGTAGCCAAGGGACAGTCACGCATACTGTTGGTCATGGCCACCGGCACTGGCAAAACCTACACGGCCTTCCAGATCATCTGGAGGCTTTGGAAGTCCAAACAGAAAAAACGAATTCTATTCCTGGCTGACCGTAACATCTTGGTCGACCAGACCAAGAACAACGACTTCAAACCCTTTGGCCCGGCGATGACCAAGATTGCCAAACGCCAAATCGATACGGCTTACGAAATTTATCTGTCGCTCTATCAGGCCGTGACAGGCACTGAAGAAGAAATGAACATTTACAAGCAGTTCTCCCGCGACTTCTTTGACCTGATCGTCATCGACGAATGCCACCGTGGCAGCGCTGCCGAGGATTCCGCCTGGCGCGAGATTCTCGAATATTTTTCCAGCGCCACCCATGTCGGCCTCACCGCCACACCGAAAGAGACCAAAGATGTGTCCAGCATCACCTACTTCGGTGAGCCGGTGTACAGCTATACCCTCAAGCAAGGCATCGAAGACGGTTTCCTCGCGCCTTATAAGGTGGTGCGTATCGACTTCGACAAGGACCTACAAGGCTGGCGGCCGCCCAAGGGCATGCTCGACAAGAATGGCGAGTTGATCGAGGACCGCATCTACAATCTTAAGGATATGGACCGCACCCTGGTCATCGAGGCGCGCACCCAACTGGTAGCGCAAAAGGTCACCGAGTTTCTCAAGGCCACTGATCCGTTCCAGAAGACCATCATCTTCTGCGACGACATCAACCACGCCGAGCGCATGCGCCAGGCCCTGGTCAATCTCAACCCGGAGCGCATTGCCGAAAACCGCAAGTACGTCATGCGCATCACCGGGGATGACCAGGAAGGCAAGGCCGAACTGGACAACTTCATCAACCCGGAAGAACGCTACCCGGTCATCGCCACCACCAGCAAGTTGATGACCACCGGCGTCGATGCCCAGACTTGCAAGCTGATTGTGCTTGACCAACACATCAAGTCGATGACCGAGTTCAAGCAGATCATCGGGCGTGGCACTCGCATCAATGAGGACTTCGGCAAGTACTGGTTCACCATCATGGACTTCAAGAAGGCCACCGAGTTGTTCGCCGACCCGGCTTTCGATGGCGACCCCGTTGTGATCTATGCCCCAGAAGGTGAGGAATCTCCCGTGCCACCGGATGACCTGGCGACGGATGAAGACGACATCACCGCATGCACCACGGCAGAAATCGACGACCTTGAGTTCACCGGTGATGATGACAAAAAGCGCATCAAATATGTCATCGACAGCATCCCGATCTATGTTATCGCCGAACGTGTGCAGTACTACGGCCCGGATGGCCGGCTGATCACTGAATCCCTACACGACTACACCCGTGTCTGCGTGAAAAAGCAGTTCGCCTCGTTGGACGACTTCCTGCGCCGATGGAGCGATGCTGATCAGAAGAAGGTCATCATCGAAGAAATGGCCGCTCAGGGTGTGATGTGGGAAGCCTTGGCCGAGGAAGTGGAAAAGAAACAGGGCAAGACCCTCGACCCGTTCGATCTCGTCTGCCATGTAGCCTTCGACCAGCCTGCCCTTTCGCGCAAGGAGCGCGCCGAGCAGGTGAAAAAACGCAACTACTTCAGCAAATATTCAGGCGCCGCGCGTCAAGTGCTCGAGGCATTGCTCGACAAATATGCCGATACCGGCATCGAGCATATCGAAGACATCAAGATCCTCCAGCTCGACCCCTTCAGTCAGATCGGGGCACCCATCGAACTGGTCAAGGCATTTGGCGGCAAGGTCGGTTACAACAAAGCCATTCATGAACTGGAAGATGAGCTCTACGCCAGTTAAGCTGCCCGCCCCCGAATTTTCGGTACAGGCAGCACCACACTGCCTGCGCCTTGAACCCTCTGTTTTGCAGTAAGCCAGCGAGATCCCCATGTCCATCAATAGCACCATTAAATCCATCCAGGACATCATGCGCAAAGACGTGGGTGTCGATGGCGACGCCCAGCGCATCGGCCAATTGGTCTGGCTGTTGTTCCTGAAGATCTTCGATGACCGCGAGATGGAATGGGAGTTGATGGACGACCACTACCGCTCGCCGATCCCCGACAGTTGCCGCTGGCGCACCTGGGCCGCCGACCCTGAAGGCATGACCGGCGACACCCTGAAGGAGTTCATCGACAACAACCTGTTCCCGCAGCTGCAAAACCTCAATGAATACAGCAGCACCCCCTCCGCCTTTGTGGTGCGTAGCGTGTTCGAGGACGCCTACAACTATATGAAGTCGGGCCAACTGCTGCGCCAGGTGATCAACAAGATTCAGGAAGGCGTGGACTTCAACAAGGCCCAAGAACGCCACGAGTTCGGCAACCTCTACGAGCAACTGCTCCGCGACCTGCAAAACGCAGGTAACGCCGGCGAATTCTACACTCCGCGCCCGGTCACCGAATTCATGGTACGCATGGTCGACCCCAAGCTGGACGAAAAGGTCATGGACCCGGCCTGTGGCACCGGTGGTTTTCTCACCTGCGCCATCGAACACAAACGTAGCCGTTATGTAAAAACCGCCGAAGACGAGCGCACCCTGCAGGCCAGCATCTTTGGTGTGGAGAAAAAGCCACTGCCGCACCTGTTGGCCACCACCAACATGATCCTCCACGGCATCGAAGTGCCGAGCCAGATCCGACACGACAACACCCTGAGCAAGCCGCTGATCAGTTGGGGGCCGAGTGAGCGCGTGCATTGCATCGTCGCCAACCCGCCGTTTGGTGGCATGGAAGAAGACGGCATCGAAACCAACTTCCCCGCTACCTTCCGTACCCGCGAAACCGCCGACCTGTTTCTTGTGCTGATCATGCAGTTGCTCAAAGACGGCGGTCGCGCCGCAGTGGTACTGCCTGATGGTTTTCTCTTCGGCGAAGGCATCAAGAGCCGAATCAAGGAAAAACTGCTGACCGAGTGCAACTTGCACACCATCGTTCGTCTCCCCAACGGTGTATTCAACCCTTACACCGGCATCAAGACCAATCTACTGTTCTTTTCGAAAGGCACGCCGACTAAGCATGTGTGGTTCTACGAGCACCAGTATCCGGCCGGGGTAAAGAATTATTCCAAAACCCGGCCCATGCGTATCGAAGAGTTCGCCGTAGAGGAGGCTTGGTGGGGTAGCGAAACCGATGGCTTTGCCGCACGAGTCGAAAACGAATTCGCCTGGAAGATCAGCGTCAAAGAACTGCAGGCGCGTAATTGGAACCTGGACTGCAAGAACCCACATATTGGTGAGCAGATTAACCACGACCCGGATGAGTTGCTGCGCGACTACGCCACCCTGCTAGGTGAAGTTAGCAAGTTGCGCGATCAAGTGAAGGCCATCCTCGCTGAAGCGCTGGAGCGCCAGGTATGACCTTGCTGCTGACCAATAACCTGCCACTGCTGGCCGATGCACCCAACGGTATAAGAAAGCTTCGTGATCTGATACTGGAGTTGGCAGTACGTGGCAGGCTGTTACCGCAAAATTCCAGTGATGAATCTGCCAGCGAACTGCTCAAGCGGATTGCCGAGGAGAAAGCACTGCTTGTGGCCGAGGGTAAGATAAGGAAGCCGAAACCACTGGCAGAGATCACGGAAGAGGAAAAACCGTTTGAAATACCAAGCAGTTGGCGGTGGGTACGCTTGGCGAAAGGTGTAATTAAGCTGACCGATGGTGAACACCTATCCCCTCCAAAATCTTCCTCTGGCATGCCTCTTTTGACTGCAAAGGATGTTACTGACTCAGGTGTGTTGCTTGAAAATACTCAATTTGTGAATTATGAAAATGGCCTCAAATACCGGGAGCGCTGCAACCCAAATCGAGGTGACATTCTAATTTGTAGTCGCGGCACTATTGGGCGATGCGCTGCGGTGGAGACTGATCAGATTTTCTGCTTAATGGGAAGTGTGATTCTAGTAAAGCCATCAGCAAATACTTTCTACAGATATGTGTTTCGGTATCTTCAGACGACGCTGGCTCAACAATGGATGCGGGGGGCCTCGTCGGCCACAGCTGTATCCGCCTTATATTTAAAAGATGTGGCGAATTGCTTGCTCCCGCTACCACCTCTTGACGAGCAATACCGCATCGTCGCCAAAGTCGATGAGTTGATGGCCCTGTGCGACCACCTTGAAGCCCAGCAGGCCCACGCCGAAAGCGCCCACAAGCAGCTGGTGCAAGCACTGCTCGACAGCCTAACCGAGGCCAGTGACGCCACCGAATTCGCTGCCAGCTGGCAGCGCCTGGCCGAACACTTCCACACCCTGTTCAACACCGAATCCAGTATCGACGCTCTTAAGCAGACTCTGCTGCAAATGGCCGTGATGGGAAAACTGGTGTCGCAACATCCCAGTGATGAACCGGCCTGCGAACTGCTCAAGCGGATTACTGAGGAAAAAGTGCAGCTAGTTGGCGAAGGCAAGATCAAGAAGCAGAAGTCGTTGGCGGAGATTGCCGAAGAGGAAAAGCCTTATGTATTGCCCACCTCTTGGGTGTGGGGACGTCTCGGCGAGTTGACTTTAAAAATAACCGATGGCACTCACCACTCGCCGACCAATACTCCTAGCGGTGATTATAAATACATATCGGCAAAAAACATAAAGTCATGGGGTATCGACCTGACTGAAATCACCTATGTTACCAACGAAGTCCATCAGGAAATATTTTCTCGATGCGACCCGAACAAAGGTGACATTCTTTACATAAAAGACGGTGCTACAACAGGAATAACTACAATCAATTCGCTGGATGAGCCATTCAGCATGCTGTCCAGTGTGGCGTTACTCAAACCAAGTATAGGCCTGCACAACGAATATTTGCTGAGAGCGATGACTTCGCCTTTTTTCTATCGTGAAATGCGGGCTGGTATGACAGGCGTAGCAATAACCCGCGTTACGTTGGCAAAGTTGAACAATGCAATCATTCCACTGCCACCACTTGCCGAACAACACCGCATCGTCGCCAAAATCGATGAGCTAATGACTCTCTGCGACCGACTAAAAATATGTCTTACCCAAGCCCGCCTACTGAACGAACAATTGGCTAGCACGCTGATTGAGCAAGCTGTCGCCTAGCTCACGGTAATCAAGGACTTCAGGTAAGGACACCCGCCATGCCCATCAAAACGCAAATCTGGACGGTTAATGGCCAACCCTACCAACTCAAAGAGTGCACCCTGCCTAGCGAGCAGTTACTGGAGGATATGATCGTCACCGCGCCGCGTGTGCTGTCGGATGAGTGGATGCTGATCGGTCGCCAGGAAAAGGGGGACGGATTGACCTGTTGGCGATCGCGCCGGATGCCTCACTGGCACTGATCGAACTCAGGCGCGACACCGTGTGATGTCGTGGCGCAGGCACTGGACTATGCTTCCTCGGTGGAAAGCCTGGCGGCCGAAGATATTGCAGCCATCTACAAACGCTTCAAACAGGATGCGGATTTGACTACCGATTTTCGCAAGTTCTTCGGCCTGCCATTAGATGAGGACGCGCTAAACCAGAGCCATCAGATCATCATCGTCGCTTCCGGGCTGGACGCTAACACGGAGCGTATCGTGGCCTACCTCAGCGAGCGAGATGTTGCGATCAACGTGCTTTGCTTTCAGGTATTCCAGCTTGGCGAGCAGCAACTGATCAGTCGCTCCTGGTTGATCGCCCCGGCAGAAACCCAGGTCAATGCCAGCAATGAAAGTGCGGGAGGACAAAGCGAACCCTGGAATGGCGAGCACTACTGCTCTTTCGGCCATAAGCCGGCTTTTTAATGTCTGAGCTTTTTCATCCCCCATCCAAAATCCCGCCCGATGACCAAACAACGTCGCTCGTAAGTATCCCCGTGCTCGACAGCAAAGGTCATCGAACACCGTATGATTCCCAAACGCCACCAGAAGAGAATATTCTGACGACATATTGCGCTGCGTCCTACAGCGAAACGGGAACCCTACGGATAGCCCCCGCCATGTCCTCTTCACCTATCAGCAATCAATCCAATCCGCCCTGGAGCCGTGACGAACTCGTCCTAGCCCTGAACCTGTACCTTCTTCACCGCAATGGTTTACCCGGAGTGAATCATCCGGAAGTCCGAGCCCTATCACAGAGCCTCAATCTCATTGGCACCGCCACAGGTGTGAGCAAAAACCAGAGTTTTCGTAACACCAATGGTGTCTGCATGAAGCTCAACAATTTCCGCCGTTGGGATCCGAGCTACACCAACACTGGTCGCACAGGTCTTGCAAAAGGAAATAAGGACGAGGAATTGGTATGGCTGGAGTTTGCTAATAATCCCGAGCGTCTGACTGAAGTCGTAGCAGCCATCAAGGCGAACGTCGGAAACACTTCTTCTACTACGCCAAGATCTGAGTGCGGAGGAAGAACCGGGCTTCTTCGAAGCAGAGGAAGGAAAAGTGTTAACTCGCGTGCACCGTGTACGGGAAAGGGACAAAAAACTCGTAAAACGAAAAAAGGACGAAGCCCTCAAGAAGCACGGTGTTCTCCAGTGCGAAGCCTGTGGTTTCAACTTCAGCAAAACATACGGCCCGGACGTCGAAGGCGTTATCGATGCGCACCACACCAAGCCACTGCATACGCTCCAACCTGGCGATAAAACCAAGCTCGTGGACCTCGCATTGTTATGTGCCAATTGTCACCGTGTGGTGCATTCACGCCGCAAATGGCTGAGCGTTGCAGAGGTCAAGGATCTCTACCAAGCCAGTCAAAAATGAAGCATACGCTAACAAAGAGATTTCTAGAGCTTTGTAGGATAGACAGCACAGCGTTCCATGGTACGTCTTGCCGATCGATGAGCGTGCATTGCTCGTTAGCACCGCATATTACGAGCGACATCATTGATGCTGGACATATTTTAATGGCAAACTGATGGCGGCTAAACTGCGCTTAGCATAGACCCGTAATCTAAATCGCACTGCGCCAAGGGAAATCCCCGACTAAAGTAGGGTGCCACGTGGACATTCGGGGGGAATAGGCGAAACGAAGGAGAAAGGTTATGGACGCTATAGGGCAGCGAAGGAAGCTAGTGGTAGCCAAAAGCATGCAAAAATTATCGCCGCTCGTGCCATATGCTCTTAAGCCCCAAGACTTAGAAAAAAATTCTCAATCGCATCGGATAAGTACCCGGCCAACTCACGTGATGTGCAAACAGCCCAGACGAACTTTAAACTATAGCTTAGTGGCCAAGCATCTTATTACACACTCAAATAATAGAGCACTAGGATCCGCTTTCGTCAAACTGCTTATAATATTTCTTAGCTTAAACTTAAATATCGCGAGAGCACAAACAGTTCCAGAACCTGGTCACCCCCCCAAAGAAGTGCTGGCGCAAGCGACTACCAACACCTCCGAGCTAATAAAGCTAATCACAAGCACCGCTCAAGAAAGTACCGAAAAGTCTATTCGCGACATAAGTAAACTAGAGCTTGAAATAAGAGTTCAGACCGAAAAAATAAAACACCTTGAAAAAGAAGTCATCTCACTAAAAAAACCCGAAGACACGAGCTCTGCAACATTGGTTCTAGCGGCTGTATCCGTAATAATTACCGTTTTGGGCGTATTGATCGCGATATTATCCATCCTTGGATACAGCAACATCAAAAAAGAAGCAAAAAAAGATGCCCGTACCACCGCTAAAGCGACTGTCGAGTTAATCACCAAAATAGAACTCCCTGCCGCAACAGAAAGAAACATAATAAAGCTCATCGAAGAAAACAGATTCGACAAGCTCATTCAGAACGCAGTCGAAAATGTAGTATATAGAGGGATATATATGCCAGACGACATCGCAGATGAGGAGAGAGAGCGTTGAGAACCTCACCCGAATGGAAAGCATTATCAGACGACCAAAGAGCAGTCATATCTAAACACCAAGAATCCTTGCCAATAACAGTTGGTGCAATTGCCAAAGAATTTGGTATATCTGTATTAAAATCCACTATGCCTGGCTCTATTTCTGGCGAGATAAGAGAAACTGATGGGATTATCACAGTAAAAGTTAACCGCCACGATGTTAAAGAGCGACAACGCTTTACAATAGCGCATGAAATCGCACATTTTCTTTTACACCGCGACCGATTAGCTAGCGGCATTACTGATGATGTACTTTATCGTTCAAGACTGACTGACGATCTAGAACGAGAAGCAAACAGGCTTGCCGCCGACATAATTATGCCAGCACATCTAATTCAATCTGCATTAGAGTCTTTTGGCAACTTTAAACCGGACGAAAGATATAAAAAAATAGCTGAACTTGCTCAAGTTTCGCTTGCCGCTATAAAAATCAGACTGGGAAAACAATAATTATGCAACCAGTATTTTTAAACTGGAACTACATTCCAATTCTGGCAATTAGCAACGCCGAAATGACGGCCATAGAGCAACTCCCAGACAAAGATAAAGACTCTTTGCTGCCGGTATTTTCCTTAAGGGGATGGCTTAACTCCCATCGTTTGGAAAGTACATTAAAACGAATTGACACAGCTATCGGTCAGCGCCCCTGGATCGCGGATATTGATGAAAATTTTTTGACGCAAAATAAGGTATTTCTGTTCACCGGCGCCTATCCCGAAAAGCCTGTATTTCAAGAAATCCTACATCTCCTCAACGCAAATAATGCATATGACAATTGGTATCAATTCATCAAAACACGTGAAAATTCCATCCCTTGCCTAAGGCATGAAAACCTGGACAACCTTGAGGAACAGATAGTCAAACTATCGTCCCTCGGCCGTGGATTAGTTATAAGAATTAGCCCAAATGAAAAGAACATCGCAAAGCATCAACGTTTAACTGAGGCATTAAGCCTAACAAAAGCCGAAAACATCTTAATGATCTATGACCTGGCCAGCATTGACGCAACCTTTATCGAGAGGATCCCCCTTCTAGAGAAGTTCATGCACGAATCAAAAGCAGCAATACGAAATCTTACTATATCAATTAGCGCTTCTTCTTTTCCTTCTGGATTTGCTGGACAACACAGAGGAGACAACTCGATATATGAGAGAATCCTATTCAACAAAATAGCAGAGGAAGGCTTATTCAATCCTTTAGTTTACTCGGACAGGGGAAGCGCTCGAGCGCAGAAACAAGATGGTGGAGCGGGGACCCCTCCCCCTAGAATAGATTATCCATTAAAAAAAGATTGGAAATTTGTAAGACGCGAGGTGGATGACAACGCACCTAATGCAAAAGAAAGGAGAAAAGCAGCCTACATTGAAATTGCGAAGGAAATCACTGAGGGCGACTACTGGATTCCAGAACTTCGGCTTTGGGGCACACAACAAATTGAAATAACATCCGAAAGCAATGACTTTGGAATTTATAGCGCACTAAAGTCGACTGCAGTTCGCATCAATATCCACTTATTCAACCAACTACACTACAACTCAGACCCTAGTGAAATAAACACAGATGAGGAATGGACTGACTAAATTTATCAGGCCAAGCTTTCTAGCCGGGTTAGATATGGGCTCAGCAAATCAACATCTGCAACGTTTACATTCCCTGAGGAGCGTACTTTAGACAAAAATCTATTAGAGGCCAGCCCAAACCTCTTTTGGATACCATTAAGCAATATCTCCTTAATATCAGCCTTGGATGCTTTCCTCAGCCGGCTTAGCACCTCAACTTTCAACTCATACATCGCTAACTTTTCCGGCTTCAACCCCACCCTCTTAGCCAAAATGGATACTTCTCTCTTCGTCATTAGATCAATATAACTCTCTTTAGAAATATTTTTTATCAATCTGCCCTTACGAACAACCCTCACCCCACCGCTAGAAACCTCCCATACAGCAACATCATCTTCAGCAACCGCCAGCACGCTTTTAGTAAATTTTGGCGCCACTGCAACTACAACACGATCGAAATACTTTCGATATTCATCTACCTGACCTAACAATCGAAACAAAGAATCTTTTTCACTCTTCACCTCTATTGCCACCATTTCACTTCCCTGAATAAAACCCAGATCTACCCGTCTAACCTTTTTTGCCAAGCTCATCTCACTAAAAACCAGAGTTGATTGAGCAATGCGCCCTGACATTAAAAGCGAGTTAAGCACTAATGACTTAACCTCTTTTTCTCCCATTTCTACACCAACCTACATAATCTAGCAGCCAAAAAACAAACCATTCATCACATCACAAATCGAACTACAAAAGCTACAACCGTCCACCGCGAAACGAAGCATTAGAGCAGCTGTGCGCGGAGTCAAAGACCAATATTAAGGAACCGGCAGGCCCGAAGGGGTCTCCAACGCACAGCCACTTCAGACGAAATCATAGGCATGGGGGGACGATCTGCTTTCCGAAGTGACGTTGTGCACCGAAGACCCGGCTGCGAACCCCGATCACTGATTAGCGGTGGCGGATCCAAACTACTGAGTGGACTCAAGATGCACGAGCTGGCGAATTCTGGCGCAGTTGTAGGCAAAGGCGCAAGGCGATGACGCTGGGTGTTGGGGTTTTGTCGGTGCAGATTGGTCAACAGGCTGCTGACCTGTTGGCTGATGAACCGCTACCGTGACTAGGCTCAGGCTCCAGCAGAGGAATTTTGTGATATGTCGCTGCCGGCGCCATGACAATAGAACGTGTCGCTGAAATTCAGAAATGGTGAACCGTCCGTTCCCTGAGATTCAAATGTAAAAAAGGTCTTGCAATGCAAGACCTTTTTTCATACCCGGGGTAAGCGCGGCCCCTTGCTACCTCACCTCAACAATATCCAAAGCCCGATTAGCCAACAGTTCACTCACCTCAATCACCTGCAAAATCCCCATCGCAACACGCCGTCGCGACCCATCCAGATCAAACGCCAAATCACTGATCATGGCGTTAGCCGAAGCCAGGTTCTCACTGAGATTGGCAAGCAGACATTCCGAATCAACATCCGGTGCGATACGGAAGATGGTGTCGGGTTTGTCAGACGTTTCTTTCTTCGGTGTAGGCTTCAGATAGAAGTCCAAAGCCCGGTTAGCAGCATCATCAAGCTTCTTGTTACGAGCCGACTGAACACGAGACACGGTTTCGTCGGTAGCTGGCGGGTTCGGTGTAATTTTGACCATGGTAAAGCTCCTAGAGTCTGTTGGAGCTACCACCATTCGCTGCGAAACGAAGTTGGGGTGGCAGCTGTACGCGGGTTCGCAGACCGGGACTCTAGGGACCGGCAGACCCAAGGGGTCTCCCACGCACAGCCACCTCTGACGAAATCACAGACATGGGTAATCTGTTTTCGAAGGTGACGTTGTGCGCCTATAGAGTCCGGGCTGCGAAACCCGATCACTGATGAGCAGTGACGGATTCAAACTACCGAGGGGACCCAAGACGCACAAGCCGGCGGATTCTGGCGTAGTTGTAGGCAATGGCGCAAGGCGATGTCGGTCGTGGCTAGTCTCGTGGAGTCACGATAAACAGCTGGCCGGAATGTTGCTGATGCACCGCTATCGCGAGCAAGCTCGCTCCCACAGAGGAGCTTGTGTGCATACGTCGCTGGGGAATGCATTCGCGACCAGCTACATCCTTGCAGCCAGTCGCGAAGAGGGTGACGACTCGTTGTTCAATGGGGCTTGCGAGCAACATCGCAATGAATCAAGCGGGATATCTCGATCATATCCACAACGGTTTTGTCATCGACCGCAAACCCGCTACCTGAATGCCCCGTACTGCTATTACTTGAGCGTGACGTCGAGCATCGGCGGGATGTAACCGTAGTCGTACTCGCCCACCACGAAGGTCTGCTGCCCTTTGATTTTCATGCCCACCGTGGGTGCCTCAGTGCCACCGACACGAATCTGCGTGCCGGTTTCGTCGGTCGGTACGCTGTCGATAAAGGAGGTCACCAGGCCGTTTGGCATCACATAGTGCGAGTAGGTCTGGAATGGCTGGGAGGACGGGTTGCCCAGTACCAGGCCGGAACCGTTCAGCGGCACGTAAGGGCCGAAGAGCGAGTCCGCGACGAAACCGTACACGCCGTCCGGCCCGGTCACGCCGTCGGCGTAGGTGAAGGTATGGCTGATCGTGAACAGGTAGTACTTGCCATCCTGGAACACGAAGTGCGGGCGCTCGGTCTGGTCGTTTACGCCCACGGCGGTCAGCAGTGGCGGCAACATTTCCCAGTCGTCACCGTCCGCGTCGCGGGCTACGGCGATGCCAACGCAGGCGGTCTGGTAGCGCGAGTTGCCGACATCTTCATAACCCGGCGGCACATCGCCGATTTCTGCCTCTCCTACTTTGTGCGAGCCGCGCTCACCGGCCACGTTACCCTCGAACAGCATGTACAGCTTGCCGTCTTTCGGGTCGCGGAATGGCCATGGGTCGCGGAAACCCCAGAACGCGTTTTGTGCTTCGGTCTGGTACATGTTGCCGTCGGCCTCGAACAGCGGCTTGACCTTCTCGAAGCCGACCATGCTGACACCGTGTTCAGTGGTCACCACCCGACCGCGCACCTTGACGATGGTCGCGCCTGGGGTGACGGCGGTGTAATACAGGTCCACTTCGCCTCGGTCGTTCAACAGGATCGGCGTACCGGCCCATTCGCGAGCGGTCGGCGAAACCCCTTCGGCCATCACACGGCCACCGAATTCCCAGTTCTTGCCGGTACGCGAAAACCAGTAGTACATCTTTGCCCGACCGTGACGATCGTTCCAATCGCGGAGGATGTCGTAGTTACCGTCCTCGTCGAGGTACTGCGGGTCGTTTGGATGACGATCGGCCGTCAGGGTGAAGATCACCGACCAGCCATCGACGGACGTCACGTTACCGTCCAAGTCGCGCAGGGGCATGGTGTCCCAGATGAACACGTCGTTGTTCAATACCGGGAAATCCGCGCTGACCAGCGGCTGAGTGGTGGTGGGATCGTCCGCCCGGACTTTCAACGCATCAGCGCGGGTCCAAAGGCTGGGTTGATGGGGTGTTACACCGAATTTTTCAGTGTTGGTTTTCATAAGGTAGTGCCTCGTCCATGAATGGATTCAAATAAATAACGCTTTAGAAATACTGTATGTACATACAGTGAAACCACCTTATAGAGGCTCACCCATGTGGGTCAAGCGAAAAAATGCATTTGTGCATATTTTGGTTTTTTGTTCGAGCTGATACGTTTCAGCCATGAACGTTTGCAGAAGTTAGTTCCAAGGGAGATCGGCGACGTTGCCTGCACGCTCGGTGCTTTGAATCGCTGATTGGTGGAAGGCGCGCGTAACTGCGCAATGGGAGGCAATGCATGGAGGGAGCGGATCGCCGTGATCTGCTCGCGAGGTGGCGAATCAGTGGCGCTGAGGTTGACTGGTGTATCGCTATCGCGAGCAGGCTCGCTCCCACAGGGGGTGTGCGAAAGGACTGCTATGGCGGTGGGTCAGATGCTTGATGGGGCTCGGCCACAAAAAAAGGCCTTGCTGAGCAAGACCTTTTTCCTACCTGGGGTAAGCGCGGCCCCTTGTTACCTCACCTCAACAATATCCAAAGCCCGATTCGCCAACAGTTCACTCAGCTCAATCACCTGCAAAATCCCCATCGCAACACGCCGCCGCGAGCCGTCCAGATCAAACGCCAAATCACTGATCATGGCATTCGCCGACGCCAGGTTTTCACTGAGATTGGCCAGCAGACATTCGGAGTCAACATCAGGATCAATACGGAAGATGGTGTTGGGATTGTCAGACGTTTCCTTCTCAGGCGTGGGCTTCAGGTAGAAATCCAAAGCCCGATTGGCAGCGTCATCCAGTTTCTTGTTACGAGCAGACTGAACACGAGACACGGTTTCGTCTGTAGCTGGGGGGTTGGGTGTAATTTTGACCATAGCCTTAGCTCTCTTTGGTTGAGGCTACGACCCGCTCGCGACTAAACAATTGGGAGGCAGCTGTACGCAGGTTAGTCGACCGACGAGCTAAGGAATCGGCGCGCCCGAGGGCGCCCTGCGCACAGCCACCATCGAGTGCAGGAATGGGAATACCTGACTGATGGACGCTTGAACGACTTAGCAACGACGGGCGACTAAACCCGATCACTGATGGGCAGTGACAGGATCCAAATTACCGACGCGACCCAAGGCGCACAAGCCGGCGGATTCTGGCGTAGTTGTAGGCAATGGCGCAAGGCAGCGTCGGGTGGGTGTTGGGGTTGTGTCGGGGGTTGCTGGTTGGTGGGCAGGCTGTTGCCTTGTTTGGCTGATGAACCGCTATCGCGAGCAAGCTATGCTCCCACAGAGGCTTGTGGCGGGCATAGGTTCGGTGGGAGCGGGCTTGCTCGCGAATGCGGTGGGTCAGCCACCATTGATATTGACTGACATACCGCATTCGCGAGCAAGCCCGCTCCCACAGGGGGTCTTTATTCACCGGTGAATTCGTTGCCAGATGCCTACCCGCGCGCATTCTCGAGAATTACCCCTCCAGCCAAACCCTAACTATCGTAATCTCGCAGCTGAACAAGCCCAGCCCTGCAACCGGCCGAGATTTCATTCCCATGCCCTCCATCTACCAGCTCAAACCCGCCTTCCAGAACCTGCTGCGCCCCATGGTTCAGCGTCTTTACGACAAGGGCATCACCGCAAATCAGGTCACCCTGCTCGCCGGCATTGTCTCTGTGCTGGTGGGGGCCGTGGTGGCGTGGTTCGCCAATCATCCGGGGGTGTTTATCCTGGTGCCGATCTGGATGCTTCTGCGCATGGCGTTGAACGCGGTGGATGGCATGTTGGCGCGGGAGTTCGGGCAGCAATCGCATCTGGGCGCCTACCTCAATGAGCTATGCGATATCATCGCCGACGCTGCCTTGATCCTGCCTTTTGCCTTGTTTGCCGATGCCAGTCTGTTGCTGGTGTTGTTGGTCACGCTGTTGGCGTTGTTCAGCGAATACGCCGGTGTGCTGGGGGCGATGGTCGGGGCTTCGCGGCGCTATGACGGGCCGATGGGCAAGAGTGATCGCGCCTTTGTGTTGGGCGTGCTGGCGACCGGGATTGCCCTGGGTTGGCTCGGGACACTCTGGGTTGATGGTGTGATGGCGGTGGTAGCCGCCCTGCTGGTTTATACCTTGGTCAATCGGGTGCGTCATGGCCTGAATCAAGTGACGGAAAACGCTCCCTCAGCATAAGGAAGTTGCAATGCGCGAAGCCCAGGAACTGACATTTACCACCTTTGACGGCGTGGATTTGTTCTACCGCCATTGGCCGGCCGTCGATGCGGCGCCGGGTGAGCCTCGTCAGGCGGTGTTGTTGTTTCATCGGGGTCATGAACACTCCGGGCGCATTGCGCATCTGGTGGATGAGCTGGATTTGCCCGGTTTCGACTTCTTTGCCTGGGATGCACGCGGCCATGGCCAGTCGCCGGGCGCGCGCGGCGACAGTCCGAGTTTTGCCACCAGTGCGCGGGATGTGCAGACGTTTTGCGATCACATCGGCGCAACGCATCAGATCGACGAACAGAATATCGCCGTGGTGGCGCAGAGTGTCGGGGCGGTGATTGCGTCGACCTGGGTTCACGATTACGCCCCACGCATTCGCTCGCTGGTGCTGGCGTCGCCGGCGTTCAAGGTCAAGCTTTACGTGCCTTTCGCTCGTCCGGGCCTGGCGCTGATGCGCCGGTTTCGCGGCAACTTTTTCGTCAACAGTTACGTCAAGGCGAAATTCCTCAGCCATGACCCGGAGCGGGTGGCGTCCTACGACAGCGATCCGCTGATCACCAAGGCGATTTCAGTGAACGTGCTGCTGGGTCTGTACGAAGCCGCCGACCGCGTGGTGGCCGATGCCCAGGCGATTCAGGTGCCGACGCAGTTGTTGATCTCAGGTTCCGACTTTGTGGTGCAGCGCAAACCCCAGGAGCAGTTCTTCGAGCGGCTGGGCAGTGTGCACAAGGAGAAACACATTCTGCCGGGGTTCTTCCACGACACCCTCGGCGAGAAGAACCGTGCGCCGGCCATTGCCAGTGCCCGCCGGTTCATTCTGCAAAACTTTGCCCGCCCGCTGGACCGCCCTTCCCTGCTGGACGCTGATCGCCTGGGTGCGACCTGCGCCGAGTCCGAAGCCTTGGCGACGCCGCTGCCGCACAATTCATTGCGCGACCTGTACTGGCGCATGACCCGCGCCAGCATGCGCTTTGGCAGCAAGTTGTCGGCTGGAGTGAAATTGGGTTTCGACACCGGCTTCGATTCCGGCAGCACGCTGGATTACGTCTACCGCAATCGCCCCACCGGCACCTCGGCCGTGGGACGGATGATTGACCAGAATTACCTGAACTCCATCGGCTGGCGCGGGATTCGTCAGCGCAAGTTGCACGTCGAGGAGCTGCTGCGTTTGGCCATGGGCAGGTTGCGCGAGCAGGACCGCGAAGTACGCATTGTCGACATCGCCGCAGGTCATGGCCGTTACATTCTCGAAGCGCTGCAAGGCGTCAGTCCGTTGCCGGAGTCGATCCTGCTGCGCGACTACAGCGACATCAACGTGCGGGACGGCAGTGCGCTGATTCTTGAGAAGGGCTTGGGCGATATCGCTCGGTTCGTCAAAGGTGATGCCTTTGATCGCTCGGATCTGGCGGCGCTGGAGCCCAAACCGACGCTCGCGGTGGTGTCCGGTTTGTATGAGTTGTTTGCCGATAATCAGATGGTCGGCGACTCCCTCGCCGGCCTGGCCGAGGCGGTGGAGCCTGGCGGGTTCCTGGTCTACACCGGGCAGCCGTGGCACCCGCAACTGGAACTGATCGCCCGCGCCCTCACCAGCCATCGCGCCGGGCAGGCCTGGGTGATGCGCCGCCGCACGCAGGCGGAGATGGATCAACTGGTGGAGGCGGCGGGTTTCCGCAAGATCACTTTGCGGGTCGATGAGTGGGGCATCTTCAGCGTTTCGCTGGCTCAGCGAGTGCAGTGATGAGCGCCGTCATCGCCCCAGCCCGCGAGCCCGGCCTGCTGAAACCGGCGGTGCTGTGGTTGCTGTTGTTGGCGCCGTTGTTTTTCAGCACCTATGGCTTCGCCACTTGGGTGACGTCCCAGCGGGACGACGTGGGCAGTTTGGTGTTTGGTTGGGAAAGCTACATGCCGTTCATGGCCTGGACCATCGTGCCCTATTGGTCGATTGATCTGCTGTACGGCCTGTCGTTGCTGTTGCCCAACAGCCGCGAAGAACTCAAACGCCACGCCTTGCGTCTGCTCACGGCCCAGGCGATTGCGGTCAGTTGTTTTTTGCTCTGGCCGTTGCGTTTCACCTTCGCTCGGCCGGAAATGGATGGGGTGTTCGGTTGGCTGTTCGACGTGCTGGCCGGGTTCGACAAGCCGTTCAATCAGGCGCCGTCGCTGCACATCGCGTTGTTGGTGGTGCTGTGGGTGTGTTATCAGCGGCACCTGCAAGGGCTCTGGCGTTGGCTGATGCACGGTTGGTTCGCGCTGATTGGCGTGTCGGTGCTGACCACGTATCAACATCACTTTATTGACCTGCCCACAGGTGCGTTGGCCGGGTGGTTGTGTGTCTGGTTGTGGCCGCTGGATCGGCCCAGCCCGCTGAAAAATGCGCGTGTGACCACGGACCCGGCTCGTCTGCGATTGGCTTTGCGCTATGGTTTAGGGGCTGCGGCGTTTTTTGTTCCGGCGTTTGCCTTGGGTGGCGCGTGGCTCTGGTTGATCTGGCCGGCGGTGGCGGTGCTGGGGGTGGCGCTGAATTACCTGGTGTTCGGTGCCGATGGCTTTCAGAAGCGCGCGGATGGTCGATTGAGCCCGGCGGTGCGCTGGCTGTTGGCGCCTTATCTGGCGGCGGCGTGGATCAATTCCCGATGGTGGACGCGCAAGCATCCGCAGGCCGATCAGGTGGCCGATAACGTCTGGCTGGGGCGCATTCCCACGCCGATGGAATTGAAGGACAGTGCGTTTACCGGCGTGCTCGACCTTTGCGCCGAAATGTCCATGGACAGCACCGGCATCGCCTATCGCGCATTGCCGGTGCTTGACCTGACCGCGCCCAGTGCCGAGCAGTGCCTGGAGGCTGCGCGGATGATCGAGAACCTGCGTCAGCATGGGCCGCTGCTGGTTTGCTGCGCCCTGGGTTATTCACGCAGCGCCAGCGCTATGGCCGCGTGGTTGTTGCACACTGGCCGGGCCGCCAGCGTCGATGCGGCCATCGTCCAAATCCAGCGAGCCCGCCCGCAGGTTGTTTTGCATCCGGCGCACCGTCGGGCGTTGGAACGGTTATCCACAAGCACGAGGAATGACCATGATCAGTGATATGGAACTCCACACGGTGGCGAGCCTGTTGCGCCGAGGTCACTCGCTGGATCAGCTTTCCACGGGGCTGACCCTGTTAGCGGCGCTGCTGGGGCTGGCTCAACTTTTGGTCGGTAGCGTCAATCCGTGGCTGCTGTGCTTTAGCGTCGTGATATTCCTGCTTGGCGTGCTGCAAAAGTACTGGGCGCAGCGCGTAGCGTTTGATGCCGACCTGTTCCAGCGCATGGCGGACAGCACCCAATCGCTGGCCGAACGAACCTATACATTGGATCAAGCCCTCACCGCCCTCGGCCTGCAACCGGTCGAACGCAGCGGTCGCCTCTGGACCGAGCGCCGGCATGGCGCGTTGTTGCTGCTGCGCCGCCAGTCGTTGTTGCTGGCCACGCAAGTTGTCTTGACGCTGGGCGTGATCCTCGCAAGTCCCTGGCTAACTTCAGGTATCTAGATAGCTTTTGTGGCGAGGGAGCTTGCTCCCGCTGGGCTGCGAAGCAGCCCCAAAACCAAGCACTGCGGTGTATCAGATTGATTGTGTTCAGCCTCTTGGGGGCTGCTGCGCAGCCCAGCGGGAGCAAGCTCCCTCGCCACAGTTACGCTTATGTTTCTCAGGACAAGGAATCCTCATGTTCGAACCCGTGGTCGCCAGCCTCATCACCTCCGCCGCCCGCATGGTCACGGGCGCTCGCAGCCTGTGGCTCGGTTGCGCGCCGCAACCGGTGCAGCGGATCTACTTCGCCAATCACAGCAGCCACGGCGACTTCGTGCTGCTGTGGGCCTCGTTGCCGCCGGCGCTGCGCAAGCTTACCCGGCCGGTGGCGGGCGCCGATTATTGGCAGATCAGCCCGCTGCGGCGCTACATCATCAACCGGGTGTTCAACGGCGTGCTGGTGGACCGCGAGCGCAAGGACCCTTCGTACAACCCTTTGCAGCCGATGCTCGATGCCTTGGAAAACGGCGACTCGCTGATCATCTTCCCCGAGGGCACGCGCAACCCGGAGGACGGCCTGCTGCCGTTCAAGAGTGGGATCTATCACTTGATGAAAAGCCACCCTGAAGTCGAGGTGATTCCAGTGTGGATCGCCAACCTCAACCGCGTCATGCCCAAAGGTCGGGTACTGCCGTTGCCGCTGTTGTGCACCACCAGTTTCGGCGCGCCGCTGTGCATCGAAGAAGATGAAGGCAAAGAGCAATTTCTTGAACGCAGCCGGGCCGCGCTGCTGGCACTGGCCCCGGAGCACGTCTGACATGGATAGACATACCCTGATGCTGTTTAGCGGGATCGGCGCGATTCTGCTGCTGGCCTCCGTGATTGGTTTCATTCTCAAACTGCGGACAAAAGGCGCGCCGAATTCGGTCATCGATAACCTCAACGCGCGAATCAACGCCTGGTGGGTGATGGTGCTGGTGATCGGCACCGCGTTCTGGCTGGGCAACGCCGCGGTCATCCTGTTGTTCTACGCCGTGTCGTTTTACGCCCTGCGGGAATTCCTGACCCTGACACCGACCCGGCGCAGCGACTACCCGGCCTTGGTAGCGGCGTTTTACCTGGCACTGCCGCTGCAATACCTGCTGATTTATTTTGATTGGTACGGGCTGTTTTCGATCTTTATCCCGGTGTACGTGTTCCTGCTGTTGCCGATCCTGGCATCCCTGGGCGGCGACAGCACGCACTTTCTGGAGCGCGCTTCCAAGGTCCAGTGGGGGCTGATGATCGCGGTGTTCTGCATCTCCTTTGTGCCGGCGCTGCTGACGTTGGACATCGCCGGTTTCGAAGGGCGCAACCTGTTGCTGATCGCTTACCTGGTGATCGTAGTGCAGCTGTCGGATGTGCTGCAGTACGTGTGCGGCAAGTTGTTCGGCAAACACAAGATCGCCCCGAACCTGTCACCGTCGAAAACCGTCGAGGGTTTTGTCGGCGGCATTCTGCTGGCTTCGCTGATCGGTGGCGCGTTGTGGTGGATCACGCCGTTCAATCCGTGGCAGTCATTCCTCATCGCCTTGCTGATCAACTTGCTGGGGTTTGCCGGTGGGATTGTCATGTCGGCGATCAAGCGTGACCGTGGCGTCAAGGATTGGGGGCACATGATCGAAGGCCACGGCGGCATGCTGGATCGGCTGGACTCGGTGTGCTTCGCCGCGCCGATCTTCTTTCATTTGGTGCGGTACTGGTGGACCTGAAAAATCTGTGGTGAACACCTGACCTGTGGGAGCGAGCCTGCTCGCGATAGCGGAAAGTCAGTCGACATTGATGTTGGCTAATCCACCGCCATCGCGAGCAAGCTCGCTCCCACATGGGATTCTCGTCCCTTGATCCTCGATGGACGATCGGCAATCAGTCGAGGATCAAATGCGGCAGGAACCGGCTCGAATCCTTGGTGATCAAGCTGTTGTCTTCCCGCACGCCGATGCCGGCGGCCTGGTCGCCGATGACCCAGGAGCCGATCAATGTGTAGCTGTCGCCAAACTTCGGCAGCGGGGCGAATTCCTGGAGGATGAAGGGGGCGTCGGTATAGGGGCCGTCTTCTTTGACGATCAGGCCATCAGCGGTTTGCAGCTCGATGTTGGCGCCTTCCCGGGAAAAGAACGGTTTGCGTACCCAGCCCTTGGGTACGGCTTTGCTCGAGTCAGTGTCGAGATGGGCTGCGAGCAGGTTCGGGTGACCTTTGTTGAATTCCCACAGCAACGGCAGGATGCCTTTGTTGGAGATGATCGATTTCCAGGCCGGCTCGAAAAACTGCGTGTCGCTCTGGGCAATCGCCGCACCAAAAGGCTCGTGGAAGATGAACTCCCAGGCATGCAGCTTGAACAGGTGAGGGATCCAGCGATCTTCCAGATCGACGAAACGGCCTTCGCCTGTAAGGCCGATGTCCTCGATATCGATGTGCCGCGATTCGATGCCGACTTTTTCCGCGATCAGGCGTAAGTAGTCGGTGGTGCCCTTGTCTTCGATCGAGTCTTTCATCGACGCAAAGTAAAAAGGCTGCTTGAGTTGCAGTTGGGCAAAGACCTGATGCAGCTTGGTGTCGATGCTGTTGAACTGGTCGGCATGCCAAGGCAACAGTCCGCGCTCGATGCATTGCTCCAACCAGCCCCACTGAAACGCCGACGCCTCATACAGGCTGGTCGGCGTGTCGTAGTTCAGTTCCAGCAGCTTGGCGGGGCCGCTGCCGTTGTAGGAGAAGTCCATGCGCCCATACAGGTGCGGATGCCCTTCGAGCCATGAGGTGCGAACCATGTCGAAGAACGGCGCGGGAATGCTCAGGCGCTCCAGCAGCTCCTCGCTCTGAACCACCCGGGCCACCAGGTCCATGCACATCTCATGGATCTCGGTGGTCGGGTCTTCCAGATCGTCTTCGATCTGCTTGAGCGTGAACTGGTAGTACGCGCTCTCGTCCCAATAGGGTTCATCATCGATGGTGTGGAACAGAAAGCCGAGACTCTCGGCGGTCTGTTTCCAGTCATGACGTTCGGCGCAATGGACTTTCTTCATGACGCGCGTTCCTTAACTGCTCGATCGCCCGGAGCTGCTCGAGCCGCCCCAACCGCTGCGGGCGCTGGCTTTGCTGCCGAAACCGCCACGGGAGGTGGAGGAAGCAACAGAGATCGGCTTGCTGGCGGAGCGGACCGTGTCGGTGTAGTTGCCATACCTCGCCTGATTGGACTTGGTAAAGGTCGAGCCTTTGGAAATCCGCTGGGCGAGCGTGGAGGACGCGTAGTTGCCGCGATCATCGCGATAGCGGTAGACCGGTTGGGAGTAATAGCTGTTGCGGTTGCTGCTCAGCATGTTGCCGATCAGCAACCCGGTCAGCAGGCTGGTGCCGGAGAACCCTGAGCCTTGCGCATTGGCTTCGGAGGCCGGCAGTTGTGCCTTGGCCGCGTCCACCTGGGCTTGGGTAACCTGGCCATCGGCGGTCAGTTCGAAACCACCCAGCCTGGGGATGAACTGGCCGGTGGAATCCTGTTGGCACCAATCGGCAACAAAGTCGGCATCGCAATCGGCCTGGTTGCTGTACGTCGGTGCGATGCGGCGATGCTCGGCCATGGCGGTCATGTAGGCGTCGGAGCACACGTCTACCGGGAGTTTTTCATCGGCACATTGCTGCACGGACTGGAAGTTGTACTTCTTCTGTACCGGGTAGGTTTTTTCTGTCGGGCCGCAGCCTGATATCGCCATGGCGACCGACGCGGCCAGCGAGAGCTGAACGTACTTGCTTCGTTTCATGGGATCTCCGTGGCGCAATCAGTTCTGGGAAGGCGTCATGCACGCGGCGTTCAACATGCCGACGCTGATGGCCACTGCCGCGATATAAATACCCGCGGCGAGTTCACCCTTTTTAATGCGTTCAGAGGCGCCTTTGAGCACCAGGCTGGTCACCAGGAACGCCAGCAGCTGCACGAACGCTGCGATCACGGCCCAGACGACGAAGTCCAGAATGCTGACGGAATAGGCAATCACATTGCTGGCCGGGATGGCGAAACCGATGATGGCGCCGCCCAGCGCGATGGCGGCGGCCACGTTGCCCGAACGGATCAGTTCGAATTCCTTGTGCGGCGTGATCCGGGTGTAGATGAACTGGTACAGCGCGAACAGCACGGCCGCACCGAGGATGTACAACACAAACCCGAGCACGGCGGCTTTGTTCAGGGAAATCGAGAGCGCTTCAAGCATGGACTTCTTCCTTTTTTAAAAAGTGTTCAGGTCAGTGGTGTACAGCGAAATGCCCAGCGACGTGCTCAAGCTGATGGTGCCTTCGGCATCTTCTTCGACGGAAAACAGCAGGAATTCCCGGCGATCGGTCAGGCCGGTTTCACGGGCATACAGCATTGAGCGGTGCTCGACGCTGTAGGACTCATCCGGATTGCTCACGCGCTCGCTCAACGCCACCAGTTCTGTCTGGCCTTCCTCGGTGCCCCATTCGCGGCTGTACTCGACACCGTCGTGGTTGTAGGTCGGCAGGCCGATCAGGCTTTCGGGTCCGGCCAGGCGTCGCAACTCCGCTTCGCTGTTGAGGGTGACGTAACTGAGGTAATTGAACAGGATCACCGACTCGACCTGCCCGGCGACATCGCCGCTGGTGTGCACTTGCAGCCAGTAGTCCTCGTCGTTCATGTAACAGCGCGTCAGCCAGTTCGATTGCCCGAGGTCGACGATGCCGGTGCTCCAGATCTGCTGGGCATCCGGGATAACCACACCGGTGTTGCCGTCGAGCAACAACTTCAACGTGCTATCGAACCTGAGTTCTTTGCCAGATGCCAGGCCCAGCGGCCCGACGGAGGCCGGGATTGGGTTGGCGACCCATTTGGAGTCCTTGCCCGAGTTCGGCGCCTCCATGCCCATCAACCGTTTAAACCAGCCCATTGGAGATTTCCTTGAGACGCGCGGAGGCGATATAGAAGAGGTCGCCGCCGCCCCCGACCCGCGTGTCGCAGGGCGGGTTGATCGACGGGTGCCGGGCGCCTTTGGCGCGGTAGCCGATGAGAATGGCGTTGTGGTGCTCTTTCATCTGCACATACAGATCGCCGAACGCGGCATCAAACGCTTCGGGCAGCTTCATCAGGTACTGAGTGGCGCCCTCGCCCACGCAAAGCAATTCATTGATGACCACTGACGAACCCGGATCCTGTGAAGCACGCACCAACATCTCGATGGCCATGCTGGAGGTGCACTCCAGGCTGGGCGCGTAGGCGCTGGCGAGGGCGGCCACTTCACTGTCATTGAAATGGGCGACCACATGCCCGACCGGGTTCAGTTGATTGACCGCCAGCACGGTGGACAGGGTCAGATCGTCTGAGTGGGTGCGCACCAGGACGCGTTCGGCACCCGGCACACCGGCACGCTGCAAAAGAGCGACAGAGGACAGGCTTTCACCTTTGATAAAAGTCGTCTTGCCGGGCATGGGGTTTTCTTCAAGCACGCAATCGCAGATGACAATCAGGTTGTCGTTGGACGTCTCGTCCTGCAGGAGCAACTCGATGACCCGTTCGCTGGAGGCGCCCTCCCAGCCGATGAGAACGGTGTGGCCGGTCTTGCCGGTGAAATCGCCTTTGCCCTTCATGCCTTTTCTCCATACATCAATGACGCTGCTGGTGGTTTTGCCGATGACCGTCGTCAACAGGGCAATGCCCCCGAGCATGATCCAGGTGGCCACGAAAATTCGCCCGCCGGATGTCTGTGGCAACAGATCGCCATAGCCGACGGTGAGCGTGGTGGTGAGATAGAAGTAGATAAACGTGGCGGCAGCGATGAGGTGCTGTTCGCCCAGAAGCACCAGGCCGATCCAGGCGATGGCCAGGTGTACGCCCAACGCAATGGCCAGGCCCGCCCAGCCGAACCGATGGAAGAAGGACGAGGCGTAGGTTCGCAGCAAAAGGAAAATCGACATTTCGTCCCTGACTCCGTGGGTTCATTCCTGGCGACGTCATCGCACGGGCAGCGGAGTGCTCAAGTGCGGTCACGGGGCAGCATTAAACCTGCTGCGCGGCGTGGATAGAAGAGCTTTGGTGACAATAAATCCGGGAATTTTCAGGAAAACAGGACTAAGACACAAAACCTGAAGCTGAACACAAAACCCTGTGGCGAGGGGATTTATCCCCGCTGGGCTGCGGAGCAGCCCTGAAACCTGACACCCTCGGTGTGTCAGCTGGGTCGAGCTCGCTGTTATTGGGGCTGCTTCGCAGCCCAACGGGGATAAATCCCCTCGCCACAAGGTCTGTGCCTGGCTGCCTTGGCCTGTCCCCACCAAGGCAAAGCCCAGCCGATTACTCCGCCGATTTTTTCTTCAGGCGCTCCAGAATCGCATTGGCGCTGCCTTCGTTCGGCGTGATGCCGGCATCGCGCAGTTTGCGCTCCAGGTCGTTGCCGGTCGAAGCCTCGGCCAGTTCGTCCTGGGCTTGCAGTTCAGCGGCACGTTGCTGTTGCTTGGCCTGCAGGCGGTTGAGCGTACCGACGGCGGTTTCCAGCTTGCCATTGGCGCCGCCGCTGGCAATCGAAGCACTGACCTGGGCTTTCTGCACGCTCTCACGGGCCTTGGCCATGTCCACTTGCTGACGCAGGCTTTTGATGCGGTTCTCGGCCTTGACGATGTCCTTGCGCATGTTTTCAGCGTAACCACCGAACTCGGTCGCGTGCTTTTGCTCGGCGTCCAACTCAGAGGTCAGGGTCGAAATGGCTTCGGCCACTTCCAGTGCCAGGTCTTCACGGTTGGCCTGGATGGCCGCCAGCGCCTTGGACTCCAGGTCCTGGATCTTGGCGTTGTACTCGCTGACGCGGTCAGTCGACAGTTTGTGTTTGGCCATGATGGTGACCAGCTCACGCTTGGCGTTGGCCAGCGCGCTGTCGGCATCGCGAATTTCCTGGTCGAGGATGCGCAGGGCCTGTTGATCGACGATCGACTCGCCGACTTCGTTGGCACCACCACGCAGCGCGGTGAACAATTTGCTCCAGATGGACTGAGTCATTGGATATTTCCTGTTCCCGAAAAATTAGATGAAGAAACGTTCGAAGGCTTCGCTGGCGCGCTGGACGTTGTCGACGAGGGTTTTGACCTCGGTCACGACGTTGGTCAGGCTGGAGTCGGAACTCAGTGCGCCAAACATGTTGTAGACAATCTGCCCGTTGGGCATGGACTCGATACCGATCGAGGACAGCGGGAACATTTCCCGGCTGCGCAGCACGGCATCATTGAAGGCCGCGACGTCATTGATCGATTCGACATCCACCAGAACGGTGTCGACGATGATCTGATCACCCACCACTGCGATGTAAATCGGCAAGCCGCCAAAATCGTTCATTTCCAGCTTGATGCTGGACTCGGAGCCTTGAACAAGGGAAAGCGTGATGTCGTTCGCCACCACTTCGTCGAGGGCCTGAAGGGCACTGAAGAGGCGATCAATGTTCCAGTTGTTACCTGCGCTCATGTAATTCTCCGACATGAATGAGCCAGCCAGAATCGGTTGGCGTAGCTGTTTCTCCATCTGCTTGAGCAGGCTCCGGTTTTCGGGAAGCACCCAAGTTTCGTGTTTCACATACCCGGCGGCACTCAAGCCCGCGCGCATCTGCTTCATGTAAAAGCTGGATGGTTTTTTCACGGACGGTTTCGAGCGCTCTCCCTTGCGGCTCGCTGAATCGGTAGCAGACCCCGCAGGATCTGTTGGAGAGCGGCTGTTCATGGTGCTGACCTCACTGCGAAAAAACTCACGCGTGAGAAACACTACAGGGAATACCCAGCCCCCTCAATAGCTCACGCGTGAGATTTCTAATTGTCACAAACCACGGACACCCCCTGTGGGAGCGAGCCTGCTCGCGATAGCGACAGCACGTTCAGCATCAGGGTGTCTGACACACCGCCATCGCGAGCAGGCTCGCTCCCACACTCACAAACGACTCTGGCGCGGCCTTAGGGGTAACTGAAGCTCTTGACCAACATCAACTCCCCCGCCGTGCGCATCGGTACCACGAAGGTTTCCATCTTCTCGCTTGGCGTGCCCTCTTCGGTGATGACGGTGATCTGCGCCGTGGTCAGGGCTTGTGCCGCTTGTTGCTCGCCGTCCTCGTCACTGCGGTAACCGCCGCCGTAGTAGTTCACGTACACCAGGTACTGGCCTTTGATCGGCGCGGGCATGGCGATGATTTCCGGGCCGTAGCCGGTGGTGACATCGACGTCGAGCGCGGCGCCGTTGGGAACGACGCGGTCGCCGTACCAGATGTGGGCGCCGTCCGGGGTGACGAGGTGCAGGTCCAGGTCGGTGCCGTCGCTGTCCCAGGTCAACAAGACCCGCAGTTTGGCCGGGGTGGCGCCGCCGCTGGTGTTGAGAAATTGCGTACGGTGGCGTTGCTGGCCGTCGGGGCTGCGCACTTCGATGCTGTTGCTGCCATTGGGGAACGAGAACGGTCGGTCGAAGCGCCCTTGCGGGTCGAGTTTCAGCGGCAGGGTCACGCCATTGATGATGAGTTTGCCCGGCTCGTTACTGTCCTTGGGCGTGCCTTTGATCTGGCCGCTGATGCGGGCGGTGTTGGCCTGGCCCTGAGGTGTGTTGACCGAAGAAGCCGGGTAGTTGACGGTCTGGCTGAAGCTCTCGCCTTCACCGCCCGGCGCGCCGCTGCGCCAGCCGCCGACCGGGGTGTCGAGTTTGATGCCCTCGCCCGCAATGGCCGGCGGCAACACGGCCAAAGCGCAGAACAACAGCAAGGCCTGTGGATAACGGAGTGTCATGGTCTATTCCAGCAAGAGGTGACGGGCGAGCCCTTCGATGTAGGTTTCGTCCTGGCCGTTGGGGTGAGCTTCAAAGGCCAGGTGCAAGTATTCGTGGGTCAGGTCGAGGCGGTCTTGCAACGACAGCACACCGCGCACGTAAATGCGCCGGCGTTCGCGGTCGACATAGGGCCGGCCGAAGGCGACACGGCAGACGGCGAACCCGCTGATTTCGTTGTAACCCACTTCACCTGCCAGACGGGGGCGCCAGCCGCGTCGCTGTTTCAACAGCCAGTCCTGAGCGGCGGGCAGCGCTTCACAGGACGCCACCGGATTGTCCCAGCGGCTGAGGCTGGCGCGCGGGTAGGCATGCAGCAGAATGGCGTCGTAGCGCTGGCCGGCTCTGGCCTGCTCCACGGCTTGCGCCCAGGACAGTTTGTCCGGGGCGGATTGGTCAGAGTGGTAGGTCACGTCGGTGCCCGCCAGCACCAGATCGCTGGTCCAGGCGGCGATGGCGCGGGTTTGCGGCGTCGCCGGACGTGGGGCGACGCGCTGGCGATGACTGCTGTCATCGATGCTCAGGCAATCGCCGTGACGCTGGGCGTTTTGCAGCAGGTAGCTGCGGATCGCCACGGCCAGGGCCTTCGCGGCTTCGACGGGTTCAGCCTTGGCTTCGCGCTGCAGGACCCGGGCGACGTACTCTTCCCGATCCAGTCGCGCCACCAGTTTGCCGGGCAGCAGGAACAGCTCGCCGTCGCTGTGGATATCCAGTTGGTTGCCATTGGCGAATTCGACACGGTAATCGCCGCGCAACGGGCCTGGGGTGGCCGGCCCGTCACCCGCCATCACCCGCTGCAAGGGATACCGGGCGAACAGGTCAACTTCCACACATCGCCCCGTTTCCGCCGGCCAACGAGACGGCAGCGCCGCAGCCAATCCATCACCGTATGCCTTCAATATCTGCTCGCTGGTGCCACGCCCACCAGCCCACACCGGCGTGCCGTCGGCCAGCCAACCAGCGAAACCACCCTGACGCGATGAAGGATCCTGCTCACCCAGCCAACTCCAGGTCTTGACCCGCAGACGACTGCCCAACTGGCCGACGAGACGCCCATCCGCCGCGTTGAGCACCACGTCCAGCAGTACCCGACGGGCCTGATCCTGAGCCGGCAGCATCGCCAGTGCCTTGAGCAGTTCAGCCACGCGTACCTGTTTTTGCGGTTGCAGGCTCGGCAGGTCCAGCAGCCACGACGGCGCTTGGCGGGCCTGCCAGTAATCGCGCCAGTTCGAAGCCGAAAGCCCAAGCCGCTGCGGTTCGAAATACAGGCCGCAGGATTTCACCAACGCCTGATCGCGACCGATGCTCTGCCCGGCGCTACAGCAATAGACTTCCTCTTTGGACTCACCGCGACATTCATATGCCGGTTCGCGAGCGCCGGTGTCCACCAGCCATGCGTAGACAAATAACTTCCACACACTGCCCAGCGGCGCCTGCAGGGCCTCGGGCAAGGGCTGACGGTCCAGCACCTGGGTCTGGCTCACCCGCAGCAACTGACCGTCGAAAGCCAGGCGCAACGATTCCTCCTGCGCTGTGGCCAGCGCAGGGATCAAGCACAACAACCACCCAAGCCGCGGCCAGCGCACGTCAGTTGACCGTAACCTGACCGAGCGCCGGTTTCTGTTCCCGAGCCTGATGCTGCGGCGCATAGACCTGGGTGAAACGCACCGGCGGCAAGCTGAACTGGCCCTTCTGGGAGAAGCGCACCAGATGCCGCAGGCGCAGCTCGCCACTGAGGGCGTCCAGCGGCACCGCGTAACCCATCTGACCCGGCTCGAAGCGCGCCTTCTCCAGGGAAGTCGGCTCACTGCCGGCCTTGCCCAGCAACTGGATGCCCCAGGTGGTGCGCTCCACATCGGCACCCGGCGGCAGCGGCACTTCGAGCATGCCGTAGCGCAGCGGCGTAGAGGCCTTGCTGTTGATGATCACTTCATCCAGATAAAGGCTGTCACTGGACAGCGGCCTGCTGCCCACGGCTTCGAGCTTGAAGGTGAAGGCCTCGTCGCCCGGCACCAGACGGGACAAGCGCCGGGTAATGGTCACCGCCATCGGCGTCACGGGCGCTTGCTGGCTCTGGTAGCTCAGTGCCGCCTGCAACGGGCGCTCCTCGGCACCGCTTAAGGTCAGCAGGGTCGGTAGCTGCGCGCCCTGCCATTGCCAGTAGGTTTCACCGGTAGCCCCTTGCCGGGCCTTCCAGCCTTCACCCGGGGTCAGGGCCACGGCGGGCGCGGCCTGCTCGATGCTGCGTTGCAGCCAGGTCAAGGCCAGGGCCCGTTCAAGGGTCGATTGCTGCGGCAGCAGACGTTCGAGCAATGCCTTGGCACGCGCCTGATCGAAGCTTTGCAGTGACAGGCTCAAGGCCTCGACGAACGGCTGGGAGCTGACTTCCATTTGCTGTTGTGCGGCGTCGAGTTGCCGGCTGAAGGCCTCCGGCAGCGGCACCTTCACCTGCCTGGCGAGGGACGCCGTCAGCATGCGGGCGCTGGCCAAGCCCAGGGCCGAATCCGGCGCGCTCATGACCAGGCTGTCTTCGCCACTGTCCATCACGCTCGAATCGCCGCCCTCGCCGGCTTTCGCCAGGTCGTCCATCAAGCCGCTGAGCAAGGTGTTCACCGGCAGTTGCATCTGTTTGGCGAACGACAGGATCAGCGCACGCTGCAGCAACGGCGTATCGCCGGCCTGTTTGGCGTAGACCTCCAGCACCCGCTGCCAGTGCTCCGGCGGCAGGCTCAGGTCCAGGGCCTGGCTGGCGTGCCAGTCGGCGTAATAAGCATAGGCCGTGAGGAACGCATCCGGTTCGCCAGCCTGGCCCCACCAGGTGAAGCTCGCCGCAGGCCCGGCCATTTGCACCAGGCGCAGGCGACTGTTTTGCATGATCAGCCGCAAGCGATCGCGAATCTGCGGGTTCGCCGCCAGCGTCGGGTAGGCGATGCTCAGCGGCAGCAGACGACTGGCGGTTTGCTCGACGCCGCCGTAGGGGTAGTTCAACAAGTCATCCAGGGCCGAACGGAACAGCGCTTGCGGGCTGTCGTCCAGGCGCAGGCGGATATCGCTGGCATCAAGCGGCAGGCTCAGCGGTGTGTCACCGCTCGCCACGTCAAGGCGCTGGCTCTGGGTGACTTGCCAACCGTTGCCAATGGCATTGAGTTGCACGGCCAGGGTGTCCTGGGTTTCGCCATTGACCTGCAACTGCACGTTCAAGTCGCCGTTGCTCAACTCCAGAGACGGTAGCGCCACATAGTTGATGCCGTGCTTCAGGTCCGCCACCACGCGCTGTTCAGTACCGGCGTAACGGATCAGCAGTTCGGCCTTCAACGGCTGTTCGGACTGGCTGAAAGCGAACAGGCCCATTTGCGGTTTGTCACCACTGCGGAACCGGGTCGGGCCGCTCCACTTCAGGTACAGCGGTTTCTCTGAACCGATGAATTGCTTTTTCTGCCCCACCTGACCGTCGTCGGCGATGGCCCGGGCCGTGATGCGCCAGCGAGTCAGGGAGTCCGGCA
Source organism: Pseudomonas sp. N-137 (assembly GCF_034555295.1). Classification (NCBI taxonomy): domain Bacteria; kingdom Pseudomonadati; phylum Pseudomonadota; class Gammaproteobacteria; order Pseudomonadales; family Pseudomonadaceae; genus Pseudomonas; species Pseudomonas sp. N-137. The sequence goes on from NZ_JAXUDQ010000028.1 coordinate 235,811, forward strand.
TCTTGAAGGTGAAGCGGGCCTTACCATTGGCGTCGGTGACCAGCTCCGGTTGCCACGCGGCAGTGTCGACGTCTTCACGACGAGGCCGCTCCAGCACTTTGACCCCGCGCTCACTGCGGTTGGCCTTGCCCGGCGCGCCCGGGCTGCCCGGCAGGGCCACGTCGTAGCTGATGAACGACAGGCTGGCGCTGGTGCGCACGTTGTTGCGGCGCGGATGGTAGAAAAACTGATCGATGGTGGGCGCCACTTCCGGTTGCAGGGCGTAGATCATTTCATCCACGACACTGACGGTCAGGTGCGCCGGGATCGCCTTGCCGACGAACTGGGTGCTCAGGTCCACGGTCACCGTGTCGCCAGGCCGATAAGTGGCCTTGTCGGTAACGATGGCGACGTCGATCTGCGGCGCGACCACCTTGATACCGGCGTTCTGGAAGCTGTATTGGCCACCCTTGGTGTACAGCACCGAGAAGGTCAGGTTTGGCGCAAAAGCGTCTTTCACCGGGATGCGCGCGCGGTATTGAGTGTCGCTGAGCTTTTCCATTTTCAGCCAGTCGCCGCCCTTGGACAGCAGCGCCGTGGCCTCGACCTTGTCCCGCTCCAGTGACAGCAGCGCATCACTGACCGGCTCCGGGAAGGTGATCAGCGCCAGGGCTTCGTCACCGGCCTGATACTGGGCTTTGTCGAGGACGATCTCGACCGTGCCCGGCACGGCCTTGATACCTTCGCCGGTCACCGAATGGCCAGTGGCGCCAATGACTCGACCGTGGTCATCCTTGAGGGTCAGGTTGTAGGTGCCCGGACGCTCGAAGGTCAGGCTGAAGCCCTTGTCCTTGGCCGCCAGTTTGCCTTCGCCGGTGGTCTGGTCTTCCAGCCGCACCCAGGCGTAGCTGCCCGGCGTCACGGCGTTGCTTTGCGCGTTGCCACCCTCGTTGGTGTAGCTGAACGAGACGTTCTCGCCGGCGGCGCTGAAACGCTGGGGCGCGCTCAGGCGAAAGTTCGCCGCGCCACGGTCGATGAGAATTTCCTTGGTGGTCTTGACCCGATACGCCGCGCCATCGCTGGCAAACACAGTGAGCGTATAGCGACTCGGCTTGTCGGCGGCCGGCAGTTCGAGGGTGGCGCTGCCCTTGGCATCGGTGGTCACTTCGCTGCTGGTCAGCTCCACCGGGAATTGCCCCAGGTATTGCAGCTCGTTATCCACCATCGACAGTTGCTGGGCCCGCAGGCTCAGGCTCACCTTGGCGTTGGCCACCGGTTTGCCGTCCGGGTACAGCAGCACGAGAGCGCCCTTGACCGGCTCGCCGGTGCGGTAATCCTGCTTGGCGAGGTTCAGCGCGATTTCGAAGTGCGGCTTGATGTATTCGGCCACGCGAAAGGCACTGCTGTAGAGCTGGTCCTTGTAGCCAAAGCGCAACTCATAACCACCGGCCATGGCGTTTTCCGGCAGCTGGAAACGGCCTTGGGTGCCGGCCTTGGAGTCCAGCTTCAGGGCCAGGGTCTGCAGCTCGGTGCCGGTGGCATCCAGCACGCTGACATTGACGTCGGCGGCCGTCGGCTGCACCGAGTCCCGGGCATTCTTGAATTCACGGCCGACGATTTTCAACGACACCCAGTCCCCCGGCCGATACAGCGGCCGGTCGGTGAAGGCGAACAGCTTGGTGTCGTAGATTTCGCTGTCGTAGTAGAAGTTTTCCGAGACGAATACCCCGCCCTCCTCGTCCTCGCCGATGACGAACGAACGCTCCGGGCTGACGTGCTTGAGGCGCAGCAAGCCGTCTTCGTCGGTGGCGCCGCTGCTCATCACGCCCAGGCCGTCGGTCCACAGCACGTTGACCTTGGGCACCGAACGACCTTCGTGTTTACGCGCGGCCCAGACCAGCAGCTCGTCCCCGGCGATCTTGCTCACCGCTACGGTGTTGGAAACAAACACCATGGTGGTGGCCCGGTATTTCCCGATCAGCGCTTCGACCAAATAGAGACCGGGTTTCAACTGGCCCAGTGGCACGTAGACGTTGCCTGGCGCGACGCTGATGAACTCACTCGACGAACCCGCCAGGTTGACCCCCGCTGGCGGCTGGATCGGCTTGGCCTGCCACAGCGGATAACGGAACTGGCTGACCACCGGCAAACCCGGAATCAAGGCGAACTGTGGTTGCGCGTCGTACGGCGTCGGCGCGGCGATGGCGCTGCCCATTTTCAGTTCCGGCACTTGCTCGGTGACTTGCTGACGCGACTCGTAGGAAAACGCCCGCTGCATCACCCGACGGGATTTGCGGTACCAGTTGTCCCACAGGTACGCCAGGGTGTTCGACAGCCCTTCGCCCTTGAACTGGCCGTCGCTGACCACCCGGTGCAGGTTCTTCTGGCGCTTGAGGAAATCCAGCGGTTTTTCGATGCGATAAACGCGGATATCGGCACCGCCGTACGGCTCCATGCGGAATTTCCGATAGTCGCGCCCCGGCGCTTCGAGGCGGACCATGGCTTGCTCGTCACTGGCAAAACTGCTGTCGGCCAGCAGGAAGAAGCTTTCACCGGCCAACGGTGTGTAGCCGCTGGGCTGCACAGTGTCTTCGGCATGAACGATCGGCGCCAGCAACAGGGCCAACAGCAGGGACAATTTTGAACACAAGCGCAGCATGCGGGCACCGGTCATTGGGAGAGAAAGTTGAGTCGATAGACGCCGATGAAGTTGGGGTTGGCTGCGTCGGGTATCCATCGGGTGTCCTTCCAGTTCATGAGTTGTTGCAGGCTTGCCGAGCGCATGCCGTTGTCGGTTGGGGTGGTGGTGCCGGTGTGATAGGCGATGTTGCGGCCCATCCAGATCATCAGGTGCTGGTCATCGCCCTGATCGAAGAACATCAGATCGCCCGGACGGGCCTGGGTGACATCCCGGCTCACCAGATGGCTGTTGAACTGGATCAGCTTGATCGCGTTGACGTAGGGCCCGACCTTGCCGCCGCCCTGTTGCCATTGCTGGGCCAGACGTCGCTGGGCGTCACTGAGCTCCAGCTCTGGCGGCAGGTAGCGATTGGACAGGCCATTGCTGCGCAACCACTTCTGGTCGTGGACCTTCAGCGCTTCATTGGCCGCAAAGCGCACCAGCCCGGCGCAGTCCTGTTGGTACCAGCGCGGGCTCGGGCCTTTGGTCAGTTGTTCCTGGGCAATACGCACGAACCAGGCACGAAAGACCTTCGATTGCTGCACATCCAGCGCGGGTGTCTGAGCGGCAAACGCCTGCCCGCCCAGCAGCAGCGCCAGCATCAATACCCATCCAGGGCGGCGGATCAACCCGGTCACAGCGCTTTCCATTCCAGTGGCAACCACTGCCAGTGGCCGTCCGGTTCGCTGCCTTCAGGCAACGTCAGGGCGTATTTGCCGTATCCGCCAAGGGTGCGCAGCTTCGGAATCAGGTAGGTTTGCGCGGCGTTGTAGAACACCGGTTCCATGTCCTGGGGCAAGCTGTCGAGGGTTTCGCGTTGCATCAGTTGCGCCATGGCATCCGGGCCGAAGTAGACCGGCATCAGCAGGTCCTTGGGCACCACGTCGGCCATGGGCGGGAAACGTTTGTCGAGGGTGCCGAGGGCCTTGTCTACCAGTTTGTCGTCGAGGGAAAACAACAGGGTCGAACCGTGCCGCGCCAGGCTGACTTGCATGAACGCCTTGCCGGTGATCGACTCGGGCTGCGCGGCGTCCTTGGCCGGGTAAGGGCCGAAGTTGGAGCTGACCTGGCGTTGCCAGCGGTGCATCGGGCCTTCCTGTGTCTCAACAACGGGAAACGCATGTTCGGCCACGTTATTTTCGTAGGCGCCCACCATCGAACCGAACAGGTTGCCCAGGTCGGCATCGAGCTTGCCGCCGTCATCGTTCAGGTTCGCCACCAGCAGTGGTGTGTAAAGCCGCGAATCGGCGTACCAGCACAGCCCCGCCGCGCCGGCCATGTGCTCGATCATGACCTGGGCCGCGTTGTCGTCGGCACCGAGTTTCACCAGCAATGGCTTCTGTTGTTCGGCGGCCAGGGGCAAAGCGACACAGGCGCTGGCGCCCATGGGCATGGCTTGCCAGATTGGCTTGAAGTCGAAGTCTGGCTGGTCTTCCAGCTCGTCCATGGCCAGGAAGCTGTGCCAGCCCTTGTCGTCCATGTCGAAACGCAACCCGGCGAAGTTCGGGATGAATCGCTGGTAGCCCATGGCGAGCACGCTGGCATTGACCGAGATGCGTTGCTTGACCTCAGGCGCCTTGGGCAGCAGGCCAAAGGCTTCGGGGAAGAGTTTTTCACCGGCCAGCAGCGCTTCGAGGGCCTGGGTCGAGACCATGCCGGGTTCGTCGGTGGGGCCACTTCCCAGGTCGTAGAGTCTGGTCGGATTGGACAACACCACCAGCTTGTCGCCATGAGAAGCGAACACCAGGGCTTTGCTGGCGTTATAGGTGAGTTGATAGACCGGCACCACGTCGCCGGCCACGTTCATCTCACCAAGCTGGCTGAGCTGTGAATCATCCAGCGCCACTTTTGCCAGTGGCTCCAGCACCTTGGCCAGGCCACCGCGATCCATCACCAGCAGAAAATCCTTGAGCCGCCCGTCGGCGCCGCGCCATAGCGCTACATCGGCCGGCTGGTCGAAAAGCTGCTCGATCAGGCTGTCCTGCAGTTTGAGATCATGCTCGTAGATGATCCGCCGCAGGCTGCCGATCAGCCCGAGGCGGTCGGCATGGGTTTCGTAATAGAAGACGAAATCCTCGGTGAGCGTGGCCTTGAGGAACGGCACCGCCAGCAAGTCCTTGGGCAACTGGCTCAGGGAGTGGGCCTCGAGCAGGCCGTCGGGGCGGCTCAGGCCGAGTTTTTCCAACGCCAGTTCCATGGGCGGTGCCTTGGGCTTGGTCATGAACCAACCCAGTCCGGCGGCGACACCGGCCACCAGGCACAGCCCGATCAGCAGCGCCGGCCAGCGGCGCACAGGTTTGGTGGCGGGGGCCGGCGCGGTCGGGGAAGCAGTGTTGTCGCTCATATTCACAAGGGCCTGTTCATCCGTGGAGCGGATACTTAGTAGTTGAAAGTCTTGACCAGCAACAGATCGCCGATGGCGCGCAGGGGCACGACAAAGGTCTCGCGTTTTTCATCGACGGTGTTTTCGTTGAGCACCAGGTTGATCTGCGAGGTGATCACCTCGTTCTGGTTGCTGGTTTCCTCGAAGTTGTAGCCACCGTTGCTGTAGTTGCCCCAGTAGTTCACGTAGACCAGATAGGTGCCGTGCATCGGCGCGGTCATGGTGAACATTTCGGGACCGGGGCCATCGACGCCATCGGGGTCGAGGCCGCCGCCGTTGCTCAACGCCGGTCGGCCGAAGAACGCATGCTGGCCGTCGGGGGTGACGATGTGCAGGTCCAGCTCGGCCTTGGGATCGTCCCAGCCCAGCACCACGCGGATCTGCGCCGGGGTTCGCTGGTTGTTGGCTTCATAGAACTGCACGCGCTTGAGGGACTGGCCTGCGGAGCTGCGTACCTCGACGCTGTTGGAGCCCGCGCCAAAGGCATACGGGCGGGCGAAACGCCCTGCATCGTCGGTATAGAGATTCAGTGGATTGCCGTTGACGGCCAGGCTGTGGGGCGCCCGGGCCGTGCCCATGGCCTTGAGCCGACCCTCGATCATCGTGCGATTGCGCTGCACGCCGCGGTCGATGGGCGGCGTGGGATAGGCCACGCGCGGGTTTTCAGTGCGATCGAGCAAGCCGCTGTAGCGCCAGCCGCCGACGGGCTCCAACAGCTCGGCGGCAGGCTCGGCCCACGCCAGTGGCGCGCCCGCCAGCACGATCAACAATGAAAGAAAACGCATGTCTGCCTCCTGCCATGCATGACCCAACCCGGCGCCCTTCCTCGGCGCTGCCTGTCATTATTCGGGTTACGTCTGAAGGCCCCGCCACAAGGGGCCCGTAGATGCGGCGAAGGTTAGCGATTCGGCGGATTATTCACAATCAGGGAACGCGCGAATCTGTGTGGGAAATCACGTACTGAGGGGGGCGTGAGCCGATTAGCGTGGCTATTCGGCTCACGAAATGAGCCGAATACGGAAACTGACGTAGCTTCGGAGGTAATCCCGTTGCCTCTATTGGCGCTGGCGAAGCCTGCGATCTTTTAACTTTCGCTCAAGATTCAATTGGCAGGGGGAAGATCGCAGCCTCGTTGCACTCGACAGTTCCTAGGGTCCAGCAGGAGCTTGCCCCTTACCAAAAAGCAGCGCTTCACAGACCGCGCAAGTCCTGCTCTGATTTGCCCCAATACCCCATGTCTGCTAGTGTCGCGCCCGTTTAACAGTCAACCGGAATCGCCGCCATGGCCCGCAAAAAAGCTGCACTGGACTTCGAACAATCTCTGGCCGACCTGCAAACGCTGGTCGAGCGGCTGGAGAACGGCGAGTTGTCGCTGGAAGACTCGCTGACCGCCTTCGAACAGGGCATCGGCTTGACTCGCGACTGCCAGGCGGCGCTGGCCCAGGCCGAGCAAAAGGTGCAACTGTTGCTCGAACGCGATGGTGAGCTGACCGAAGAGCCTTTCGACGCGGACCAGCCTGAATGATCGGCGCTTATCAGGCCGGCAGTCAGGCCCGGGTCAACGCGGCACTGGACACCCTGTTCACCGCCCCAAGCCCTGAGCTGGCGCGGTTGTACGAGGCCATGCGCTACAGCGTGATGAACGGCGGCAAGCGCGTGCGTCCGCTGCTGGCCTATGCGGCGTGCGAAGCCTTGGGCGGTGCGCCTGAACAGGCCAACGGCGCGGCCTGCGCCGTGGAGCTGATCCACGCGTATTCGCTGGTCCATGATGATTTACCGGCCATGGACGACGACGATTTGCGTCGCGGCCAACCCACCACCCACAAGAAATTCGACGAAGCCTGCGCGATCCTGGCCGGTGACGGCTTGCAGAGCCTGGCGTTCAGCGCCCTGCTGGAGCCGACGCTGAACGATTGCCCGGCGCAGATTCGCCTGGACATGGTCAGCGCCCTGGCCCTGGCGGCAGGCCCGGCCGGAATGGTCGGCGGCCAGGCCATCGACCTCGGTTCGGTGGGCCTCAAGCTGGATCAGAGCGCGCTGGAATACATGCATCGGCACAAGACCGGCGCCTTGATCGAGGCCAGCGTCAAACTCGGTGCCCTGGCCAGCGGTCGGGCCACGCCTGACCAATTGCAAGCCTTGCAGACCTACGCCCGGGCCATTGGCCTGGCGTTCCAGGTGCAGGACGACATCCTTGACGTCGAAAGCGATACCCAGACCCTGGGCAAACGCCAGGGCGCCGATATCGCTCGCGACAAACCGACCTACCCGGCCCTGCTCGGCCTCGACGCTGCCAAGGCCTATGCCCTGGAGTTGCGCGACCAGGCCTTGAGCGCGCTGCGACCCTTTGACGCGGCGGCCGAGCCGTTGCGCGAGCTGGCCCGATATATCGTCGAACGCCGTAGCTGATACGGGGTCAGACTGCGTATCGGCCAAGTTCCGGCCTACGCGTGGGCAGCTTGCGATGCATAAGGTAAACTGCCGCCTCTTTCTATACCTATAACGATTCGCCTGATGCCCACGACGTTTCAAGAGATTCCCCGCAAACGCCCGACCACGCCGCTGCTGGACCGCGCCAACACGCCGGACGGCTTGCGTCGCCTGGGTGAAGCCGAGCTGGAAACCCTGGCCGATGAGTTGCGCCTGGAGCTGCTCTACACGGTCGGCCAGACCGGTGGCCACTTTGGCGCCGGCCTTGGCGTCATCGAGCTGACGATCGCGCTGCATTACGTATTCGACACCCCGGACGACCGGCTGGTGTGGGACGTCGGTCATCAGGCCTATCCGCACAAAATCCTCACCGGCCGTCGCGAGCGCATGGGCACGCTGCGCCAGAAGGACGGCGTGGCAGCGTTCCCGCGGCGCTCCGAGAGCGAGTACGACACCTTTGGTGTCGGCCACTCCAGCACCTCCATCAGCGCCGCCCTGGGCATGGCGATTGCCGCCCGTCTGCAAAACAGCGAGCGCAAGGCGATTGCCGTGATCGGCGATGGCGCACTGACGGCAGGCATGGCTTTCGAGGCGCTGAACCACGCGCCGGAAGTCAACGCCAACATGCTGGTGATCCTCAACGACAACGACATGTCGATCTCGCGCAACGTCGGCGGGTTGTCCAACTACCTGGCGAAGATTCTTTCCAGCCGCACCTACGCCAGCATGCGTGAAGGCAGTAAAAAGGTGCTCTCGCGCCTGCCAGGCGCCTGGGAAATCGCTCGCCGCACCGAGGAATACGCCAAGGGCATGCTGGTGCCCGGTACGCTGTTCGAGGAGCTGGGCTGGAACTACATCGGCCCCATCGACGGCCATGACCTGCCCACTCTGATCGCCACCCTGCGCAACATGCGCGATCTCAAAGGCCCGCAGTTCCTGCATGTGGTCACCAAGAAAGGCAAAGGCTTCGCCCCGGCGGAAGTCGACCCGATCGGTTACCACGCCATCACCAAGCTTGAGCCGGTGGACGCCCCGGCCACCGCCCCGAAGAAGGCCAGCGGACCGAAGTATTCCGCTGTGTTCGGCCAATGGCTGTGCGACATGGCCGCCGCCGACCCACGCCTGGTGGGCATTACCCCGGCGATGAAGGAAGGCTCGGACCTGGTGGCCTTCAGCGAACGCTACCCGCAGCGCTACTTCGACGTGGCGATTGCCGAGCAGCACGCTGTCACCCTCGCCGCCGGCATGGCGTGTGAAGGCGCAAAACCGGTGGTGGCGATTTATTCGACCTTCCTGCAACGCGGCTACGACCAGCTTGTTCATGACGTCGCGGTGCAGAACCTCGATGTGCTGTTCGCCATAGACCGTGCAGGTTTGGTAGGCGAAGACGGCCCGACCCACGCCGGCAGCTTCGATCTTTCGTTCCTTCGCTGCATCCCCGGCATGTTGCTGATGACGCCGAGCGATGAAAACGAGTTGCGCAAAATGCTCACCACCGGGCACCTGTTCAATGGCCCGGCGGCGGTGCGCTACCCTCGCGGCAGCGGCCCGAACGCGACCATTGATGCTGATCTTGAGCCGATCGAAATCGGCAAGGGCGTGATTCGCCGCCAGGGCAAGCAGACCGCCCTGCTGGTGTTTGGCGTGCAACTGGCCGAGGCCTTGAAGGTCGCCGAAACCCTGGACGCCACCGTGGTGGACATGCGCTTCGTCAAACCCCTGGACGAAACCCTGGTGCGTGAGATGGCCGGCAGTCACGAACTGCTGGTGACCGTCGAGGAAAACGCCATCATGGGCGGCGCCGGAGCGGCGGTCAGCGAGTTCCTGGCCCGGGAAAACATCCTCAAGTCGGTGCTGCACCTGGGCCTGCCGGACATCTACGTCGAACACGCCAAACCGGCGCAGATGCTGGCTGAATGCGGGCTGGACGAGGCCGGGATCGAAGCGGCCGTGCGCCAGCGGTTGCAGGTGCTGGGCCGGTAAATCTTCAGACCACACAAATCCCTTGTGGGAGCGAGCCTGCTCGCGATAGCGGTGCGTCAGTCAATATAGATGTCGACTGGTCTTACGCCATCGCGAGCAGGCTCGCTCCCACAGGGGTATGCGTGGAGCCATATTTCTCGGAACACCCATGAAACTGCGCCTCGCCCTGACCTTCTCACTGCTACCAACCACCGAGCTGCTGGCCGACACCTTCGAACGCGACCAGGCCCTCAAGCTCCCCGACGTGGTCATCAGCGCCAACCGCCAGGTCGAGGCCCGCAACGACAGTAGCGCCGCCAACACGGTATTCACCCGTGACGACATCGAACGCCTGCAACCGGCCAGCGTGACCGACCTGCTCAGCCGTGTGCCGGGGGTTCAGGTGGCGCCGCTGGGCGGGCGTGGCAGCCTGCCGGGGATTTACATTCGCGGCACCAAATCGGCCCAGAGCCTGGTGCTGGTGGACGGCCAGCGCATCGGCAACTCCACCTCCGGCGACAGCAACTTGCAACGCCTGAACATCAACCAGATCGAACGGGTGGAAGTGCTGCGCGGTTCGCGCTCAGTGATCTACGGCGCCGACGCGGTGGGCGGGGTGATCCAGATCTTCACCCGTCGCGGTAACGAACAAGGCCTGCAACCGCGCTTGCACCTGGGTTTCGGCAGCCACCAGACCTGGGAGCGCAGCCTGGGCCTGTCCGGCGGTGATGATCGAACACGCTTCAGCCTCGGCGCCAGCCTGGATGAAAGCGATGGGACCAATCGCACCCATGAGTCCTACGCCAGCGACCGTGACCTTGATGCCAACCGCAACCAGTCCTTGAGCCTGAGCTTGAGTCATGAGCTCAACGCTGACCTGGAAGTGGGCCTGAACCTGCTGGATAACCGCGGCAAAAGCGAATACGACAACCCGTTCGGCCGCTTCGACCCGAACACCTTCGAGTCGTTGCCCCAGCAGCCCTACAGTGAATTTGCGGTGAGCAGTTTTAGCACTTATGCCGATGGGCGCATCAACGACGCGTGGAAATCGCGCCTGGAACTGGGCCACAGCGAAAACCGCGAAAAAACCTTCGACAAGCTCAGTGATGTCCGGGAAGTGTTCAACACCTACCGCGACTCGCTGACCTGGCAGAACGATGTAACGCTGGACGATCGCAACAGCCTGATTGTCGGTGGTGATTGGTACGAAGACCGGATCAACAGCAGCACGCCGTATGACGAAGACAGCCGCTGGAACCGTGCGGCGTTTATCCAGCATCGTTTCCGGGGCGAAACGTTCTCCACCGAACTGGGCGTGCGCCGCGACCAGAACCAGCAATTCGGCGCCCAGAATAGTTGGAGCGGCACGCTCACCCTGCCGGTGAATCCGGACAATGATGTTCTGCTGACCTACAGCGAAAGCTTCCGCGCACCGACCTTCAACGACCTGTACTACCCGGACTTCAGCAATCCGGACCTTGCGCCCGAAACCGCCAAAAGCTACGAACTGCAATGGCGCAGCCAACTGAGCGACAGCGCCCGCCTGGAGACTTCGCTGTACCGCACGGACCTGGAAGACGCGATTATTTTCGGCAGCAATTCACGCCCACAAAACGTCGCCTCGGCACGAATCAACGGTTTCGAAGCAGCCCTGAGCCAAGAGTTATTCGGCTGGCAGGGCAATTTGGGCCTGGCCATCATCGACCCACGGGACCGCGACAGCGGCCACACCCTGGCCCGCCGCGCCCGCCGGACCTTGAGCCTGGACCTGGATCGCCAATTTGACCGCTTGAGCCTGGGCGCCACCTGGCAAGCGGTGAGCAGCAGCTACGACGATGAGAACAACCGCAACACCCTGGGCGGATACGCCCTGCTCGGGTTGCGCGGCAGTTGGACGTTGAACCGCGGGGTGAAGCTGGAGATGAAGGTCGATAACCTGCTGGACAAGGGCTACAGCCGGGCGCTGTATAGCCATGAAGGTGGGCAGTATGGGTATCGTGAGGAAGGCCGGGCCTGGTTGTTTGGGGTGACCTGGACGCCGGCGCTTTGATCCAGAGATTGTGGTGCCGGGACTGACCTCATCGCGAGCAGGCTCGCTCCCACAATTTGATCCGATGTGAATACAAAATCAGCGGCGCCACAAATCCCTGTGGGAGCGAGCCTGCTCGCGATGAGGTCAGTCCCGCGATTTATCTGTCCGGCGCAATTAGCCCGCACAACCGCGCCGTCGCCTCGATCATCTGCCCACTGGGTCGCTCCAGCCCCTTGTCACTGACCAACAGCAGCCGCCCCTGCGCCACCGCCGCCAGCTGCGGCCAGGCTTTCCACGCGTCGAGCTGGGCCTGGTCCGTGGCCAGGATGATCTGCGGATTGCGCTGCAACACTGACTCCACACTCACCTGCGGCGCCGGCAAGGTCAGGTCGGCAAACACATTGCGCGCCCCGCAAACCGCCAGCGCATCACTGATGATCTGCTCGCCGCCAACGGTGTACAGCGGCCGGTCCCAGACCTGATAGAACACCGGCAACGGCGTGTCGCGCCGGTAGCGCTGACGCAACGCCTCAAGACGCCCGCGCAACTGCGCGGCTCGCTCCACGCCCCGTTCCGGGCGGCCGAGTTGCGTGGCGATGGCTTCGATTTGGGTGATGAGCTGGTCGAGACTGTGGGGTTGGGCGACGTAGACAGGAATCTTCAATCCCTTGAGCTGCCGGCGCTGGGCGTTGCCGACGCTGCCGGGCCAGAGCAGGAGTAGATCGGGCCTGAGACTGAGCAAGCGCTCCATGTCCAATTGCCCATAACGCCCCACAGAAGGCAGGTCTTTCAACGCCAAGGGCCGATCGCCGCCATCCAGCACGCCCACCAGCAGATCGGCGGAGTCCAGTTCAACCACGATTTCAGACAGGGACGGAGCCAGGCTGACCACACGCTGGGCCGCCACCGTCGAGGCGCTGACGGCCAACAGCAGGACCGCCAGCCAGCGGATCATCAACCGAGCTGACGCGGGATGCGATACAGGTAGAACAAGACCGTCGTGGACAACGCCAGCAGCATCAACGGCACCGCTTCCAGGCCCACGAACACCGCCAGGGCGCCGATCCAGGCCGGCAGGCCAGCAGCGAGAAAGGCCACACGCCGCCGGGCCGCCAAGGCGATCCAGGCTTGAGGTTCTTCGGGGGTGTCGAGGGCTTTTTGGGTGGCGATCAAAGCGTGTTTGTAAGCGCCAAAGAAGCGCAGGCTGACAAACATCGAGGCCACGCCAGCGATAAACAGCGGCATCGCCAGCACCGGCAGAATCGCTTCGCCCTGGCCGAATACCGCGTTGATCACGAACAGCGGCAGCAAGGCCAGCGCCAGGTATTGCCACCAACTGACGGACAGTCGCCGCCGAACCTGACCGCGCGTCACGCCCGATCAACCTCGCCCTGGTGCTCGTTGCCCATCATGTGGTCGAGCTTGCTGGCCTTGGTCGCCAGGTAAAGTTTGTTGTGGGGGTTGTGCCCGGTGTGCAGTGGCACGCGCTCGGCCACCACGATGCCCATATCGGACATCGCCTTGACCTTGCGCGGGTTGTTGGTCATCAAGCGCAGCGACTTGACGCCCAGATGCTCGAGCATCGGCAGGCAGATGCTGTAGTCACGCAGGTCGGCCGCAAACCCCAGGCGCTCGTTGGCTTCGACCGTGTCGGCGCCGCCATCTTGCAGCTCATAGGCGCGAATCTTGTTCAGCAGGCCAATGCCGCGGCCTTCCTGGCGCAAGTAAAGCAGCACGCCACGCCCTTCGCGGGCAATGGCCCGCAGCGCGGCCTCAAGTTGCGAGCCGCAATCACAGCGCTGGCTGAACAAGGCATCGCCCGTCAGGCATTCAGAGTGCAGGCGGCCCAGTACCGGGGCACCGTCGGCGAAATCACCCAGGCTCAGCACGACGTGCTCGCGGCCAGTGGCTTCATCGAGAAAACCATGCATGGTGAATTGCGCAAAAGGCGTTGGCAGCTTGGAAGCGGCAACAAAAACGACAGGCACCGGTGTGCTCCTGATCTATTACTGGAGATTCGCAGAGGCGGGCATTGTAACAGCACGTCCCGACCGACGCTCAGGCTGAATTATCGGCCATAAACATCGAAAAGATTGATTACGGCTTTGGTGGCCTGCCGTGCTCGTCGAAGGGATAGGGTTGTTTCCAGCGTGCAAAAATCGGCTTCAGTCGACCGTTCTTCACCAGCTCAGCCATGCGCCGGTCAAACAGGCCCCGTAGCACCCGACCGTTTTCGGTGTTGGCAAACCCCAGATAGAGCGGCAGATTGATCAGCGGCGAAAGTTTGAATTGCTGTGGATTCTCGGCCTTGGCAAGTACGTTCTCGATTTCCATCAACGCATCGATATAAAAATCGGCGCGATCATGGACCAGCATCGGCAGGATGCCCACAGCACGGTGAATTTCGTTGAATTTGCGGATGTTAGGCAGGTAGCTGTCGTATTCGTAGCCACGCATCCACACCAGCCGATAGTTGCCGACCGTCGCCAATGTAGGAGACGGTTTAGAGGCCAGCCCCAAGGCGTAGATGTGATCGACATCGTAGTGCCATTGAGGATAAAGCACCCCCTCCGACTCATCGAGATAAGCGCCCACCTGCACATCGACCTCACCGCGCTGCACCAGCCCGATTGAACGGGTGTACGGCACGCTGCGGGTTTCCAGCCTCACGCCTGCGGGCTCGAACACTTCACGCAAGATGTCCCACGCCATGCCCTTGCCATCAGCCTGGGAGTAATCCGCCCATTCCTCGCTGGCCGCGCGCACCTTGTCGGGCAGCGCCGTCGGCTCGGCCGCCCGCGCGCCGAAGCAGCCCACCAGACACAACAGCAGTAAGAGTGCGCGGCTTGCGCCCATGCCTGAATCCCTCAGGAGAAACACCACACCAATCCTTGCATCGCCAGCCAGGCGAAGACACCGGCCAATACATCGTCAAGCATGATGCCTACGCCTCCATGCACCTTGCGGTCGATCCAGCGGATCGGCCATGGCTTGAGGATATCGAAGAAGCGGAACATCAGAAAACCCGCCAACAGCCAATACCATCCTTCAGGCACCAGCCACAGGGTAATCCACATGCCGACCATTTCGTCCCAGACGATGCCCTCATGATCGTGCACCCGCAGGTCATCCGCCACCTTGCCGCACAGCCAGAAGCCGAACAGCATGGTGATGCCGAGCATCAGCCAGTAGCCCCAGTCCGGCAACATCTGCCACAACGGTATAAAGGGTAGCGCAACCAGCGAGCCCCAGGTGCCCGGAGCTTTAGGTAAAGTGCCCGAACCGAAGCCGAACGCGAGGAAATGCCAGGGATTACGCCAGACCGAGGGCGGAACGAATTCCGCCGGGACCTGGTTGGGATGATCTGTCACGGTGTCTCCCGAAAATGTTGATAGCCCCGGATTTGCGGGGTGATGTCGTGTCCATCGCTGTCGAGCAGCGCAACACCTTGCCCGGCCACCACGCGACCGATCACATGGATCGGCCAGCCCTCGGCCTGCAACGCCATCAGTCGGACAGATGGCAAGGTGAATAGCAACACGTAATCGTCACCACCGCTCAACGCGGCGTGCGCGGCATTCGCTCGGCCCAGGAACGCTACCAAAGCCTTGGACAATGGCAGGCGGTCACGTTCAACGTGTAACGCCACACCTGACGCCAGGGCGATATGCCCGCAATCGGCCAGCAGGCCATCAGAGATATCCATCGCCGCGCCAGCCTTGCCCCTCAGCGCCAGGCCGAGGTCGATTTGCGGGCGTGGCGACCAATAATGCGCCAGCAGCGGCTCGGCGATATCAGGTTCGGCGGTGCGCTGCCCCAGCACGAGCGGCAATGCGCCAGCGCCATTGCCCAACTCGCCACCGACACATAGCCAATCACCAGGCTGCGCGCCGCCGCGAGTCAGGGCCTGGCCGCACGGCACGCGACCGAACACCGTCAGGGTCATGCTCAACGGCCCACGCGTAGTATCACCGCCCACCAGCGCGACATCACACGCCTGGGCCATCTGGTTCAAACCACGGGCATAGGCTTGCAACCAATCGGCGGTCACCGTCGGCAAGGTCAGGGCCAGGGTAAATGCAAAAGGAGTAGCGCCCATGGCGGCCAGGTCACTGACCGCCACGGCCAGCGAGCGCTGGCCGAGCAGGAACGGGTCGCAAGGGTCTGGAAAATGCACACCGGCCACAAGGGTATCGGTGGACACCGCCAACTGCTCCCCGGGTGGAACGGCCAGCAAGGCGCAGTCGTCGCCGATCCCGAGCGCAACGCCCTCGCCGCCCTGCGCGCAAGACGCAGCGGCGAAGTAATGACGGATCAGCTCAAATTCGCCCATAGTCGCTGCAAACGCCGGTCAGCGCTTGAACGCCTTCACTTCAGCTTCACGCAGACGCGGGGCCAGCTTGTCGAGTACACCGTTGACGAACTTGTGCCCATCGGTGGACCCGAAGACTTTCGCCAGCTCGATCCCTTCGTTGATCACTACGCGGTAAGGAACGTCGACGCGCTGCATCAGCTCCCAGGTGGACAAGCGCAACACGGCCAGTTCAACCGGGTCCAGCTCTTCGATGGTCAGGTCCAGGCAAGGGGCCAGGGCAATGTCGATTTCGGTCTTGTGGGCCGGGACGCCATGCAGGATCTCGCGGAAGTACGCGCCGTCAACGTCACTGAAATCGTTGTCGACCCGAAACTGCGCTTCAATCTCGTTCAGCGATTGCTTGGCCATGTGCCATTGATACAGCGCCTGGGTCGCGAGCTGACGGGCTTCGCGACGCTTGACGCTCTTCGAAGGCTTGCCGGCATCGGCTGGCTTGGGATCGCGCGGGTTGAAACGATCGCTTTCGTCGCTAATCACTTGGCCTCCAACTGCGCCAGCAGGCTGACCATTTCCAGGGCGGACAGGGCAGCTTCGGCGCCTTTGTTACCGGCCTTGGTGCCGGAACGTTCAATGGCTTGCTCGATGGAATCAACGGTCAGCACGCCGAAGGCGACCGGCACGCCGAATTCCATGGACACCTGGGCCAGGCCCTTGGTGCATTCGCCGGCCACGTATTCGAAGTGCGGAGTACCGCCACGAATGACCGCGCCCAGGGCGATGATCGCCGCATATTCGCCCTTTTGAGCGACTTTTTGCGCAACCAGCGGAATTTCGAAGGCGCCAGGCGCACGGATGATGGTGATGTCGCTTTCGCTCACGCCATGGCGAACCAGGGCATCGACCGCACCGCCAACCAGGCTCTCAACCACGAAGCTGTTGAAACGGCCCACTACCAGAGCGTAGCGGCCTTGAGGGGCGATGAAGGTACCTTCGATGGTCTTCAGGGTCATTCGTCAGATCTCTTAAAGAGCCAGAGCGCGTTCGAATACGCGCTCCTTAGTGATATTAGCCGCGAATACTGAGCCGGAAATCCCGGGCCATTATTCGGAGGGCACGTATTCTACAACTTCCAGGTCGAAACCGGATATCGCATTAAATTTCATCGGTGCGCTCATCAGGCGCATTTTTCGTACGCCCAGGTCCCGCAGGATCTGCGAACCGGCGCCGACGATGCTGTAGGTGGTCGGTTTTTTCACGATGGTGTTATCGCCGGTTTCACGGATGTGCGCCAGCAACACGTCGCCATCGAGCGGGTGTCCGAGCAGCAGGACCACGCCGCTGCCGGCCTCGGCCACCGCGGCCATGGCGGCCCGCAGGCTCCAGCGGCCGGGCTGCTTGACCATCAGCAGGTCGCGCAGCGGGTCCATGTTATGCACGCGCACCAGGGTCGGTTCTTCGGCGCACACGGTGCCCAGGGTCAGCGCCATGTGCACGTCACCTTCCACCGAGTCGCGGTAGGTCACCAGGTTGAACTGGCCCAGTTCGCTGTCCAGCGGCTGCTCGGCAATCCGCTGAACGGTACGTTCGTGGATCATCCGGTAGTGGATCAGGTCGGCGATGGTGCCGATCTTGATGTTGTGTTCGGCGGCAAAGGCTTCCAGTTCCGCGCGACGGGACATGGTGCCGTCGTCGTTCATGACTTCGCAGATCACGCCGCTGGCTTCGAAACCGGCCATGCGCGCCAGGTCGCACGCCGCTTCGGTGTGGCCGGCACGGGCCAGGGTGCCGCCGGCCTGGGCCATCAACGGGAAGATGTGGCCGGGGCTGACAATGTCTTCGGCCTTGGCGTCTTTCGCAGCGGCCGCCTGCACAGTGCGGGCACGGTCAGCGGCGGAGATACCGGTGGTCACGCCCTCGGCGGCCTCGATGGACACGGTGAACTTGGTGCCGAAGCCGGAACCGTTGCGCGGCGCCATCAATGGCAGCTTCAAGAGCTCGCAGCGTTCGCGGGTCATGGGCATGCAGATCAGGCCACGGGCGTGCTTGGCCATGAAGTTGATGTGCTCGGCCTTGCAGCACTCGGCGGCCATGATCAGGTCGCCTTCGTTCTCGCGGTCTTCGTCATCCATGAGGATGACCATCTTGCCTTGGCGGATGTCTTCAACCAGTTCTTCGATGCTATTGAGCGCCACGCGGCACCCCCTTGGGTCAGGATTTGAGGTAGCCGTTGGCGGCCAGAAAGCTTTCAGTGATGTTACCGGCTGCAGGCGTTGCTGCCTTGTCGCCCAACAGCAGGCGCTCCAGATAACGGGCCAGCAGGTCAACCTCCAGGTTGACCCGGCGACCGGGCCGATACGAGGCCATGATGGTTTCGCTCAAGGTGTGCGGAATGATGGTCAGCAGGAACTCGGCGCCATCCACCGCATTGACCGTCAGGCTGGTGCCATCGACGGTGATCGAGCCTTTATGGGCGATGTACTTGGCCAGCTCTTTAGGGGCGCGGATGCGAAACTCCACGGCCCGGGCGTTATCGCTGCGCGCAACCACTTCACCCACGCCGTCGACATGGCCACTGACCAGATGTCCACCCAGGCGGGTGGTAGGGGTCAGGGCTTTTTCCAGGTTGACCGGGCTGCCGCTCTTGAGATCGTTCATGGCGGTGCAGTCGAGGGTTTCGCGGCTGACGTCCGCCAGGAAACCATTGCCCGGCAGTTCGACGGCGGTCAGGCACACGCCGTTTACCGCGATGCTGTCGCCCAGTTTGACGTCGCTCAGGTCGAGCTTGCCGGTTTCGACATGAACCCGCACGTCGCCGCCCTTGGGGGTCAGTGCACGGATGCTGCCGATGGATTCGATGATGCCGGTAAACATGGAGTCCTCCTCGAGAACGGGCCGCCGCTTGAGCGAAAGCCGGGAATTATACGCGGGCCTGCGAAACGGGAACGGCGATGACTCGCCAGTCATCGCCCACGGCACGGATTTCGGTGATTTTCAGCTCCGGAGCATCTTTCATCTGCGCCAGCGGCCAATCCAGTAACGGTCGTGCCGAAGAGCCGAGGAACTTGCCGGCGATAAAAATCTGGAACTCATCCACCAATCCTTGCCGGGCAAAAGCCCCCGCCAGGCGTGGGCCGGCTTCCACCAGCACTTCATTGACGCCGCGGCCCGCCAGCTCCATCAGCAGGCGACGCAGATCGACCTGGCCATCGTCGCCCGCCACGATCATGCATTCTGGGCCATTGGCGTATTGTTCTTCCACCGCCATGCAGGTAGCGACCAGCGCCGGGCCGGCCTTGAAGAAAGGTGCGTCCAACGGCACGCGCAGACGACCGTCCACCAGTACCCGCAACGGCGGACGACTCATGATCAGCGCGGTCTGCTGCGCATCCAGGCCCAGTTCATCGGCGCGCACGGTCAGCCGGGCGTTGTCGGCCAGCACCGTATCGGCACCGGTCAGCACCACACTGGCCTGGGCGCGCAGGCGTTGCACCGCCGAACGTGCAGCCGGGCCGGTGATCCACTGGCTTTCGCCGCTTTCCATGGCGGTGCGGCCATCGAGGCTCATGGCGAGCTTGACCCGCACGAACGGCAAGCCGTGTTCCATGCGCTTGAGAAAACCTTCATTGAGCTTGCGGGCTTCGCCTTCCAGCACGCCGCTTTCGGTGGCGATACCGGCCTGGGCCAGCCGCTGCAGGCCGCGCCCGGCGACTTCCGGGTTCGGGTCCTGCATCGCCGCCACCACCCGCGCCACGCCGGCATTGACCAACGCATCGGCACAGGGCGGCGTATGCCCGTGATGGCTGCAGGGTTCGAGGGTCACGTAAGCCGTGGCGCCCCGAGCCTGTTCACCGGCGGCGCGCAGGGCATGGACTTCGGCATGGGGTTCGCCGGTGCGAATGTGCCAACCTTCGCCGACAACCTGACCGTCACGCACGATCACGCAACCTACCCGGGGATTGGGATGCGTGGTGTAGTGACCGCGCCGCGCCAATTCCAGGGCACGGGCCATGTGTTGGGCGTCGAGGACCGCCTGCTGCGCCGGGCTGGTCATTCTTTCACCGGTTCGCGGGCCAGGCGGTCGATTTCTTCGCGAAATTCGTTCAAGTCCTGGAAACGGCGATAGACCGAGGCGAAACGGATGTAGGCGACTTCATCGAGCTTCTGCAGCTCGGCCATCACCAGTTCACCGACCACCAGGGATTTGACCTCGCGTTCGCCAGTGGCCCGCAGCTTGTGCTTGATGTGCACCAGCGCCGCTTCCAGGCGCTCGACGCTCACCGGGCGTTTTTCCAGGGCGCGCTGCATGCCAGCGCGCAGTTTGTCTTCGTCGAACGGCTGACGGCTGCCGTCGGTCTTGATCAGGCGCGGCAACACCAGTTCAGCGGTCTCGAACGTCGTGAAACGCTCGCCGCAGGCCAGGCATTCGCGCCGGCGGCGGACCTGTTCGCCCTCGGCGACCAGTCGCGAGTCGATGACCTTGGTGTCGTTGGCACCGCAGAAGGGACAGTGCATGGTGGCAGGCAACAAAAAAAGGGAGGGCCATGGTAGCGCATCCCACTGGCAAGACAAGCCATAGGGTTTACGGTATACAGACGGGGTTACCGTCAGCCCCCTGGAATTTACCTTGCTGGAGCCACACATGCCGCTACGATCGCTCGTTTTGCTCAGTCTATTCAGCCTGCTGATGGCGTGCAGCAGCGACGCCCCCAAACCCGATGCCCCCGCCCCGGCCAAGACCCCTGCGCCGAAACAGGCCCAGGAAAAAGCCCGCCAGGCCGCTGAACTGGGGCCGCTACCGGCGCACCAGCGGGAGTTGAGCGGCACCCTGCAAGGGATACCGGCCGGGGCCGAGGTCGAACTGGCGCTGCTGGTGATCGATGACAAGGATCGTCCGCAACAATTGCTCGCCAGCTCCAGCCTGATCGGCAACAACCAGGCCCTGCCCTTTCGCCTGCGCTTCAACCCCGAAGCCTTCCCGGTTGGCGCCCGCGTGGAACTGCGCGGCCGCGCCAGCCAGTCGGGCCAGTTGATCCTGCATCTGCCGGAGCAACGCATCAGCCAGCCGACCACCCAGGCGCTGGGCGCGCTGCAATTTGTCAAAGCGCCATGAATTCAGCGCAAGACCTGCAGCACGCGTTGGGCCAGTTGCTTGGAGACGCGCGCCTAGTGGCTTGCCCGCTGCCTGAGACTGAGCTGAAATTGTGGCTGATCGACGGCGATAACATGGACCGCGCGTTCAGCCCGGAAGAAACCCGGCGCATTCTCCACGAACCACCTTACTGGAGCTTCTGCTGGGCCAGCGGCCTGGCCATGGCACGCTATCTGGTCGAACAGCCGCATTGGGTCGCAGGCAAGCGAGTGCTGGACTTCGGCGCCGGTTCCGGCGTGGCGGGTATTGCCGCGCTCAAGGCCGGGGCGCTGGAGGTGGTGGCCTGTGATCTGGATCCTCTGGCGCTTGCTGCGTGCCAGGCCAATGCCCTGCTCAATGACGTAACGCTTGGGTACTCGGAGGATTTTTTCGCCGAGGACGATCGCTTCGACCTGATCCTGGTCGCAGATGTGCTTTACGACCGCGCCAACCTGCCGTTGCTCGACCAGTTCCTCAGTCGCGGCCGCGAGGCCCTGGTGGCCGACTCCCGGGTGCGGGATTTCCAGCATCCGCTGTACCGGCGCATCGAAATGCTCGAAGCCATGACCTTGCCGGATCTGGCCGAGCCCGAGGAGTTTCGGCATGTGAGCCTGTACCACGCGCGGCGCCAGTCATAAAAGCATCGCGAGCAGGCTCGCTCCCACAGGGTTTTGTGTCGAATACAAAATGTGTGTTCATCACAAATCCCATGTGGGAGCGAGCCTGCTCGCGATAAGGCACCGCAACCCCCCGCTTTCAGCCGCCCCCCACCAAGCCGTATAGTTGCCCCATTCAAGCGTTCTACGAGATTCCCCATGACCCAGGACACCCCGTACATCTTCGACGCCACCACCGCCGATTTCGACCAGTCGGTGATCGCCAACTCTTTTCACAAACCGGTGCTGGTGGATTTCTGGGCCGAGTGGTGCGCGCCGTGCAAGGCGTTGATGCCGATGCTGCAAGGCATTGCCGAGAGCTATCGAGGCGAACTGCTGCTGGCCAAGGTCAACTGCGACATCGAGCAGGACATCGTCGCCCGCTTCGGCATTCGCAGCTTGCCTACCGTGGTGCTGTTCAAGGACGGCCAGCCCGTCGACGGTTTCGCTGGGGCCCAGCCGGAGTCCGCCGTGCGGGCGATGCTCGAACCCCATGTACAGATGCCGCCTCCGGCCGCCGCCGACCCGTTTGAACAGGCCCAGGCGCTGTTCGACGAGGGGCGTTTCGCTGATGCCGAGGCCGTGCTCACTGCACTGCTGGGGGAAGACAATACCAACGCCAAGGCGCTGATCCTGTATGCCCGCTGCCTGACCGAGCGCGGTGAGCTGACTGAGGCACAAACCGTGCTCGACGCGGTGAAAAGCGACGAGCACAAGGCCGCGCTGGCCGGGGCCAAGGCGCAGATCCAGTTTCTCGGCCTGGCCAAGGATCTGCCGGACGCCGCCGATCTCAAGGCCCGCCTGGCGAAAGATCCGCAGGACGACGAAGCGGTATATCAACTGGCAATCCAGCAATTGGCCCGCCAGCAGTACGAGCCGGCCCTCGACGCGCTGCTCAAGCTGTTCATCCGCAACCGCAGCTACAGCGAAGGCCTACCCCACAAGACGTTGCTGCAAGTCTTCGAATTGCTGGGCAACGACCATCCGCTAGTGACGACCTATCGCCGCAAGCTGTTTGCGGCGTTGTACTAGAGGTGCCGTTGCAAGCTGCAAGCTTCGAGCTGCAAGCGGCGATTCGTTTCAGCTTGGGGCTTGCGGCTCAATCTGCGTGCCAGCTGTAGAGCGGTGTATCGCCGCCGCTGATGACTTTCACGTCCGGACTATGGCGCAAGCGC
Organism: Pseudomonas sp. N-137; assembly: GCF_034555295.1. NCBI lineage: Bacteria > Pseudomonadati > Pseudomonadota > Gammaproteobacteria > Pseudomonadales > Pseudomonadaceae > Pseudomonas > Pseudomonas sp. N-137. The sequence continues at coordinate 258,551 of NZ_JAXUDQ010000028.1, forward strand.
ACTAACAGGCGTTTGCCGGCCGGGGCGCTGCCGGTCAGGCCTTCGAGCTGTTCCAGCAGGTCCGGACCGCTCAGTTGCCCGGCCTTGCGCAGCAATTCCCTGGCGATCTGCCACAAGGCATCGTCCTGGTTGGCCGGCCTGGCCGCAGCCGTCGCCGTGTTATCGGGCCTGACCGTTTGCAACTGCGCGCCGAGCTGCGCCCAGTCGCCCTCATCCATGTCGATCGACAAGTCTACCGGCCAATCACCGACGGTTCCGCGTATCCGCAACATTACCGTGCTCCTGAAAATTTCATGTGCCCATGCTCCCATGGGCCTTGCGCGACGCCAAGCAGCCGGTCAAACTCTGCGCACTTTCGTTATAAGATTACATAACAGAACACTCATTTTATCTGGAGACTCGTCATGCGCCGTCTGCTTCTCGCCCTGCCGTTCGCCCTGCTGCCCTTGGCTGTCGCCCATGCGGCGGTCGAGCATGACCACGATCATGATCACGAGCACGGCAGCCTCGGCGCCCATGAACACGGTGTCGGCCAGCTGAATGCCGCGCTGGACGGCCAGACCCTGGAACTGGAGCTGGAAAGCCCGGCGATGAACCTGGTGGGCTTCGAACACGCCGCCACCAGCGATGCCGACAAGGCCAAGGTCGCCGCCGTGCGTGCGCAACTGGACAAGCCGCTGGCGCTGTTCAGCCTGCCCGCCGCCGCCAAATGCACCGTGGCCCAGCAGGAACTGGAGAGTCCGCTGTTTGGCGATGAACCGGACCACGATGACCACGACGAAGATGAGCATGGCGACGAACACCACGGCGAACACAGTGAAATCCATGCCCACTACCAGTTCACCTGCGCCACCCCGGGCGCGTTGAAAAACCTGGACCTGGCGACCCTGTTCAAAACCTTCCCGGCCACCCAGAAAATTCAGGTACAACTGATCAGCCCGAGCGGCCAGCAAGGCGTGGAAGTGACGGCCAAGGCACCCACCCTGAAATACTGATTGACCGCAAAACCAATGTGGGAGCGAGCCTGGTGGGAGCAAAGCTTGCTCGCGATGGCGGTTCTATTGTCGACACCCAAGTTGAATGTGACGGCCTCATCGCGAGCAAGCTTTGCTCCCACCGGTACTCCCACAGGTATTCATATTTTGAAGCGGCAAACATGACTCAAGCACTCATCGAACTGTCCGACCTGGGCTTCAGTTGGCCCGGACATCCACCCTTGCTGGATATCCCGGCGTTTCGCCTGGAGGCGGGAGAGACGCTGTTTCTCAAAGGCCCCAGCGGCAGCGGCAAGACCACGCTGCTGGGGCTGCTGGGCGGTGTGCAGACACCGGACCGGGGCAGCATTCGCCTGCTCGGCCAGGAACTCACCGAACTGGGCGCCGGGGCCCGCGACCGCTTTCGCGTCGACCACACCGGCTACATCTTCCAGCAATTCAACCTGCTGCCGTTTCTCTCGGTGCGCGAGAACGTTGAACTGCCCTGTCACTTCTCGAAACTGCGTGCGCAACGGGCGATCCAGCGTCACGGCAGCGTCGATCAAGCTGCTGCCACGCTGCTGGCGCACTTGGGCCTGACCGACACGAATCTGCTTGGGCGCCGCGCCGACTCGCTGTCCATCGGCCAGCAGCAACGGGTAGCAGCCGCCCGGGCATTGATCGGCCAGCCGGAACTGGTGATCGCCGACGAACCCACCTCGGCACTGGACTACGACGCCCGGGAAAACTTCCTGCGGCTGCTGTTCGCTGAATGCCGCGAGGCTGGATCGAGCCTGCTGTTCGTCAGCCATGACCAGAGCCTGGCGCCGCTGTTCGACCGCAACCTCTCGCTGGCCGATCTCAATCGCGCCGCCACGCCACTCGAGGTCTGAGATGTATTTGTTCCGTCTTGCCATGGCCAGCCTGGCGAACCGCCGTTTCACCGCGATCCTCACCGCATTCGCCATTGCCCTTTCGGTGTGCCTGCTGCTGGCGGTAGAGCGGGTACGCACCGAGGCGCGGGCCAGTTTCGCCAGCACCATCAGTGGCACCGACCTGATCGTCGGTGCCCGCTCGGGTTCGGTGAACCTGCTGCTGTATTCGGTGTTTCGCATCGGCAACGCCACCAACAACATCCGCTGGGACAGCTTCGAGCAGTTCGCCAGCAACCCGAAAGTGAAGTGGGCGATCCCCATGTCCCTGGGCGATTCCCATCGCGGTTACCGGGTGATGGGCACGACCGAGGCCTACTTCGAGCATTACCAATACGGTCGCCGGCAACACCTGGCGCTGGCCGAGGGCCGCGCCTTCGCCACCGATCCATTCGAAGTGGTGCTCGGCGCCGAAGTGGCCGAGGCGCTGCATTACACGCTGGGCGACAAACTGGTGCTGGCCCACGGCGTGGCGGTGGTCAGCCTGGTCAAGCACGATGACAAGCCCTTCACCGTGGTCGGTATTCTCAAGCGCACCGGCACCCCGGTGGACCGCACGCTGCACATCAGCCTCGGCGGCATGGAAGCGATCCACATCGACTGGAAAAACGGTGTGCCGGCCCAGGGCAAGGGCCGCATCAGCGCCGACCAGGCCCGCAACATGGACCTGACGCCCAAGGCGATCACCGCGTTCATGCTTGGCCTCAATAGCAAGATTTCCACCTTCGCCCTGCAGCGCGAGATCAACGAGTTCCGCGGCGAGCCGTTGCTGGCGATCCTGCCCGGCGTGGCGTTGCAGGAGTTATGGAGCCTGATGGGCACGGCGGAAAAAGCCTTGTTCGTGATTTCGCTGTTCGTGGTGCTGACCGGTCTGATCGGCATGCTCACGGCGATTCTCACCAGCCTCAACGAGCGGCGGCGGGAGATGGCGATCCTGCGCTCGGTGGGCGCGCGGCCGTGGCACATCGCGACCCTGCTGGTGCTCGAAGCCTTCGCCCTGGCGCTGGCCGGGGTCGCCGCCGGGCTGGCCCTGCTGTACATCGGCATCGCCGCCGCGCAGGGTTATGTGCAGTCGGCCTATGGGTTGTATCTGCCATTGGCCTGGCCAAGTGAATATGAATGGACGCTGATGGCTGGCATTCTGGTCGCCGCTCTACTGATGGGTAGCGTGCCGGCCTGGCGCGCCTATCGCCAATCGTTGGCCGATGGCCTGTCGATCCGTTTATGAGGACGTTGAAGATGCCCCGCGCTTTGCTTGCGCTGTTGATGACGGTCGCCCTACCGCTGTGGGCGGCCGAACCGAGGGACTTGTCGTGGCAGGAAATGATCCCGCCGGACGCACCGCCGGAAGTGCCGAACATGACGCCGCTGCACGACCTGTCGCAGATGAGCGATGCCCTGGCCGCCGAAGCGGCCCCCGCGGCCAAGCAGGATCTGCCCAACGCGCCGGTGGTCAAGGAACTCGACGGCCAGCAGATTCGTTTGCCGGGTTACATCGTGCCGCTGGAAGTCAGCGAAGAAGGCCGCACCACGGACTTTTTGCTGGTGCCGTATTTCGGCGCTTGCATCCACGTACCGCCACCGCCGTCGAATCAGATCGTGCATGTGAAAAGTGAAATCGGGGTCAAGCTCGACGAGTTGTACCAGCCGTACTGGGTCGAAGGGCCGATGCAGGTCAAGCCGTCCACCAGTGAACTGGCCGATGCCGGGTATCAGATGGCGGCTGAGAAGATTTATGTGTATGAACTGCCGGAGTGAATCTGGTGGTGATGTGTTGGCAATGGAATAGCTATCGCGAGCAGGCTCGCTCCCACAGTTGACCGAGTTGCTTCAGAAGGAATCCGGTCCAATGTGGGAGCGAGCCTGCTCGCGATGGGGCCCTCAAGATTTCCTCATCATCATTTTATTGAGCTGAGTCAATTAATAGACCCAGACTCATTGAGCTGAGTCAAAAGACCGCCCTAGAGCGCTGCGTACCATGAGACATCAATTTTAGATGCCCTCTGGAGCTCCCATGCAAAAGTCTCTGCTCAGCGCTTCCCTCGTGGCCCTCGCGCTCGCCTCCCCGCTCGCCCAGGCTCATACCGCTGGCGACATCATCGTTCGCGCCGGCGCCATCACCGTCAACCCGGAAGCCGACAGTTCCAGCGTCAAGGTCGATCGTGGCCCGCTGGCCGGCGCCGACCTTGGCGGCAAGGCAACCATGAGCAGCGACACACAGCTGGGCCTGAACTTCGCCTACATGATCACCAACAACCTGGGCATCGAACTGCTGGCCGCATCGCCGTTCGAGCACGATGTGAAGATCAAAGGCACCGCCCTGGGTGCGGCCAACAACAAGCTCGGCACCCTCAAGCACCTGCCGCCAACCCTGAGCCTGGTCTACTACCCGCTCGACGCCAAGTCGGCCTTCCAGCCTTATGTCGGCGCCGGCATCAACTACACCTGGATCTACGATGAACACGTCGGCAGCGAAGCCAGCGCCAACGGCTTCAGCAACTTCCGGGCGAGCAACAGTTGGGGCATGGCGTGGCAAGTGGGCGCCGACTACATGCTGACCGACAACATCATGGTCAACGGCCAGATTCGCTACATCGACATCGACACCACCGCCTATGTGGACAACAACGCCGTGGCCAGCGGTACCCGGGCCAAGGTGAATGTCGATGTGGACCCTTGGATCTACATGGTGGGGTTGGGTTACAAGTTCTAACTCATTCTTGAGAGTAAGAAAAAACCTGTGGGAGCGAGCCTGCTCGCGATTGCGTTGGATCAGCCGGCATTGATGCCAGCTGACAAACCGCTATCGCGAGCAGGCTCGCTCCCACAGTTTTTGGTGGCGTAGGATTCAGCGTCCCAGCAGCCGCGCCAGCCCCACGCTCATCGGCGTCTGTTGTGGAAAGCTGAAGCGCTCCAACAGCCGGCGATTGTCAGCCCGGGAATGGCGGATGTCGCCGGAGCGCGCCGGGCCGTAGCTGATCGGCGGCAGATCGCCCACCACCGTGGCCAGGGCCTGGAGCAATTGCTTGAGGGTCGTGGCCTGGTTCCAGCCGACGTTCACCGCGCCCACTTGCACCTCAGGTGTTTCGATAGCCTGCACCAACAGGTCCACCAGATCTTCGACGTAGACAAAATCCCGGGTCTGCTCGCCGTCGCCGAACACCGTGATCGGCAGGCCTTTCTGTGCCCGTTCGCTGAAGATGCTGATGACCCCGGAATAGGGCGAGGACGGATCCTGGCGCGGGCCGTAGATGTTGAAGAAGCGGAACACCACCGGCTCCAGTGCGTGCTGGCGGCGGTAGAAGTCCAGGTAGAACTCGCTGGCCAGCTTGTCCGAAGCATATGGCGTGAGCGGAGCCTTGGGCGTGTCTTCGTCGATGGACTCACCTTCGCCGTTGTTGCCATAGACCGCTGCGCTGGAGGCGAACAGCACCCGCTTCACCCCGGCCTGGCGCATGGCTTCGCAGACATTGAGGGTGCCGATGAAATTGCTCTGGTGCGTACGCACCGGGTCGTCCACCGAGGCCTGCACCGAAGCCACCGCTGCCAGGTGCGCCACGGCGCTGCAACCGGCCACGGCCCGGGCTACCAGCGCCGCATTGGCCACGTCGCCTTCGATCAGTTCAACCAGAGGGTTGTCCAGCGGCAGGTTACTGCGCTTGCCGGTGGACAGGTCATCGAGGATGCGCACCGAATGGCCCTTGGCAAGCAAGGCGTCGGTCAGGTGCGAACCAATGAAACCAGCGCCGCCGGTGATTAAAACAGGACCTTCAGCCATGACGATAAAACCTATCCAGTAAGCCCGGGAGTGCAGCGCGCCAGGCGCGGGGCTTGATCCCGAACGTGTGCAGAATTTTCTTGCAGGCCAGCACCGCATGCTGCGGTTCTTCCGCGGCGTCCGGCCGTGCGGCGTGTGCCTGGGGAGTAGGCGATTCGATTGCCAGGGGATGCAGGGCCCGGGCTTCGGTGAGGATCGCCTGCCCCAGCGCCAGCGGCGTGGTCGCCTCATGCCCGGCATAGTGGTAGGTGCCCCACAACGGCGCGGCGCAATCGAGTTGCTTGAGCACCGAGATGATCACCCGCGCCGCGTCGTCCACCGGCGTCGGATTGCCCCGACGGTCGTCGGCCAACAGCAGGTCTTCGGGTTGTTCGGCCCGGGCCAGGAAACGTCCCAGGATGCCGTCGGCGCTGTCGTCCAGCAGCCAGCCGAAACGCAACAGCACATGTTGTGGACAGGTGGCGCGCACGCTCTGCTCAATCCGCCACAACGCCTGCCCGCGCAGCCCCAAGGGCACAGGTTCGTCCTTTTCGCTGTACGCCGTAGCGCGGGATCCATCAAACACGCGATAGCTCGACGGTTGCAGCAAAATGATGTTGTGATGCTGGCACAGCTCGGCCAGCCGCTCGACGGCGCGCTCCTGGCTGGCCAGGCGCTGCTCGCTGACGGTCTCAGCCTGGAACCAGTCGAAGTAGTACGCCAGGTTGATCAAGGCGTCCGGTCGAGTGTCGTCCAGCAGCTGCGTCAGGCTCGCGGCATCCCAGCCGTCTTCGGGGGGGCGGGGGGCAAGAAAACCGATGTCTTCTTCCGCACCGAGGCGAATCAGCGCCTGCCCAAGGGCATTTCCGCCGCCCAGTAACATAAGGCGCATTCGCATAAAGTCAGCAGGCCCGGTCTGTTGGCAAAAGAATTGGGTCGACAACGCCCGCAGGCGTTGTCGGAATCGTTGCATTTTGCGGGTTTAGTGCGCAACCGTCATCCGTAAAGTGCAGATCCGGTATTTGTGTAAGGTTCACAGGCTCTATCGCGAGCAGGCTCGCTCCCACAATGGAGCGAGTCTCTTCAGAAAGAATGCGGTGGGAGCGAGCCTGCTCGCGATGAGGCCCTCCCAGGCCAGGCATCGCTCAGAGGTACTTGCATCTTCCCCATCCCACCCGCATAACTGCCCACATGAATCTGCCCTTCCCAGCCGACCACGCCATGGCAGGCTTTCATCCCGCCGTTCGCGCCTGGTTCAGCCAGACATTCCCGGCGGTCACGGCCGCTCAGGCCCGGGCGTGGCCGTTGATCGGGCAGCGCCGTTCGACCCTGGTGGCTGCGCCCACGGGATCGGGCAAGACCCTCACAGCATTTCTTGCCGTACTGGATGACCTGGTACACCGAGGCCTGGAACAGGGCGGTCTGCCGGACCAGACCCTGGTGGTCTACGTCTCGCCGCTCAAGGCACTGAGCAACGACATCCAGATCAACCTGCAAAACCCACTGGCCGGCATTACCGAACAATTGCGGCAGATGGGCCTGCCGCCGTTGCACATCACCACCGCCGTGCGCACCGGAGACACGCCACAAAAAGACCGCACAGCGATGCGCAAGACCGCGCCGCATATTCTGGTGACCACTCCCGAATCGCTTTACGTGCTGCTCGGCTCCGATTCCGGCCGGCAAATGCTCGCCAGCACCCGCACCGTGATTGTCGACGAGATCCACGCCATCGCCGCCAGCAAACGCGGCAGTCACCTGGCCTTGAGCCTGGAGCGTTTGCAAGCGCTGTGCGCCGAACCGTTGATGCGCATCGGTCTGTCCGCCACGCAAAAACCCATCGAAGCGGTGTCGCGTTTTCTCGTTGGCCAGGGGCGCAGCTGTGAAATCGTCGACATCGGCCACGCCCGCCCCCGGGACCTGGACATAGAAGTGCCACCCGTGCCGCTCTCGGCGGTGATGGCCAATGATGTGTGGGAACTGGTCTACAACCGCCTCGCCGAACTGGCCCGGGAACACCGCACCACCCTGATTTTCGTCAACACCCGGCGACTGGCCGAACGCCTGAGCCGTCATTTGAGCGAACGCCTGGGCAAGCACGCCGTGGCCGCCCACCACGGCAGCCTGGCCAAGGAGTTTCGCCTCGACGCCGAACAACGGCTCAAGCGCGGCGAGTTGCAGGTGTTGATCGCCACCGCGTCCCTGGAACTGGGCATCGATATCGGCGACGTCGACCTGGTGTGTCAGATCGCCTCGCCGCGGTCGATCTCGGCGTTTTTGCAACGGGTCGGCCGCTCGGGCCATCAGGTTGGCGGCACGCCCAAGGGACGCCTGTTCGCCACCACCCGCGACGACTTGATCGAATGCGTCGCCCTGCTCGATTGCGTGCGCCGTGGCGAGCTGGACATTCTGCACATCCCCAAGGCGCCACTGGATGTGCTGGCCCAGCAGATCGTCGCCGAGGTCAGTTGCCAGGAATGGCCGGAACAGGCGCTGCTGGAAACCTTTCGCCGCGCCGCGCCCTATGCCGAGTTGGACGACGGCCACTATCAGGCGCTGCTGCACATGCTCGCCGAGGGCCTCAATGGTCGTCAGGGCGTGCGCAGTGCGTACCTGCATCGCGACGCCGTCACCCGCACCCTGCGCGGGCGCCGGGGCAGCAAGCTGACCGCCGTGACCAGCGGCGGCACTATCCCGGACAACGCCGACTACAGCGTGCTGCTCGAACCCCAAGGATTGAACATCGGCAGCGTCAACGAAGACTTCGCCGTGGAGAGCATTGCCGGCGACGTGTTCCAACTGGGCAATACCTCTTACCGCATCATTCGCGTGGAGACCGGTCGGGTGCGGGTCGAGGACGCCCAGGGCCAGCCGCCGACCATTCCGTTCTGGCTTGGCGAAGCCCCTGGCCGCAGCGCCGAGTTGTCCCTGGCGGTAGCCCGCCTGCAAGCCCAACTGGACCAACTGCTCGGTGCCACGCCGGGCAACTTGCAACCGGCCCTCGACTGGCTGACCGGCACCTTGCAACTGAACCTGGCCAGTGCCGAACAACTGGTGGACTATCTGGCCCCGGCACGCCTGGCCTTCGGCGCCCTGCCGTCCCAGGACACACTGGTGATGGAGCGGTTTTTCGACGAGTCCGGCGGCACGCAACTGATCATCCATACGCCGTTCGGCAGCCGCATCAACCGCGCCTGGGGCCTGGCCCTGCGCAAGCGTTTCTGCCGCACCTTCAATTTCGAATTGCAGGCCGCCGCCAGCGAAGACGCCATTGTGCTGTCGCTGTCCACCAGCCACAGCTTCGAGCTGGACGAGGTCTGGCGCTATCTCAATAGCCATAGTGCCGAACAGATACTGGTCCAGGCAGTGCTGGATGCGCCGCTGTTCGGCGTGCGCTGGCGCTGGAATGCCAGTGTCGCCCTGGCCTTGCCGCGCTATTCGGGCGGACGCAAAGTCGCTCCGCAGATCCAGCGCATGAAAAGCGAAGACCTGATCGCCAGCGTATTCCCGGACCAGATCGCCTGCCTGGAGAACCTCGCCGGCGAACGGGAAATTCCCAATCACCCACTGGTGGAACAGACCCTCGACGACTGCCTGCACGAAGCCATGGACAGTGAAGGCTGGCTGACGCTGTTGCGGCGCATGGAAGCCGGCGAGGTTCGTCTGATCAGCCGCGATCTGCCGGCGCCCTCGCCCCTGGCGGCGGAAATCCTCAGCGCCCGGCCCTACACCTTTCTCGACGACGCCCCGCTGGAAGAACGCCGCACTCAAGCGGTGATCAACCGGCGCTGGAGCGACCCGCAGTCTACCGACGACCTCGGCGCACTCGACGCCGACGCCATCCAGGCGGTACGGGACGAAGCCTGGCCGGCCCCCACCAACCTCGATGAAATGCACGAAGCACTGATGAGCCTGGCCTGCATCGCCGACAGCGAGGCAGGTGCTCAGCCGTCGTGGCTGGACTGGCTGCAGGCCCTGGCCGAGCGCGGCCGCGCCAGTCATGTACAGATCAGCGCCGAACGAGGTGTGTGGGTGGCGCTGGAACGACTGACGTGTCTGCAGGCCATTTATCCACAGGCTCAATGGCGACCGCCGCTGACGCCGCTGGCGGGTTTCGATGAACCCTGGGACCGCGATGAGGCCATGGTGGAGGTACTGCGCGCGCGGCTCAGCGCCTTTGGTCCACTGCCGCTGGAGGCCATCGCCTACCCGCTGGGGCTAACGCCCCCGCCCATCACCCAGGCCCTGGCGCAACTGGAACAGCAAGGCTACGTGCTGCGTGGCCGATTCACCCCCGGCAGCGGACAGGAAGAATGGTGCGAGCGGCATTTGCTGGCGCGTATCCACCGCTACACCGTCAAGCGCCTGCGCCGGGAAATCGAGCCGGTGATGTTGCAGGATTTCATGCGGTTCCTGTTCGACTGGCAGCATCTGTCGCCGTCCACCCAAGGCCGGGGCAACGCGGTGCTGCCGTCGATCATCAGTCAGTTCGAAGGCTATCCGGCCGCCGCCTCGGCGTGGGACAGCGACCTGTTGCCGGCGCGGATCAAGGACTATTCCCCGAGCTGGCTCGATGAGCTGTGCCGCAGCGGCAAGCTGGTGTGGACGCGCCTGAGCGCTCGTCAGAAGCAATCTTCCAGCGCCTTGCGCAGCACGCCGATTGTGTTGCTGCCGCGCAATCAGGTCGCCCTCTGGAGCAGCCTGACTGAACAGACCCCACCCAGCGAGCTGTCACCCAAGACGCAAAAAGTCCATAAGGCCCTCAGCGAACACGGCGCGCTGTTTTTCGATGAGTTGTTGCACGAGGCGCACTTGCTGCGCAGCGAACTGGAAATCGCGCTACAGGAACTGGTAGGCGCCGGGCTGGTGAATGCCGACAGCTTCGCCGGGTTGCGCGCGTTGATCACCCCTGCCAGTAAGCGCCAGGCGCGCAGCAGTCGGCGCGGGCGCGGGGCATTCGTTGGCGGCATGGACGATGCCGGGCGCTGGGCCTTGTTACGCCGTAGCGCCCCAGTGCCCGAGGAAGGAAACCGGCCAGCGGCGATACCGCCCGACACCCTCGAACACATCGCCATGACCTTGCTGCGCCGTTATGGCGTGGTGTTCTGGCGCCTGTTGGAGCGGGAGGCGGATTGGTTGCCGAGCTGGCGCGAGTTACTGCGCACGTTTCATCGCCTGGAGGCGCGGGGAGAGATTCGTGGCGGACGTTTTGTCAGCGGTCTGGCGGGCGAGCAATTCGCCCTGCCCGAAGCCATACCATTGCTGCGGGAAGTGCGCCGCCGCCCCAGCGACGGCGCACTGGTGGCGGTGTGCGGTGTCGACCCGCTGAACCTGGCCGGCACCTTGTTGCCGGGAGCGAAAGTACCGGCGCTGGCCAGCAATCGGCTGGTGTATCGCGATGGCCTGCCGGCGGCGGCGCAGATCGCGGGCAAACAGCATGTGTGGCTGGAGCTGGATGCGCAGGGCATGACTGAGGTAAGGAACAAGCTGATCCAGAGAAGTTGAGGGTGTCTGGACGGACCTCATCGCGAGCAGGCTCGCTCCCACATTTGATCTGCGCTGGGGGCCCATTCAGCAACTACGAAACACAGCGAACAAGACTGCAGGACTTCACCTGCCCTCACCGTCGGTAACTCCATCGAAACTTTCTACCCCGCGCGACAGTCATCAAAAGACACAGGCGGTACGAGGTCATTGGCACGGGAGGGACACATGACGGCGATCCACATTGGCATTTCCGGTTGGCGTTATACGCCTTGGCGGGGGGATTTCTACCCCAAGGGGCTGACCCAGAAACGGGAATTGCAATTCGCCTCGCGAGCGGTCAACAGCATCGAAATCAATGGATCGTTCTACGCCCTGCAACGCCCCGAACGGTATGCCCAGTGGTACGCCGAGACCCCGCCCGGCTTCGTCTTCAGCGTCAAGGCGCCGCGTTTCATCACCCACATCAGACGTCTTCGGGACATTCACAAGCCGTTGGCCAATTTCTTCGCTTCCGGCGTGCTGGAGCTCAAGGAGAAACTCGGCGCGATCCTCTGGCAGTTTCCTCCCAGTTTCAAATTCGATCCCGAGTTGTTCGAAGACTTTCTCAAGCAACTGCCCCACAACACCGAAGATGCCGCCGCCCTGGCCCGGGAGCACGAACCGCGCCTGAACGGCCACGCCAGCACCCAGGCCGACAAGAAGCGGCCGCTGCGTCACGCGGTGGAGATCCGTCATGAAAGCTTTATCGATCCACACTTCATCACCTTGCTCAAACGCTACGACGTGGCACTGGTGATCGCTGACACCGCGGGAAAATGGCCGTATCGCGAAGACGTTACCAGCGACTTCGTGTACTTGCGCCTGCACGGAGCCGAGGAGCTATACGCCAGCGGCTACACCGATGCGGCCTTGAAACGCTGGGGCGAGCGGATCGAGGCCTGGAGCCACGGCACACAACCGCGCGATGCCCATTTGATCGACCCGAAAAAGAAACCCCGCGCCCGCAAGAGCCGGGAGGTGTTCTGCTATTTCGACAATGACATCAAAGTCCGTGCGCCCTATGACGCGCGTCACTTGTTGGAGCACTTCGACCTGGACAAGGACCTGGCCACCACGCCCGGCGAGCGCCCGGCCGAGGGGGTATTGCCATGAGCATCCCGGAGTTCACCGAAACGACCCGCGATCCAACCCAGGAACGGACGCAAGACCTCGACCGGATCAATCGCTTCACCGTCCTGACGGTCAACACCCATAAAGGTTTCACCGCCCTGAACCGGCGCTTCATCCTCCCGGAACTGCGCGAGGCGGTGCGCAGTGTGTCCGCCGACGTGGTGTTCTTGCAGGAAGTCCACGGCACCCACGAGCACCACCCGCAGCGCTATTCCAACTGGCCGAGCATGCCGCAATACGAATTCCTCGCCGATAGCCTCTGGCCACAGTTCGCCTACGGGCGCAACGCGGTGTACCCGGCGGGGGACCATGGCAACGCATTGCTGTCCAAATTCCAGATCATTCGCCACGACAACCTGGACGTGTCTATCAGCGGCCATGAAAGCCGCGGCATGCTCCACAGCGTGCTGCGTCTGCCGGGCGGCGATGAGCGGGAAATCCACGCCATCTGCGTGCACCTGGGGTTGCGCGAGGGGCATCGTGTCGAGCAATTGAAACTGCTTTGCCAACGTTTGAGCGAACTGCCGCCCGAGGCGCCGGTCATCGTCGCCGGGGATTTCAATGACTGGCGCGGCAAAGCCAGCGAGCTGCTTGAACCCAGCGGCCTGCGGGAGGTGTTCGCCGAGCAATGGGGCAAGCCGGCCCGCAGCTTTCCGGCGCGCCTGCCGGTCCTGCGTCTGGACCGCATCTACGTGCGCAACCTCAAGGCCCGTCATCCCAAGGTATTGAACGTACGCCCCTGGTCGCACCTTTCCGACCATGCACCGCTTTCGGTGGAGATCGAATTATGAGCGCGACTATGAACAAGGCGACGGTGGAACAGGTAGAGGTTCCGCCGACCGAGCGCAATCCGGCGCTGGTGGACATCGAGTACGGTTGGCACGGCAATAACCGGGTCACGCTTTTGGAGAACGGCGAGGAATATTTTCCCAGGGTCTTTGAGGCCATACGCCGGGCCGAAAAGGAAATCCTCCTTGAGACCTTCATTCTGTTCGAGGACAAAGTCGGTATCGAACTACGGGACCTGTTGGTCGACGCGGCCGGACGTGGCGTGCGCATCACCGTCAGCCTGGACGGTTTTGGCTGCGGCGAGCTGACCCCGGAATTTCTGGCGACATTGAGCGACGCCGGGGTGCGTTTGCAGATATTCGATCCCGCACCCCGGCACCTGGGCATCCGCACCAACTGGTTCCGGCGCCTGCACCGCAAGATCGTCGTGGTGGACGGTGTGATCGCGTTTATCGGCGGGATCAATTTTTCCGCAGACCATCTGGGCGACTTCGGTCCCGAGGCCAAGCAGGATTATTCCGTGGAGGTCAAAGGACCGGCGGTGGTGGATATCCATCACTTCGCGCTGTTGCAGAGCGGTCGGCCCAGCCGGGCCAAATATTGGTGGCAACGCCGCCGCAGCCGCCGCAACGAGTTGGCCTTCAACGATCATGATGGTCAGGTGCGGCTGGTCTATCGCGACAACCATGAGCATCAGACCGACATCGAAGAGGTGTACCTGCAAGTATTGCGCAGCGCCCAGCGACGCGTGGTCATTGCCAATGCCTATTTCTTCCCCGGTTTCCGGCTGCTGCGCGAGATCCGCAATGCCGCGCGGCGTGGCGTGGAAGTACGACTGATCCTGCAGGGCCAGCCGGACATGATGATCGCCAAGCTCGCAGCGCGGATGCTGTACAACTATCTGCTCAAGGCCGGCGTGGTGATCTACGAGTATTGCGAACGGCCGTTGCACGGCAAAGTCGCCTTGGTGGATGAGGACTGGAGCACGGTGGGCTCAAGTAACCTCGACCCCCTGAGCCTGTCCCTGAACCTGGAAGCCAATGTGCTGATCCGCGACCGGGCCTTCAACCGTGAATTGTTCGAGCGCCTCGATGATCTGAGCCGCAACCATTGCACCGTCATGCCGGCCAACCCTGCCCCTCGGGGCCTGCTGTGGCGCATGACCATCGGCTTCATGGTGTTTCACTTCCTGCGCCACTTTCCGGCCTGGGCCGGCTGGCTGCCAGCCCATAAGCCGCGCCTGAAACCTTTTTCGCCGCCCACGGCGGTTCGGAGCGAACCCCATGAACCACTCTGACGCGCACACGGCGCCAAGTGATGCCCACGCATCTGATGCCCACGCGGCCGAACACAGCAAACCCAAATCACGCTGGAGCCGCTGGAAACGCCCACTGACCCTGGCCTTCTTCCTGCTGCTGATCGTGTTGTTCACTGCCCTGGCCCGGCGCATTGACTGGGCCGAAGTGTTCGCGACCCTGGCGGACTTCAAACTGCGCACGTTGCTCATTGCCGCTGCGCTCACCGTTACCAGTTTCATCACTTACGCTTGCTACGACCTGATCGGCCGCACCTACATACGGCAGAAACTGGGCTGGCGGCAGATATTGCCGGTGGGGGTGATCAGCTACGCCTTCAATCTGAACCTCAGTGCCTGGGTCGGCGGCATCGCCATGCGCTACCGGCTGTATTCACGGCTGGGGGTCAGCAACGGGAACATCGCCAAGATCCTCGGCCTGAGCCTGGCCACGAACTGGTTTGGCTACATGACGTTGGCCGGGGTGGTGTTCAGCAGTGGCCTGGTAACGATGCCGCCGGGGTGGAAACTGAGCAGCACTGCGCTGCAAGGCGTGGGCGTGCTGCTGCTGTGCATCAGTGCCGGTTATCTGGTGGCTTGTCGGTTTTCCAAACGTCGGGCCTGGACCATCCGCGGCATGGAAATCAACCTGCCGTCGCTGCGCATGGCGGGGCTGCAACTGGCGCTGGGGGCGTTGAACTGGTCGCTGATGGCGGCGGTGATCTTCACCCTGCTGCCGGGCAAGCTGGATTATCCGGTGGTGCTCGGGGTGCTGATGATCAGCAGCATTGCCGGGGTCATCACGCACATTCCGGCGGGATTGGGGGTGTTGGAGGCGGTGTTCATTGCCCTGCTGCAGCACGAGGTTTCTCGTGGCAGCCTGCTGGCGGGGCTGATTGCCTATCGAGCGATCTACTTCATCTTGCCGTTGTTGATCACGGTGGTGATGTATCTGGTGATCGAGGCGAAGGCCAAGGCATTGCGGGTCAAGCCGGGGCCTAAGTGACAGGGTTCTGAGTATGGGTTGTCTGAGCGGGCCTCATCGCGAGCAGGCTCGCTCCCACAATTGATCTGCGGCGAACATAGGATTCCTGTCCACCAAAGATCTCCTGTGGGAGCGAGCCTGCTCGCGATAAGGCCCGCATGAACACAGCGCAATCACCGCGCCTGAATAATGCTCAACCGCTCACCCACTACCATCTCGGTGATCCAGTCCACCAGGATTGAGGTGTAGGCCTGTTGGGACACTGGGTCGCTCAAGGCATGGTCGGCGCCGTCGATGATCCGGTGCGTCAGCGAATGGGTCTGCTGGCACGCCGCTCGGTAGCTCATGATCGTCGCGTGGGGCACATGGTCGTCGGTCTCCGACTCCACCAGCAACACATCACCGGTGAACTGCGAGCACGCATGCAAGGCGCGATTGGTGTCGGCGTGCACCAGGGTACTGCGATAATCCAGCAGGTCAGTCTTGTCCAGGTCACGCTTGGGCGTGTGCCATTGCTCGTCGCGATACAGCGCCGGCACTCGTAAAGCCAGCCAGCGCACTGGCCGCAGCAACGTCAGGATCGCCGCCAGGTAACCGCCGTAGCTGGTGCCCACCACGGCGATCGCCGAGGTGTCCAAGGCTGGATGGGCGAGCAGCCGGTCATAGGCGGTGAGCAAATCCCGCAGGTTATCTTCCCGGGTTACCCGGGATAACGGAATGCCAGCCCCGCCGGTATGCCCGCGCAAGTCAAAGGTCAGACAGACGCAACCCAGGCCGGCAATGCCTTTGGCGCGTTCCAGGTCACGCTCCTGGCTACCGCCCCAACCGTGGACGAACAACACCCCTGGAACCTTGGATTTAGGGCTCAGAAAGGTGCCGTTCATGTATTCGTCGTCGATCTCGATCTGAATGGTTTCGCTTCTAGCCGTCATAGGAATGAACCGTTACGTATTTAAGAAGAAAGTCACCATTGTGCGCCGGGCCGCGATAGACCTCCCTGGCCCCAGGGGGCAGCGGCTGGTCAGTGTAGGTCTCCACCGAGGACACACGAACCGCGCTGGACGAAGGGTCCTCAATGAACGCCTGCAACGCCGCGAGCTCAGCACTGCTGGCCCCGCCCATGCGCCATGACTGTTCCAGCACACCACCGCGCGGCTGACCGCTGACGTCAATGCCCTGGGCGATGTCGTAATTGCGCCGCGAGGCAAAGAACGTTGGAAAAGCCTGATTGGTGGCATCGTCAAACACCTGCGCCAACCGCACCGCCTCACGTACATCGTCGGGCAGCTCAAGCTTGAGCAATTCAATATAGCCGCCCTGCACCGCCAACAGGTCCGAGCCGCCGTAAACCTCCAGCCCTTCACTGTCCCGCGTCAGATGTTGCACACCGCAATAGCTCAAGACCTTGCCGTTGATGAAGCTCTGGCCGACGCTTTGGGTCTTGACCTGTTCGAGGTTCTGCTCAAGCACCACACCGTCGCGAAACAGCGCTTGAGCCTCGGGGCCGGCGGCGATTTCATCGAATTGCGCCAGACTCTTGATCACCCGCTGATCGCGTCCGGCACAGGCATGGATAGGCTTGAAGCGGATCGCTCCGGTGTACAGCAGGTGCTCGGCCGCCTGGCGCGCATCCTGGAGCGCAAACACAGTCACGCCATCGAGCACCGCCCCCCGAGTCAACTTGGCAAACAGCGGTGACCAGCCCAAGGGCGCGACCGCGTGCCTGTTCAACAGACCGTGGGTGATTGCCTTGGTGCAGATAAAATCATGCTCGACGTAACCGCCCCATAGATCCTCTGGCCCTTTGACGCCCAAGCGCAGGGCGGCTTCGGCACCTATGACAGTTTGCGTGGGCAGCAAGTACAGATCATGGCCAGCATGCTGCTGTTGATCATAGCTGCCGCCGTATTCAAGGCCGAGAATCTGCGCCAGCCAACGGGCCAGCGCCCGATTGGTTTCGACTTCATGAAGCGGCGCGTGGGGGTTGATCGAATGGTCCACTACCAGTTTGTTACGATTGACCGTCGTCATGCGGTGCCCTTTTAACTGCGCTCGATGGCTTTAGATAAAGGGGTGCAGAGATCAGGCCAACGGTGTTGCGAGCCAGGACGAGCAACGAAACGGGCGTCTGAGGGAGGATTGATAGCACCGGGCCTGTTTCATTCTGCACGACACCCTGAGGACATCCGGCAAATTGCACGACGACTGCGACGGTGGCGAAGAGATCGATGACTACTTTGGCGCATTCACCGGGCTGACCCCAAACCTCGCCCGATAATCACTGGGCGCCAACCCAGTAATTTTCTTGAACGTCGTACGAAAAGCCCCCGGGTCCTGATAACCCACCGTCCAGGCAATGTGGTCGATGGTGCCATTGGTGAACTCCAGCATTTCCCGGGCCTTGCCGACGCGCAAGTGCTGACAGTATTCGGTGGGCTTGAGCCCGGTGGCGGCGCGAAACCTGCGCAGGAAGGTGCGTTCCTCCAGCCCGGCCTGTTCGGCCATGGCGCCGAGGGAAACGTCCACTGCGCCGCTGCCTTGCAACCAGTGCTGGACCTTGAGAATGGCCGCGTCACCGTGTCCGAGGATGGGCGCAAAGTTACTGCCACATTGGCTGGCGCTGTCGCTGTGTTCGATCACCAGAAACTGCGCCGTGCGCGTGGCGATGCTGGGGCCGAGCAGGCGGTCCACCAGTCGTAGCCCCAGCTCTGACCAGGCCATCAGCCCGGCCGTGGTAATCAGGTCGCCATCGTCGACGATGGGTTTATCAGCGTCGAGCTTGATCTTCGGATAACGCGCGGCAAAGGTCTTGGCCGAGGTCCAGTGGGTCGTGGCGCTGCGCCCATCGAGCAGGCCACTTTCGGCCAACAGAATCGAACCGACACACACACCACCCAGCACCGTGCCGTCGGCATGCCGCGCTCGCAACCAGGTCATCAGCGCCTGCGACACCAGCCCCTCACTGAAACCGGCGATGGACGGTGGAATCAGCAGCGCAACCAGTCTGCCCTGAGGACCGGCGAAACTCTCGAACACCCGGGTCGGCACTTCTCCCTCCTGCGCTCGCCAATGACTGACCCGCAGGCGCGGCAACTGAGAACTGGCTTGCTCGTCGGCAATCCGCTGCGCCACGGCGAACAGATCGGTCAAGCCATGCACCGCCGCCAGTTGCGCGCCGGGGTAGATGAGCACCCCGAGCTCAGCGACTGCCCTTTGCTGCGTCATTGTCAGTTTTCCCTCGCTTATTGTCGTTACGGCCCATTCTGAAACCGGTGGCATGAGCCAATACTGGCTTCAGACCCCACTGATCGAGGAAGCCTTATGTCCAAGCAAGCGCTCATCGTAGTCGATATCCAGAACGACTACTTCCCCCAGGGAAAATGGCCATTGGTCGGTGCCGAAGCGGCCGCCGATAACGCCGCCAGACTGATCGAAGCCTTTCGCCAGGCCGCGGATCAGGTGGTGCACATCCGTCACGAATTCACCTCCGATTCCGCACCGTTCTTCACCCCAGGCTCTGAAGGTGCGCAACTGCATCCCAAAGTGCTCAACCGCACCGACGAACCGGTGGTGCTCAAGCACTTCGTCAACTCGTTTCGCGAAACCCAATTGCAAGCCATCCTTGACCGCCACGACATTAAGCACCTGGTGATCGTCGGCAGCATGAGCCACATGTGCATCGACGGGGTCGCCCGAGCGGCGGCGGACATGGGCTATGAGGTCACGGTGATTCACGATGCTTGTGCCAGCCGCGATCTGGAATTCAATGGGCTCGTCGTCCCGGCGGCTCAAGTACATGCGGCCTTCATGTCGGCCCTGGGTTTTGCCTATGCGGATGTGGTGAGCACTGAACAGTTTTTGGCTGCCCGCCACTGAGTGATGCCCCAAGCGGCAAATTCAAGGCTAAAAAAAAACCGCGCCTCGTAAACCGAAGCGCGGTTTTGTTTTTAGCTTGAAGCTCGCTGCCTGGAGCTTCCAGCGGCTTTAGAACGGAATATCGTCATCAAAGCTGTCGAAATCCGGAGCCGGTTGCGGCGCGGCCTGTTGCGGAGCCGCTGGACGTTCACGCTGTGGCTGAGGCGCCGACTGCGGGCGAGGTGCTTGCTGACGCGGAGCAGCCTGCTGGTAGTTGTTGCCACCTTGCTGCTGGTCACCCTGTGGACGACCGCCCAGCAGTTGCATGGTGCCTTGCATGTCGACCACGATTTCGGTGGTGTAGCGCTTGATGCCGTCTTTTTCCCACTCGCGGGTCTGCAGCTTGCCTTCGATGTACACCTGCGAACCCTTGCGCAGGTATTCGCCGGCGATTTCGGCCACCTTGCCGAACATCGACACGCGGTGCCATTCGGTCTTCTCGACCTTCTGGCCGGTCTGCTTGTCGGTCCACTGTTCGCTGGTCGCCAGACTCAGGTTGGTCACAGCGTTGCCATTGGGCAGGTAGCGAACTTCGGGATCCTGGCCGCAAGTACCGACCAATATGACTTTGTTAACCCCACGGGCCATAACGTTCTCCTAGGCTTCGCACGTGGTCGGGGCCGGGTTGTTCACCAGGCGCTCGAGCGTCGCGCGATCCAATAATTCGGTGTCCAGTTTGATATAAACGGCCGCTTCGTCGGCGACCACCACTGCATCGGTTACTCCAACGACGGCCTTAAGGCGCTCGGTCAGGCCTGCTTCGCGGATGGCTTCGGGCGACAACGGCAAGCGCAGGCTCGTCACATACGGAGGTTCGCGCATGGTAACAGCAAAGACCAGCCAAAGTGCAGCCAGCGCGGCGCATCCCAGGAACACAACCGACAAACCGCCATGCTGGAACAACCAGCCGCCGAGGATCCCGCCCAACGCCGAACCGAGGAACTGGCTGGTGGAGTAAACCCCCATCGCCGTGCCCTTGCCACCCGCCGGTGAAACCTTGCTGATCAGCGACGGCAGCGACGCCTCCAGCAGATTGAACGCGGTGAAGAACACCACTGTGCCGATCACCAGGGCCCGCAGGCTGTCGCCGAACTGCCAGAAGAATAGCTCAGTGAGCATCAGCGTCACGACGGCGCCGAGCAAAACTCGTTTCATTTTGCGTCGCTTCTCGCCGTAGATGATGAACGGAATCATGGCGAAAAACGAAATCAGCAGCGCAGTCAGGTAAACCCACCAGTGCTGCTCCTTGGGCAGGCCGGCCTTCTCCACCAGCGCCAGCGGCAAGGCAACGAAGCTGGACATCAACATGGCGTGGAGCACGAAGATGCCCAGGTCCAGACGCAGCAGGTCCGGGTGCTTGAGCGTCGGCATCAGCGCCTGGCGAGCCACCCCTGATTCGCGGTGCTGCAACGGCCCGGTG
Source organism: Pseudomonas sp. N-137 (assembly GCF_034555295.1). NCBI lineage: Bacteria > Pseudomonadati > Pseudomonadota > Gammaproteobacteria > Pseudomonadales > Pseudomonadaceae > Pseudomonas > Pseudomonas sp. N-137. The sequence goes on from NZ_JAXUDQ010000028.1 coordinate 279,274, forward strand.
GAGCGCGGCACCATGAACGCCACGATCAGGATGCCCACCAGCGCCATGCCCCCCGTGACCAGAAACAGCCCCGACAAGCCAAAGGCGCGGGTCAGCAACGGCCCGACGACCATGGCGACGGCGAACGACAGACCGATCGTCATGCCGATCATGGCCATGGCCTTGGTCCGATGCTGTTCGCGGGTCAGGTCCGACAGCAAAGCCATGACGGCTGCGGAAATCGCCCCGGCGCCTTGCAGGATGCGTCCGGCGATCACGCCCCAGATCGAATCGGCATTGGCCGCCAGCACACTGCCCAGGGCGAAGACAATCAAGCCCAGGTAGATGACGGGACGCCGGCCTATGCGGTCGGAAATGACCCCGAACGGGATCTGGAAAATCGCCTGGGTCAGGCCGTACGCGCCAATCGCCAACCCGATGAGGGCCGGGGTCGCGCCTGCCAGATCCATCCCATAGGTCGCCAGCACCGGCAACACCATGAACATGCCCAGCATACGGAAGGCGAACACAAGAGCCAGACCGCTTGCTGCGCGTGTCTCGCCGCTGCTCATGCGTTCGCTGTGGGGATCGTGCATGGAAAAACCTCGTGTGAACCGGCGGCGATTCTACCAGTCCCATCGATTGAGGGGGTATATCGCGACCGTTTGCCGCGCAGTCTTCATGTATGACTGCAAACTCACTTTCAATAGTGTGCATCCATCCAGTATTTGCCCGTATACTCCTACGTTTTCGACGCCCGCCGAGCGAGGCCACTTTGGACAAGATCCTGATTCGTGGGGCCCGTACCCACAACCTGAAGAACATCGACCTGACCCTGCCACGGGACAAGCTGATCGTCATCACCGGCCTGTCCGGATCCGGCAAATCATCCCTGGCCTTCGACACCCTGTACGCTGAAGGCCAGCGGCGCTATGTCGAATCGCTGTCGGCCTACGCCCGGCAGTTCCTGTCGATGATGGAAAAACCCGACGTCGACACCATTGAAGGCCTGTCGCCGGCGATTTCCATCGAACAGAAGTCGACTTCCCACAACCCACGCTCAACCGTCGGCACCATCACCGAGATCTACGACTACCTGCGCCTGCTGTATGCGCGGGTCGGTATTCCCCGGTGTCCCGACCACGACATCCCGCTGGAAGCCCAGACCGTCAGCCAGATGGTCGACCTGGTGCTGGCTCAGCCCGAAGGCAGCAAGTTGATGCTGCTGGCGCCGGTCATCCGCGAGCGCAAGGGCGAGCACCTGATGGTCTTCGAAGAACTGCGCGCCCAAGGCTTCGTTCGGGCACGGGTCAACGGCAAGCTGTGCGAACTGGACGAACTGCCGAAGCTGGATAAACAGAAAAAGCATTCGATCGATGTGGTGGTCGACCGCTTCAAGGTCCGGGCCGACCTGCAACAGCGTCTGGCAGAGTCCTTCGAAACGGCACTGAAACTAGCCGACGGCATCGCCCTGGTAGCGCCGATGGACGACGAGCCCGGCGAGGAAATCATCTTCTCGGCGCGCTTCGCCTGCCCGATCTGCGGCCACGCCATCAGCGAACTGGAACCCAAGCTGTTCTCCTTCAACAACCCGGCCGGCGCGTGCCCGACCTGCGATGGCCTGGGGGTCAAGCAGTTCTTCGACACCAAGCGCCTGGTCAATGGCGAACTGACCCTGGCCGAGGGTGCGATTCGCGGCTGGGACCGGCGTAACGTCTACTACTTCCAGATGCTCGGGTCGCTGGCGGCCCACTATAAGTTCAGCCTGGACAAACCCTTCAATGAACTGCCCGCCGACCAGCAGAAATTCATCCTGCACGGCAGCGGCTCACAAAGTGTCGACTTCAAATACCTGAACGACCGTGGCGATATCGTCAAACGCTCCCACCCGTTCGAAGGCATCGTGCCGAACCTGGAGCGGCGTTATCGCGAGACCGAATCGGCCAGCGTGCGCGAAGAACTGGCCAAGTTCCTCAGCACCCAGCCCTGCCCCGATTGCCGCGGTACCCGCTTGCGTCGGGAGGCGCGACATGTGTGGGTCGGCGAGAAAACCCTGCCGGCGGTGACCAACCTGCCGATTGGGGACGCCACCGACTACTTCGGCGGCTTGAAGCTCACCGGCCGCCGGGGCGAAATTGCCGACAAGATCCTCAAGGAAATCCGCGAGCGCCTGCAATTTCTGGTGAACGTTGGCCTGGACTACCTGACCCTCGATCGCAGCGCAGATACCTTGTCCGGCGGCGAAGCCCAGCGTATTCGCCTGGCCAGCCAGATCGGTGCCGGCCTGGTGGGGGTGATGTACATCCTCGACGAACCGTCCATTGGCCTGCACCAGCGGGACAACGATCGACTGCTCGGGACGCTCAAGCACCTGCGGGACATCGGCAACACGGTGATCGTGGTCGAACACGACGAGGATGCGATCCGCCTGGCGGATTACGTCGTGGACATCGGTCCGGGTGCGGGGGTGCATGGCGGGCATATCGTTGCCCAAGGCACAGCCGCCGAAGTCATGGCGCATCCCGACTCCCTGACCGGCAAATACCTGTCGGGCCGGGTGAAGATCAAGGTGCCGGCCAAGCGTACGCCGCGCAACAAGAAGCTGTCGCTGAGCCTCAAGGGCGCCCGTGGCAACAACCTGCGCAACGTTGACCTGGACATCCCGATTGGGCTGCTGACTTGCGTGACCGGTGTGTCCGGCTCCGGCAAATCGACGCTGATCAACAACACCCTGTTCCCCCTCAGCGCTACGGCCCTGAACGGCGCCACGACCCTGGAGGCCGCCGCCCACGACAGCATCAAGGGTCTGGAGCATCTGGACAAGGTCGTCGACATCGACCAGAGCCCCATCGGTCGCACACCGCGCTCCAACCCGGCGACTTATACCGGGCTGTTCACGCCGATTCGCGAGCTGTTCGCCGGCGTGCCGGAGTCCCGTTCACGCGGCTATGGCCCAGGGCGTTTCTCGTTCAACGTCAAGGGCGGGCGCTGCGAAGCCTGCCAGGGCGACGGCCTGATCAAGGTCGAGATGCACTTCTTGCCGGACATCTATGTGCCGTGCGACGTGTGCAAGAGCAAGCGCTACAACCGCGAAACCCTGGAGATCAAGTACAAGGGCAAGAATATCCACGAAACCCTCGAGATGACCATCGAAGAGGCCAGGGTGTTCTTCGACGCGGTGCCGGCCCTGGCGCGCAAGCTCCAGACGCTGATGGATGTGGGGCTGTCGTACATCAAGCTTGGGCAATCGGCAACCACGTTGTCCGGCGGCGAGGCCCAGCGGGTCAAGCTGTCTCGCGAGCTGTCCAAGCGTGATACCGGCAAGACCCTGTACATCCTCGACGAGCCGACCACGGGCTTGCACTTCGCTGATATCCAGCAATTGCTCGACGTCCTGCATCGCCTTCGCGACCATGGCAACACCGTGGTGGTAATTGAGCACAACCTCGATGTGATCAAGACGGCGGACTGGCTGGTGGACTTGGGGCCGGAAGGCGGCTCCAAGGGTGGTCAGATCATCGCGGTGGGTACCCCCGAGGAAGTGGCCGAGATGAAGCAGTCGTACACTGGCTACTACCTCAAGCCGTTGCTGGAGCGTGACCGGGACTGATTTTTCCCCGGCCACGAAAAAGCCCCTGTCATCTCATCAATGACAGGGGCTTTTTTGTTTGATCGTTCCTACGCTCCGCGTGGGAATGCAGCTTGGGACGCTCTGCGTTCCCTTTCCCTGCAATCAGAACTGCGACTGCAGGTAATTTTCCAGGCCTATCAACTTGATCAGGCCCAGCTGCTTCTCGAGCCAATAGGTATGGTCTTCTTCGGTGTCGTTGAGCTGGATGCGCAGGATCTCGCGGGTCACGTAATCGTTGTGCTGTTCGCAGAGCTCAATGCCCTTGCACAGCGCGGCACGGACTTTGTATTCCAGGCGCAGGTCGGCCGCGAGCATGTCTGGCACCGTGGTGCCGATGTCCAGATCATCCGGGCGCATGCGTGGCGTACCTTCGAGCATCAGGATCCGGCGCATCAACGCATCGGCGTGCTGGGCCTCTTCTTCCATCTCATGGTTGATACGTTCGTAGAGCTCGGTAAAACCCCAGTCCTCGTACATCCGCGAGTGGATGAAATATTGATCACGGGCTGCCAGTTCGCCTGTCAGCAGCGTGTTGAGGTAATCGATTACGTCTGGGTGACCTTGCATCGCCCTACATCTCCACAAGCTTTGAAGGCTCTAGTTTGAACCAAGCTGACCGCAAGGTCACTCGCCTATCGCAATAAAAGCGAAGAAAATCCGAGAAAAGCCGGTTAAATAACGCAAAAACCGCCCAATTGAGGGCGGTTCTGCTTCTCGTTTAGACTTAGTTAAGCTGTACGCCCAACGCTTTCGCGATGCCTTCACCGTAAGCGACATCCGCTTTGAAGAAGTGCTGCAACTGACGATCGACGACATCCGCCGATACACCGGCCATCGCACCCGCGATGTTGCTGATCAGCAGCGCTTTCTGGGCATCATTCATCAAGCGGAACAGCGCACCGGCGTGACTGTAGTAGTCGGTATCTTCGCGGTGATCGTAACGGTCTGCCGAACCACCGAGCGCCAGGGCCGGTTCAGCATAACGCGGAGCCTGCTTGGGGGCCTCGACGTAGCTGTTGGGCTCGTAGTTCGGCGCTGCACCGCCATTGCTGCCGAACGCCATGGCTCCGTCGCGCTGGTAAGTGTTGACCGGGCTGCGCGGGGCGTTGACTGGCAATTGCTGGTGATTGGTACCCACACGGTAGCGGTGTGCATCAGCGTAGGCGAACACACGACCTTGCAGCATGCGGTCTGGCGAAAGGCCAACCCCTGGAACCATATTGCTCGGCCCGAACGCCGCCTGCTCAACTTCAGCGAAGTAGTTCAGCGGGTTACGGTTGAGTTCCAACTCGCCGACCTCGATCAACGGAAACTCCTTCTGCGACCAGGTCTTGGTCACGTCGAACGGGTTCTCGTAATGGGCCGCCGCTTGGGCTTCGGTCATGATCTGGATGCAGACGCTCCACTTCGGGAAATCGCCACGCTCGATCGCATTGAACAGATCACGCTGAGCGTAATCCGGGTCGGTGCCCGCCAGGCGTGCAGCTTCAGCCGGCGTCAGGTTCTTGATCCCTTGCTTGGTCTTGTAGTGCCATTTCACCCAGTGACGCTCACCCTGGGCACTGATCAGGCTATAGGTGTGGCTGCCAAAGCCGTGCATGTGACGGTAGCCATCGGGAATGCCACGATCAGAGAACAGAATGGTGACCTGGTGCAAAGCCTCAGGCGAATGCGACCAGAAATCCCACATCATTTGGGCACTTTTCAGATTGCTTTGGGGCAGGCGCTTCTGCGTATGGATGAAATCGGGGAATTTCAGCGGATCGCGGATGAAGAACACAGGGGTGTTATTACCCACGATGTCCCAGTTCCCTTCCTCGGTGTAGAACTTCAGGGCGAAACCGCGTGGATCGCGCTCAGTATCGGCAGAGCCACGCTCGCCACCCACGGTGGAAAAACGCAGGAACGTCGGGGTCTGTTTGCCGACCGACTCAAACAGCTTGGCGCTGGTGTACTGGGTGATATCCCGGGTTACGGTAAATGTGCCGTAAGCGCCCGATCCCTTAGCGTGTACACGGCGCTCGGGAATGTTCTCGCGATTGAAGTGAGCGAGCTTCTCGATAAGGTGGAAGTCGTCGAGCAACAGCGGGCCACGCGGGCCAGCGGAGCGAGAGTTCTGGTTATCGGCGACAGGAGCGCCGCTGGCGGTCGTAAGCGTTTTGGTCTGGCTCATGCTCAATCTTCCTAGGTCGGTCTTCAAACTGCCGGCTAATCGGCTGGAAAGGAGTATTGATCATGTTAATGACAGTATCCAAATTCATTAAATCATGGACATCGATAGTCATTATCTAATGCTGTCGCATTGCCAAGCGCAAGCCAGCCAACAGAGGTGACTGCCACTTTTTGACCGGGCACAAAAAACCGGGCACAAGGCCCGGTTTTTTGTATGTTGCCGACTTACTCAGCGGATACAGCTTCACCGCTGGTAGCACGATCAACCAACTCGACGTACGCCATAGGCGCGTTGTCGCCAGCGCGGAAACCGCACTTGAGGATGCGCAGGTAGCCACCCTCACGGGTAGCGTAACGCTTGCCCAGGTCGTTGAAGAGCTTACCAACGATAGCTTTCGAACGAGTACGGTCGAAAGCCAGACGGCGGTTAGCCAAGCTATCTGTCTTGGCCAAAGTGATCAGCGGCTCAGCAACGCGGCGCAGTTCTTTGGCTTTCGGCAGTGTAGTTTTGATCAGCTCGTGCTCGAACAGCGACACCGCCATGTTTTGGAACATGGCCTTGCGGTGCGAGCTGGTGCGGCTCAGGTGACGACCACTTTTACGATGACGCATGGTTCATTCCTTACCAAACACAACGTTCGGTGATTACGACGATCAGGCAGTCGCCTTGTCGTCCTTCTTAAGACTTGCAGGCGGCCAGTTGTCGAGGCGCATGCCGAGGGACAGACCGCGGGAGGCCAGAACGTCCTTGATTTCAGTCAAGGATTTCTTGCCAAGGTTCGGAGTCTTCAACAGCTCTACTTCGGTGCGCTGAATCAGGTCGCCGATGTAGTAGATGTTTTCCGCCTTAAGGCAGTTAGCCGAACGTACAGTCAGTTCCAGATCGTCAACCGGGCGAAGCAGGATCGGATCGATCTCGTCTTCCTGCTCGACAACCACTGGCTCACTGTCACCCTTGAGGTCGACGAACGCAGCCAACTGCTGTTGCAGGATGGTTGCAGCGCGGCGAATGGCCTCTTCAGGATCCAGGGTACCGTTGGTTTCCAGATCAATAACCAGCTTGTCCAGGTTGGTACGCTGTTCGACACGGGCGTTTTCCACCACGTATGCGATACGGCGAACCGGGCTGAACGAAGAGTCGAGCTGCAAGCGACCGATGCTGCGGCTTTCGTCTTCATCGCTCTGACGCGAGTCTGCCGGTTCATAACCACGACCACGAGCTACGGTGAGCTTCATGTTCAGGGCGCCGTTAGACGCCAGGTTAGCGATTACGTGATCGGGGTTAACGATCTCGACATCATGATCCAGCTGAATATCGGCAGCGGTAACCACCCCCGAACCCTTCTTCGACAAGGTCAGCGTAACTTCGTCACGACCGTGCAGCTTGATAGCCAGACCTTTAAGGTTCAACAGGATTTCAATTACATCTTCCTGTACACCTTCGATGGCGCTGTACTCATGGAGCACACCGTCAATCTCGGCCTCGACTACTGCACAGCCGGGCATTGAGGACAACAGGATGCGGCGCAGCGCGTTGCCCAGGGTGTGGCCGAAACCACGCTCGAGAGGCTCGAGTGTGATCTTGGCGCGGGTTGGACTGACAACCTGCACATCAATATGGCGGGGTGTCAGGAACTCATTTACCGAAATCTGCATGGATGCACCTATTTTCTAGCCCTTACTTGGAGTAGAGCTCGACAATCAGGCTTTCGTTGATGTCGGCGGACAGATCACTGCGAGCAGGAACGTTCTTGAAAACGCCCGACTTCTTCTCAGTGTCTACTTCTACCCATTCTACGCGGCCACGTTGGGCACACAGATCGAGAGCTTGGACAATGCGAAGTTGGTTCTTTGCTTTCTCGCGAACAGCAACCACGTCACCAGCACGAACCTGGTAGGACGGAACGTTTACGGTCTGACCGTTAACGCTGATCGACTTGTGCGATACCAGCTGACGGGATTCGGCACGAGTAGAACCGAAACCCATACGGTATACAACGTTGTCCAGACGGCATTCGAGCAGTTGCAACAGGTTTTCGCCGGTTGCGCCCTTCTTGCCAGCTGCTTCTTTGTAGTAGCCGCTGAATTGACGCTCGAGAACGCCGTAGATACGACGGACCTTCTGCTTTTCACGCAGTTGGGTGCCGTAATCGGACTGGCGACCGCGGCGTTGGCCGTGGATACCAGGTGCTGCTTCAATGTTGCACTTCGATTCGATCGCGCGCACGCCGCTCTTCAGAAAAAGATCGGTGCCTTCGCGACGAGCGAGTTTGCATTTTGGACCAATGTAACGAGCCATTCTTTACAATCTCCTGGATTACACGCGGCGCTTCTTCGGCGGACGGCACCCGTTGTGCGGGATTGGCGTCACGTCGGTGATGCTGGCGATCTTGTAGCCACAGCCGTTCAAAGCGCGGACTGCGGATTCACGACCCGGACCTGGACCCTTGACGTTAACGTCGAGGTTTTTCAGACCGTATTCCAGCGCAGCTTGACCAGCACGCTCAGCAGCTACTTGAGCAGCGAACGGGGTGGACTTGCGGGAACCGCGGAAACCCGAACCACCGGAGGTTGCCCAGGAAAGAGCGTTACCTTGACGGTCGGTAATGGTCACGATGGTGTTGTTAAAAGAAGCATGGATGTGGGCGATGCCATCAACCACTGTCTTTTTAACTTTTTTACGAGGACGAGCAGCAGGTTTTGCCATGATTAAATTCCTGTCGATTCGCTGGGGCGATTACTTGCGGATCGGCTTACGCGGACCTTTACGGGTACGCGCGTTGGTCTTGGTACGCTGACCGCGTACTGGAAGACCACGACGATGACGCAGACCGCGATAGCAACCGAGGTCCATCAAGCGCTTGATTTTCATGTTGATTTCGCGACGCAGGTCACCTTCAGTGGTGAACTTCGCCACTTCGCCACGCAGCTGTTCAATCTGCTCGTCGCTCAGATCTTTGATCTTTGCCGCTGGGTTTACCCCAGACACTGCACAAATTTTCTGTGCAGTAGTGCGACCAACACCATAGATGTAGGTCAGCGAGATAACAGTATGCTTGTTATCTGGAATGTTAACGCCTGCAATACGGGCCATTCAGTGGGACTCCAATTGACAGCTACCTACGCCCCGGAAGCCAAGAAATAGGGCGCGAGATAATATCGCTGTAATAACAAATAATCAACCCGGCAGCGCACTAGCTGCCGGGCTTAAAGCACAATCACACTCAGCCTTGGCGCTGTTTGTGACGCGGTTCCGCGCTGCAAATTACCCGAACAACGCCTTCGCGGCGAATAATCTTGCAGTTACGGCACAGCTTTTTCACCGATGCACGAACTTTCATCACCAACTCCTCGAACCTTATGGACGCTACTCAGCGCAACATGCCGCTGCCGTAGCCCTTCAGGTTGGCTTTCTTCATCAGGGATTCGTACTGGTGCGAAACGAGGTGCGATTGTACTTGGGACATGAAGTCCATCACAACCACGACCACGATCAGCAACGAGGTCCCGCCAAGGTAGAACGGAACGTTTGCCGCAACCACCAGGAACTGGGGAAGCAAGCAGACGGCCGTCATATAGAGAGCACCGAACAAGGTCAAACGAGTCAAAACGCCATCAATGTAGCGCGCCGACTGCTCGCCTGGACGGATACCCGGAATAAAGGCACCGGACTTCTTCAGGTTTTCCGCTACGTCTTTCGGATTGAACATCAACGCCGTATAGAAGAAGCAGAAGAAAATAATCCCTGCACTAAACAGCAGAATATTCAACGGCTGACCAGGAGCGATCGACTGCGAGATGTCCTGCAGCCAGCCCATACCTTCAGACTGACCAAACCAGGCACCCAGCGAAGCCGGGAACAGCAAAATGCTGCTCGCAAAAATAGCCGGGATAACACCGGCCATATTCACCTTCAGCGGCAAGTGGCTAGTCTGCGCAGCAAATACCTTGCGGCCCTGCTGACGCTTGGCGTAGTGAACAGCAATACGACGCTGACCACGCTCAATGAACACCACGAAACCGATAATCGCTACTGCCAGCAAACCGATCGCAACCAGGGCAAAAATGTTGATGTCACCCTGACGCGCAGACTCGAAAGACTGCCCGATCGCTCTCGGAAGACCGGCGACGATACCTGCGAAAATCAACATCGAGATACCGTTGCCAACACCACGCTCAGTAATCTGCTCACCCAGCCACATCATGAACATCGCACCCGCCACAAACGTGGTTACTGCGACGAAATGGAAGCCAAAGTCACCAGTGAACGCTACGCCTTGCCCTGCCAGACCGATGGACATGCCAACAGCCTGGACAAGAGCAAGGACGACGGTGAGGTAGCGGGTGTACTGGCTGATCTTGCGACGGCCAGCTTCACCTTCCTTCTTCAACTGTTCCAGCTGTGGGCTGACGGCGGTCATCAGTTGCATGATGATCGATGCCGAGATGTACGGCATGATCCCCAGAGCAAAGATACTCATCCGTTCCAGCGCACCGCCGGAAAACATGTTGAACAAGCTAAGAATGGTCCCCTCATTCTGTCGAAACAGGTCCGCGAGTCGGTCCGGGTTGATACCTGGAACCGGGATGTGTGCGCCTATTCGGTAGACGATAATCGCCAGGAACAGAAAACGCAGACGAGCCCAGAGTTCAGACATACCGCCTTTGCCGAGCGCAGAGAGAGCACCTTGCTTAGCCATTTATTCCTCGAACTTGCCGCCAGCTGCTTCGATAGCCGCACGCGCACCTTTGGTGGCGCCGATTCCCTTTCCGATGGTGACAGCGCGAGCAACTTCGCCCGACAGCATGATTTTCACACGCTGTACGTTCTGGTTGATCACGTTGGCATCCTTCAGGGACTGCACGGTGACGATGTCGCCATCCACTTTAGCCAGCTCGGACAGACGCACTTCTGCGCGATCCATGGCCTTCAGGGAAACGAAACCGAACTTCGGCAGGCGACGATGCAGCGGCTGTTGACCGCCTTCAAAGCCTGGAGCAATGGTGCCACCGGAGCGGGATGTTTGACCTTTGTGGCCACGGCCACCGGTCTTGCCCAAACCACTACCGATACCACGGCCCGGACGATGCTTTTCGCGACGGGAACCCGGCGCTGGACTCAGATCATTGAGTTTCATCGATTAACCCTCTACACGCAGCATGTAGTAGGCCTTGTTGATCATCCCGCGATTCTCGGGAGTATCCAGGACCTCTACAGTGTGACCGATGCGACGCAGACCCAAACCCTTAACGCACAGTTTGTGGTTAGGGATGCGGCCGGTCATGCTTTTGATCAGCGTAACTTTTACGGTAGCCATGATCAGAAGATCTCCTTGACGCTTTTGCCACGCTTGGCGGCAATGGATTCAGGAGACTGCATTGCTTTCAAACCCTTGAAAGTGGCGTGAACCACGTTTACTGGGTTAGTCGAGCCGTAGCACTTGGCCAGAACGTTCTGAACGCCAGCAACCTCGAGGACAGCACGCATAGCGCCGCCAGCGATGATACCGGTACCTTCAGAAGCAGGCTGCATGTACACCTTCGAAGCGCCATGGGCGGACTTCATTGCGTACTGCAGAGTGGTGCCGTTCAGATCAACCTGGATCATGTTGCGGCGAGCAGCTTCCATTGCCTTCTGGATCGCAGCAGGCACTTCACGCGACTTGCCACGGCCGAAGCCAACACGCCCTTTACCATCACCAACCACGGTCAACGCGGTGAAAGTGAAGATACGGCCGCCTTTAACGGTTTTGGCTACGCGGTTAACTTGAACCAGCTTCTCGATGTAGCCTTCGTCGCGCTTTTGGTCGTTATTTGACATAACTTAGAACTCCAGCCCAGCTTCACGAGCAGCATCAGCCAGCGCCTTGACGCGGCCGTGGTACTTGAAGCCAGAGCGGTCGAAAGCCACCTGCGAGACGCCAGCGGCTTTAGCACGCGTAGCGACCAGCTGGCCAACCTTAGTGGCCGCGTCGATGTTGCCAGTGGCGCCATCACGCAGTTCTTTATCCAAAGTCGAGGCACTCGCCAGGACTTTGTTGCCGTCGGCCGAAATGACCTGGGCGTAGATGTGCTGCGACGAGCGGAACACGCAGAGACGCACGACTTCGAGTTCGTGCATTTTCAGGCGTGCTTTGCGAGCGCGACGCAGTCGAGTAACTTTTTTGTCGGTCATTTGCTATGCCCTACTTCTTCTTGGCTTCTTTACGACGGACGACTTCGTCCGCGTAGCGCACACCTTTGCCTTTGTACGGCTCTGGTGGACGGAAGTCGCGGATCTCGGCGGCCACTTGACCTACCAGCTGCTTGTCGATGCCCTTGATCAGGATATCGGTCTGGCTAGGAGTCTCAGCGGTGATGCCTTCCGGCAGTTCATAATCCACTGGGTGCGAGAAGCCAAGAGCCAGGTTCAGCACTGTGCCTTTTGCTTGCGCCTTGTAACCAACACCGACCAGCTGGAGCTTGCGCTCGAAGCCTTGGCTTACGCCTTGGACCATGTTGTTTACCAACGCACGAGTGGTACCAGCCATTGCGCGAGTCTGTTGATCGCCATTGCGAGCAGCGAAACGCAGCTCACCAGCTTCTTCAACAATCTCAACGGACGAATGGATGTTCAGTTGCAGAGTGCCCTTGGCACCCTTCACCGAAAGCTGTTGGCCTGCGAATTTGACTTCGACACCGGCTGGCAGCTTAACGGGGTTCTTAGCGACGCGTGACATGCTTATCCCCCCTTAGAACACAGTGCAAAGAACTTCGCCGCCGACACCGGCAGCGCGCGCAGCACGATCCGTCATCACACCTTTGTTGGTGGAGACGATAGACACACCGAGACCGCCACGAACTTTTGGCAGATCCTCGACGGACTTGTACTGACGCAGGCCTGGACGGCTAACGCGCTTCACTTCCTCGATGACCGGACGGCCTTCGAAGTACTTCAGCTCGATGGACAGCAGTGGCTTGATTTCGCTGCTGATCTGATAACCCGCAATGTAACCTTCGTCCTTCAGGACTTTGGCAACAGCTACCTTCAAAGTAGAAGATGGCATGCTTACGACGGACTTTTCAGCCATCTGGGCATTACGGATACGAGTTAGCATGTCCGCTAACGGGTCCTGCATACTCATGGGCTAGACGCTCCTAATACACAAAAAATTAGCCTTTCGGCTACTACGTGTCGCCGAGTACATCCGCGCGATAAAAGCACGGGCTCAGGCGAGCCGGGTATTCTAGACACACCCCACAAATGAATCAAGCCCCAAAAGGGGCTTGATTCAAGTTCAAGGTCACCGGCGGTCAGGATCTTGCGACCCCGAACACCGAGACATTGACAGTGCTTACCAGCTGGCTTTAACCAGACCTGGAACGTCACCACGCATTGCAGCTTGACGCAGCATGTTACGGCCGAGGCCGAACTTGCGGTACACGCCGTGCGGACGACCAGTCAGGCGGCAGCGGTTACGCATGCGCGAAGCGCTTGCGTCACGTGGCTGCTTCTGCAGTGCTACGGTAGCTTCCCAACGCGCTTCTGGACTTGCGTTCAGATCAACGATGATAGCTTTCAGCGCTGCACGCTTGGTGGCGTACTTGGCAACGGTGAGCTGACGCTTCAGCTCACGGTTTTTCATGCTCTTCTTGGCCATTTTCCTACTCCAATCAGTTGCGGAACGGGAATTTGAAAGCGCGCAGCAGTGCGCGACCTTCGTCATCCGTCCGAGCAGTGGTGGTCAGGGTAATGTCCAGACCGCGGAGAGCGTCGATCTTGTCGTAATCGATTTCCGGGAAAATGATCTGCTCTTTAACGCCCATGCTGTAGTTACCACGACCATCGAAGGACTTGGCATTCAGGCCGCGGAAGTCGCGAACCCGAGGCAGGGAGATCGACAGCAGACGATCCAGGAACTCGTACATACGCTCACGGCGCAGGGTCACTTTGACGCCGATCGGCCAACCTTCACGGACTTTAAAGCCAGCGATGGATTTCCGAGCGTAAGTCACAACGACTTTCTGACCGGTGATCTTTTCCAGGTCAGCAACAGCGTGCTCGATGACTTTTTTGTCGCCGATCGCTTCGCCCAGACCCATGTTCAGGGTGATTTTGGTAACGCGCGGAACTTCCATCACGTTCGAAAGCTTAAGTTCTTCCTTAAGCTTCGGTGCGATTTCCTTCCGGTAAATCTCTTTTAGTCGTGCCATGGTCTTCTACCTAGCAGTGTTCAAGCATCAACCGCTTTTTGGGTCGACTTGAAGACACGAATTTTCTTACCGTCTTCTACTTTGAAACCAACGCGGTCAGCCTTGTTGGTTTCGCCGTTGAAAATGGCGACGTTGGAAGCGTGCAGTGGCGCTTCTTTCTCGACGATACCGCCCTGTACGCCCGACATCGGGTTAGGCTTGGTATGGCGCTTGACCAGGTTCAAGCCACCAACAACCAGACGGTTGTCAGCGAGAACCTTCAGCACCTTACCGCGCTTACCCTTGTCCTTGCCGGCGATCACGATGATCTCGTCGTCACGACGAATCTTTTGCATGTCGGATCTCCTTACAGCACTTCTGGGGCGAGCGAGACGATCTTCATGAACTTCTCAGTACGAAGCTCACGGGTCACTGGCCCAAAGATACGGGTGCCGATTGGCTCTTGCTTGTTGTTCAACAGAACAGCAGCGTTGCCATCAAAGCGGATGATGGAGCCGTCAGCGCGACGAACACCGTGGCGAGTGCGGACTACAACAGCAGTCATCACTTGGCCTTTTTTCACCTTACCGCGAGGAATTGCTTCCTTGACGGTAACTTTGATGATGTCACCAATACCAGCGTAACGACGATGGGAGCCACCCAGCACCTTGATGCACATAACACGGCGAGCGCCGCTGTTATCGGCCACATCGAGCATGGATTGAGTCTGAATCATATAATTTCTCCGACCCCTAGCCCTTAGACTTCCACAGCGCGTTCGAGAACATCAACCAGCGCCCAAGACTTGGTCTTGGCCATCGGACGAGTTTCACGAATAGTGACTTTGTCGCCGATGTGGCACTGATTGGTTTCGTCGTGCGCGTGCAGCTTAGTCGAACGCTTAACGTATTTACCGTAGATCGGGTGCTTAACGCGACGCTCGATCAGAACGGTGATGGTTTTGTCCATCTTGTCGCTGACAACACGGCCAGTCAGCGTACGGACAGTTTTTTCGGCTTCAGCCATGATTACTTACCTGCCTGCTGGTTGAGCACAGTTTTCACGCGAGCGATGTCACGCTTAACTTGCGAGAGCAGATGAGACTGCCCCAACTGGCCAGTTGCTTTCTGCATACGCAGATTGAACTGGTCGCGCAGCAGGCCGAGCAGTTGCTCGTTCAGCTGCTGTGCTGATTTTTCACGAAGTTCATTCGCTTTCATCACATCACCGTCCGTTTAACAAAGGAGGTGGCGAGCGGCAGCTTTGCAGCAGCCAGGGCGAAAGCCTCACGCGCCAGCTCTTCAGAAACACCCTCGATTTCATACAGGACTTTGCCTGGCTGAATCTGGGCAACCCAGTACTCCACGTTACCCTTACCTTTACCCATCCGAACTTCGAGTGGCTTCTTGGTGACAGGCTTGTCCGGGAATACACGGATCCAGATCTTGCCGCCACGTTTTACGTGACGGGTCAGAGCACGACGCGCTGACTCGATCTGACGAGCGGTGAGACGACCACGAGCAACAGACTTCAGCGCGAACTCGCCGAAGCTGACTTTGCTACCGCGCAATGCCAGGCCACGGTTGTGACCGGTCATCTGCTTGCGGAACTTCGTACGCTTTGGTTGCAACATTTGGCGTACCCCTTACTTAGCAGCTTTTTTACGAGGCGCTGGTGCTTGTGGCTTCAGCTCTTCTTGGCGACCACCAATTACTTCGCCTTTGAAGATCCAAACCTTTACACCGATCACACCGTAGGTGGTGTGAGCTTCGTAGTTGGCATAGTCGATGTCGGCACGCAGGGTGTGCAGTGGCACACGACCTTCGCGATACCATTCAGTACGTGCGATTTCAGCACCGCCGAGACGACCGCTCACTTGGATTTTGATGCCTTTGGCACCAATGCGCATTGCGTTCTGTACAGCGCGCTTCATAGCGCGACGGAACATTACACGACGCTCCAGCTGCTGAGCTACGCTCTGCGCAACCAGCATACCGTCGAGCTCCGGCTTGCGGATCTCTTCGATATTGATGTGCACAGGCACACCCATTTGCTTGGTCAGGTCCTGACGCAGCTTCTCAACATCTTCACCTTTCTTCCCGATAACGATACCTGGACGAGCAGTGTGGATGGTGATGCGTGCAGTCTGCGCCGGACGATGGATATCGATACGGCTTACGGACGCGCTTTTTAGTTTGTCTTGGAGATACTCACGCACCTTCAGATCAGCGAACAAGTAGTCCGCATAAGTCCGACCGTCTGCGTACCAGACGGAGGTGTGCTCCTTGACGATTCCCAGGCGAATGCCAATGGGATGTACTTTCTGACCCATCTCTTCGACTCCGTTACTTGTCAGCAACCTTGACAGTGATATGGCAAGACCGCTTGACGATGCGATCAGCACGGCCTTTGGCACGTGGCATGATGCGCTTCAGCGAACGCCCTTCGTTGACGAAAACGGTGCTGACCTTCAGGTCATCAACATCTGCGCCTTCGTTATGCTCGGCGTTGGCTACGGCCGACTCCAGCACTTTCTTCATGATCTCGGCGGCTTTCTTACTGCTGAAAGCCAACAGGTTGAGCGCTTCGCCCACCTTCTTCCCGCGGATCTGGTCGGCGACCAAGCGGGCTTTCTGGGCGGAGATTCGAGCGCCCGACAACTTAGCGGCTACTTCCATTTCCTTACCCCTTAACGCTTGGCTTTCTTGTCAGCCACGTGCCCACGGTATGTGCGGGTACCGGCAAACTCGCCCAGTTTGTGGCCGACCATGTCTTCGTTAACGAGAACTGGGACGTGTTGGCGACCGTTGTGTACTGCGATGGTCAGACCGACCATTTGTGGCAGGATCATCGAACGACGCGACCAGGTCTTAACTGGTTTGCGATCGTTCTTTTCCGCCGCCACTTCGATCTTCTTCAGTAGGTGAAGATCAATAAAAGGACCTTTTTTCAGAGAACGTGGCACTGTCGTATCCCTCTATTTACTTGCGACGACGGACGATCATTTTGTCGGTACGCTTATTACCACGAGTCTTCGCGCCCTTAGTCGGGAAGCCCCATGGCGATACCGGATGACGACCACCAGAGGTACGACCTTCACCACCACCATGTGGGTGGTCAACCGGGTTCATGGCAACACCACGAACGGTTGGGCGAACGCCACGCCAGCGCTTGGCACCAGCTTTACCCAACGAACGCAGGCTGTGCTCGGAGTTCGAGACTTCGCCCAGGGTCGCACGGCACTCAGCCAGTACTTTACGCATCTCACCAGAACGCAGACGCAGGGTCACGTAGACACCTTCACGAGCGATCAACTGAGCCGAAGCACCAGCGGAACGAGCGATCTGTGCGCCTTTACCTGGCTTCAATTCGATGCCGTGTACGGTGCTACCAACTGGAATGTTACGCAGCTGCAGAGCGTTGCCCGGCTTGATCGGTGCCAAAGCACCTGCGATCAGCTGGTCGCCAGCACTCACGCCTTTAGGGGCGATGATGTAGCGACGCTCGCCATCTGCGTACAGCAGCAGAGCGATGTGAGCAGTACGGTTTGGATCGTATTCGATACGCTCGACGGTGGCAGCGATGCCATCCTTGTCGTTGCGACGGAAGTCGACCAGACGATAATGCTGCTTATGACCACCACCGATGTGACGAGTGGTAATACGGCCATTGTTGTTACGACCACCAGACTTCGATTTTTTCTCGAGCAGCGGTGCGTGAGGAGCGCCTTTATGCAGCTCCTGGTTGACCACCTTGACCACAAAACGGCGGCCAGGGGAAGTCGGTTTGCATTTAACGATTGCCATGATGCACCCCTTCCTTACTCAGCACTGCTGCTGAAATCGAGATCTTGGCCTGGCTGAAGGGAGATAACTGCCTTCTTCCAGTCATTACGCTTGCCCAGACCGCGAGCAGTGCGCTTGCTCTTACCCAGAACATTCAGGGTAGTAACGCGCTCTACTTTCACGCTGAACAGGCTTTCGACGGCCTTCTTGATTTCCAGCTTGGTTGCGTCGGTAGCAACCTTGAAAACGAACTGGCCTTTCTTGTCTGCCAGAACCGTAGCCTTCTCGGAAACGTGCGGGCCAAGCAGAACTTTAAATACGCGTTCCTGGTTCATCCCAGCAGCTCCTCGAATTTCTTCACGGCCGACACGGTGATCAACACCTTGTCGTATGCGATCAGACTGACCGGATCGGAACCTTGCACGTCACGAACATCAACGTGTGGCAGGTTGCGAGCAGCCAGGTACAGGTTCTGATCAACAGCGTCAGACACGATCAGGACGTCAGTCAGGCCCATGCCGTTCAGCTTGTTCAGCAGATCTTTGGTTTTCGGTGCTTCAACAGCGAAGTCCTGAACCACGACCAGACGATCAGTACGCACCAGCTCAGCAAGGATGGAACGCATTGCTGCGCGATACATCTTCTTGTTCAGCTTCTGGGAGTGATCCTGAGGACGAGCTGCAAAAGTGGTACCGCCGCCACGCCAGATTGGGCTACGGATAGTACCGGCACGAGCACGGCCAGTACCTTTCTGACGCCATGGGCGCTTACCGCCACCAGAAACGTCGGAACGGGTCTTTTGCTGCTTGCTACCTTGACGGCCGCCAGCCATGTAGGCCACGACTGCTTGGTGAACCAGCGTCTCGTTGAATTCGCCGCCAAATGTCAGTTCGGAAACTTCGATCGCTTGAGCGTCATTTACATTTAATTGCATGTCAGCTTCCCCTTAACCGCGAGCCTTGGCTGCTGGACGTACAACCAAGTTGCCGCCAGTAGCGCCAGGAACAGCGCCCTTGACCAACAACAGATTGCGTTCAGCGTCCACGCGCACTACTTCGAGGGACTGCACGGTCACGCGCTCAGCGCCCATATGACCGGACATTTTTTTGCCCTTGAATACACGACCAGGAGTCTGGCACTGGCCGATAGAGCCTGGAACGCGGTGGGATACGGAGTTACCGTGGGTGTTATCTTGCCCGCGGAAGTTCCAACGCTTGATCGTACCCTGGAAGCCTTTACCCTTGGACTGACCGGTTACATCAACCAGTTGACCAGCAGCGAAGATTTCAGCGTTGATCAGATCGCCGGCCTGGTACTCGCCTTCTTCAAGGCGGAATTCCATTACGGTACGACCAGCGGCAACGTTCGCCTTGGCGAAGTGGCCAGCTTGAGCAGCTGTTACACGCGAAGCACGACGCTCGCCGACAGTGACTTGCACTGCACGATAGCCATCGGTCTCTTCAGTTTTGAACTGGGTGACGCGATTCGGCTCGATCTCAATGACCGTGACCGGAATGGAGACACCTTCTTCGGTGAAAATACGGGTCATACCGCATTTACGACCGACTACACCAATAGTCATGTTGTAAACCTCATGAGTGTACGGGGCTTTCACCCGCTATGGCCGCCCATTTCAGAGCGTTACACGACCAAGACCGAGTCTTAGCCGAGGCTGATCTGCACTTCCACACCGGCCGCAAGATCAAGCTTCATAAGTGCATCAACGGTTTTATCCGTTGGCTGGACGATGTCCAGAACGCGCTTATGAGTACGGATCTCGTACTGGTCACGCGCGTCTTTGTTGACGTGCGGGGAGACCAGAACGGTGAACCGCTCTTTACGGGTAGGCAGTGGAATTGGACCACGCACTTGAGCACCAGTACGTTTCGCGGTTTCCACGATTTCCTGGGTGGATTGGTCGATCAGGCGATGGTCAAAAGCCTTCAACCTGATACGGATTTGCTGATTTTGCATTGGATTTCAGACTCCGGCTGCTATTCCCACCGAGCGCAATACGCCCGTTAAAAGGAGGCGCAATTCTATAGACGCCCCTGATAGGTGTCAACCCAATAAAAAAGCCCCCGCTAGGCGGGGGCTCTTCAACTCATCAAGCTGACTCTACAAGAGACTTACTCGATGACTTTGGCTACGACGCCAGCGCCGACGGTACGACCGCCTTCACGGATAGCGAAACGCAGACCGTCTTCCATCGCGATGGTCTTGATCAGAGTGACAGTCATCTGGATGTTGTCACCTGGCATTACCATTTCAACGCCTTCTGGCAGCTCGCAGTTACCGGTCACGTCAGTTGTACGGAAGTAGAACTGTGGACGGTAGCCTTTGAAGAACGGAGTATGACGGCCGCCTTCTTCCTTGCTCAGAACGTAAACTTCTGCAGTGAACTTGGTGTGCGGCTTGACGGTGCCTGGCTTGACCAGAACCTGGCCACGCTCAACGTCGTCACGCTTGGTGCCGCGCAGCAGTACGCCGCAGTTCTCGCCAGCACGACCTTCGTCGAGCAGCTTGCGGAACATTTCAACGCCGGTGCAGGTAGTTTTCTGAGTATCGCGCAGACCGACGATCTCAACTTCTTCCTGGATGCGGACGATGCCACGCTCAACACGACCAGTCACAACAGTACCGCGACCGGAGATCGAGAATACGTCTTCGATTGGCATCAGGAACGGCTTGTCGATAGCACGCTCTGGCTCTGGGATGTAGCTGTCCAGAGTTTCCACCAGCTTCTTGACAGCGGTGGTGCCCATTTCGTTGTCGTCTTGGCCGTTCAGAGCCATCAGAGCCGAACCGATGATGATTGGAGTGTCATCACCTGGGAAGTCGTAAGTGCTCAGCAGATCGCGCACTTCCATCTCAACCAGTTCCAGCAGCTCAGCGTCGTCAACCATGTCAGCCTTGTTCAGGAAGACAACGATGTACGGAACGCCTACCTGACGGGACAGCAGGATGTGCTCACGGGTTTGTGGCATCGGACCATCAGCGGCCGAGCAAACCAGGATCGCGCCGTCCATCTGGGCAGCACCAGTGATCATGTTTTTTACGTAGTCGGCGTGACCTGGGCAGTCAACGTGTGCGTAGTGACGCACGGCCGAATCGTATTCAACGTGAGCGGTGTTGATGGTGATACCGCGAGCTTTCTCTTCCGGGGCGCTGTCGATCTTGTCGAAGTCAACCTTGGCCGAACCGAAAACTTCGGAGCAGACACGGGTCAGAGCAGCGGTCAGCGTGGTTTTACCGTGGTCGACGTGACCGATGGTGCCAACGTTGACGTGCGGTTTGTTCCGTTCAAATTTTTCTTTAGCCACGACAATTAACTCCTAGCTTAAAGGGCTGAATCAGCCTTGCTTTTTGGTAACAGTTTCGACGATATGCGACGGAGCTGTATTGTATTTTTTGAATTCCATAGAGTAGCTCGCGCGACCCTGAGACATGGAACGAACGTCGGTTGCGTAACCGAACATTTCACCCAACGGAACCTCGGCACGAATGACCTTGCCGGAAACCGTATCTTCCATACCCAGAATCATGCCACGACGACGGTTAAGGTCGCCCATGACATCACCCATGTAGTCTTCAGGCGTAACAACCTCTACCGCCATGATCGGCTCAAGCAACTCACCACCGCCCTTCTGGGCCAGTTGCTTGGTCGCCATGGAAGCAGCCACCTTGAACGCCATCTCGTTGGAGTCGACGTCGTGGTAAGAACCATCGAACACAGTCGCCTTCAGGCCGATCAGCGGATAGCCGGCAACAACGCCGTTCTTCATCTGCTCTTCGATACCCTTCTGGATCGCCGGGATGTATTCCTTAGGAACCACACCACCTACGACTTCGTTCACGAATTGCAGACCTTCCTGACCTTCGTCAGCCGGCGCAAAACGAATCCAGCAGTGACCGAACTGGCCACGACCACCGGACTGGCGAACGAACTTGCCTTCAATTTCACAGTTCTTCGTGATGCGCTCACGATAGGAAACCTGAGGCTTGCCGATGTTGGCTTCGACGTTGAACTCACGGCGCATCCGGTCAACCAGGATGTCCAGGTGCAACTCGCCCATGCCAGAGATGATCGTTTGACCGGTCTCTTCATCAGTCTTGACGCGGAAAGATGGATCTTCCTGAGCAAGCTTGCCCAGAGCGATACCCATTTTTTCCTGGTCATCCTTGGTTTTTGGCTCAACGGCAACCGAAATAACCGGCTCCGGGAAGTCCATGCGAACCAGGATGATCGGCTTGTCAGCGTTGCACAAGGTTTCACCGGTGGTGACGTCCTTCATGCCGATCAAGGCCGCGATGTCGCCAGCGCGCACTTCCTTGATCTCTTCGCGGGCGTTTGCGTGCATTTGCACCATACGACCCACACGCTCTTTCTTGCCTTTAACAGAGTTGATCACGCCGTCGCCGGAGTTCAACACGCCCGAGTAAACCCGAACGAAGGTCAAGGTGCCCACGAATGGGTCGGTAGCGATCTTGAACGCCAGGGCCGCGAAAGGCTCGTCGTCGCTTGCATGACGCTCCATTTCCTCTTCCTCGTTATCAGGGTTGGAACCCTTGATAGCAGGAATGTCGGTTGGAGCAGGCAGGAAGTCGATCACAGCATCGAGAACCAGGGGAACACCCTTGTTCTTGAAGGAAGAACCGCAAACAGCCAGAACGATCTCACCAGCGATGGTACGCTGACGCAGAGCGGCCTTGATTTCCTCGTTGGTGAGCTCTTCACCCTCAAGGTACTTGTTCATCAGCTCTTCGTTGGCTTCGGCCGCAGCCTCAACCATGTTGCCGCGCCACTTCTCGGCTTCTTCCAGCAACTCTGCCGGGATGTCCTTGCGAACAGGAACCATACCCTTGTCAGAATCGTTCCAGTAGACAGCTTGCATGTTGATCAGATCGATCTGACCCTGGAAGTTGTCTTCGGAACCGATAGCCAGCTGGATCGGCACCGGAGTGTGACCCAGACGCTGCTTGATCTGACCGATCACGCGCAGGAAGTTGGCACCAGCACGGTCCATCTTGTTTACGTAAACAAGACGTGGAACACCGTATTTGTTGGCCTGACGCCATACGGTTTCCGACTGAGGCTCAACACCCGAGGTACCGCAGAACACAACCACAGCGCCGTCGAGTACACGCAGGGAACGCTCAACTTCAATGGTGAAGTCCACGTGACCCGGGGTATCGATAACGTTGAAGCGATGCTCGTGCGGATACTGCTTCTCGGAACCCTTCCAGAAGGCGGTAATGGCAGCAGAAGTAATGGTAATACCACGCTCCTGCTCCTGCACCATCCAGTCGGTGGTCGCGGCGCCATCATGCACCTCGCCCATCTTGTGACTTTTGCCAGTGTAAAAAAGGACGCGCTCAGTGGTGGTGGTTTTACCAGCATCCACGTGGGCAACGATACCGATGTTACGGTAGCGATTAATCGGTGTAGTACGAGCCATAAAGCCCTCGCAAATTGAGTGACGCTAGAATTAGAAGCGGTAGTGCGAGAAAGCCTTGTTGGCTTCAGCCATACGGTGCACGTCTTCACGCTTCTTAACTGCAGCACCTTTACCTTCAGCAGCGTCCAACAGTTCGCCAGCCAAACGCAGAGCCATGGACTTCTCACCGCGCTTGCGGGCGAAGTCTACCAACCAGCGCATTGCCAGGGCGTTACGACGGGACGGACGAACTTCGACCGGAACCTGGTAAGTAGCACCGCCTACACGGCGCGACTTCACTTCGACCAGCGGAGCGATGGCGTCGAGAGCTTTCTCGAAGATTTCCAGGGGATCGCTGTTCTTGCGTTCCTTAACTTTGTCCAGTGCGCCATAAACAATACGCTCGGCAACGGCTTTCTTGCCGCTTTCCATTACGTGGTTCATGAACTTGGCGAGAATCTGGCTTCCGTATTTCGGATCGTCCAGAATCTCACGTTTGGCTGCTACGCGACGTCTTGGCATTGATAAGCCCTCAAACGGTCTTCAGGTTAGCCCGGGACAGCTAATGCGTGCCCGACCTTACTCTTATCGACTCAATAAAATGAAAAACTGCAAAACGGCCGATTACTTCGGACGCTTGGTACCGTACTTCGAACGACCCTGGTTACGACCTTTAACGCCGGAAGTATCCAAAGAACCGCGAACGGTGTGGTAACGAACACCTGGCAAGTCTTTTACACGACCGCCGCGGATCAGTACCACGCTGTGCTCTTGCAGGTTGTGGCCTTCACCACCGATGTACGAGGAAACCTCGAAACCGTTGGTCAGACGCACACGGCATACTTTACGCAGTGCCGAGTTAGGTTTTTTCGGCGTGGTGGTATACACACGGGTGCATACGCCACGACGTTGCGGGCAGTTCTGCAGCGCAGGCACGTCGGATTTCTCGACGATACGCTTACGCGGCTGACGTACCAGCTGGTTGATAGTTGCCATCTACTAGCTCCACTGTTGTCTTGCGACGCTATTGTCTTACAAGAAAAGCAAAATGGCAGGAACGAATTCCCGCCAAATTTAGGGGATCAAGAGTCTAAAGAGGATCTTGTTCCCAGTCAAGGCAAGGCCCCGACCTCCCCGCCCGCCGGATCTCGACATTTTGTCTCGATCCAGCAAACGGGATGACCAGGGCCAGGCACTTAATTACCGCAGAACTCAGTTACCGCTCGAGTTCAGTGCTTCGGTCAGTGCAGCTTCCACTTCACTGGCGCTTACGCGCAACGGCTTGTCTGCATCACGACGACGCTTGCGCTCGCTGTGATAGGCCAAACCGGTACCAGCCGGGATCAGACGACCCACGACCACGTTTTCTTTCAGGCCGCGCAGGTAATCGCGCTTGCCGGTTACCGCCGCTTCGGTCAGTACACGGGTGGTTTCCTGGAAGGAAGCCGCCGAGATGAACGATTCGGTGGACAACGACGCCTTGGTGATACCCAGCAGCACGCGAGTGAACTTGGAGACGAACTTGTCTTCCGTCGCCAGGCGCTCGTTTTCCACCAGTACGTGAGTCAGCTCCATCTGGTCGCCCTTGATGAAACTCGAATCGCCGGATTCAGCGATCTCAACTTTACGCAGCATCTGACGCAGGATGGTCTCGATGTGCTTGTCGTTGATCTTCACGCCTTGCAGACGGTAAACGTCCTGGATCTCGTTCACGATGTACTTGGCCAGCGCACTCACACCCAGCAGACGCAGGATGTCGTGTGGATCGCTCGGGCCGTCGGAGATAACTTCGCCGCGGTTTACCTGTTCGCCTTCGAAGACGTTCAGGTGACGCCACTTCGGAATCAGCTCTTCGTACGGATCGCTACCGTCGTTCGGCGTGATGACCAGACGGCGCTTGCCCTTGGTCTCTTTACCGAACGCGATGGTGCCGCTGACTTCAGCCAGAATCGAGGCTTCTTTCGGACGACGGGCTTCGAACAAGTCGGCAACACGCGGCAGACCACCGGTGATGTCGCGGGTTTTCGAAGTTTCCTGCGGGATACGAGCGATAACATCACCGATCGCGATCCGCGCACCGTCCGCAACACCGACCAGGGCGTTGGCTGGCAGGAAATACTGAGCGATTACGTCAGTGCCTGGCAGCAACAGATCCTTGCCGTTGTCGTCGACCATCTTCACGGCCGGACGGATGTCCTTGCCAGCAGCTGGACGATCTTTCGCGTCAAGTACTTCAATGTTGGTCATACCGGTCAATTCGTCAGTCTGACGCTTGATCGTGATGCCTTCTTCCATGCCCACGTAGGTCACGGTACCTTTCATTTCGGTCACGATCGGGTGGGTGTGCGGATCCCACTTGGCCACGATAGCGCCAGCGTCGACCTTGTCACCTTCCTTGACCGAAATCACAGCACCGTACGGCAGCTTGTAGCGCTCGCGCTCGCGACCGAAGTCGTCAGCGATCGCCAGCTCACCGGAACGGGATACAGCCACCAGGTGACCGTCCACGCGCTCTACGTGCTTGAGGTTGTGCAGACGGACAGTACCGCCATTCTTCACCTGAACGCTGTCAGCTGCGGAGGTTCGGCTGGCCGCACCACCGATGTGGAACGTACGCATCGTCAGCTGGGTACCCGGCTCACCGATGGACTGGGCAGCGATAACGCCGACCGCTTCACCGATGTTCACCTGGTGACCACGAGCCAGGTCGCGACCGTAGCACTTGGCGCAGATGCCGTAGCGGGTTTCGCAGCTGATCGGCGAACGTACGATCACTTCGTCGATGCTGTTGAGTTCGATGAACTCGACCCACTTCTCGTCAACCAGGGTGCCGGCAGGAACGATTACGTCCTCGGTACCCGGCTTGAATACGTCACGGGCGATGACACGACCCAATACGCGCTCACCCAGCGGCTCTACAACGTCACCGCCTTCAATGTGCGGAGTCATTACCAGGCCGTGTTCGGTGCCGCAATCGATCTCGGTCACGACCAGATCCTGCGCAACGTCTACCAGACGACGAGTCAGGTAACCGGAGTTCGCCGTTTTCAACGCGGTATCCGCAAGACCCTTACGAGCACCGTGAGTGGAGATGAAGTACTGGAGTACGCTCAAACCTTCACGGAAGTTCGCGGTAATCGGGGTCTCGATGATAGAACCGTCCGGCTTGGCCATCAGGCCACGCATACCGGCGAGCTGACGGATCTGCGCAGCAGAACCCCGTGCGCCCGAGTCGGCCATCATGTACATCGAGTTGAAGGACTCTTGGTCGACTTCGTTGCCATGACGGTCGATGACCTTCTCTTTCGAGAGGTTGGCCATCATCGCCTTGGACACTTCGTCGTTCGCCTTGGACCAGAGGTCGATCACCTTGTTGTACTTCTCGCCCTGGGTTACCAGGCCGGAGGCGTACTGACTTTCGATCTCTTTCACTTCCTCGGTAGCAGCACCGATGATGCGGGCTTTTTCGTCCGGGATAACGAAGTCGTTAACACCGATGGAAACGCCGGAAATGGTCGAATAGGCAAAACCGGTGTACATCAACTGGTCAGCGAAGATCACGGTCTCTTTCAGACCAACCACGCGGTAGCACTGGTTGATCAGCTTGGAGATCGCCTTTTTCTTCATCGGCAGGTTGACGACGTCGAAGGACAGACCTTTTGGCACAACCTGGAACAACAGCGCACGGCCGACGGTGGTGTCGACGATACGGGTGTTGGTCACGCTGCCGCCATCACGATCGTTCACGGTTTCGTTGATCCGCACTTTGACCTTGGCGTGCAGTGCGGCTTCGCCGGCACGGAACACACGGTCAACTTCCTGCAGATCCGCGAACACACGACCTTCGCCCTTGGCGTTGATCGCTTCACGAGTCATGTAGTACAGACCCAATACAACGTCCTGCGACGGAACGATGATTGGCTCACCGTTGGCTGGCGACAGGATGTTGTTGGTCGACATCATCAGCGCACGCGCTTCGAGCTGGGCTTCCAGCGTCAGCGGTACGTGCACGGCCATTTGGTCGCCGTCGAAGTCGGCGTTGTACGCAGCACAGACCAGAGGGTGCAGCTGGATGGCTTTACCTTCGATCAGTACCGGTTCAAACGCCTGGATACCCAGACGGTGAAGGGTCGGTGCACGGTTGAGCAGCACTGGGTGTTCGCGAATCACTTCGGCGAGAACGTCCCAAACCTCTGGCAGCTCGCGCTCGACCATCTTCTTGGCGGCTTTGATGGTGGTCGCGAGACCACGCATTTCCAGCTTGCCGAAAATGAACGGCTTGAACAGCTCCAGAGCCATTTTCTTAGGCAGACCGCACTGGTGCAGACGCAGGGTCGGGCCTACGGTAATTACCGAACGACCGGAGTAGTCAACACGCTTACCGAGCAAGTTCTGACGGAAACGACCCTGCTTACCCTTGATCATGTCAGCCAGGGACTTCAGAGGACGCTTGTTGGAACCGGTGATAGCGCGGCCACGGCGACCGTTGTCGAGCAATGCGTCGACAGCTTCCTGCAACATACGCTTTTCGTTGCGCACGATGATGTCCGGAGCGGACAAATCGAGCAGGCGCTTCAAGCGGTTGTTACGGTTGATCACTCGACGATACAAATCGTTGAGGTCGGAAGTCGCGAAACGACCGCCATCGAGCGGAACCAGTGGACGCAGGTCTGGCGGCAGAACCGGCAGAACGGTCAGCACCATCCACTCAGGCAGGTTGCCGGAACCCTGGAAGGCTTCCATCAACTTCAGACGCTTGGACAGCTTCTTGATCTTGGTTTCGGAGTTGGTTTGCGGAATTTCTTCACGCAGACGGCCAATCTCGTGCTCCAGGTCGATCGCGTGCAGCAGTTCACGGACAGCTTCGGCACCCATGCGGGCATCGAAATCGTCGCCGAACTCTTCCAGCGCTTCGAAGTACTGCTCGTCGTTGAGCAGCTGACCTTTTTCAAGGGTGGTCATGCCCGGGTCGATAACGACATAGCTCTCGAAGTAGAGAACGCGCTCGATATCACGCAGGGTCATGTCCATCAGCAAGCCGATACGGGACGGCAGCGATTTCAGGAACCAGATGTGGGCAACCGGCGAGGCCAGTTCGATGTGCGCCATGCGCTCACGACGAACTTTTGCCAGCGCGACTTCAACGCCGCACTTCTCGCAGATCACACCACGGTGCTTCAAGCGCTTGTACTTACCGCACAGGCACTCGTAATCCTTTACCGGGCCAAAGATCTTGGCGCAGAACAGGCCGTCACGCTCGGGTTTGAACGTACGGTAGTTGATGGTTTCCGGCTTTTTAACTTCACCGAACGACCACGAACGGATCATCTCAGGCGAGGCCAATCCGATACGGATGGCGTCGAACTCTTCGACTTGACCCTGGTTTTTCAGCAAATTCAGTAGGTCTTTCAAGGCCTTTCCTCCTGGCGGAGCAGAGAGCGGGCAAAACAGCCCCGCTCTCGATTCGCGTCACGTGTTATTCGGTTTCCAGATCGATATCGATGCCGAGGGAACGAATTTCCTTGATCAACACGTTGAAAGACTCGGGCATGCCCGGCTCCATACGGTGATCGCCGTCCACGATGTTTTTGTACATCTTGGTCCGGCCGTTCACATCGTCCGACTTCACTGTGAGCATTTCTTGCAGAGTGTATGCGGCACCGTACGCTTCCAGTGCCCAGACCTCCATCTCCCCGAAACGCTGACCACCGAACTGCGCCTTACCACCCAGCGGCTGCTGGGTAACCAGGCTGTAAGAACCGGTAGAACGAGCGTGCATCTTGTCGTCTACCAAGTGGTTCAGCTTCAGCATGTACATGTAGCCAACGGTAACCGGGCGCTCGAACTTGTTGCCGGTACGGCCGTCGAACAGCTGCATCTGGCCGCTTTCCGGCAGGTCTGCCAGTTTCAGCATGGCCTTGATTTCGCTTTCCTTGGCACCGTCGAACACCGGAGTTGCCATTGGAACGCCGCCGCGCAGGTTCTTCGCCAGATCCAGGATTTCCTGGTCGGAGAAGGTATCCAGCTCTTCGTTGCGTCCGCCGATCTCGTTGTAGATCTCGTGCAGGAACTTACGCAGATCAGCAACCTTGCGCTGCTCTTCGATCATACGGTTGATCTTCTCGCCCAAGCCCTTGGCCGCGAGGCCCAGGTGGGTTTCAAGGATCTGACCAACGTTCATACGCGAAGGTACGCCCAACGGGTTGAGGACGACGTCGACCGGGGTGCCATTGGCATCGTGCGGCATGTCTTCAACCGGCATGATCACGGAGACCACACCCTTGTTACCGTGACGACCGGCCATCTTGTCGCCCGGCTGGATGCGACGACGGATTGCCAGGTAAACCTTGACGATTTTCAGCACGCCTGGAGCCAGGTCATCGCCTTGCTGCAGTTTGCGCTTCTTGTCTTCGAACTTGTCGTCCAGCAGACGGCGGCGATCAACGATATAGGCCTGGGCCTTCTCGAGCTGCTCGTTCAGAGCATCTTCAGCCATGCGCAGTTTGAACCACTGACCATGCTCAAGACCGTCGAGAACTTCATCGGTGATTTCCTGACCTTTCTTCAGACCGGCGCCGCCTTCGGCTTTGTGGCCGACCAGAGCGGAGCGCAGACGCTCGAAAGTTGCGCCTTCAACGATACGGAACTCTTCGTTCAGGTCCTTGCGGATCTCGTCGAGTTGAGTCTTCTCGATAGACAGTGCACGAGCGTCACGCTCTACACCGTCGCGGGTGAAGACTTGTACGTCGATGACGGTACCCTTGGTGCCGGTAGGCACACGCAGGGAGGTGTCTTTAACGTCGCTGGCTTTTTCACCGAAGATGGCACGCAGCAGTTTTTCTTCCGGAGTCAGTTGAGTCTCGCCTTTCGGAGTGACCTTACCAACCAGGATGTCGCCTGCGCCTACTTCAGCACCTACGTAAACGATACCGGCCTCGTCCAGCTTGTTCAGTGCGGCTTCACCCACGTTAGGGATGTCCGCAGTGATTTCCTCTGGGCCAAGCTTGGTGTCACGAGCCACACAGGTCAGTTCCTGAATGTGAATCGTGGTAAAGCGATCTTCCTGAACAACACGCTCGGACAGGCAGATGGAGTCTTCGAAGTTGAAGCCGTTCCATGCCATGAACGCGATGCGCATGTTCTGGCCCAGTGCCAGTTCACCCATATCGGTGGACGGGCCGTCAGCCATGATGTCGCTACGCTGAACCCGATCACCCTTGCTCACCAGCGGACGCTGGTTAATGCAGGTGTTCTGGTTGGAGCGGGTGTATTTGGTCAGGTTGTAGATGTCGACACCGGCTTCGCCAGTTTCAACTTCGTCATCGGCAACACGAACCACGATACGGCTGGCATCGACGGAATCGATCACGCCACCACGACGAGCCACGACGCAAACGCCGGAGTCACGGGCAACGTTACGTTCCATGCCGGTACCTACCAGCGGCTTGTCGGCACGCAGGGTCGGTACAGCTTGACGCTGCATGTTCGAGCCCATCAACGCACGGTTGGCGTCGTCGTGCTCGAGGAACGGAATCAACGACGCTGCCACCGAAACAACCTGCTTGGGCGAAACGTCCATCAAGGTGACGTCTTCTGGCGCCTTGACGGTGAACTCGTTCAGGTGACGAACAGCTACCAGTTCGTCGATCAACTGACCTTTTTCGTTCATGGTCGCCGAAGCCTGAGCGATCACGTGATCGGCCTCTTCGATTGCGGACAGGAACACGATCTCGTCGGTCACCAGACCTTCTTTCACCACACGGTACGGGCTCTCGAGGAAGCCATACTGGTTGGTGCGAGCATAGGCTGCCAGCGAGTTGATCAGACCGATGTTCGGACCTTCCGGCGTTTCAATCGGGCATACACGACCGTAATGAGTCGGGTGTACGTCACGAACTTCGAAGCCTGCGCGCTCACGGGTCAAACCGCCCGGGCCGAGTGCAGATACACGACGCTTGTGGGTAATCTCCGACAGCGGGTTGTTCTGGTCCATGAACTGAGACAGCTGGCTCGAACCGAAGAACTCCTTCACCGCAGCAGCCACTGGCTTGGCGTTGATCAGATCCTGCGGCATCAGGCCTTCGCTTTCAGCCATCGACAGACGTTCCTTGACCGCGCGCTCTACACGCACCAGGCCAACACGGAACTGGTTCTCGGCCATCTCGCCTACGCAGCGGACACGACGGTTACCCAGGTGGTCGATGTCATCGACGATGCCTTTGCCGTTACGGATGTCGACCAGGGTCTTGAGCACCGCAACGATGTCGTCCTTGTTCAGCACGCCCGAACCTTCGATTTCGGTACGACCGATACGACGGTTGAACTTCATCCGGCCGACCGCAGACAGGTCATAGCGCTCAGGACTGAAGAACAGGTTGTTGAACAGGGTCTCGGCTGCGTCTTTGGTTGGCGGCTCGCCAGGACGCATCATGCGATAGATCTCGACCAGGGCTTCCAGCTGGTTGCCGGTGGAGTCGATCTTCAGCGTGTCGGAGATGAACGGACCGCAGTCGATATCGTTGGTGTACAGAGTTTCAATGCGAACAACCTGGGCCTTGGCGATTTTTGCCAGGATCTCGGTGTTCAGCTCGGTGTTGCACTCTGCCAGGATTTCGCCGGTAGCTGGATGCACGATGACCTTGGCCGTGGTGCGACCCAGAACGTAGTCGATCGGCACCTGCAGCTCTTTGATCCCGGCTTTTTCCAGCTGGTTGATGTGGCGAGCGGTGATACGACGACCCTGCTCGACAATAACCTTGCCTTTGTCGTCCTGAATATCGAGGACAGCGATTTCACCGCGCAGGCGCTGAGGCACCAGTTCCAGGCTGAGATTCTCACCCTGCACATGGAAAACGTTGGTGGTGTAGAACGCGTCCAGCACTTCCTCAGTGGTATAGCCGAGCGCGCGCAGCAGTACCGATGCAGGCAGCTTGCGGCGACGGTCGATACGCACGAATACGCAGTCTTTCGGGTCGAACTCAAAGTCCAGCCACGAACCGCGGTAAGGAATGATGCGCGCGGAATAAAGCAGTTTGCCGGAGCTGTGCGTCTTGCCACGGTCGTGGTCGAAGAACACGCCCGGAGAACGGTGCAGCTGGGAAACGATTACACGCTCGGTACCGTTGATTACGAAGGTACCGTTCTCAGTCATCAGGGGGATTTCACCCATGTAGACTTCTTGCTCTTTGATGTCCTTGATCGCTTTGTTCGACGATTCTTTGTCGAAAATGATCAGGCGCACTTTTACCCGCAAAGGTACGGCGTAAGTCACACCGCGCAATACGCATTCTTTGACATCAAATGCCGGTTCGCCCAGGCGATAACCGACGTACTCCAGCGCAGCATTGCCGGAGTAGCTGATGATCGGGAAAACGGATTTGAAGGCCGCATGCAGGCCCACGTCGCGGAACTGATCTTTAGTCGCTCCCGCTTGCAAGAATTCACGATACGAATCCAGCTGGATGGCCAGGAGGTACGGCACATCCATGACGTCCGGCAACTTGCTAAAGTCCTTGCGGATACGTTTTTTCTCAGTATATGAGTAAGCCATCAGCGTTCCCCAGCTTGGTCACCTGCTTGTTTGGCCCCTCCCGACGGGAGCAGCCAGAAAATCGTGCAAACCCCATGGTTTGCGCCACCACATCGGGTGGATACAGCGCGCTATAAGCACCGACCCAGTCGGCTGCCAATAACGGAAAAAGGCCGGTGGCAAAAGCCACCAGCCATCAGCCTGTCGCTTAACGCTCGGGCTGGAGACGCAAAGTCGATGCTTACTTCAGCTCGACTTTAGCGCCTGCTTCTTCCAGAGCGGCCTTGGCTTTGTCAGCTGCGTCTTTGGCAACAGCTTCCAGAACCATGGCAGGAGCGCCGTCAACTACAGCCTTGGCTTCTTTCAGGCCCAGACCGGTCAGTTCACGTACTGCCTTGATCACGTTTACTTTCTTCTCGCCAGCTTCGGTCAGCATGACGTTGAATTCGGTTTGCTCTTCAACAACGGCGGCAGCAGCAGCTGGACCAGCGGAAGCAGCGGCAGCGGAAACGCCGAATTTCTCTTCGAAAGCTTTGATCAGCTCAACAACCTGCAGAACCGACATTTCAGCTACGGCGTTGAGGATATCGTCTTGGGAGATAGACATTACTGTATTTCCTGAATTGGGGGACGGCCTACGCGGCCATCGAAATAAACAAAAAAGCGCGAGAGGAAGTGCTCAGCCTTAGGCTGCGGCAGCTTCTTTTTGCTCGCGAACTGCAGCCAGAGTACGAGCCAGCTTGCTGGTAGCGCCTTGAATCACGCTCATCAGCTGCGAAATGGCTTCGTCGCGGGTCGGCAGTGTTGCCAGTACATCGATCTGATTAGCTGCGAGGAACTTGCCCTCGAACGCAGCTGCCTTGATCTCGAACTTGTCCTGACCCTTGGCGAATTCCTTGAACAAACGGGCAGCAGCGCCTGGATGATCTTTGGAGAACGCGATCAGGGTCGGGCCGGTGAACACGTCGTTGAGAACACTGTATTCAGTGTCAGCAACTGCGCGCTTGAGCAGGGTGTTACGTACGACACGTACGTAAACACCAGCTTCACGGGCCTCTTTACGGAGTCCGGTCATTGCGCCTACTGTTACGCCACGGGCATCAGCCACGACAGCGGACAGAGCGACTTTGGCAGCCTCGTTGACTTCAGCGACGATGGCCTTCTTGTCTTCGAGATTAATTGCCACGGGTTTAACTCCTGCTTGTTACCGTTTCATTCGGTCGAAACCGAATGTCGTTTTGGTGTCTGATTCGGTAAGGAACCGGGAGCACCATCTGCGTAGGCTTGTGGTTTAAGACTTGCGTCGCCTACGGTCTTGGACAGCCCCCGCCAGGCAGGGACCCCAATTTTTCGATTGGCGCAATCGCTTGCGCCAATCTGAGTCTTACGCGTCGAGCGAGCTCTGATCGATGACCAGACCTGGGCCCATAGTGGTGCTCAGGGTAACGCGCTTGACGTAGATGCCTTTCGAAGAAGCTGGCTTGATACGCTTCAGATCAGCGATCAGGGCTTCTACGTTTTCCTTCAGCTTGACGGCGTCGAAGCCAATCTTGCCAACGGAGGTGTGAATGATGCCGTTCTTGTCGGTGCGATAACGAACCTGACCAGCCTTGGCGTTTTTAACCGCGGTAGCTACGTCTGGCGTTACGGTGCCGACTTTAGGGTTAGGCATCAGACCACGTGGACCGAGGATCTGACCCAACTGACCCACAACACGCATGGCATCCGGGGATGCGATAACTACGTCATAGTTCAGGTCGCCGCCTTTCATTTCAGCAGCCAGATCGTCCATGCCTACGCGGTCAGCACCAGCAGCCAGAGCAGCTTCAGCTGCTGGGCCCTGGGTGAAAACAGCTACACGAACGGTCTTGCCAGTGCCGTGTGGCAGCACGGTAGCGCTACGAACGACCTGGTCGGATTTACGCGGGTCAACACCCAGGTTTACAGCAACGTCGAACGACTCGCTGAACTTGACAGTCGACAGCTCGGCCAGCAGAGCGGCGGCGTCTACAAAGTTGTAGGCCTTGCCTGCTTCGATTTTGCCGGCGATAGCCTTTTGACGCTTGGTCAGCTTAGCCATTACACACCCTCCACGTTAAGGCCCATGCTACGAGCAGAACCGGCGATAGTACGCACGGCTGCATCCATATCAGCTGCAGTCAGATCCGCGTTTTTGGTTTTCGCGATTTCTTCCAGCTGGGCACGGGTAACGGTGCCAACCTTAACGGTGTTTGGACGAGCGGAACCGCTGGTCAAACCTGCAGCCTTCTTCAGCAGAACCGAAGCAGGGGTGCTTTTAGTTTCGAAGGTGAAGCTACGGTCGCTGTAGACAGTGATGATCACTGGAGTTGGCAGACCTGGCTCAAGACCCTGAGTACGGGCGTTGAAGGCCTTGCAGAATTCCATGATGTTCACGCCGTGCTGACCCAGGGCAGGACCAACAGGTGGGCTTGGGTTAGCCTGAGCGGCCTTCACTTGCAGCTTGATGTAAGCGGTAATTTTCTTGGCCATGAGGCACTCCAATTACGGGTTCTAGCGCCTCGAAAGGCTCCCCGGTTACTTGCGCGTTTATCCCAGTGACGACAAAACCCCACAGCCTAGGGCTGCGGGGTTGGGATGCCTGTTCAATCAGACCTTTTCGACCTGACTGAACTCTAGCTCTACCGGAGTAGAGCGACCGAAAATGAGCACTGCCACTTGGATCCGGCTCTTTTCGTAGTTAACTTCTTCAACCGTGCCATTAAAGTCAGCGAATGGGCCGTCAGTGACCCGAACAACTTCACCTGGCTCAAACAGTGTTTTTGGCTTCGGCTTATCGCTACCATCAGCGACGCGACGCAGAATCGCTTCTGCCTCTTTATCTGTAATCGGTGCAGGCTTGTCAGCGGTACCGCCGATGAAGCCCATCACCCGAGGGGTATCCTTGACCAAGTGCCAAGTCCCTTCGTTCATATCCATCTGTACCAGCACGTAGCCTGGAAAGAACTTGCGTTCACTTTTGCGCTTCTGGCCATTACGCATCTCAACCACTTCTTCAGTGGGGACCAGAATCTCGCCAAAGCCATCTTCCATGCCAGCCAGCTTTACGCGCTCTACCAGCGAGCGCATGACATGCTTCTCGTAACCCGAGTAAGCATGCACAACGTACCAACGCTTAGCCACGGGACACCCTTAGCCAACAATCAAGGAAACAAGCCAGCCGAGCAGGGAATCGAGCCCCCACAACAGCAACGCCATTACCAGAACAACAGCCACAACGATCAACGTGGTCTGCGTGGTTTCTTGGCGAGTCGGCCATACGACTTTACGAATCTCGGTGCGAGCTTCCTTAGCGAGTACAAAGAAAGACTTGCCCTTAGCCGTTTGCAGCCCCACAAAGGCAGCAACAGCGGCAATGGCAAGCAATGCAAGCACACGGTACAGGATCGGCGAAGCAGAGTAATACTGATTGCCAACAACGCCAACAACCACCAAAGCGACTACCACTAGCCACTTGAGCAGATCGAAGCGAGAGCCTTGAGCTTCAGCTTTAGGAGTCATCTATGAAGATCCTGTGAAAAGAAAGCCAGACACACCAAGTGAATCTGGCAGGTCAGGAGGGAATCGAACCCCCAACCTACGGTTTTGGAGACCGTCGCTCTGCCAATTGAGCTACTGACCTAAAACAAAATCAGGCCGACCATTATGCCGGCCCGAAAAAGACATTACAACTGTTTACTCGATGACTTTGGCTACGACACCAGCGCCGACGGTACGACCGCCTTCACGGATAGCGAAACGCAGACCGTCTTCCATCGCGATGGTCTTGATCAGAGTGACAGTCATCTGGATGTTGTCACCTGGCATTACCATTTCAACGCCTTCTGGCAGCTCGCAGTTACCGGTCACGTCAGTTGTACGGAAGTAGAACTGTGGACGGTAGCCTTTGAAGAACGGAGTATGACGGCCGCCTTCTTCCTTGCTCAGAACGTAAACTTCTGCAGTGAACTTGGTGTGCGGCTTGACGGTGCCTGGCTTGACCAGAACCTGGCCACGCTCAACGTCGTCACGCTTGGTGCCGCGCAGCAGTACGCCGCAGTTCTCGCCAGCACGACCTTCGTCGAGCAGCTTGCGGAACATTTCAACGCCGGTGCAGGTAGTTTTCTGAGTATCGCGCAGACCGACGATCTCAACTTCTTCCTGGATGCGGACGATGCCACGCTCAACACGACCAGTCACAACAGTACCGCGACCGGAGATCGAGAATACGTCTTCGATTGGCATCAGGAACGGCTTGTCGATAGCACGCTCTGGCTCTGGGATGTAGCTGTCCAGAGTTTCCACCAGCTTCTTGACAGCGGTGGTGCCCATTTCGTTGTCGTCTTGGCCGTTCAGAGCCATCAGAGCCGAACCGATGATGATTGGAGTGTCATCACCTGGGAAGTCGTAAGTGCTCAGCAGATCGCGCACTTCCATCTCAACCAGTTCCAGCAGCTCAGCGTCGTCAACCATGTCAGCCTTGTTCAGGAAGACAACGATGTACGGAACGCCTACCTGACGGGACAGCAGGATGTGCTCACGGGTTTGTGGCATCGGACCATCAGCGGCCGAGCAAACCAGGATCGCGCCGTCCATCTGGGCAGCACCAGTGATCATGTTTTTTACGTAGTCGGCGTGACCTGGGCAGTCAACGTGTGCGTAGTGACGCACGGCCGAATCGTATTCAACGTGAGCGGTGTTGATGGTGATACCGCGAGCTTTCTCTTCCGGGGCGCTGTCGATCTTGTCGAAGTCAACCTTGGCCGAACCGAAAACTTCGGAGCAGACACGGGTCAGAGCAGCGGTCAGCGTGGTTTTACCGTGGTCGACGTGACCAATGGTGCCAACGTTGACGTGCGGCTTATTACGTTCGAACTTTTCCTTAGCCATCGAAATCACCCCTAGGAGAAGAATTTAGCAAGTCACACAAACCATTAAAACAAAGGCAGATATTTTCATATCTGCCTTGTTATATGGAGCTCTTGAGCGGATTTGAACCGCTGACCTCACCCTTACCAAGGGTGTGCTCTACCAACTGAGCTACAAGAGCGAAACACTATGCACAACCTGCAAACTTGGAGCGGGTAGCGGGAATCGAACCCGCATCATCAGCTTGGAAGGCTGAGGTTCTACCACTAAACTATACCCGCGGAGCTTGCAGCTCACGCTAAAACTGGTGGAGGGGGAAGGATTCGAACCTTCGAAGTCGTAGACGTCAGATTTACAGTCTGATCCCTTTGGCCGCTCGGGAACCCCTCCTAAGCGAGCCGGCATTCTATATCATGCCAGCCTTCTGTCAAGCATTTTCTCATAAAAAACCTGAGGTTAGCTGCGTTGACGCCGCTTCGTGGCGCTAGCCATTAAAGGCCTTCGCTGCGAAGCGGGCGCCATTCTATGCAAACTACCCTGCGGGTGCAACCCCCTCACAGGGCATTATTTTATGTTTTAACTCATTGAATTCTTTAGAAAGGTTTTGAAGCAGCGTTTCATTCACCTTCATCGCGCTATCTGGCGAAATCAGAACCCAAAATCCTTCTCCCTCAGGCAGATTCGGTGAGCCCTGCACAATGGAGCGAGCCGCGATCCCGGATGCCGCGAGCCACTGCTCCAGCTGGCGCGCCATTTCAATCCGGGTGAAGCCACCAAGATAAACACATGCGCCTCGGCCAGCAGACTTGCCTGAATCCCGCCTTACAAGCGCATCTGCCGTTTCGCTCAAGAGATGAATATCCTGCTGCGAGCCCCGGTACAAACTCAACGGAGTCACATCTTTTGCCCGAAGCGGAGCCTCCTGTTGATGCCAGACGTAATAAAAGACATTCAAAACCACCAACAGCAGAAAAAGCCACCGCATAGGAACCTCAAGACAAAGGACAGGCCATCGCCAAACCAACAAAAACCAGATCAGGCACTACCTTGGCATCAGGCACAACACCGGATACCAAATTGGCATCTCCCCCCGTGAGAAATACTACGAAGTCTTCCCCCCAATATTCTTTAGCCAGTTCAAGCTGAGTCAGGACAAATCCTCTGAGCATGAGCATGCAACCGCGCTCCACCGCCTCTACAGTCTCGCGACCAGGGGCGAGGCTCTCGTGAGCCCGCTCGGCAGCCGTATCGTCATAGCGAATCCGTCGGGTATGAGTGCGCAACTGATTACGCATCAAAGGCATACCAGGACAAATGAACCCCCCTAAATGCTCACCATCCGCAGCCACGAAATCCGCTGTAACGGCCGTACCGAAATCGAGCACCAGGCAGGCTCCCGAAGCAAGATGGAAGCCCCCAAGCAAAGCCAACCATCGATCGAGCCCTAGCCGCTCGTAATCGTTGTAACCGTTCTTAACACCGGCCAACTCCCGAACAGGCACAGCGCGTGAGACAGACACTCCAAAAACATCAATTAGCAGAGCAACCAGCGAATCCGTCTCTTGCGGAGTCCTCACGCTAACGAGACGGCATTTCTTGAGCTGAAATTTATCGGTGTCACTCAAGCTTGCCAGCAGGGCACTATCGGTACCAACCACCCCTCCTTCGACCGGTGTTACGCCATCGAAGTCAAGGACACGCCACTTGATAAAGCTATTGCCGCAATCGAGCTCAAGAATCATCACGCAACCTCAAACTGAGCTCACCACCGCTAAAGATTTTTTCCACACCATCTACCTTCAAACGCAGCGCGCCCTGACGATCAATGCCCATCACAACCCCGTCAACCTGGTTGATACCGGCAATCAGGGAAACATTCCGCCCCTGCCACAGATGGTATCGCTCCCATTCTTCTTGGATCGCAGAGAAACCCGACACCTGGTGGAGCCTGAGGTAATGCTGAAACTTCGCGGCCAACCGTCCGACCAGCTCGTTTCGATCAAAATCCCTGCCCGCCTCAAGGCACATGGACGTCCATTGCTGATCGACCTCATCGGTCGACCGCATATTCACATTAATCCCTACGCCGAGGACAACGTGGCAAACGTCTGCTGGATCCCCCACCAATTCAAGCAAGATGCCCGCGATTTTCTTATCACCTACCAGGACATCGTTAGGCCACTTCAGCCCAGCCCCCGCGATCCCCATATCATGCAAGGCATGCATAACCGCAAGCCCCACAACCAGGCTGAGCCCCTCAATTTGGCGCATGCCACCATCAATTCGCAGCACCAGACTGTGGTAAAGATTGTCGGCAAACGGACTCACCCACTTGCGACCACGACGACCACGACCGGCTGTCTGTCGCTCGGCCAAAATCATAAATGGCGCGCCCATTCCACGCTCTATGGCGCGAAGCGCTTCAGCGTTGGTCGAATCAATGGAGTCAAATATATGGATGGGCCACTCACAGGACTCTTTGGCGCTAATCTCAGCCGAGTCCAAAAGCAGCAGCGGCTTAGCCAGCTGATAACCTCTACCTCGAACCTTATGAACAGATAGCCCTAACTCCGCCTCCAGGTGCTGCAACTGCTTCCATACAGCACTACGACTGATACCCAGCGCAGTACCCAGCGCCTGACCCGAGTGGAAGCGGCCATCTTTCAGAAGTTTAAGCAACGTGAGCATGCAAACTGCACCTGATAATGAGGCCCGCATGATAGCGATGCGCAAGACCGTTGCATAGAAACACAAATGGTCTTTCCTGCGGGCAAAACAAAACCCCTACCTGCGTCAGCAGATAGGGGTTTCGGAATTTAATCTTGACGATGACCTACTCTCACATGGGG